>NZ_JBIRXZ010000006.1:0-293914 GCF_044389385.1 Isoptericola sp. NPDC019571
CGCGCCCGGGCTCGGCGCCCCCCGCCCCGCCCGCCCGGCCCCCCCCCCCCCCGGCCGGGGGGGGGGGGGGGTCGCCCCCCCACCCCCCCCCCGGCCCCCCCCCCCCCCCGCTCACAACCCCTACGGGCGGCCGGCGTACGGCATGACCTCGTCCCAGCGGACCGGGGTCTCGCGGACGTCGATGCCGGGGCGCGGGGCCTCGACCATCATCCCGCCGCCGGCGTAGATCGCCACGTGCCGGATGGTCGACGGGTCGGACGTGTCGTTGGCGTAGTAGATCAGGTCGCCGGGGCGCATCCGGTCGTAGGAGACCTTGCCGACCGTGAGGTACTGCGACCGCGACGTGCGGGTGATCCACACGCCCGCCGCGTTCCACGCGCCCGACGTCAGGCCGGAGCAGTCGTAGCCCGGGTTGCCGTCGCCGCCCCACTGGTAGGCCGTGCCGATCTTCGAGCGCGCCCACGCCAGCGCCTCGCGGCCCTGCGCGGCGCTGCCCTGGCCGACGCCGCTGACCGGCGGGGGCTCGGGCCTCGGGTCCGGCTTCGGGTCGGGCCGCGGCGCCGGGTCCGGGGCGGGCTCGCGGGTGCGCGTCGGCTGCGGGTCGGGCTCGGCCGCCCGCCCGGCGTCGGCCCGCGCGCCGTCCGTGCCCCCGGACCGCGGGCGCTCGGGTTCCGGTCCGGCCTTCCCGGCGGCGTCCGCCCCGTCGGCGGTCCCGTCGGACGCGCCCGACGAACCGCCCGACGACGAGGCGTCCTCGGCACGGTCCCGCGCGGCGGCCTCGCGCGCGGCGACGACCTTCTCCTGGCGGTCGGCCTCGCGCTGCCGCTCGAGCTCGACGCTGGTGCTGCGCAGGTCGGCCAGCCGCGTGAACAGGCGGTCGCGCTCGTCCTCGGCCGCGGCGGTGCGGGCGGTGAGGTCGTCGGCCGCGCGCCGCGCGGTGGCGAATGCGGCCTCGGCCGCCGCGCTGGCCTCCTGCTGCGCGGCGCGGGCGGCCTGCCAGCGGGCGTCGGCGTTGCGCGCCGCGGAACGCACGTCCGCCTGCCGGGCGAGCGCGCCCGCGACCTTCCGGTCCACCGCGCGCTGCGCGGCCTCGGTCGACACGACGTCGCCGACCTCGCGCGCCCCGGTGACGACGTCGAGCGGCCCGAGACCGTTCTCGTTCGCGCGCGCCGTGGTGCGGTACGCCTCCGCGAGCGTCCCCCGGGCATCGTCCTCGGCCTGCTGGGCGCGGTCGGCCCGCTCGCGCGCCTCCGCCGTCCCGCGCTTCGCGGCGGCGAGCGCCTCGCGGGCCTCCGCGTAGTCCTCGGCGGCGGTCTGGACCGCCGCCTCGGCGCGCCCGAGCTCGGCGCGGATCGCGTCCAGCCGCGCCTGGGCGCCGGTGACGTCGAGGGCGGCGGCGTCCGCCGCGGCGTGCGCGGCCGCGACGTCGTCGTCGGACGGGGGCTCCGCCCACGCGACCCCGCCGGCGACGACGGGCGTGCAGGCGAGCAGCACGACGACGGTCCACGACGTGACCCTGGCGGCACGGCGGGTGCGAGGCATGGTCTGCTCCTCCGTGGGCTGACGCGCCGGCGGGCGCGCTCCGGGCAACCTCGCCCAGACTCACCCCGGCCGACCAGGAGCGCCACCGGAGAGTGCGCCCAGGACACGCCAGGCAAGCCGACACGCCGTCCATATCCTGGTCCCGAATGGCGAGACACGGGTGTCGCGCGCTACGCCGCCGGGCTACGGTCGTCCGCATGACCCGTCGAATGTGCCGCTGACCACCGCGCACGTTCGCCTGCCTGCGGCCGCTCGTCGACCCAGCCATCCGCTCCGCGTGCGCAGCCGACCGCCGCGGCCCGCCCCAGACGCGCAGGCCTCCTGGTTCCCGCCGCGGCCCGATCACCGCCGACCGAGCCCGAACCGCGCCCGACACCGCCCAGGAGCACGTCATGACCTCCAGCTGGACCTTCGAGACCCGCCAGATCCACGCCGGCCAGACCCCGGACCCCGTCACCGGGGCCCGCGCGCTGCCGATCTACCAGACCACCTCGTTCGAGTTCCCCAGCGCCGACGTCGCCGCCGACCGCTTCGTGCTCGCCGACCTCGGCCCCATCTACACCCGCATCGGCAACCCCACGCAGGAGGCCGTCGAGGCACGCATCGCCGACCTCGAGGGCGGCGTCGGCGCGCTGCTCGTCGCGTCCGGGCAGGCCGCCGAGACGCTCGCGATCCTCAACGTCGCGCAGGCCGGCGACCACGTCGTCGCCAGCCCCAGCCTGTACGGCGGCACCTACAACCTGCTGCGCCACACGCTGCCGAGGCTCGGCATCGAGACGACGTTCGTCGACGACCCGCACGACCCCGAGTCCTGGCGCGCGGCGGCCCGGCCGACCACCAAGGCCTTCTTCGCCGAGACCATCCCCAACCCGCGCGCGGACGTGCTGGACATCGCCGCCGTCTCGACCGTCGCCCACGAGGTGGGCGTGCCGCTCATCGTGGACAACACGATCGCCACCCCGTACCTGGTGCGCCCGATCGAGCACGGCGCGGACATCGTCGTGCACTCGGCCACGAAGTACCTCGGCGGGCACGGCGCGGCCATCGGCGGCGTCATCGTCGACGGAGGCACCTTCGACTACGCCGCGCAGCCCGAGCGCTTCCCCGGCTTCAACCAGCCGGACGAGAGCTACCACGGCCTCGTCTACGCCCGCGACCTCGGCGTGGGCTCCGCGCTCGGCGCCAACCTCGCGTTCGTGCTCAAGGCGCGCGTCCAGCTGCTGCGCGACCTCGGCCCCGCCGTCGCCCCGTTCAACGCCTTCCTGCTCGCGCAGGGCCTCGAGACCCTGTCGCTGCGCGTGGAGCGGCACGTCGCCAACGCGCAGACCGTGGCCGAGTGGCTCGAGGGGCGCGCCGACGTGCGCCTCGTGCACTACGCCGGCCTCCCCTCGTCGCCGTGGCACGAGAACGCCCGGAAGTACGCGCCGAAGGGCGCCGGCGCGGTGATCGCGTTCGAGCTCGACGTCGCCGACCCGGAGCTCGCGAACGCCGCGGGCCGCGCGTTCGTCTCGGCGCTGCAGCTGCACTCGCACGTCGCGAACATCGGCGACGTGCGGTCGCTGGTCATCCACCCGGCGTCGACCACCCACGCGCAGCTCACCCCGGAGGCGCAGGCGCAGTCCGGCGTGACGCCGGCCCTGGTGCGGCTCGCGGTCGGCCTCGAGGGGATCCAGGACATCCTCGCCGACCTCGAGCTCGGCTTCGCCGCGGCGGCGGACGTGGTCGCGGGCGGCACGACGTCGGACGACGAGGCCGCCGCGTGACCGCGGTGCCCGGCCCTTCCGCGCGGTGCGGGGGCGGCGTCGCCGCCACCGTGCCGTCGGTGGGCGGCCGCCACCAGGCCGCCCCCACCGTCCGCCCCACGCCGGTCTCGCGGGACCGCGTCAAGCCGCCGGTGCCGGCCACCGGCGCGTGGCGCGAGGGCGACCCGGCCGCCGACCGGGCGTTCGTCGACGTCGGCGCGGTCGAGCTCGAGGCGGGCGGCGTGCTGCCCGACGTGCGTGTGGCCTACGAGACGTGGGGCGAGCTGGCCCCCGACGGCACCAACGCCGTCCTCGTGCTGCACGCGCTGACCGGCGACGCGCACGTCACCGGCCCCGCCGGGCCGGGGCAGCCGACCGCCGGCTGGTGGGCCGACATGATCGGCCCCGGCGCGCCCATCGACACCGACCGGTACTTCGTCGTCGCGCCCAACGTGCTGGGCGGCTGCCAGGGCACCACGGGGCCGGCGTCCACCGCCCCCGACGGGCGGCCGTGGGGCGGGCGCTTCCCCCGCATCACCACGCGCGACCAGGTGGCCGCGGAGATCGAGCTCGCCCGGCAGCTCGGCGTCGAGCGCTGGTCGCTGGTCGTCGGGGCGTCGATGGGCGGGCTCCGCGTGCTGGAGTGGGCGCTGCTCGGCCCCGAGGCCGGGATCGCGGTGGACGGCATCGCCGCCATCGCGACGACGGCGCAGACGTCGGGCGACCAGATCGCGTGGGCGCACCCGCAGCTCGGCGCGATCCGGGCGGACCCGCGCTGGCGCGGCGGCGACTACTACGACGCCGCCGACGGCGACGGCCCGGACACCGGGCTCGCCATCGCCCGTCAGATCGCGCACACGACGTACCGGACGGCGGCCGAGCTCGACGTCCGGTTCGGGCGGCTGCCCCAGGGCGGCGAGGACCCGCTCGAGGACGGCCGGTACGCCGTGCAGTCGTACCTCGACCACCACGGGGACAAGCTCGCCCGGCGCTTCGACGCCAACTCCTACCTCGTGCTCACCGAGTCGATGCTGAGCCACGACCTGGGCCGCGACCGCGGCGGCGTCGAGTCGGCGCTGTCGCAGATCACGGCCCGCGCGCTGGTCGTGGCGGTGGACTCCGACCGGCTGTTCCCGCCGGAGCAGGCGGGCCGCATCGCCGCCTGGGTGCCGGGGGCGGAACCGCTGCGCATCGTCACGTCCGACTTCGGCCACGACGGCTTCCTCATCGAGTTCGACCAGCTCGGGCCCATCGTCGCCGACTTCCTCGCCGGCGCGAGCGTCGAGGAGGACGAGGCCGGGGCATGATCGGCGTATGACCACCACCGTCACGCTGCCCGACGGTCGCGCGGTCCCCGCGCTGGGCCAGGGCACCTGGTTCCTCGGCGAGACGCCGTCCCGCCGCGCCGACGAGCTGGCCGCGCTGCGCACCGGCCTCGATCTGGGCCTCACCCTGATCGACACGGCCGAGATGTACGGCGAGGGCGCGGCCGAGGAGCTGGTGGGCGAGGCCGTCGCCGGACGACGCGACGACGTCGTCCTGGTCAGCAAGGTGTACCCGTGGAACGCCGACGCCCGCGGCACGGTCGCGGCGTGCCGGGCCAGCCTGCGCCGCCTCGGCACCGACCGGCTCGACCTCTACCTGCTGCACTGGCGCGGCGGGGTGCCGCTGGCGGAGACGGCGGCCGCCCTCGACGCGCTGGTGCAGGCGGGCGACGTGCTCGGCTGGGGCGTCAGCAACCTCGACGTCGACGACCTGCGCGAGCTCGACGGCGTCGCCGGCGGGCTGGGCAGCGCGTGCCAGACCGACCAGGTGCTCTACAACCTGTCCCGGCGTGGGCCGGAGCACGACCTGCTCCCCATCCTCCGGGAGCGCGGCCTCGCGGCCATGGCCTACTCGCCGGTGGAGCAGGGGCGCATCCTCGGCGACCCCGCGCTGCGGAAGGTCGCCCGGCGGCACGGCGCCACCCCGGCGCAGGTCGCGCTCGCGTGGGTGCTGGCGGGAGAGGGCGTCGTCGCGATCCCGCGGTCCGGGTCCGCCGCGCACGTGCGCGAGAACGCCGCGGCTCGCGACCTTCGCCTCGGGGCCGAGGACCTCGCCGAGCTCGACGCCGCCTTCCCGCCGCCCAGCGGCCCCGTGCCGCTCGACATGCTCTGAGGGGACCCGCCGCCGGCCCGCGGTGCCCGCCGCCCGCGCGTGTGTCAGGGGCCTTGCCTAGCGTGGTGACCGGCCGCCGACCCGCGCGGCCAGCCACCCCGCAGCGCTGCTGGAGGCCCCCATGGTCCGGCTCAACCCGTATCTCAGCTTCAAGAACCAGGCCCGCGAGGCCCTCGAGTTCTACCGGTCGGTGCTCGGCGGCGAGCTCGACGTCAGCACGTTCGGCGGGATGCCGGCCGACTCGGGCATGCCGATCGCGGACTCCGACAAGGACCTCGTCATGCACGGCCAGCTCGAGACGCCGTCCGGCCTCACGCTCATGGCCGCCGACACCGGCTCGATGATGCCGTACGTCGCACCCACCAGCGGCGTCACCGTCGCGCTGACCGGCGGGCCGGAGGACTACGACTACGTCGCGGGCGCGTACGCGAAGCTGGCCGAGGGCGGCAGCGACGCGATGCCGTTCGACAAGGCGCCGTGGGGCGACTTCTACGGCCAGGTGACCGACCGGTACGGCATCACCTGGATGTTCGACGTCGGCGCCCCCTGACGGCGACCGTCACGCGACGAGCAGGCTCTCCCGCCGGGCGGCGAGCGCCGCGAGCTCCGCCTCGGCTGCCGCGGACCGCTCGGCGAGGCGCTGCCGGACCCCGTGGACGGCGCGGCTCGCCGCCGCGACGCGGTCGCGCGCCTCGGCGATCCGGTTCCGCACCGACCAGTCGGTGAAGATGTTGTCGAACCAGACGTCGAGCGTGCGGGTGAGCCCGTCGACGCCGACCCCGCCGACCCCCTGCTCGCCGAGGTCGCCGAGCTCGACGGTGAGGTGCCGCAGCGCCCCGTCCGCCTCACGCAGCAGGCCCGCGGCGCGGTCCATCCTGTCGTGCTTGACCATGCTCGCGAGCATGCCGCCGTCGAAGAACGTGTCGTAGGTGGACCAGCCGTCGGCGCCGCGGAGCTCGACCTCCGCCGCGGCCAGCGCCCGCGCGGCCCGCTCGGCGGCCGCCTGGGCCTGATCGATCTCGACCTGCTGGGCACGCCACCCGCCCACCTGCTCGGCCACCGCGGCCAGCTCGGCCGCCCCGGGGCCGCCCGCGCCGTGCACCCACTCCTCCTTCGCCGCGAGCGCGGTGCGCCACCGGGCCCGCACGTCGCCGAGCGCCGCCAGACCGGCGTCGACGGCGCGCACCTCGCGCTCCGCGGCGTCCCGCCGCGCCTCCGCCGTCGCGGCGACGTACTCCGCGGCCTGCTGCTCGGCGCGCTCGGCGTCGAGGCGCTGCGCGCGGTCGCCGCGCAGCCCCGCCCACACGCGCGCGAGGCTCAGGGACTCCAGCCGCGCGACGTCGGCCGCCTCGTCGGCGAGCGAGGCCCGCGCGTCCGCCAGAGCCTCCTCCGCCGCGGCGAGCTCCCGGCCCGCGACCTGACGCCGCACCGACTGCTGCGCGTGCTCGACGACGGCCGCGCGCGCCGCGGCCAACTCTTCCTCGACCCCACCGGTAGGCATGGCGGACAACCTAGGGCATCTCCGGCCCCGACCTCCAGGTCCGTCCGCGCGGGCCGACCACCAGGAGGGCGGGACAGTAGGTTGGGACGCATGCTCGCCGCCACCGTCGCCCGGTTCTCGCCCGACTCCCCCCTCGACGGCCTCGAGGTGGGTGAACGCCCCGAGCCCGAGCCGCGGGAGAACTGGACCACCGTGCGGGTGCGCGCCGCGACGCTCAACCACCACGACCTGTGGTCGCTGCGCGGCGTGGGCCTGCGGCCCGAGCAGCTCCCGATGATCCTCGGCACCGACGCCGCGGGCACGGCCGCGGACGGCACGCCGGTGCTCCTGCACGGCGTGATCGGGGCCGACGGGCACGGCGTCGGGCCCACCGAGCGACGCACCCTGCTGTCGGAGCACTACCCCGGCACGCTGGCGGAGTACGTCGCGGTGCCGACCCACAACCTGGTGCCCCTCCCCGACGACCTGTCGTCGGAGGAGGCCGCGTGCCTCCCGACCGCCTGGCTCACCGCCTACCGGATGCTGTTCGGCGCCGCCGGCCTCGCCCCCGGCGACCGGGTGCTGGTGCAGGGCGCGGGCGGCGGCGTCGCCTCCGCGGCGATCGTGCTCGGCGCCGCGGCCGGCCTGGAGGTGACGGTGACCTCGCGCTCCGCGGAGCGCCGGGAGCGCGCGCTGGAGCTGGGCGCGGCGCACGCCGTCGAGACGGGCGCCCGCGTGCCGGCCCGTGTGGACGCGGTGATCGAGTCCGTCGGTCAGGCCACCTGGGCGCACTCGGTGCGCTCCGTGCGGCCGGGCGGCACGATCGTCGTCTGCGGCGCGACGTCGGGCGACGCCCCGCCCGCCGAGCTGACCCGCGTCTTCTTCAACGAGATCCGGGTGCAGGGCGTGACGATGGGTTCGCGCGACGACCTGGCCGCGCTGACCCGGTTCGTCGCCCGCACCGGCGTGCGGCCCGTCATCGACTCGGTGGTGCCGCTCGCGCGGGTCGGCGAGGGGCTGGCGCGTCTCGCGGCCGGCGAGCAGACCGGCAAGATCGTCGTCCTGCCCTGACCCCGCCCTGTTGTGAGCGTGATCTTGGCCCTGTTTCGCAACCGGAACAGGGCCAACGTCACGCTCACAACAGCCCCCAGGCTCAGGCGAAGCGGTGCCGGAAGGCGTCCATCAGGGTCGGGCCCTCGGCGCCGAGGCGCCAGACGCTCCACCCGTCGGCGGTGGGCGAGCCCGAGGCGGCGGACGCCGCGTGGTCCGGGTGCCAGTAGCGGGAGCCGTCGGCGAGCTGGATGGCGCCGTCCTGGTGCAGCACGGCCTCGAAGTACTGGCGGCGACGCGGGCGCGACCACACGATCGTCGTCGGGTGCACCAGCGTGCCGGCCAGGGCGACGAGGTCCGGGTCCACCTCGTCGTCGCCCGCGGCGGGCGGCGCCCACGACCCGGACGCCGCGAGCGGCTCCGGCGGCGGCGGGACGGGCGACGTGAGCGGGTCGTAGCCGTGGTCGTGCGGCGCGGGCGTCCAGCCGAGCTCCAACGGGTCCGACGGCGGCGTGCGCAGACGCGGCGGCTCGAGCGGCGGCACCTGCAGGCGGGGGAGGTCGTCCTCGACGCCGGACCAGCGCGGCTCCGGCACCGGCAGGTCGAACGCGGGGGCGGCGACCTCCGCGAACGCCTGACCGAAGTCCTGCCGACCGAAGTCCTGCCGACCGAAGTCCTGCCGACCGAGGTCCGGCGACGGCACGTCGAGCTCCGGTCGCGACGTGAAGCGGTCCGAGCGCGAGCGGCGGCGCGGGGCTCCGTCAGGGAGCGGCGGCCGCTCGCGGGTGATGTCGCGGTCGTCGTCGAGACCCGTTGCGCGGCTCGGGGCGGGCGCCGGGATCGGCGACGAGGACGGCGGAGGCACGGGAGCGTGCGGGGCCGGCACGGGCGGCAGGGGCTCGGCGGCCGGGACGGGTAGCGGGCCTCCGGGGAGCGCGGCATCCGACGGGCCGGCCTCGGCCGACCGCGGGCGCGCGGCCCGGCGGCGGGTCCGCGACGGCGGGGCCGCCGACTCCGCCCTGTCGCGAGGCGCCTGCACCGTGGCGGGCATCTTCCCGCCCAGCGCGAGCCCGACGGCCACGCCCTCGGCGAAGGTCTCGGGGTCGACGCGGTCGGGCGCGTCGGACGCCCGCGCGGCGGCGTCGTCGGACGCGGCGACGGTGTCCGTCGGCGCCGCCGGCGCGGCGGGCGCGGACAGGCTCGGGGCCGACGGCGCGGACGCGGGGTGGATCACCAGCGGCGAGACGTCCACGAAGCGGCGCCCGTCCGCGCTGTGCACCACGCCCATCTTCAGCACCTCGACGGGCATGGTGGGCTGACGCAGGAAGTCGACGGCGTTGAGGATCTCCTCGCTCGCCTCCTGGCAGATGACGATGAGCCGCGCGCTGCTGCGGCCCGGCTGCGACCGGGTGATGGGCACGCTGTCGTAGAACGCCGCGACGTCGCGGTGGAACGCCGACGGCCCGCCGTGGTACCGCTCGGCGAGGGCGCCGCGCGTCAGTCGGCCGGCGGCTCCGGCGTGGTCCAGCGCGCGGGTGAGGGCGGCGCGGTCGAGGTCGGCGACGAGCTCGACGACGACGGGCGAGCCGGTCGCGTCGAGGGCGAGCAGGTGCGGCTCGTCCGGGCCGACGCCGGGACTCACCGGGAAGATCTGCTCGCCGAGCAGGCCGTCGATATGGCTGTCCACCACCCGGTGGGCGGTGGTCCCGACCCCCTGCGCGCTTGCTGCGGGCGACCGGTCGGACTGGACGAGGAGGGGCCTCTGGGCATCGACCTCGAACAGGGGCATTGCACACCACTCCTGGATCGGACCCGACCCCGGCGGCCGGATCCCGGGGCAAGCCTAAGGCCCTTGCGGCGTGGCGTGTACCACAGCGGGCTCCCAGGCGCGCGTCGGCGCAACAGGCCGCCCGCGGAGAGGTCCGGCGACGTGCCGCGGGGCTACGCGTGCCCGGTGCCGCCGTCGTCGGCGAGCCTCTCCTCGACGCGCGCGACCTTCGCGTCAAGCTGCCCGGTGTACCCGGGCCGGATGTCCGCCTTGAGCACCAGCGACACCCGGTGCCCGCCCGCGCCCACCGCCTCCGTGGCGCGCTGGATCACCGGCATCACCTCGTCCCAGTCCCCCTCGATCTCGGTGAACATCGCGGTGGTGCGGGTGGGGAGCCCGGACTCGCGGACGATGCGGACGGCGGCGGCGACGGAGTCCGCGACGGACTCGCCCGCGCCGAGCGGGGCGACGGAGAAAGCGAAGACGGCCATGCCCCCATCCTGCACGTCCACCTCCGCCCGCGTCGGTCCACGAGGACCGTAGGCTCGTCGGGTGAGCACACGCGTCACCCTTCTCGCCGGCGGGGTCGGCGGCGCCCGCCTGGCGCACGGCCTCGCCCTCGCCCTGCCCGACGACGGCGCCCGGGCGCCCGACGGCGGCCTCACCGTCGTCGTGAACGTCGGCGACGACACCGAGCGGCACGGCCTGCTCGTCTCCCCCGACCTCGACACGGTCATGTACACGCTCGCCGGCCTGAACGACGAGACCCGCGGCTGGGGACTGACCGACGAGACGTACACGACGCTCGACCAGCTCGCCCGGCTCGGCGAGGACACGTGGTTCACGCTGGGCGACCGGGACCTCGCCACGCACGTGGTGCGCACGGCCGCGCTGCGCGAGGGGCAGCCGCTGCACGCCGTCACGGCACGGCTCGCGGCGTCGCTGGGCGTGCACGCCCGCCTGCTGCCGGTGACCGACGACCGGCTGCGCACGCTCGTCGACACGCCGTCCGGCCGGGTCGCGTTCCAGGAGTACTTCGTGCGGCGGCAGCACGCCGACGCGGTGCTGGGGATCGAGCTCGACGGCGTCGCCGCAGCCAGGCCCGCGCCCGGGGTGCTCGACGCGATCGCGCGCGCCGACCTGCTCGTGGTCGCGCCGTCCAACCCGTTCCTGTCGGTGGAGCCGGTGCTGGCCGTGCCCGGGGTGCGCGACGCCGTCCTGGCCTCGCCCGCACGGCGCGTGGCCGTGAGCCCGATCGTCGGCGGGCAGGCGATCAAGGGCCCGGCGGCGCAGATCCTCGAGACGCTGGGGCACGAGGTGTCCGCGCTGGGGGTGGCCCGGCTGTACGCGGACCTGGTCGACGTCATGGTCGTGGACGACGCCGACGCCGACCTGGCCGGCCCGATCCGCGAGCTGGGGGTCGAGGTGCTCGTCACCGACACGATCATGGGCGGGGCCGCCGGCCGCGAGCGCCTCGCCCACGACCTGCTCGCCCTCGGATGAGCGCACCGGACGGTCCCGCCCCCGTCCGCACGATTGCGCTGGTGCCGCTGCGCGACGGCGTCTCGGGCAAGTCGCGGCTGGCGTCCTCGCTCGACCCGGCCGCGCGACGCCGGCTCGTCGCGGCGCTGGCCCGGCACGTCGTCGCCGTCCTGCTGGCGGCGGACGGCGTCGACCGCGTGCTCGTCGTCACCGCCGACGTGCCGTTCGTCGACCAGACCCTCGCCCCGCTCCGTCACGGCGGCACGTCGATCTCGACGCGGCAGCTCGAGCTGCCGCGCCGAGCGGAGACTGCCGCGCCGAGCATCGAGGTGGTGCCGCAACCGCCGGGGCGGCCGGGGCTGAACGCGGCGCTCGACGTCGGGCGAGAGGCGGCGCTCGAGCGCGGCGCGGACCGGCTGCTCGTCGCGCACGCCGACCTGCCGCTGCTCACGACCGACGACGTCGCGGCCCTGCTCGCCGCGGGCGCGCCGGCTCCGGACGACGCACGGCGTCGTGCCGCCGCCGTCGTCGCCACCGACCGGCACCTGGCGGGGACCAACCTGCTGGTGCTGCCCGCGGCGCCACCGTTCCGGTTCCGCTTCGGCGAGGCGTCGCGGGCGGCGCACGTCGCCGAGGCCGAGCGCGCGGGACTACGGCCGGTGGTCGTGCGCCGCCCGGGCACCGCCGTCGACCTCGACACGATCGACGACTGGGGCGAGCTGCCCCGCGCCGTCCGTGACCGGCTGCGGCACGGGCTCGACCTGCCGCTCCCCTGACACCGCTCAGTCCTGCCGGGGACGGCAGTCGACCCGGCATGAGCACCGAGTCGAGCATCGAGCTGATCGAGCAGGCCACGCTGCCGGGCGCGGACTTCGAGGGTTACCTGCACGGGTCCACCGTGTCGGTGATGTTCGAGCGGTTCGACCGGGACGGCGTCGGCCCTCGCCTGCACCGCCACCCCTACACGGAGACGTTCGTCCTCCGCTCGGGGCGGGCGCTGTTCCGGGTGGGCGACGACGAGGTGGTCGCCGTGGGCGGCCAGATCCTCGTCGCCCCCGCCGGGACGCCGCACAAGTTCACGGTGATCGGCCCCGAGGTGTACGAGGCCCTGCACGTGCACGCCAACGACCGGTTCGTCACCGAGTGGTTGGAGTGACCGCGCAGGGCCCCCGCCGGTCACCCCTGACGGTCAGACGGCGTCGAGACGCGCACGCACGTCGTCGTCGAGGTCGAGGTCCGCCGCACCCAGCAGCTCGTCGAGCTGCGCGACGCTGCTCGCCCCGACGACCGGGACCACGGGCACGTCGCCGCCGAGGAGCCAGGCGAGCACCACCTGGTGGGGCGTGGCGCCGATCTCGGCCGCGACCTCGCGCAGCACGCGCAGCCGCTCGTGCGTCGTCGGGTGGTCGAAGCCGTCCCACAGCGGCTTGTCGTCGCGCACCAGCGCGCCCTGCATGAGCGGCGAGTAGGCGACGACGGCGAGCGGGTGCTCGGTCGCGGCCGACGCGCCGGCGTAGTCGAGCAGCTCGTACGACGCCCAGTTGTGCCGGCCGACGTCGGGCCGCGGGTACGGGTAGGTGAGCTGCTGCTGCACCAGGCCGTACGGCGCGACGCCCTGGCGACGGGCCTCCTCGCGCGCCTCGACGACGCGGTGCAGCGCGACGTTGGAGATGCCGCCGATCCCGATCAGCCCCTCCGCCTGGAGCTTGCCGAACGCGCCGACGGTCTCGGCGAGCGGGGTGTCGTAGTCGTCGACGTGGCCGTAGTAGGCGTCGATGTGGTCGACACCGAGGTGGCGCAGGCTCTCGCGCGCCTCCCACGCGATGGTCTCCGCGCCGAGCCCCTGGTAGTTCGTCGGCGGCACGTGCTGCAGCGGCAGGTTCGGGTCCTTCTTGGCGGCGCCCACCTTGGTGGCGATGCGCAGCTCGTCACGGTTCCCCCGGTCGGCGAGCCAGCGGCCGATGACGTCCTCGCTGTCGCGGCCGTGCCCGCCACCCCAGCCGTTGTAGTTGTTCGCGGTGTCGAGGAACGTGCCGCCGGCCTCGACGAAGCGGTCGAGGACCGCGCGAGCGGTCTCCTCGTCGGTGCGGGTGCCGAACCACATGGTGCCGAGGCACAGCGTGCTGACCTCGAAGGACGTGGTGCCGTCACCGATGGTGCGGTAGCGCATGGTGTCTCCCTGTCGCGTGGCGCCGGGGCGGTCCCCCGGCTGACACCCACGACGCTAGATGCCGATCGGTCCGGGTGTACCGTCCAATTTCATGGCAACTACCCAGACCAATCCCGTGCTGGCGTGGGACACCGTCCTCGACCTCGGGGACGACGACGCCCCGCTGGTCGCGCGCGTCGAGCGCGCCGTGCGGGACGCCGTGCACGCGGGCCGGGTCCCCGGCGGGGCGGCGCTGCCGCCGTCGCGCGCCCTCGCGGAGACGCTGGGGGTGTCCCGGTGGGTCGTGACGGAGGTGTACGGCCAGCTCGTCGCGGAGGGGTTCTGCGAGGCCCGCGTCGGGTCGGGCACCCGGATCGCGGCCGGCGCGGCTTCGCACGCCACGCCGAAGCACCCGACGGCGCGCCCGACGTCGTCCGGCGCCGCCCCCGCGCGCCGCGCCCGCCTGGACCTCGCGCCCGGCGTCCCCGACCTGCGGCACGTGCCCCGGGCGGCCTGGCTGCGGGCGCTGCGCGACGCCCTGGCCGACACCCCCGACGCCGATCTGGGCGCCCCGCACCCGGCCGGCCACCCGGCGGCCCGCGGCGCCGTCGTCGCGTACCTGGCGCGTGCCCGCTCCACGTGCGCCGGGCCCGACGACGTCCTCGTGACGCACGGCGCCACCGACGGCATGACCCGCCTCGCCCGCGCGCTGCGCTCCGCCGGCCACCGGGCGATCCTGGTCGAGGACCCGAGCTGGGGGCGGCTGCGCGACGTCGCGCGCGACGCCGGCCTGGTCCCGGTACCGGTGCCCGTCGACGACCGTGGGGTGGACGTGGCCGAGCTCGCCGCGTCCGCCGTGCGGACCGGCGCCCGCGCCGCGCTGGTCGCGCCGGCGCACCAGTTCCCCACCGGCGTGGCCCTCGCGCCCGAGCGGCGCGACGCGCTCGTGTCGTGGGCGCGCGCCGTCGACGGCCTGGTGGTCGAGGACGACTACGACGCCGAGTTCCGCTACGACCGGCGCCCGGTCGCGGCGCTGCAGGGTCACGACCCGGGTCGGGTCGCCCTGCTCGGGTCGCTCAGCAAGACCGTCTCCCCCGCGTTCGGGCTCGGCTGGCTGGTGCTGCCGCCGCGCTGGCGGGCGCGCCTGGGGACGGACGCGGGCGGCCCCGCGCCGTCGACCCTCGACCAGCTCGCGCTCGCCCGGTTCCTCACGGGGGGCGGCTACGAGCGGCACCTGCGGGCCGCCCGCGGCAGGTTCCGCCGCCGTCGTGCCGCCCTGCTCGCCGCGCTCGACGACGCGCTGCCCGGCCTGCCGGTGACGGGCCTGGCGGCCGGGCTGCACGTGGTGCTCGGTCTGCCCGACGGCGTCGCCGCCGCCGACGTCGTCCGCGCGGCCGCGGCGCGCGACGTCGCCGTCGCCGACCTGCGCCGCTACCGCGTCACGGCGGCGCCGCTGCCCGCGGCCCCGCAGGAGGCAATCGTCGTCGGGTACGGCAACCTCGCCGACGCGCGGGTCGACGAGGCAGTCACGGCGCTCGCCGGGGCGGTGCGGGCCGCGACGACGCCTCGAGACATCGCGGGAGTGCTACCTCGTTGAACGTCAGAGTGATACTCGAGAGATCGCAGAAGTGATACTCAGATCATCGCAGAAGTGATATCTATCCACGATGAGCGGCTATACCAGGCGCATGGTCGACAGTCTCCTGCTCGACTCGCTCGACACTTTCGGGGCGGTGATCATCGAGGGGCCCCGCGCCGTGGGCAAGACGACCACCGGGCTTCAGCTCGCCAAGAGCTCCGTCCGCCTCGACTCGTCTCCGGAACTCTCCGGACTGGCTGAGGCGTCCCCTCGAAGCGTCCTCACAGGCGACACGCCTCGGCTGATCGACGAATGGCAGCTCGCGCCCACTCTGTGGAACGCCGTCCGGCACGAGGTGGACCAGCGCGGAGCGCCCGGTCAGTTCATCCTCACCGGGTCCGCGACTCCTGCCGACGATGTCACCCGGCACAGCGGCGCAGGACGCTTCCGGCGCGTCACGCTCCGACCGATGTCCCTGGCGGAGAGCGGTGAGGGCACCAATGATGTCGCGCTGTCGGCGATGCCTTGAGCCGTGTCTTCGTCGTCGAGGAGCAGCCCGCCTGGGCACCCCAACTCCGCTCGCGCGTCCGGCTGCGCACCCAGCCGAAGTGGCATTTCGTCGATCCTTCCCTCGCCGCCGCCGCTCTCGGCGCCACCACGCGCACGTTGCTCGGCGACCTCAACACCCTCGGCCTGCTGTTCGAGTCCCTGTGCATCCGTGACCTACGCGTGTACTCCCAGGCGCTCGGTGGCACCGTCTACCACTACCGCGACGAGGTCGGTCTCGAGGTCGACGCCGTCGTCGAGATCGCAGACGGTCGATGGGCCGCGTTCGAGGTCAAGCTCGGCGGCACAGCGCACATCGACACCGCGGCGGCCCATCTCACCGCGCTCGCGAAGAAGGTCTCGGCCCAGCGCGCCGACCAGCTCACCTCACTGAACGTCCTCACAGCAGGAACCACCAGCTACACACGGCCCGACGGCGTGAACGTGGTTGCCCTCGGCCACCTGGGCGGCGCGTAGGCGTCCCACCGATCCGTCGGGGCGTGACAGTCCGGCCGTCACCACCGCCCGCGGTGCACGACGTCCTCCAACGGCTTGCGACGGCGGCGCGTCGGGGAGCCCTTGGCCCCGCCGTCGGCGGGGTGCCCGACGGCGACCACCCCGGTCTGGACCCACGCGTCGGGGATGCCGAACGCCTCGCGGAACGCCGGCATCTCGCCCGCGCCGACGCCGAAGAAGCACGCGCCCAGGCCCTCGTCGACCGCCGTCTGGAGCATGAGCAGCGACGCCATGCCCGCGTCGACGTGCCAGTACGGCACGGGCCAGCGCGCCTCGTCGCGGTCGGTCCACCCCTTGTCGGCCTCGGCGTACCGGCCGAGGTAGGCGTCCTTGGAACACAGCGCCACGACGAGCACCGGGGCGGTGCGCATGCCCGCCAGCCAGGCGGACATGTCACGCTCGGAGTCCGCCGGGGTCGCGGCGGACCAGAACCGTTCGCGGTCCGCCGCCTCCGTGAGGACGAGGAACGACCAGCCCTGCGAGAACCCCGCGCTGGGGGCGCGCACGGCGTTGCGCACCAGCCGGTCCACCGTCTCGGGCGGCACGGGCTCGTCCGTGAACCGCCGCACCATCCGCCGTCTGCGCACCACGTCCTGGAACTCCACGCGCCCATCCTGCCCCCTTGCCGGACAGGCGGTGCGCGGGGAGGTCAGAGGACGAGCTCGGGCTGCAGCTTCGTCACGGTCCACACACGCTGCCTGCGGGCGGCGAGGGTCGTGAGGCCCAGCGCGACGACGAGGACGCCGAGCAGCACGGTGACGTCGCGCGTGACGGTGGCGAGGTTGCCGCCGTACAGGAGCTGGCGCAGGCCCTCGACGGCGTAGGTCATCGGCATGAACTGGTGCATCGCCTTGAGCGGCTGCGGGATCGTCTGCCAGGGGAACGTGCCGCCCGCGGTGACGAGCTGCACCAGCATCAGCACCAGCCCCAGGAACTGGCCGGCCGCGCCCAGCCAGACGTTGAGCGCCTGGAGGACCGCGACGAACGTGCCCGACACCAGCACGAGGAACAGCGCCGTGAACAGCCCGTAGGACGGCTGGATGTCCAGCGCGAACTTCGTCACGGCGAACATCGCCGCCACCTGCACGACGCCGATCGCGGCTGGGGTGGCCCAGCCGCCCAGCGCCGTCGCGAGCCCCGACCGGCCCGCCGCGAGCGCCCGGGTGGACAGCGGCCGCACCAGCAGGAACAGCACGTACGCGCCGATCCACGTGGCAAGCGACAGGAAGAACGGCGCGAGGCCGGCGCCGTACGTACCCGCCGACGACAGGGCGTCGTTGCGCACCTCCAACGGGTTGCCGATGGTCGACGCCGTGTCCTCGCGCGTCTGGTCGTCGAGGTCGGGGATCTGGCCGAGGCCCTCGGCGAGCCCGTCGCGCAGCTCGGCGATCCCGCTCTTCAGCTCCCCGGAGCCGTCCGCGAGCTTCGTCGTGCCCGAGGCCAGCTCCGCGGCCCCGTCGGACACCTGGCCGGTGCCGTCCGCGAGCCGGTGCACGCCGTCGACGAGCGCGGGCGTGGCGGCGGCGAGCTGGCCCGTGCCGTCGGCGAGCCGGTCGGCGCCGTCCGCCGCCGACGCGATGCCGGCGGTGAGCTGCGGCGTCGCGCCCGCCAGGGTGGCGGCGCCGTCAGCCACCCGCCGGGAGCCGTCCGCGAGCTGGTCGAGCTTCTCGGACGCGCCCTCGACCGTCGTCACGGCCGACTCCACGTCCTTCCGCTGCGCGTCGAGGGCGCCGTCGACGTCGGCGCGCGTGGCGTCGAGGCGGTCGAGCGCCTGCGTGCGGAGGTCGGCGCACTGCGCGGCGAGGTCGGCGGCGTCGTCCGGCACCTGCGCGCACAGGTCGGCGAGCTGCTGGTCGAGGTCCGTGCGCCCCTGGTCGAGGGCGGACGCCGCGTCGGAGCGCGCGCCGTCGAGGGTCGGCAGCACCTGCCCGGCCGCCTCGGCGGCCTCCTGACCGTACTGCGCCACCTGGGCGTTGCCGTCGGCCACCTGGGCGGCGCCGTCGGCGAGCTTCTGGGTCTGCGCGGGCAGGTCGGCCGTCCTGTCCTGCAGCGTCCCGAGGCCGGTCGCGAGCTGCCCCGCGCCGTCGTCGAGCTGTCCGACGGCGGACGCCAGCGTGCCGACCTTGCCGTCCAGGGTCGCGGCGCCGTCCGCCGCCTGCGCCGCGCCGTCGGCGAGCGTGTGCGCGCCGTCGTCCGCGTCCGCGAGGCCGTCGTCGAGCGACGTCGCGCCCGTGAGCAGCTGCTTCGCGCCGTCCACCGCGTCCGC
This sequence comes from Isoptericola sp. NPDC019571, assembly GCF_044389385.1. Taxonomy (NCBI): domain Bacteria; kingdom Bacillati; phylum Actinomycetota; class Actinomycetes; order Micrococcales; family Promicromonosporaceae; genus Isoptericola; species Isoptericola sp. NPDC019571. Next base: position 18,278 of record NZ_JBIRXZ010000006.1, read on the forward strand.
GAGGTTGGTGTGGATGGACGCGAACCCGCGCAGGAACGTGTCGGCCGCCTCGGTGCCGACCTCCTCCGCGATCGAGTCGCGCACCTTCCCCACGATCGTGTCCGAGATGGTGCCCGCGAGGTAGTTGTTCGCGTCGTTCGTGATGAGCGTGAGGCTGGCCTGCTGCGGCTCGAACTCCCCCGCCGACGCGAGGTCGGCGGAGAACGTCGGCCCGATGATCAGGGCCGCGTCGTAGCGGCCGGAGCGCACCCCCGCCTCGGCGTCCGCCTGGGACGTCTCGACCCAGCCGAACCCGCCGTCGTCGAGCAGCTGGTCCGCGACGTCGCGGCCGAAGTCGCGCTCGGTCGTCTCGCCGGTGTCGGCGTCCTTCGTCGTGGTGCCCTCGTCCTGCACGACGACGGCGGCCGGGACCTGCTCGAGCTGCCCGTACGGGTCGTGGTTGGCGAACAGGTACAGCCCCGCGTACAGCGTGGGGATGAGCGCCATCGCGAGGATGGCGAGCTTCGGCAGGCGCCCGGCGGCGAGACGCTTGAGCTCCGAGAGAGCGAGCCGGACCGCGGTCATCGGGCCTCCTCCTGCGGGTCGTCGGCCGGCGTCGCGGCCATGCTGTCGTGGATCGGGGTGTCGTCGATCGGGGTGTCGTCGATCGGAGTGTTGTCGGGGGCCGCGGCGTCGGGCGGGTCGTCGAGCTCCTCCTCCGCGCGGGCGTCGGGGTCGGGGGACGGCTCCAGCTCGTCCTCGACCTCGGGCTCGACGACGGGGCCGGTCTCGGCGGCGGGGAGGACGGCGGTCGCGCCGGGCTCCTCAGCGGGCGCGCCGGGGGTCTCGCGCCGCACGACCTGCGGCGGCTCGTGCAGGGTGGCGCCGCGCGCGGGCGGCAGGTCGACGCCCAGGTCGCGGGCGGACGACCGCGTGCACTGCACGAGCACGCCGAGCCCGGACGCGGCGAGCGTGCGCGCCGTCTCCCACCAGCCGGACGGCTCGCCGCCGTGCCGGTCGGGCAGCGTCAGCACGACGAACCGGACGTCCGGGTTCTCGGTCGCCAGCGCCGCGAGGACGGCGGTGCGCACGACGCCGGGCAGCTGGTCCACCCGCCGCCCGCGGTCCTCGGTGAGGGCGCGCTCCTCGAGCCACCGCGTCACGTCGCGCGGCAGCGACCGGCGGCCGGCGAGGGCCAGGCCCTCAGCGACGACGTCGGCGAGGGACAGGGCGTCGTCGGGCTCGCTGATACCGGGCACGTCGACGACGGCGGTGCGGGCGCGCAGCGCGGGCGGCGGCACGACGGCGCCGTCGAGGCGCACGGTGCCGGACGACGGGACGAACCGCCCGGTCGCGACGAGGGCGAGGGCGGTGTGTCCGTGCCCCGGCTCGCCCGCGACGAGCAGGCACTCCCCCGTCGACCAGGCGAGGTCCGTGGCCTCCAGCATCGGGTCGCGACGCCCGTCGACCCGCACCCCGCTCAGCGTGATCTGCACCCTGCTCCCCGTCCCCCGACACACTGTTGACTTGCGATCAACAACTCTACGACCGCTGTTGACTGATGGTCAATAACGCCGTACAACTGTGCCCATGACCTCCGCCACCCCGCGCCCCCGCACGCGCCACGAGCCGTCGGACCGGCGCCGCCAGCTCCTCGAGGCGGCCGTCGCCGAGGCGGAGGCCGCGGGGCTGGACGCGCTGACGCCGGCGACGGCGGCCGCCCGCGCGGGGGCGTCGAAGGCGCTCGTCTTCCACTACTTCGGGTCCACGACGGCGCTGCGCCGCACGGTCGCGCTCGAGGCGGTGTCCGACCTGGAGCAGACGCTGCTGGCACCCGACGATCGTCCCCTCGCCGACCGCCCGGCGCACGCGATGTCGCTGTTCCTGGGCTCGGTCACGTCGCACCGGCGCGTCTGGGAGGACATCTGGCGCGGCGCGCTCGCCGGCGACGACGCCACCGAGGACGCCCTGCAGCGCGTGCGGACCGCGCTCGTCGCGCGCATGACGACGACGGCCGGCGTCATCGGCTTCACGCCCAGCGACCGGCTGCAGCTCCTGGCCGGCGGGTGGGTGGCGCTGGTCGAGAGCGTCACCGCCGCCTGGCTGGGCGGCAGCGGCATCCCGCGCGACGAGCTCGAGCGGCTGCTGCTCGAGTCCCTCGTCGTCCTCGTCCCGGAGCTCCCTGAGCCCGCGCGCTCCGGCGTCCTCGCCCTCGTCCGCCGTCCCTGACGCTTGTGGGCGCGCGGGTCAGAGGCGCTCGGCGATGACCTCCACGAGCGCCTTGCCCTGCGTGCCCTCGAGCTGCACGGCCTGGGTGCGGCAGGAGAAGCCGTCTGCCACGTACTCGGTGCCCGGCGCGGCCTCGCGCAGCGCGGGCAGCAGCGCGTTCTCCGCCACGGCGACGGACACGTCGTAGTGGCCCTTCTGCATGCCGAAGTTGCCGGCGAGGCCGCAGCAGCCGGCCAGGACCTTGATCTCGGCGCCCGCGGTGCGCAGCAGCGCCTCGTCGGCGTCGAAGCCCATCACGGAGTGCTGGTGGCAGTGCGGCTGCACCACGGCGGTGAGGTCGGACAGGTCGGGCATCTCCCAGCCCGACCCGGCCGCCGGCGCGGTCTCCGGCGAGGTGAACAGCTCCGCCAGGGTGCGGGTCGCGTCCGCGACGGCCTGGGCGCGCGGGTCGTCGGGGAAGAGGTCCAGCAGGTCCGAGCGCAGCACCGCCGTGCACGACGGCTCCAGCCCGAGGATCGGGATGCCGTTGACCGCGTACGGCCCGAGCACGGACAGCAGCTGCGACAGCCTGCGGCGTGCGCCGTCGAGCTGGCCGGTCGAGATCCAGGTGAGCCCGCAGCACGCCTGCTGGTCGGGGACGACGACGTCGTACCCCGCCGCGGTGAGCACCTTCACCGCGGCCTGCGGGACGGAGGGCGCGAGGGCGTCGCTGAACGAGTCCGCCCAGAGCACGACCTTCGGGCGCGATCCCGTGGGGCGGTCGTGCGGCGTCTGGCCGGCGCCCAGGCCGGGCACGCCGTGCGACGCCCAGCCGCGCTTCCACCAGGTGCGGAACGGGATCTCCGCGAACTGCGGCACCTGCCGCCGCGTGTCCATGCCGCCCGCCCACAGCACCGCCTTCGCGATCCACGGCACGCCGAGCACCTTGTTGACGAACCGCGGCATCCCGCCCGCGAGCCGCGCCCAGCGGGGCAGCCAGCCGAGGGCGTAGTGGTCCACGGGGCGCAGCTTCCCCTTGTAGGTACGGTGCAGCACCTCGGACTTGTACTGCGCCATGTCGACGCCTGCCGGGCAGTCGGACGAGCACGCCTTGCAGCTCAGGCACAGGTCGAGCGACTCCCGCACCTCGGGCGCCGTGAGGCCGCCCACGAGGGTGCCGTTGACGGCCTCCTGCAGCACACGCGCCCGCCCGCGGGTCACGTCCTTCTCGTCCTTCGTCGCCTGATAGCTGGGGCACATGAACCCGCCGGAGGCGTGGTTGTCGGCGCGGCACTTGCCCACGCCGACGCAGCGGTGCACGGCGGTCGTGAGGTCGTGGTGGTCGTGCGCGAACGAGAACCCGGTGTGGCCCGCCTTCTTCGCGATGCCGTGCAGCGGGCCCGAGCCCGCCATCCCCCGGTCCCCCACCGGCAGCGTCGAGAGCACGGCCTTCGCCGCGGGGCGGCGCAGGTCGGCGTCGACGGCCGCCGGACGCACGACGACGCCCGGGTTGAGCAGGTCGTCCGGGTCGAACAGCGCCTTGAACCGCTCCATGAGCCGGATCGCCTCGGGCGTGTACATCAGCGGCAGCAGCTCGGAGCGGGCGCGGCCGTCGCCGTGCTCCCCCGACAGCGAGCCGCCGTGGTACGCCACCAGCCGCGCGGCATCGGTCATGAACGTGCGCAGCACGGAGCCCGACGTCTCCATCGGGATGTCGATGCGCAGGTGCACGCAGCCGTCACCGAAGTGCCCGTAGGGCAGCCCGTCGACGCCGTAGCGCTCCATGAGGTCCTCGAGGTCGCGCAGGTACGCGCCCAGGCGCTCGGGCGGGACCGCGGAGTCCTCCCAGCCCGGCCACGCCTGCTCCCCCGCGGGCGTGCGGCCCGCGAGCCCCGCGCCGTCGGCGCGGATCTGCCACATCTTGGTGGCGTCCGGCCCGGCGGGCAGCACCAGCGAGGACAGGGCGGACGACGACGTCACGATCGCCTCTGCCCGCGCGCTCGCCTCGTCCTGGCTCGCGCCGCCGACCTCGATCATCAGCCAGCCCGCGCCCTCGGGCAGCGCCGGCACGGACGCCTCGCCCTTGGCCCTGCGCACGACGTCGACCAGGCGGGCGTCGAGGCCCTCGATCGCGAGCGGCTTGTGGCCGAGCAGGTGCGGGACGTCGTCGGCCGCCGCGGGCATGTCCGGGTAGCCGAGCACGACGAGCGTCGGCGCGGTCGGCACGGGCACCATCCGCAGCGTGGCGCCGAGCACCGTGACCAGCGTGCCCTCGGTGCCCACCAGCGCCTTGGCGAGGTCGGAGCCGTTCTCCGGCAGCAGGTGCTCCAGCGAGTACCCGGACACCTGGCGCCCGAACCGGCCGAACTGGGTGCGGATCAGCGCGAGGTTCTCCCGCACGAGCTCCGCCAGGCCCGGCACGGCGGCGAACGTCGCGTCGCCGCGGCCCGCGGTGAAGCGCCGGCCGCGTCCGTCGACGACGTCGAGCTCCACCACGTTGTCGGCGGTGCGGCCGTAGGCCACGGCGTGCGGGCCGCACGCGTTGTTGCCGATCATCCCGCCGAGCGTCGCGCGGTTCTGCGTGGACGGGTCCGGGCCGAAGCGCAGGCCGTGGGCGGCGCCCGCGCGCTGCAGGGTCGACATCACGGTACCGGGCTCGACGACGGCCGTCCCCGCCTCCGGGTCGACGGAGACCACCTCGTTCAGGTGCCGGGAGAAGTCGAGCACCGCGCCCGTGCCGACCGCGTTGCCGGCCACCGACGTGCCGGCGCCGCGCGCCGTCACCGGGATCTTCAGCTCGCGCAGCACCTCCAGGCCGCGGACCACGTCGCGCGAGCTGCGCGGGAAGGCGACGACGTCGGGCACGACGCGGTAGTTCGAGGCGTCGGTGGAGTACTCCGCGCGCCGCCGGGAGGAGGAGTCGACGTCGCCCGCGATCACCGTCCGCAGCGCGGAGACGACGGCCGCGCGGGCCTCGTCGGCCGCGCGCCTGGCCGCGCTCTCCGCCTCGTCACGGGTGGGCGCGACGTCCGCGCCGCCGTCCGGGGTGGGGGCGTTCCGGGTCTGGGCTGGCACGCGCCGATTCTGCCATCGGAGCCCCCGGGGTGCCGACGCGTCCACGCCGCCGACGCCCCGCCCGCCCCCGTCGAGCAGTCGGTCCGTCGCCGGAAGGGGTCGTCCCCGCGACGGATCGCCTGCCCGGAGGTCAGCCGCGGTCGGCCTTCTCCTGCGCCGCCCGCACGGCCTCGGCCTCCGCCTTCAGGGCGTCACGCTCGGCCTTCTGGAGGTCGCGCACGCGCTTCTGCGCCTCGCGCACCCGCTTCTCGGCCTCCTTGCGCTTCGCGGCGGCCTTCTTGACCTTGGCGTCGGCGGCGTACGCGCCCGCGGTCGCGACGGCGGCGGCCACCTCCGGGTCGTCGCCGGGCGACGCCGCCGGGGCGCGGCCGTCGGGGTGGACGACCGCCGCGTCCCGCGACGCGACGTAGGCGCCCACGCCGTCGAGCGTCCGCTCGAGGCCCCATGCGACGTCGTCGAGCTCGTCCAGGCCGCCGCCGCTGGGGGGCACGTACGTGCCGCGCTCGACCAGCGGGCGCAGGTAGGGGAAGCGCACCTCGTCGACGAGGTGGCGCAGGACGTCGTGGTAGGCGGAGCCCAGGGCGTCGCCGTCGCCGCCCGCCGCGACGACTGCCCGGTCCAGGTCGCGACCCAGGATCGCCGCGTTCCGGACGTAGCCGCTGGTGAGCAGGATCGTCGCGATCTTCTCGTCGTCGTCCAGCGGCGTGGAGCGCAGCGCGCGCAGCCCGGCGTCGAGCACGCGCAGGTTGGCCGGGGTCATCGGGGCGCCGGTGACGGGGATGTCGAGCACCCAGGTGTGCTTGCGGAAGACCGCGAGGGTGAACAGCGCCCACTCCCGCAGCTCGGCGCGCCAGTCCGCCGGCTCGTGCGCGGGCGGGAACTCGACGTCGATGGCGACCTCCTGCATGAGCAGCAGCAGGTCGTCCTTGCTGGTGACGTACCGGTACAGCGACATCGTGGTGAAGCCGAGGCTCTTGGCGACGCGCGCCATGGAGACGCCGGCGAGGCCCTCGGCGTCCGCGATCTCGACGGCGGCCTCGACGATGCGCTCGATGCTCAGCTCCCGGCGGGGCACGCGCTCCGGCCGTTCCGCCACGCCCCAGGCCAGCGCGAGGCGCGGCGGCAGCTCCGGCACGTCGGGCCCGGGCGGGTCGGTCTCCGGCAGGTCCGTCTCCGGCGTGTCCGTCATGGGTTCATCATCCCCGAATCTCCCGTCGGTCGAGCCTGTCGAGACCCGGGACGCGGTCCCGACAGGCTCGTCCGCCATCAGGATCAGCGGGCGGTCCGACGGCGGTACAGGCGGCCGCCGGCGACGACGCTCGCCGCGAGGAAGCCCACCAGCCACACGCACGCGGTGACGATCGTGCCGGCGTCGGGGCTGCCCATGAGCAGGCCGCGCACCGACTCGATGATCGGCGTGAACGGCTGGTGCTCGGCGAAGCCGTGCAGCCAGTCCGGCATGGTGTCGACGGGCACGAACCCCGAGCTGAGGTACGGCACGAACAGGAAGATCATGTTCACCGACATCGACGCCTCGACGCTGAGCACGAGGCCGAGGGTGACGCTGAGCCACGTGAAGGTCAGCACCGACAGGACCGCGAACCCGGCGAAGCCCAGCCAGCCGGCGAGGCCTGCGGCCGGGTCGAACCCGTAGGCGAGCGCCACCAGCAGCACGACCGCGGCCGAGGCGAGGTTGCGCACGACGCTCGCGACCACGTGCCCCCACAGCGCGGACGGCCCGAAGATCGGCAAGGTCTTGAAGCGGTCGATCGTGCCCGTGGCCATGTCCTGGGCCACGCCGGTGGCCGCGGTGGCGGAGTTCATGCCCAGGCACATGATGAGCACGCCGGGCACGACGTAGTCGATGTACTCGCCCCCGGTGCCGCCCGCGATCGCCCCGCCGAAGATGACGACGAACACGGTCATGATCAGCACGGGCAGCGCGAACGCGGTGATGAGGCCGTCGATCGAGCGCAGGGAGCGGCGCGCCTCGCGCCGGGTCATGGTGGCGACGTCGCGCAGCGGCGCGCGCGTGGCGCGGACGGGGGCGGGTGCCGTCGGCCTCGCCGGGGCCAGGGTGGTGGTCATCGCAGCGCCTCCTCAGGGGCGGTCTGGTCCGTGGTGCCGGTCGTGCGGTCGGTGGCGGCGCTGCCGGTGAGCGCCAGGAAGACGTCGTCGAGGGTGGGCTTGACCACGCTCACGCCCGCGACGGCGAGGCCGCGGGACTCGGCCCGCTCGAGGACGTCACGGATGGCGCGGACGGGCTCGGCGCTCGGGAAGGTCAGCGCGAGCGCCCGGAGGTCCTCCTCGGCGGCGTCGAGGCCGACGACGCCGAGCTCGCGCGCGGTGGCGAGGCTCGCGGCGTCGTCGAACGTCACGCGCACGTGGTCCCCGGCGACGAGGGTCTTGAGCTCCTCGGCCGTGCCGCGCGCCGCGATGGTGCCCTGGGCGAGGACGGCGATCGTGTCGGCGAGCCGGTCGGCCTCCTCGAGGTACTGGGTGGTGAGCAGGATCGTGGTGCCGTCGGCCGCGAGGCCCCGCACCACCTCCCAGAGCTGGGAGCGCGACGCCGGGTCGAGCCCCGTGGTGGGCTCGTCGAGCACCAGCACGGCCGGGTCGGCGACGAGGCTGATGGCCAGGTCGAGGCGGCGGCGCATGCCGCCGGAGTAGGTGCCGACCCGGCGGCGGGCGGCGTCGGTCAGGTCGAAGCGCTCCAGGAGCTGGTGGGCCCGACGGCGCACGACGCGCTTCGGCAGGTGGGCGAGGTCGGCCATCATGACGAGGTTCTCCTCCCCCGTCTGGAACTCGTCGACGCTCGCGTACTGGCCGGTCAGCGCGATGCTGCGCCGCACCGCGGCGGGCTGCTTCACGACGTCGGCGCCGGCGATGGTGGCCGTGCCGCCGTCCGGCTGCACCAGCGTGGTGAGGATGTTGACGGTGGTGGTCTTGCCCGCGCCGTTCGGCCCGAGCAGCGCGAAGATCTCGCCGCGTCGGACGGCGAGGTCGACGCCGCGCAGGACGGCGGTGCGTCCGTAGGACTTGCGCAGCCCCCGCACCGCGATCATCGGGTCGTTCATGGCCGTTCCCCTCGGTCGGTCTGTGTATGACATACACGAGCGTACGGCATACACAACGTGTTGGCCATACACATCGTGTCTCCGATACACGCGGGCCCTGCACGCGCGCCGCGCCGCCACCGCGGCTACGGTCGGACCGTGCGCGTCGTCGTCGTGGGAGCCAGCGGAAACGTCGGGACGGCCGTGCTGGGCGCACTCGCCCGCGAACCCGCCGTGACCTCGGTCGTCGGCGTCGCCCGGCGCGTGCCGCGCGCCGACGGCAGCAGCACGGTCACCTACCCGCACTCCGCCGCCGAGTGGGTCCGCGTCGACCTCACCGACACCGCGGACGCCGTCGTGCGCGGCCTCGACCGGGCGTTCCTCGGGGCCGACGCCGTCATCCACCTCGCCTGGGCGCCGCCGTCCGCCCGCGACTCCGGGCAGGCCCGACGCCTCAACCTCGACGGCTCGCGGGCCGTCGCCGACGCCGTCGTGCGCGGCGGGGTGCCGCACCTTGTGTTCGGCTCGACCTCCGGCGTCTACTCCCCCGGCCCCCCGGACGGCGGCCTCGTCGGCGAGGACTGGCCGCGGCGCGGCGTGCGCACGTCGTCGTACTCCGTGCAGAAGGCCGCCGTCGAGCGGATGCTCGACGACGTCGCCGAGCGGCACCCGGGGCTGGTCGTGACCCGCGTACGCCCCGCGCTCATGCTGCAGCGCGAGGCCGGCGCCGAGCTCGCGCGCTACTTCCTGGGGCCGCTCGGCACCCGCGCGCTGCGGCTCGCCGCGAAGCGCGCCCCCGAGGGGGCGCTGCTGCCCGCGGTGCCCGCGCTCGCCGGGCTCCGCCTGCAGGTGATGCACGTCGACGACGCCGCCGACGCGTACCGCGCCGTCGTCGTCGGCCGCCATCCCGGGGCGTTCAACCTGGCGCCCGAGGGCTGGCTGACGTCGGCCGACCTCGCCGACACGCTCTCCGGCGGCCGCAGCGTCGAGGTCTCGCCCGAGGTCGCGCGGACCGGGCTGACGGTCGCCTCCCGGCTGCGCCTCGCGCCGATCGACGTGGGCTGGTTCGACATGGCCCGCGCCGACGTCGTCCTCGACGCGACGCGCGCCCGCGAGCTGCTGCGCTGGGAGCCCGCCCACGACCCGCGCGACGTGCTGCGCGAGACGGTCGAGGGCGTCATCGCCGGCACGGGCGCCGGCTCACCGCCCCTGCTCGGCTGACTCCGCGGGGAGCGGTCCGCAGCCGGTGCCGCGGGCCCGCTCGCCGCACGCGAGCGCCGGGTCGATCGTGCGCACGACGACGTCGGCGGCCACGCCGAGCGCCGCGAGCTGATCGTCGTCGAGGGCGTCCACCACGAGGCGGCGCACCTCCCGGACGTGCCCCGGGGCGGCCGCCACGAGCTTGTCCCAGCCCACGTCCGTGAGCCGGGCCTCCATCCGCCGCCGCCCGTCGGAGCACGCGCTGCGCTCGACCAGGCTGGACCGCTCGAGGCGACCGACGGCGTGCGACAGCCGGGACAGCGAGCCGCGCGAGAGCGCCGCCAGGTCGGACATACCGAGGGTGCGCCCGGGCGCCTCACCCAGGGCGACGAGCACGTGGTACTCGAACAGGTTGAGCCCGGAGTCCGCGCGCAGCTGCGCGTCGAGCGTGGCGGGCAGGGTCATGAGAAGCGCGGCTACCGACGACCAGCTCCGCTGCTGATCGTCGTCGAGCCACACCGGGGCGTCGGTCGGTGCGGACGGCATACCCCATCCTAGGCCGACTTGAACCGTCTACACCGTCCGGGTACGTTGATATTGAACGTTCAAGACGACGTTCTCCCCAGCGCTGTGCCCGTCCGCCGCCCGTGCGCCGGCGACCCCCACCGGAGGAACCACCCCATGACGCTTCTTCGTCTCGACGCCAGCATCCAGGGCGACCGGTCCGCGAGCGCCGCCCTCGCGGACACCGTGGTCGCGGAAGTCATGGCCGCCCGCCCCGGCACCGCCGTCGTCTCCCGGCACCTGGGCAAGGACCCGCTGCCCGCGGACGCCTGGGCCCACGCCACCTCGGGCGGCTTCGTCGCCGAGTCCGAGCGCACCCCGCAGCAGCGGGCCGCCCTCGACCTCGCCGCGGCCCTGGCCGACGAGGTCCGCGCCGCGGACGCCTTCGTCCTCGCCATGCCGCTGTACAACTACGGCGTCTCGCAGCACGCCAAGACCTGGATCGACCTCGTCACGACCGGCGCGGGCGCGGGAGTGCCCGTGCTCGAGGGCAAGCCCACGGTGCTCGTCACCACCCGTGGCGGCTCCTACGGCGAGGGCAGCCCGCGCGCCGGCTGGGACCACAACACCGACTACCTGCGCCGCATCCTCGCGGACCTCTGGCTGGCGGACCTCACCGTGGTCGAGCGCGAGTTCACGCTGGTGGGCGTCAACCCCGCCCTGGACGAGTTCTCCGACGTCGCCGCCGTCATGGCCAAGCAGGCCGAGCAGGACGCCGTCGCGGCCGGGCGAGCGCTCGCCGCCCGCTGAACGCCGAGATAGAGAAGCTGGACCCGCGAGATAGAGAGGGGGACCGGACCACTGGTGTGGTGGCCCGGTCCCCCTCTCTATCTCGCGGGTCCAGCTTCTCTATCTCGGCGGGGGGTCAGCCCTCGAAGGTCACGTCCAGCGTGATCTCGCCGACGCCCGCGAGCGCCTTCGAGACCGGGCAGCCGGCCTTCGCGGCCTCGGCGGCGGCGCGGTACGCGTCGGCGTCGATGCCGGCGGCCGAGCCCACCACGGTGAGGTTGATCTTCGAGATCTCGAGGCCGCCGCCGGCGGCCGGGGTCAGGGTGACGTCGGCGGTCACGTCGGTCTTGCCGGGCGTGCCGCCCGCGTTCGCGACCTCGAGCGAGAACGCCATCGCGAAGCACGACGAGTGCGCGGCGGCGATGAGCTCCTCCGGGCTGGTGACACCCTCCGCGGCGTCCGCCGTCCGGCGGGGGAACGAGACGTCGAACGCCCCGACGCCGGAGCTGGCGAGCTCGACCCGGCCGGAGCCCTTCTGGATGTCGCCGTTCCAGGCGGTGCGTGCGGTACGGGTGGACATAGGAGATCTCCTTCGTGCTCCGGGACAGGTCACGACGACCGTAACCCGCACCCGCACCTCGCGTCAGGGAGCGCCCGCGTGGTGGCGGTCACGTCCGGGCGACGGCGTCCGCCACGGGCCTCACCGCGGGGCCGAGAAGTCCATCGCGTCGTCCACGACGGCGACGACGGACCACGCGTTGCCGTCGGCGTCGGACAGCTCGTACGCCGGGACGAGCACGACCGAGCCGTCGTCCTGCGTCTGCTGCGCCAGGCCGAGCCGTGCGTCGGTGATCTCGACGTCGGAGACCGGCCAGTCCACCGGGTCGCCGGCGGCGGGCGGCGCGGGGGGCGCGGTCGGCTCGGTCCCGTCCTCCTCGGACGCAGCCCACATCTTCTCCTCGTCGGCGTACACGACCGGCCAGGCCGCGCCGGAGAACCGCGGGTCGCCGAGGCGCTGCACCGCCTCGGCCGGGCTGATCACGGGGTACTCGCCGAGGTCCTCGGTGGTGGCGAGGAACCCGTCGAGCCAGGCGACGCCCTCCTCCCCGACGGTGGCGCTCCACTGGGCGCCGGTCCGGCTGCCGTCGACCACCTGGGAGGCGGTGACCCAGCGGCTGGGGTCGCCGTCGGTCTTCTCGCCCACCTCGATCTCGAACGTGTCGGGGTCCACGCCGAGGCTCCGCATGACGTCGGTGAGCGCGTCGCGCGCCTCCCGGTCGCCGACGGACGACGTCGCCGGCTCGTCGCAGGCGGGCTCGGTGCCCTCCTCGTCGTCCCCTCCGTCGCTGCGCGCGGCGACGTCCTCGCACTGCCACGGGTCGGCGCCGGGGTCGTTGTAGCCGAACGTCGCGCTGCCGTCGGCGGACAGCCAGACGTGCGAGCCGCTGCCGTCCTGGGGCCCCACGGTCCAGCCGTAGTCCCACCGCGGCTCCCCCTCGACCCCGAGCGTCTGCGCGAGCCGCGCGGCCCCCTCGCGGGTAGCCACGCCGGTCGCGTCGAACGCGAACGCCGAGGCCGTCCCGCCCTCGGTGGACAGCCCGTCCGCGTGGAAGACGGCCCGGCCGGAGGTGGCCCAGCTCGGCATGGTGGAGGCGGTGTCCGCCGACCCGGCGGCGTCGCTCGCGCCCGCGCTGTCCTCGGCGGCGCCCATCGCCGCGCCGCCGGCTGCGGCGTCGTCCCCGGCCGCCCCGGCGGCCCGGCCGCCGCCGTTCAGCACGACCGGGGCGTCAGCGGACGCGGACGCGCCGGGCGCGGCAGCGCCGCCGAGGGCGTACCCGCCCACGCCCACCGCCGCGAGCACCACGACGCCCGCGGCGGCCAGCCACGGCGTGCGGCGCCGCCCGCGGCGCGCGGCGAGCTCGTCGCCCTCCTTGCCACCGGTCAGGTCGTCCCCGGGCCTGTCGGCGGCGGAAGCGTCGCCGTCACCGGCCAGCCGGGCGTCGACCTTCGCCCGCAGCCCCGCACCGACCGCCCCCGCCCCCGCGGCCGGGTCGGCCGCCCGCAGGCGGGCGAACGCCTCGTCGGCGCGGTCGTCGCGGTCGTCGCGCGGCCCTGCCGGAGTGGCGGGCTCCCCCTGGGTCGCGTCACCGCGCACCTCGTCCTGGCCCTCGTCCCGGCTCATGATGTCCTCCCGGCCCTGCGGCCCGCCGGCCCGGCGGGCGTCTCGCACCCCGTCTGTGTCGTCACCGCGCGCCCGCTTGCGCCGCGGCGTCGCCCTCGCCCGCTGCGTCGTCCTCACCCGTGCCGTCGTCGGCCGCCGCCTCGGCGTCCCAGGCGGCGCGCAGCCGCGCCCGCGCGCGGGACAGCGCGGCGTCGGCTCCCCCGCGCGAGACTCCCAGCACCTGCGCCAGCCCGTCGCCGCCGACGCCGTCCCACGCGACGAGGAGGAGCACCTGCCGGTCGCGCGGCGAGAGGCGCGCGAGGACCGCGCGCACGCGGTCGTCGTCGACGGCGAGCGCCGCAGGGTCGACGTCGTCGGGCACCTCCGGCACCACCGCGACGGGCGTCGGCCGAGCCTTGCGGCGGTGGTTGGCCAGGACGAAGCCGGCGGTCCGGTAGAGCCACGGCAGCTCCGCCCCGCGCGGCACGTCCGCCCGGCGGCGCCAGGCGGTGGCGAGGACGTCGGCGGCCAGGTCCTCCGCCTCCGCCCCGCCCGTGGGGAGGCGCCGCACGAGGTAGCGGTGCACCGCCCCCGCGTGCGCGGCGAAGAGGTCGTCGAACCACGCCGTGTCGTCGTCGACACGCGCCGTCTCGTCCGGGTCCACCGGGCCTCCTGCGGTCCTGGGCGCGCGAGGGCGCGCGCCACCCCTCGACGCGACTGTGTCGCCGCACCCCGCGGTCTTGCACCCGCGCGCGCCGACATCACCCGCAGATTCATCCCTCCGACCGCGCCGCGCGGACCTACGGTGCGGGGATGACCGTCGACACGGGCGCGGCGCCCGCCAGCACGGAGCCCGCGGCGCCGGCGCCGCGCCGACGGCGCGCCGTGCGCTGGGTGCTGCTCGGCGCCGTCGTCGCCCTGCTCGTCGTCGCCGTGTGCGCGGTGCTGCTGGTCCGCGACGCGCTCGCCGCGCGCGGCGCCCTCACCCGGGCCGCCGCGCAGGTGCCCGCGGTGGCGGAGGAGCTGCGCGCCGGCGCCCGGTCCGAGGCGGACGGCGCCTCCCCCGCGACGCTCGCCTCCTCACCGGCCCTGGCGGAGCTGCGCGCGCAGACCACGATCGCGCGCGAGGCGACCGACGGCCCGCTGTGGTGGCTCGCCGCACGCCTCCCCGTGGTCGGCCCGTCGGCGGGGGCGGCCGTCGACGTCGCCGTCGTGCTCGACGACGTGACCGACGACGTGCTGCCCGCCCTGGCCGACCTGGCCGACGCCGTGGCCGCCACGGGCCGCACCGCGGACGGCGGGCTCGACCTCGCCCCCCTGCGGTCGGCCGCCCCGGGGATGGTCACGGCGCGGGCCTCGATCGACGCGTCGAGCGCCCGGCTCGACGCCGTCGACCCGGCGGCCCTGCTGCCGCAGCTCGTCGACCCGGTCACGTCGCTGCGCGACCGGGTCGACGAGCTCGCCGGCGCCGTCGCGACCGGCGACCGCGCGGCCGCGCTCGCCCCGGCGATGCTCGGCGCGGACGGTCCGCGCACCTATCTCGTCCTGGGCATGAACAGCGCGGAGCTGCGGCCGGGCGGCGGGATCCCGGGGGCGCTCATCCTGGTGCGGGTCGACGACGGGCGCGTCGAGGTGGTGCGGCAGGTGGGCTCCTCCGAGGTCGGCCCGTTCCGCTCCCCCGTGCTCCCCCTGTCCGCGGACGACGAGGACGCCTACACGGGCCGGCTCGGCACGTTCGTGCAGGACGTGACCGCCACCCCGGACTTCCCGACGTCGGCCACGCTGGCCGCCGAGATGTGGGCGCGGGCGCAGGGCGAACAGGTCGACGGCGTCCTCGCCACCGACCCCGTCGCGCTCTCCCACCTCCTCACGGAGACCGGCCCCGTGCGGGTGCCCGTGTCCCGCCCGGTGGCGGAGGCCCTGGGCCGCGACTCCGTGGAGCTGACGGCCGAGAACGCCGTCGACGTGCTGCTGCGGCGCGTCTACGACGTGCTGGACCCCGAGACGGCCGACCGGTTCTTCGCCGACGCCGCTGCCGCGGTCCTCGCCCGCGCGACGTCCGAGGACGTCTCCCCGGGCGCGCTGCTCACCGGCCTGCAGCGCGCCGCCGGGGAGCACCGGGTACGCGTCTGGTCGGCGGACCCCGCCGAGGAGGCCCGGCTCGAGGGCACGCTGATCGCCGGCTCGTACGCCGCCGACCCGCGCGCCGCGGACGCCGTCGGTGTGTTCCTCGGCGACCACGTGGCCGGGAAGATGTCCGCCTACCTCGAGTCGTCGCTGCACGTCGTCGACGGCACGTGCACGGCGGGCGGGCGGGTGGACACGCTCGAGCTGACCCTCGCGTCGACGGCCCCCGCCGACGCGGCCACGTCGCTGCCCTGGTACGTCGCCGGGCTGCCCGGGCGAGCGCGTCCGCCGGGCACCCTCAGCCTCGCCGTGACGGTCGCGGGGCCGCGCGACGCCGAGGCCCCGCGCGTCGAGCGCGACGGGACCGCCGTCGGCGGCGAGGCCCGCACCACGCACGGACGTCCCACCCAGACGGTCACGGTCGTCCTCGCCCCGGGCGAGAGCACCACGCTGCGGCTGGTCGTGCCGGCGGCCCCCGGCACCGCGACGGGCGACGCGGGCGGCACGCCGGACGGCCGGCTGGAGGTCTGGTCGACCCCGACGACGACGACCGGCGGGCTGCTCGACGTCGAGGCCCCGACCTGCGGGTGAAGATGCCCCGCTGCCTGCGGTTTCACCCGGGTGAGACGGGGTCCGCGGAACGCCCGCGCGGCTAGCGTGAGGGCCCCGGGCAGCCGCCGGGCAGCACGGAGAGCACCGCCCCCGAGGAGTCGAGATGGCCCACGCACGCACCGCCGCCGGCGCCGCCGTCGGCCTGGTCCTGAGCGGCGCTATCGCGGTCGCCGCCGCCGCGCCGGCGCTCGCCGACACGGTGCCCAGCCCGAACAGCAGCCCCAGCAGCACGGACTACCCGCCGCCCGAGGTCCCGACGCTCACCGCACAGATCTTCCAGCCCGAGTGCGACGGCGACGTGCCCTACCTCCGCTACGCCGTCACCGCCACGGGCACCGAGAACACCACCGTGACCATCACGTGGCTCAACCCGGGCGGCGACGACGTCGTGCAGGCCGACCTCCCGATGAGCGGCCGGGTCCTGTGGCCGGGCGCCGTCGTGGACGCGTCGGGCGCGCCGCTCGACTGGCCCGGCTGGCGCCTCGAGAACGGCGTCTGGGTGGAGGGCGACGAGTTCGACTGGGTGCGCCCGTCCGTGGACGTGAAGCTCGAGGTGAACCCCGAGCTCACCATGACCGCCGCCTACCCGCCGTCGTCGCCGAACTGCGCGACCAACCCGCCCGGCACCGTGCCGCCCGACGAGCCCGGCGAGCCGACCCCCGGCACGACCGTCCCCGCCGCGGTGCCCGCGGACGGCGCCCCGCCCGCGGCCGCCCCGCCCGCGTCGGGCTTCCTGCCGCAGACGGGCGCCGGCGTCGCCGGGCTGGTCGCCGCGGCCGCCGCGCTCGTGGCCGCGGGCGGCGTCGCCGTCGGCGTCGCGCGCCGGCGTCGTACCGACCACTGACGCTCCCCACCCGTCGGTCGGGCCTGTCGAGACCCGGGTCTCGACAGGCTCGACCGGCGGTGCGCGTCCGGGTGGCGGATCAGCAGGCGCCCCGGTCCGCCCAGACCCCCCACTCACCGGTGGTGCCGGGCTCCTCGCCCTGCGTCCACCACTTGGCCCGCCACTCGTGGCCCTCGTGCGCGACCGTGGCGCCGCCGGTGTACACGGCGCCCGCGTCCCACGCGGTGGCCGCGCAGTCGCCCGGCTCGGTGGGCGGGTCCGTCGGGTCGGTCGGCGGGTCCGTCGGGTCCGGGCCCGGGTCGCCCGGGTCGACGGGCCCGGGCGTGCCGGTGAACAGCCCCGCCTCGACGGCGTCGAGCAGCTCGCCCGGCTCGTCGCCGGACAGGTCCCACCACATCGCGCCGCCCAGGCCCTGGGCCCTGATGTAGTCCGACTTCTGCGCCACGGTCCGCGGCGTGTCGAGGCTCCACCACGTGGTGCCGTCGTAGCGCCAGGCGGCGCCCACGGCCTCGTCGTAGTAGCCGGTGCCACGGTTCTTCAACAGGTCGTAGTCCTCGATGCCGGCCTCCCACGTGGCGGGCGCCCCGCCCGTCGCCGGCCCCCACGGCTCGGCCCGGGTCGCGCCCGTCCAGCCGCGACCGTACATCGCCATGCCGAGCCCGAGCTGCGCCGGGTCGACACCGTTCCCGACGTACTCCTGGACGGCCTTGTCCGCGCTGAACCGACGGCCGTCGGAGCGCGGGTCGGCCGGGTCGTCGTACAGATTGATCTGGTGGCCGGTGAGGTCGGGCTGCCAGGCGCCGTGCAGGTCGTAGCCCTGGATGTTGCCGAAGTCGAGCGACTCGAAGACGGCCGGGTCGTTCCACCCGCCGGCCTCGATGTCCTCCGGGTTGGCGGGCAGGAACGCCGACAGCAGGTAGTCCTCGCCCGTCGTCGCGCCGTACGCGTCGAGCTGCTTGCGGAACTCGGCGAGCAGGAGCTTGAAGTTCTGCCGGTCGTTGACCTCGTCGACGTGGTTGCCCTCGTTGCCGTTCTGCGACCCCGGCCACTCCCAGTCGATGTCGAAGCCGTCGAAGACGCCGGCGGCGGCGCCCGGACCCCCGCGCCCGTCGATCACGGGGAGGTTCCCCTTGAGGTACTGGTCGACGCACGAGCTGACGAACTTCTCCCGCGACGCCTGGGTGGCGGCCGCCCGGGAGAAGTTCTTCGACCACGTCCAGCCGCCCAGCGACAGCATCACCTTGAGGTGCGGGAACTTCGCCTTGAGCTGCTTGACCTGGTTGAACGACCCGGCGAGCGGCTGGTCCCAGGTGTCGGCGACGCCGCCGACGCTGGTCGCCGCCGTGTAGGTCATGCCGTAGTCGGCCCACGCGTCGCCCGCGCCGTCCGACCCGTTCGGTCCGGTGCCCTGCGCCTTGTTGGCCTCGAAGCAGGTGAGCGTCTGGTGGTGGATGTTGCCGAAGGAGTAGTTGATGTGGGTGAGCTGCTCGGCCGCCCCGGAGTCCACCAGGTCCTTGACCTGGAAGCCCCGGCCGTACACGCCCCACTGCGTGAAGTAGCCGACGTTCCGGTAGCCGTTGATCGCGCTGTCGCCGGGGTTCGCCGGCTCGGCGGAGGCGCTCTGCGCGGCGGCGACGGCGCCGACCGCACCGGCGGCGGCGACGGCGAGCGCCGCGACGCCGGCCAGGACGCCGCGGAGACGACGTCGTCGACGCGGGTGTCCGGGGTGGCGCGGTCCCTCTGCGTGCTTGTCCATCGGGGTTCCTCCCTGTCCTGCGCGGATGGGCCCGCGCCCGCAGGCGCGGGTGGATCAGATGGTGCACGCAAAAGTTAAGACAGCTTCCTATCCCGGCGACATCGGGGACTCCCACACTCACCGGCGCCGGCCGTACGCGACAACGCGTACGCCCGCGGCTGCGGGCCAGGTCGGGCGCGGGTCACGACGCGGGCCGCAGCGCGACCACCGTGAGCTCGGCGCGCGAGCTCACGCCGACCTTGCGGAACACGCGCCCCAGGTGCACCTCGACGGTGCGCACGGACACGCACAGCCGGTCGGCCACCTGCTTGTTCGCCAGGCCGTCCGCGACGAGGCGCGCGACGTCGAGCTCCCGCGCCGTGAGCACGTCCGCCCAGCGCGCCCACACGTCCGCGAGCCCGTCCGGACCGCCCCGGCACGTCCGCACGGCGCTCACCACGAGCGACGGCACGGCGGCCGGGCGCGGGTACCCGAGGTCGCGGCAGGCGGTGACCGCGGCGGGGACCGGGTCCGGGCCGACGGCGCGCAGCCCGGCGGCGAGGGTGTCGGAGCCCCCGGTGCGACGTGCCACCTCCGCCGCGAGCCCGCCGACGACGTGCGTCACCGGCAGCCGCGCCGCGGCGTCGTCGAGCACCCGGGCCGCCTGCTCGGCGTCGCCGCCGCGCAGGAGCACCAGCGCCTGCACCACCCGCAGGTGCGCCTCCGCCAACGGGGAGAGCCCGTCGGCTCCCGCCCAGGCGACGGTCTCGCGGTACGGCACCGCGGTCACGACGGCCCGCGCCAGGACCTCGTCGGCCTCGCGGGGGTAGCGGTCGAGGCGGGCCAGCGCCTCGACCACGGCGGCCAGGACGGCGCGGTCCGCCGAGGACACCGTGGCGCGGGCCACCGGCACGACGAGGCGCGCGAGCCGGACGCCCGGCGGGTCGTCGTCCGCGTCGAGCGGGGCGGCCGCGCCGCCGCCCGGGCGCGGGGCGGCGGTACCCGCGGCGCGGGCGACCGTCCGGGCGTCGACCAGCGCGAGCACCGCGTCGCGGGCACGCTCGGCAGCCTCCTGGACCGTCGCCACGCCGGTGCTCGCGACCCGCTCGAGCCACCCGGCGGCGTCACGCACGTGCCCGGCGAGCAGCGCCGCGCGCCCCGCGACGAGGAACGCCCGCGCCCGCACGTCTCCGGTGCCGTGGCTGGCCGCCTCGCGCGCGATCGCGTGCGCCACGACGGCGCACCCCTGCCCCAGCCGCTGCCGGGCGAGGCGCACCAGGCCGTCGGCCAGGGCCGGGTCGCCGGCGAGGGTGGCGAGCGCGGCGTGCCACCGCGCCGCGCCGGGCTCGCCCACCCGCTCCAGCTCGGTCGCCAGGGCGGCGTGCACGGCCGTGCGCTCGGTGAGGTCGGCGTCCTCGTGCACGACGGCGCGCAGCCTCGGGTCCGCGACCCGGAACCGGCCGTCGGCGAGCTGGAGGTGCCCGGCCAGCGGCGGTGCGAGCAGCCGTTCGACGGGGGCGCCGGTCGCGCCGAGCAGGACGTCGACGCGGTCCAGGACGAGCACCCCCGCGGTCAGCAGCAGGCGCCGGTCCGCCGCGTCGAGCGCGCCGGCGGTCCCGTCGAGGGCGGCCGCCCGCACCGCGGCTGTCACGGGGAGCGGGTCGGGCAGCGCGGCGACGCCGGCGAGCTGGTGGGGCGTGAGCAGACCGAGCGTCTGGGCGAGGGCCTCGGGGTCGGCGCCGACGAGCTCCGAGACCCGTCGCACGACCTGCGGCGCGACCGGGCGTGCACGCGCGCCGGACGAGGACTGCCAGGGCGCCGCAGTGTCGCGGATCGAGGTCATCGTCGGCCTCCCGTCTCGTGCCGGGCCTCGGTGCTCGGCGGCACCACTCTGCCGCATCGCCCCGAGATGTGCGCGAAGACGCAGGTCAGCGATTTGTCAGGTCTCCACCAATATCGTCACGGGGCCGTCGTTCACCAGGGCGACGTCCATGTCCGCGCCGAACCTCCCGGTGGCCACCTCGAGGCCCCGCGACCGCAGGTCGGCCACGACCGCGTCCACCAGCGGCTCCGCCACCGGGCCGGGCGCGGCCGCGTTCCAGGTGGGCCTGCGACCTTTGCGCGCGTCCCCGTACAGGGTGAACTGGCTGACCACCAGCACCGGGGCGCCCGCGTCCGTGACCGAGCGCTCGTCGCGCAGGATCCGCAGCTCCGCGATCTTGCGGGCGACGGTCGCCACCTCGGCGGCGCCGTCGTCGTGCGTCACGCCGACGAGCGCGAGCAGGCCGGGGCGGTCGATCGCGCCCACCACCTCGCCGTCGACCGTGACGGACGCGCTCGACACGCGCTGCAGCACGGCCCTCATGCGACGTCCGCCGCGAAGGCCGGGCGCACCGCGCCGACCGGGGCCCCGCCGCCCAGCACGGGCGTGACGCCGACGGCGTCGAGCGCTGCGGCGTCCGCCCCCGCGACGCCGGCCGCCCCTGCCGCGCGCATCGCCGCGGCGAGGATGGCCGGGCGCGGCCGGTCGCCGCCGTCGAGGATCTTGAACGCCACCGCCGACCCGTCGGGCAGGCCCGCCGCGCACACGCCGTCCGCGCCGATCTTGGCGATCGCGCCGGGCACGGCGGTCATGACGAGGGTGTCCTCGCGCCCGCGGCCGGCCACCATCTCCGGGTGCCGCGCCATCGCGCGCGCGATCCGCCCGCCGTCGGCGGAGGCGCCGTCGGCGGCCGCCGACGCGAGCCGGCCGAACGAG
This sequence comes from Isoptericola sp. NPDC019571, assembly GCF_044389385.1. Taxonomy (NCBI): domain Bacteria; kingdom Bacillati; phylum Actinomycetota; class Actinomycetes; order Micrococcales; family Promicromonosporaceae; genus Isoptericola; species Isoptericola sp. NPDC019571. The sequence goes on from NZ_JBIRXZ010000006.1 coordinate 39,326, forward strand.
CGGGCCAGCCCGAGCACGGTCGTGGAGAACAGCGGCGCGCCGCAGCCGTCCACGGTGACGTGCGGGTCCGCGCCCCCCGTCAGCCCGACGACGGCGTCGCGCACCGCGTGCTGCAGCGGGTGGTCGACGTCGAGGTAGGTCGCGGCGTCCCAGCCGGCCGCGACGCAGGTCGCGAGCATCGCGGCGTGCTTGCCCGAGCAGTTCTGCGCGATCCGCTCCGGGCCGTGCCCTGCCTCCTGCCAGGCGAGCGCCTCGGCGCGGCCCAGCGGCAGGTCGGGCGTGTTGCGCAGCGCGGACTCGTCGAGCCCGGCGCCGGCGAGGATCTCGCGGACGCCGGCCAGGTGCTCCGGGGCACCGCTGTGGCTGGCGGCCGCGAGCGCCAGGAGGCGGTCCGGCAGGTCGAGGCCGGTGCGCAACATGCCCACGGCCTGCAGCGGCTTGACCGACGAGCGCGGCCAGATCGTCGTCGTCGGGTCGCCCAGGGCGAGCCGGACCGCGCCGTCCGGGCCCAGCACCACCAGGTGCCCCAGGTGCACCGACTCCACGAGGTCCCCCCGCACGACCTCGGCCAGCGGGGCCGCGCCCCGCGCCACGGGCGCGCTCGAGCCAGGCGTCGTCACCTCGACCACGTCACCAGCCGCCCGTCGGGCCCTGGGGACGACGCCCCCCGCCCGTGCCGTAGGGCAGGATCCGCGGGCGCACGTCGACCCAGTAGATGATCGCGGGCGTCACGGCGATGACGTTGAAGAACGACCCGGCCGTCATGAGCATCGGCGGCAGCCCGAACAGCCCGATGAGGGCCGCGATGCCGAGGATGATCAGCCAGATGTTCTTCTTCAGCTTCCCCTCGGACACGTAGGCGTTGGCCGGCCGGCGGGCGGCGTCGAGGAACGCGACGAGCTGCACGACGAACACCACGACGGCGAGCACGACGAGCACGATGTACTGGAAGGATCCGAAGGCGGCGGAGATCACCCGCCGAGCCTACGGGAGGACGCGGAGGCGCCGGGAGCGGGCGGCGCCCGCGACGTGCTCGTCCCACGCGGCGACGACGGTGTCGTCGTGCGCGACGGCGAGGGCGCTCGCCACGTGCAGGGCGTCGGCACCACGCAGCGGCACGGGGCACGACGCGACGAGCTCGGCCGCGCGCTTCGAGACCTCGGCCGTCACCTCGAGAGTGTGCAGCCCGACGCTCAGCTCGTCCCAGATCGCCGTCCCGCGCCGTCGCGCGAGCGGGTCGAGGACGCCGGCCCGCTCGCCGGCGGCGAGCGCCGCCCGCACCTCGGCGTCGGCGATGCGCGACGAGACGACTATGTCGGCGCGGTTCCACAGCGCGCTCGCCAGCGCCGAGCCGGGCTCGGGCACGCACAGCTTCACCAGCGCGCTGGCGTCGAAGTAGACGAGTGCCATCCTGCTCCGTTCTCCGTGACGGCGGTCGGGCGGGTCGAGAACGGCGTCAGCGCCGGATGCGCCGCACGAGGTCGGACATGCGCGACGCCGGCCGGGCCGCGGGGCGCGGGGCCGGCCGCGCGACCGCCCGGGCGGCCTCGCCGTCGTCGGGCACCGCGTGCACCGGCCGCTCCGTCGCGGCGGGCGTGAGCAGGCCGTCGCGCACCAGCCCGGCGACGAGGTCGGCGGTCTGCACCCCCGACAGGCGTGCGACCGGCACCCCCCGCTCGGTGATGACGACCTCCTCGCCCGCCCGCGCCTTCTCGATCCACGACTTGAGCTCGGCGCGCAGCGCGCTGACGGAGACCTCCATGACCGACGACCGTACCGTCCCCGTCGAGCCCCGAACAGACACCACCGCCGAGGGAATACCGAACCTGACGAGGTAGGACGCACCCTGCCGAGGTAGGACGAGACCTGCCGAGGTAGTACGAGACCACGTGTCCGGTACCACCTCGGCAGTCCTGCTGCTCCCGCTCCCTCGGCGTCAGACGGCGCGCCGGTAGGCGCGGAACGCCGACGACGCGAGCGCGCCCATGACCGCGACGGCGCCGGCGAGCAGGCCCAGGTGCAGCCACACGGTGCCGGGGTCGGCGAAGCCCTGGAGCGCGTCGCGGGCCACGACCACCGCCCAGTCGAACGGGTTGTACCTCGCGGCGGTGGCGATCCAGTCCGGCGCGAGGGCCGGGTCCATCACCGCCGACGAGAGGAACATCAGCGGGATCGTCAGCAGCTGCGAGACGCCGATGAGCGCCTCCTGCTGGCGCGTGAGCAGGGCGACGGCGCCGGACAGCGCCGCGAACAGGCAGCTCAGCAGCGCGACGGCGACCAGCATGACGAGCACGCCGGCCCAGCCGCCCGGGAACCGCGCCCCGCCGAGCCACGCGACACCCACGACGACCAGCGCCTGCGCGCAGCCGAGCAGCGCGTACCAGGCCATCGACGCGGACAGCAGCGCGCCGCGGCTGGTCGGCGAGGCGAGGAAGCGGTCCATGACGCCGCGGTCCATGTCCTGCACGAACGTGGTGCCCGCCCAGGCCGCGCCGCCCATCGCCGTCATCATGACGACGCCCGGCGTGAGGTACTCGAGGTAGCTGACGTCCGCTCCCCCGGCGAACCCGGGGATCTCGATGACGGACCGGAAGAGCTGCCCGAACAGCAGCAGCCAGATCATCGGCTGCAGCAGGTTCATCACCATGAAGACGGGGATGCGCACGCCCTGTCGGGCCTGCCGCCCCGTGAGGAGCGCGGCCTGGGTCAGCGCGCTCGTGCGACGGGCCGGACGGCGCGTCGTGGTCGGGTCGATCGTCGCGGTGCTCATGCCGCCACCTCCGTGGCCTCGGCGCCGGCGCTGCCGGCGGTCTCGCTCGCGGCCCGGTGGGCCGCCTCCAGGCTGCGGCCGGTGTGCCGCAGGTAGACGTCGTCGAGCGTGGGCCGGGACAGCCCCGCCGCCCGCACGCCCAGGCCCGCGGTGTCGAGGGCCGCGAGCAGCGCCGGGAGCGCGGTGGCCCCCGCGTCGGCGCGCGCCCGCAGCGTGCGACCTTCCGCCACGACGTCGACGACGCCCGGCACGCCCGCGGCGACGGGTGCGGCGGCCGCCGCCGCGGCGACGTCGTCGAGCTCGACGGTGACGCCGTCGCCGCGCAGCCCGTCCTTCAGCGCGTCGGGGGTGCCCGCGGTGACGACGCGGCCCGCGTCCACGATGACCACCTGGTCGGCGAGGCGGTCGGCCTCGTCCAGGTAGTGGGTGGTGAGCAGGATCGTCATGCCGTCGCCGGCCGCCATGCGCTCGATCTCGGCCCACATCGCGGCGCGCGCCTCGGGGTCGAGGCCCGTGGTGGGCTCGTCGAGGAACAGCACCTGCGGCCGGTGCACCAGGCCGACGGCGACGTCCAGCTTGCGCGCCATCCCGCCGGACCAGGTCTTCACCAGGCGGTCGGCGGCGTGCGCGACGCCGAACCGCTCGAGCAGCTCGCCGGCCCGCGACCGGGCGTCGCGGGCGCCGAGGCCCTGCAGCCGGCCGGCCAGGACGAGGTTCTCGCGGCCCGTGCCCATCGGGTCGGTGACGGGGCGCTGCGCGACGTAGCCGATGGCGCGCCGGACGGCGGCCGGGTCGCGCACGACGTCGTGGCCCGCGACGCGCGCGGTCCCGCCGTCCGGGGCGGAGAGCGTCGCGAGGATCTTCACGGTGGTGGACTTGCCGGCGCCGTTCGGGCCGAGCAGCCCCAGCACGCTGCCGGAGGCGGCGGCGAGGTCGAGGCCGTCGAGGGCGCGCACCGTGCGCGAGCCTCGACGAGCGGTGCGGCCGGAGCCGTAGGTCTTGGTCAGGCCGGCGACCTCGATCGCCGGCGCCGACAGGGTCGGGGTGGACATGCTTCCTCCAGGGGTCGGAGGGTCCGGCGCACGCCCTAGGGTGGGAGTGCGTCTCGTGGTGCGGTCGTGCACCGGACCCGAGCCACCGGTCCCGGGCGATGGCAGTCGCCCGGGACCGTTCTGCTGCTACTTCTTCTGCTGCTCCTCCGTCGACCGGAAGAGCATCCGGGCGAGGACGAGCATCATCACCGCGAGGGCGACGACGAAGGTCAGCCAGGACCAGGCCCAGCCGACGGTGACGCCGAGGACGACGAACACGACGAACGCCACCAGCCAGATGACGACCGTGTAGACGCCGAACCGCGCGGCGGCGGCCGGGTCGTGGTCGAACCGGTCGTAGTGGTGACCGGAGGCCTGGGCCCGCGCGACGTCCCGCACCCACGCCTTCTTCCGGTTGGTCTGCGTGACGCCGAGCATCGTGAACACGACGCCGCCCACCACGAGGAGTCCTGCCGAGACGACGTACCCCCACGCCTCGAACGTGCCGAGCAGGGTGAACCCGGCGAGGAGCAGGCCGAAGACGGCGAGGCCCGTGGCGAGGTAGTAGCCGCCCGCGCGCCGCGACGGCACGGGATGGTTCGTCGTCGTCTCCTGCGAGAGCGACGACCCGACCACGAACCCGGCGGCGCTGGACGCCGTGAGCAGGAGCGCGGCGACGACGACGCCCGGCAGGGCGAGGACGTCGAGGGCTGCCAGCAGGCAGAGGGCGACCAGGGCCACGAGCACCAGCGACGCGAGGACGACGCCCAGGACGAAGCGCGGCTTCGGCCGGACACGGTGCTGCCGGGCGGCCACGAAGGCCTCCTGCAGCGCCGTGCGGGGCGCGCCGCCGGTCTCGGCGACGACGTCCGCCTGCGCGTCGGCGACGAGCGCGCCGACGTCGCCCAGCTCGTCGAACGCCCGGCGGGCGGCGTCGTCGGGCGACGCACCGCCGGCCTGCAGCTCGGCGGCCCGGGCCTCGAGGTTCGCCCGGATCTCCTCCTTGAGGTCCTGGACCTCGGGGGACGGCTCGACGCCCGCGAACGCGTCGTCGAGGAGGCGGTGGACGGTGGTCATCGGGAGGTGTCCTTGTCTGTGCTGGTGCCCGTGCTGGTGCCGGTGCTGAGGAGGGAGTCGATGACGTCGCGGGTGGCGACCCACGCGGCGACGTTGCTCCGGAACACGGCCCGCCCGGCGTCCGTGATCCGGTAGTACTTGCGGCGCCCGCCCTGGGACTCGTCACCCCAGTAGGCCTCGACCAGGCCGTCCTTGGTGAGACGGCGGTACGTCGCGTAGAGCGTGGCCTCCTTGATCTCGTGCGCACCGCCCGTGGCGTCGCGGATCGTCTTGTAGATCTCGAAGCCGTAGCGGTCCCCGCGACGGAGCGTCGCGAGCACGATCGTGTCGGTGTGACCACGCAGCAGGTCGGCGGAGAACGCGTCGTCCGCCGTCGAAGGTTCAGCTCGCTGCATCACGCCAAGTACTGTATCTCATCAACTACTCGACGACAACGAGTGGTTCCGCATGCCGACCCGCACCGTCCGTGGCAACGTGCGACCCGGACGAGTTTCGACAGGCTCAACCACCGGGCCGGGAGGCATCCCATGACCGCTCCGAGCGCACCACCCGCCGAACCGGAGGCCCTGCCGCAGCGCAGGGTGCTGGCCATCTTCGGCGGGCTCATGCTCGCGATGCTGCTCGCCGCGCTCGACCAGACGATCGTCGCGACGGCGCTGCCCACCATCGTGTCCGACCTCGGCGGCGCGGAGCACCTCTCCTGGGTCGTGACGGCCTACATGCTCGCGAGCACGGCCACCACGGTGCTGTGGGGCAAGCTCGGCGACCTCTACGGGCGCAAGGCGCTGTTCATCGCCTGCATCCTCATCTTCCTCGTCGGGTCGATCCTGTCCGGCACGTCCCAGACGATGGGCCAGCTCATCGCGTGGCGCGCCGTGCAGGGCGTGGGCGGCGGCGGGCTCATGGTGCTGTCGCAGGCGATCATCGGCGACGTCGTCCCGCCGCGCGAGCGCGGCAGGTACCAGGGCTTCTTCGGCGCCGTCTTCGGCGTCTCGTCGGTCGCCGGCCCGCTGCTGGGCGGCTTCTTCGTGGACAACCTCGACTGGCGCTGGGTCTTCTACATCAACATCCCCATCGGCGTGGTCGCGCTGCTCGTCGTCGCCTCCGTGCTCCCTCGCATCGAGGCCGGCCGCAAGCCCAAGGTCGACTACGCCGGCATCGTCCTGCTCGCCATGGTCTCGACGGCGATCGTGCTGGTCACGAGCCTGGGCGGCAGCACCTGGGCGTGGGACTCCGTCGCCGTGTGGGCGATGATCGCGGCCGCCGTCCTCGGGATCGTCGCGTTCGTCGTCGTCGAACGGCGAGCCCCCGAGCCGGTGCTGCCGCTGCACCTGTTCCGCAGCAGGGTGTTCACCGTGGCCGCGGTCGTCGGATTCGTCGTCGGGTTCGCGATGTTCGGCGCGATCACCTACCTGCCGCTGTACCTGCAGACCGTCAAGGGCTCCACACCCACGGAGTCCGGGCTCGAGATGACGCCGATGATGCTCGGCATGCTGCTCACGTCCATCGGGTCCGGGCAGCTCATCTCCCGCACCGGGCGGTACAAGATCTACCCGATCCTCGGGACCGCGATCACCTCCGTCGGCCTCTACCTGCTCTCGCTCATGGGCCCGGACACGAGCACGCTCCAGGCCGGCCTGAGCATGTTCGTGCTCGGCGCCGGGCTGGGCATGGTCACGCAGGTCCTGGTGATCGCGGTGCAGAACGCCGTCGACTACAAGGACCTCGGCACGGCCACGTCGGGCGCCACCTACTTCCGGACCATCGGGTCGTCCGTGGGCGTCGCGGTGTTCGGCACCGTCTTCGCGAACCGGCTCGGCACCGAGCTCACCACCGCCGTCCCGGCGACCGCCCAGGGCCCCTGCTCACCGGCCGCCCTGTCCGCCTCGTCGCAGACGCTCGCGCAGTGCCCGCCCGAGGTGCAGAGCTGGTTCGTCGACGCCTACGCAGGCGCGCTGCACGTCGTCTTCCTCTGGGCCGTACCGGTGGCGGCGCTCGCCTTCCTCCTCACCTGGCTGCTGCCCGAGGTCGAGCTGCGCAGCGCCACCCGCGGGGACGGGCCCGGCAGCGCGGGCCAGGCCGCCGGTGGGTCGTTCGGACTGGGGTCCGCCCGCACGTCGCTCGACGAGCTGCGGCTGATCCTGTGGCGCCGGGTGGGCAAGCTCGACCCGCTCAAGGTGTACGAGACGATCTCGCGCGACGACGACCTCACCGCCGAGGAGGCGTGGATGGTCACGCGTGTCTCCCTCAAGCGGAAGCGCTCCGTTCAGCTCATGGCCGAGCGCACCGAGGTCTCGCCCGCGACGGTGCGGCGGGTCGCGGAGGCGCTGGAGGCGCGCGGCCTCGTCGAGGTCGACGGCGACGCGGTCCTCGCCACCCCCGACGGCGACGTCGCGGCCGAGTCGATCCGCGAGGCGGAGCGGCAGCGGCTGCGGCGGTACGTCGCCGAGTGGCCCGGCGGCGACGAGCCGGAGGTCGACGAGCTCGTGGAACAGCTCACCCACCAGCTCCTCGCCGACGACACGGACACCGTCGAGCACCGCTGAGACCAGCTACCTCGGCAGGTTCGGTACTACCTCGCCGTCACATCTCCGGGAGGGCGTCCCGCGCCTCCTCGGGCGGCAGGCCCGCCGCCTCCAGCAGGTCGACGACGGGCGAGCGCAGCAGCAGCACCAGCGACTGCACCTGCCAGTGCCCCTCGCCCACGGTGCGCGGGTCGACGTCGCGCGCGACGTCGAGGAGCGCGTCGCGCGCCTGCCCCAGGCCCGTGCCCGAGCCGAGGGCGGCGGCGAGCAGCCGCACGCCGTGCGCGAGGCGCACGACGAGGTCGGCCACCGGGTCGGCGGTCGGGTCGACCTCCGGCGGGGGCGGCAGCCCGCCCGACAGGGGCGCCGCCGTCACGCGGTGGCTGCCCTCCTCCCCCAGCTTCCCCAACGAGCGGAGCGTCGCCGGGGCACGCCGGGCGAGCACGCGGACGCTGCGCATGGCCCGGTCGACCAGCACCGCCTGGCCGGTGAGCCGCGTGATCTCCGCCCTGAGCACGCGGTTGACGCTCACCCGGGCGATCTCGTCCGACTTCGTCGCGACGTCGTGCCACTCCTCGAGCGACTTCTCGGCGGCCCGGCCGCGCACCAGCGCCGCGGCGAGCTCGTCGGCGTCGCCGTCGCGCAGGCCCAGCGCGACGGACTCCAGCGTGAGCGCCAGCTCCCGGGTCGCGCTCTGCGCCAGGTCACGGATGCGCCGCCGCGGGTCGCCGGGCGTGAGGAGCGCGACGAGCAGCGCGACGCCGCCCCCGACCAGGGCGTCCGTCCACCGGCCGAAGGCGCCGTTGGTCGCGACCGACGCCGGCAGGCCCACGACGACGCCCGCCTGGACGCCCGCCTGGATCGTCACCAGCGGGCCGCGGTCGACGAACCGGGCGAGGAGGGCCGAGACCGCCATCACCAGCGCGATCTGCCACCAGCCCGACCCGATGAGGTGGACCATGAGGTCCCCAAGACCGACGCCGAGGGCCACGCCCGCGGCCACCTCGGCCACCTTCCGCAGCTCGCGGTCGAAGCTGAAGCCGAGGCAGACCCACGCGGCGACGGCGGCGAAGAAGGGCTGGGTGTGCCCGAGCACGACGACCGCGATCCCGTACGCGACGCCCGCGGCCAGCGCCGCCTGGACGATCGGCCAGAACGCGACCCGGACCCGCGAGATGCCCTGCCGCAGCCGGATGCGCCGGGGCAGGGACCGCAGCGCGGCGCGCGCGGCGGCGCCCGCGCGGCGGGACATGTCGCCCGTGGGACGGGCCGCCGGCTCGTCGCTCACGGGCGCCTGCTCACAGCAGGCTCTGCGGGGCGTCGGGCCCGCGCGGGGTGAGGCCGCGGGTCAGCGGCCCGTGCGCCTCGGGGCGGTCGGCCGAGACGCCGTCGCCCGGCACCACGACCTCCTGCGCGGCCGCGACCTGCAGCTCCTGCCCGCCGACGTCGCCCACCACGGTGAGCTCGGCGTCCTCGGGGGCGGACCGCTTGATCACGGCGAGCGCGACCGGTCCGAGCTCGTGGTGCCGCGCCACGGTGGTCACGGTGCCGACCGCACGCCCGTCGGGCCCGCCGACGAACACCTGGGCACCCGCCTCGGGGACCACGTGCTGGGAGCCGTCGAGGTGGAGCAGCACCAGCCGCCGCGGCGGGCGGCCGAGGTTGTGCACGCGCGCGATCGTCTCCTGCCCGCGGTAGCAGCCCTTGTGCAGGTGGACGGCGGTGCGCAGCCAGTCGAGCTCGTGCGGCACGCTCCGGTGGTCGACCTCGTGGGCCAGCCGCGGGCGCCACGCCTCGACGCGCAGCGCCTCGGTGGCCCAGGTGCCGGCCAGGCGCCATCCGGCGGCCTCGCGCTCGGCGACGGCGGCCTCCAGGTCGGCGCGCGGCACGAGGACGAGGCGCCACGGACGGTCCAGGCCCGGGTGCTCCGTCTCGGGCGGGCCGTACCGGGTGCCGCCCTGAGCGACGCGCGGCCAGGTGTCCCACCAGGTCACGGGCTCGCCCTCGACGCCCTCGGCGTCGACGGGCTCCCCCAGCGCCGCGTACTCGGCGGAGAGGTCGTCGATCTCGACCCGCATCATGAACTTCATGCGCTCGAGCCAGGCGGCGAGCGGCGCGGCGTGGTCGCCCTCGGTGACCAGCCAGGTGGCCTCGCCGTCGTCGACGACGCCGGCGGCGTGCTCGACGTGGCCCTGCGGCGACAGCACGAACAGCTCGGTGGAGGTGCGCGGCGGCAGCGCCTGCACGTCCTGCGACGTGATCGAGTGCAGCCACGACAGGCGGTCGGGCCCGGCGACGCGCACGACGCCAAGGTGCGACTGGTCGACCACGGCGCCGCCGCGGGCGAGCGCGCGCTGCTCGGCCACCGGGTCCCCGTAGTGCCAGGCGACGCCCTCGTCGGCACCCGTGGCGGCCACGGCGCCCTGTCGGGCCAGGAGCGGCGAGTCCATCGGGGTCCCCTCAGTCGTTCTCGACGCGGTCGAGCTGGGCGGAGGCGTACGAGCCGAGCGGGTGCCCGAACGCGGCGAGCTCCTCGACCCACATCAGGCGCCCCTCGACCAGGCCGTACAGGCGCTTCGCCGCGGTGACCTCCGCGGCCGTCGAGGTGCGGGCCACGAAGTCCGTGGCCAGGTCGATGCGGCCGTTGCCCGCGACGCCGAGGAACAGGGAGAGCCGGCCGGACGCGTCGGTGACGAGCACCTCCAGCGCGTGCCGGTCGTCCTCCAGCCCCTCCGGCCGGTCGCTCGACACGCGCCAGTAGCCGGTCTCCGTCGACCAGACCGTGTCGGGCTCGTCGTCGCCCGGCGCGTCACCGCCCTCGCCGTCGGCCGCCGCGGCGGAGCGCACGCGCAGCGTGGACTCGAACCGCAGGTAGGGGCCGCCGTCGTGGTCGAAGACGAGGTCGTGCACGAACGGCGTCTCGTCGATGCCGGTGTACTCGATCACACCCTCGCCCCGCCAGCGGCCCACGAGCCACGCGAGCGGGTAGACCTCGGGCGCGAGTCCTTCGGGGAAGGCGAAGGGCATCAGCGCTGGCCCTGGAACAGCTTGTAGACGACGTAGCCGGCGAACCAGATGATCGTGACCGAGACGACGACCAGCAGACCGGTGAACACTGCCTCGAGAGCGTGGATCGACATGCCGCGATCCTACCCAGCCGTCACCCGGTCGGTCAGCGTGAGTAAGGTCGCCGCCCATGAGCACCCCCACCGCTGCGACGCCCGCGCGCTCGCTCGTGATCAAGACCACGTCGGGGACGGACCGGCCGGAGGCCGCCAACCAGGCGCTCACCGTGGCGGCCGCGGCCGTCGCCGCCGGCGCGGAGGTGAGCCTGTGGCTCACCGGCGAGGCGGCGTGGTTCGCCGTCCCGGGCCGCGTGGCGGAGCTCGAGCTCGAGCACGCGGCACCCGCCGCCGACCTGCTCGACGCCGTCCTCGCCGCCGGCTCGGTCACCCTCTGCACGCAGTGCGCAGCCCGCCGTGACCTCGGGCCCGACGACGTCCTGCCGGGCGTCCGCATCGCCGGGGCGGCGGTCTTCGCCGAGGAGGTGCTCCGACCGGGGGCCCAGGCGCTCGTCTACTGACGCCCGCACCGACGTGTGAGGCGCACCACCCGGCCGGCGGACCCACTCCCGCCGGGCACCCCCCGTACCGTAGATTGAACGTTGAAGCATCGAGTGACGTCCCGCCGTCGAGCCGGCCGGCGGGCGCACGTGCCCCACGGGCCCGCCCCCCGGCGCCGGCCGACGTCGCGACCACGGAGAACCATCCATGACCTCGTCCACCAGGACCTGGAACGACCTCGTCATCCCCGCCGCCGGCGACTACGTGCTCGACAAGGAGCACCGGCGGCTCGGCTTCCTCGCGATGCACATGATGGTGAGCCCGGTGCGCGGCGAGTTCTCGTCGGGGAGCGCGACCATCCGCGTGGCCGAGGACCCGCTGCAGTCGTCGGTCGCAGCCAGCCTGGACGCCGCGTCGATCAGCACCCACCTGCCGGACCGGGACGCGCACCTGCTGAGCCCCGACTTCCTCGACGTGGAGAACTACCCCACGATCGACTTCCGCAGCACGGGCCTCGAGTGGCGCACCGAGGTCGACCCGATCTTCTCCTGGGCCCGGCTCAAGGGCCGCACCCCGGGTCGCGCCGACACCGCCCCCAGCACGCTGAAGACGTCCGCGAAGTTCGTGCTGCACGGCGACCTGACGATCCGCGGCATCACGCACCCGATCGCGCTCGACGCCGAGTTCGGCGGGGCTGGGCGCGACCCGTACGGCCGCGACATCTTCGGCTTCAGCGCGGCGGCCGACTTCGAGCGCGAGCGGTACGGGCTGGTGTGGAACGTGCCGCTCGAGGCCGGCGGCGTGCTCGTGAGCAAGAAGGTGCGCATCGAGCTGGCCGGCGAGGCCATCAACATGGCGGGCGTGGTCGAGCGCCCGGCGTGACGCCGGGCCGGGCCCGCCACCGCGGGGTGGCGCGCCGGCTCAGGCGACGACGAGTCGCCCCACGACGAACACCAGGATGCCGCTCACGGCGACCGGCGCCGTGACCGCGGCCAGCATCGCCCGGCGGCCGGTCAGCGCGGGCTGACGCTCGAAGAGCAGTCGCAGCACCGCGACCACCAGGCCGGTCACGGCTCCCGCGACCAGGCCGCTCACCGGGTCGATCGACGGCAGGAGCGTCGCCACCCCGCCCGCCGCGACGGCGCCCAGCACCACACCCACGAGCGAGCCCGCCCAGCCGCGCGCGACCGGCGTCGCCGACACCCCCGCGGCGACCGCGAGGCCGAGCGCGCTCACGACCACGAGCGACGCGCCCGCCTCGGAGCGCCCCGCGGCCACCCAGCCGGAGCAGCACACCGCGACGACCGCGCCCGTCACCGTGCCGCTCACGGACTCCACGAGCCGGGCCCGCCCGCCGCGGCGCAGCATCTCCGCGACGAACGCCAGCACCAGAGCCATCGCGAGCACCAGCGGCACGTTCCGCAGCACCGGCTCGCCCTGGGTGGCCCACGCCACGGCGACGGCGCCGAGCCCCGCGACCCCCACGACGACCGTCGTCCCGCCCTGGGCGGGCAGCCGCAGCAGCGGGCCCCAGCCCGTCGCGAGGAGCAGCACGAGGACCCCGGCCACCGCCGTCAGGGGCAGGATCCCGTAGTCGTCGAGGGCGGCGGCCGCCGCGACGACAGCGGAGAGGACGGCCGTCCAGACGGCGCGGGTGGTGACGGTCACGACGACGAGTGTCGCAGACGGCGGGCGGCGCCCCGCCCGCTCGCGACACCGGCCGCGCCCCGCCGCCGACACGTCGCGGCACCCTCTCGGCCGCGCCCGTCACAGTCCGGTCGTCGATCGGAAACGCGCCCGCAACACGGTTCGGGGCACACTGCGGGAACCGGTCACCCGACCGGGACGGGTGCGGTGTGATCGACGCCGCACCGCGGTACGTTGGCGGACGCACCTGTCGGACGCTGTCGAACGGACCGTCCGACGACCCGGGAGGAGGTGCCGGTGGCCGAGCTGCTGATCCTCACGCCCGCGTCCGGCGGGTCGGTCGAGGTGCTGCCCGCCCTCGGACTGCTGAGCCACCGGATCCGGGTGCTGCCCATGGAGCCGTCCGCACTGGTGGACGCCCCGGACTCCGACGTGGTCCTGCTCGACGCGCGTCGTGACCTCGTCGCCGCCCGCACCACGTGCCGGCTCCTGCACGCCACGGGCCTCACCGTGCCGCTCGTGCTCGTGCTCACCGAGGGCGGGCTGACCGTCGTCACGCACGAGTGGGGCGCCGACGACCTGCTGCTCGAGACCGCGTCCCCCGCCGAGGTGGAGGCGCGCCTGCGCCTCGTCATCGAGCGGTCCGAGCGCGGCCCCGTCGACGACGGCCCGCAGGAGATCGCCGCCGGCGACCTCGCGATCGACGCCGGCGGCTACACCGCCCGGCTGCGCGGGCGTCCCATCGACCTCACCTACAAGGAGTTCGAGCTCCTCAAGTACCTGGTGCAGCACCCCGGGCGCGTCTTCACGCGGGCCCAGCTGCTGCAGGAGGTGTGGGGCTACGACTACTACGGCGGCACCCGGACCGTGGACGTGCACGTGCGGCGCCTGCGCGCGAAGCTCGGCCCCGAGCACGAGCAGCTCATCGGCACCGTCCGCAACGTCGGCTACCGGTTCGACCCGCCCAAGGAGCCGCGTCCGTCCGAGGGCGGAGACGTGCCGGTCGAGTCCGCCGGCTGAGCCCGCCCGCCTGCCTGACCTGAGCCCGTCGCAGGGTCGGGCAGGCGGACGAACCTGTGACATCGCGCGCCCGTACGGGCCCCGGCGCGCCGCAGCGGGTAGGTTCGACCGGTGACCGCGATGTCGGACTCCAGCGACTTCTCCAGCGCCCTGGTCGACGGACCCTGGCGGCACGAGCTCGTGCCCGCGAACGGCGCCCGCTTCCACGTCGCGCTCGCCGGGCCCGACCGGACGAACGGCGGCCGCAGCCCGCTCGTCGTGCTGCTGCACGGGTTCCCGCAGTTCTGGTGGGCGTGGCGGCACCAGATGGAGCAGCTCGCCGACGCCGGGTACCGGGTGGCGGCGATGGACCTGCGCGGCGTGGGCGCCTCCGACAAGCCGCCGTCCGGCTACGACGTCCCCACCGGCACCCAGGACGTCGCGGGCGTGGTGCGCTCCCTCGGCCACGACCGGGCGGTCGTCGTCGGGCACGGCACCGGCGGCGTCACCGCGTGGTCGATGGCGCGGCTGCAGCCGGCCGTGACCGCGGCCGTGGGCGCCGTCTCCGCGCCGCACCCGGCCCGCCTGCACGTCTCGGGCCGCCGGCTGCTCACCCCGCTGGCACGCCGCCAGCTCGCCGCCTACCAGCTGCCCACCCTGCCCGAACGCCGGCTCACCGACGGCGACCAGGTGGCGCGCGTGCTGCGCGACGGCGCCGCGCGCCCCCTCGGCACCGACGCCTACGAGCTGTACCGCACGGTGATGCGGATCCCGTTCGCGGCGCACACCGTGATGGAGTCGCTGCGCTGGATGGTCCGCTCGACGCCGCGCCCCGACGGCCGCCGCTACCTCGCCGCGCTGCGCGAGCCCGTCGACGTCCCGGTGCTGCAGGTGCACGGCGAGCTGGACGGCTTCCTCGACCCCCGCCACGCCCCCGTCGACGGGGCGGCGCTCGCCCGCGACTTCCGCTACGAGACCGTCGACGGCGCCGGGCACTTCCTGCCCGAGGAGGCCCCCGACGAGGTCGGCAAGCTCCTCGTCGACTGGCTCGACCACGCGCTCGCCGCCCGCTGAGACCGGGTCACGGCTCGGTCAGTGGTCGGGGCTCAGCCCCGCGGCCCCGGCTTGACGAGCTTCGCCGCGGCGACCGGGTCGGTCTCCCCGATCCCGAACGACGGGCACCAGCGCGCCACCGGGCACGCCCCGCACGCCGGCCGCCGCGCGTGGCACCGCCGGCGCCCGTGCCAGACGAGGTGATGGCTCAGCATCGTCCAGTCCTTCTTCGGGAACAGCGCCCCGACCTCGTGCTCGACCTTGACCGGGTCCTCCTGGTCGGTCCAGCCGAAGCGGCGCGCCAGCCGGCCGAAGTGCGTGTCCACCGTGATCCCGGGGACGCCGAACGCGTTGCCCAGCACCACGTTCGCCGTCTTGCGCCCCACGCCCGGCAGCGTCACCAGGTCGTCCAGGCGGGCCGGGACCTCGCCGTCGAACCGCTCCACGAGCGCCTGCCCCAGCCCGATGATCGAGCGCGTCTTGGCCCGGAAGAAGCCGAGCGGCTTGAACAGCTCCTCCATCTCCGCCGGGTCCGCGCCCGCGTACGCGGCGGCGTCCGGGTAGCGGGCGAAGATCGCCGGCGTGGTCGCGTTGACCCGCACGTCCGTGGTCTGCGCCGACAGCACCGTCGCCACCAGCAGCTCCAGCGGCGTCGTGAAGTCCAGCTCCGCCCGCGCGTCCGGGTACGTCACCGCCAGCTCGCGGTCGATGCGGCGCGCGCGTCGCACCAGCGCGACCCGCGACTCGCCCGTAGGCGTCGCGTCGGACGGGAGGGCGGTCGAGGAGGTGGGCTTCGTCGGCACACTGCGAGCGTAGCCACGCCCGCCCACACGGGCTCCGGCAACGCTTCCCCGGCGCCTCCCGGCGCTTCGTCGTGCCGCGATTTGGTGCGGTGAGGCAGACTGAGAACCGGAACACACCCTCTTGACAACCCCCGGACGACCGCACCCGACCCGGGACGGCCGCCCACGAACCACGTGAGGAATCCTGTGGACGACACCGTCGTGCTCTCCGCCCCTCTCTTCGCGGACATGGAATCCGAGGAGACGAAGGCGCTCTTCGAGTCCATGGTCCCGGTCGAGCTGACCCGCGGGGACGTCCTCTTCCGCGAGGGCGAGCCCGGCGACCGGCTCTACGTCATCGCGCAGGGCAAGATCAAGCTCGGCCGTCGGTCGAGCGACGGCCGGGAGAACCTGCTGTCGATCCTCGGCCCCGGCGAGATGTTCGGCGAGCTGTCCCTGTTCGACCCGGGCCCCCGTACCGCGACGGCCTCGTCCGTGTCCGACGCGCTCGTCTACGAGCTGCGCCACCAGGCCCTCGTGCAGTGGATCGCCGCGCACCCCAGCGTCGCCACCACCCTGCTCGGCGCCCTGGCCCGCCGCCTGCGCCGTACCAACGAGACCCTGGCCGACCTCGTCTTCTCCGACGTCCCCGGCCGCGTCGCCAAGGCGCTCCTCGACCTCTCCGCCCGCTTCGGCGAGCCCAACGACGACGGCATCCGCGTCGCCCACGACCTCACGCAGGAAGAGCTCGCCCAGCTGGTCGGCGCCTCGCGCGAGACGGTCAACAAGGCTCTGGCGGACTTCGCGACGCGCGGTTGGGTGCGTCGTGAGGGTCGCGCTGTGGTGCTGCTGGACATCGACCGTCTGGAGCGGCGGGCTCGCTAGTCCTCGCGGCCGCACCTGGTTGCGGCCGACACCTTTCTCGCTGCCGCAGGCGGGAGGGCCGCCACTCCTGCCTTGCGCGTCGCGGTTCGTTCGCGCCGCGCCGTCGTGCGGCCGCGTGAGGAGCGCGCTCGCTCGTGGTGGGAGATCTCCCGGTGCTGTGACCCGGCCGGGGACCTGTCCCCCGAAGCCACCCGCCGCCGGCGCCCTGCAAACCCAGGGACCGCAGGTCGCGCCGCGCACCGTCACCACGTCGTCGAGCGCGTCATCCGAGGAAGCGGCGCGCGAGACGGTGCAGGAGCGGGTGGGGACGAGGTCCTTCGCCAGGTCGTAGAAGTCCCGAAGTCGAGGGCCCCCCTGGGGCCCGTGAACGAGACCTGGCGAAGGACCTCGTCCCCACCCGCGTCCGCAACCAAGAGCTACGGACAGAACCTCAGGAAAGCTCGACGACCAGCTCCACCTCGACCGGAGAGTCGAGCGGAAGAACCGCCACCCCCACCGCGGAGCGGGCGTGCACGCCCGCCTCGCCGAAGATCTCGCCGAGGACGTTCGAGGCGCCGTTGACGACGCCGGGCTGGCCGGTGAACGACGGGTCGGAGGCGACGAAACCCGTCACCTTGACGATCCGCGCGCCGTCGAGGGTGCCCACGAGGGAGCGGACGGCGGCGAGCCCGTTGAGCGCGCAGGTGCGCGCCAGGTCGGTGGCCTCCTCCGGCGAGACGCCGGCGCCGACCTTGCCGGTCAGCGGCAGCGCGCCGTCGACGAAGGGCAGCTGGCCCGCCGTGTAGACGTAGTTCCCGGAGCGGACGGCGGGGACGTAGGCCGCGACGGGCGCGGCGACGTCGGGCAGGGTGATGCCGAGCTCGGCGAGCCGGGCCTCGGGCGAGACGCTCATCACTGCCCGCCGGAGGGGCGCTTGAGGTAGGCGACCAGGTTGGTGCTGTCGGGGCCGGGGACGACCTGGACGAGCTCCCACCCGTCGGCCCCCCATTGGTCGAGGATCGCCTTGGTGTTGTGGATCAGCAGGGGGATGGTCGCGTACTCCCACGTGGTAGCCATGCCGCGATCGTAACCAGCGACCGCCCCGAGCGCCGTCGTCACGTCGTCCCGTCGCTCCCACGACGGGTCCACACGATCTGCACAGCGGGACCGGCGTCGCGGCCGTGCCGCCCCGGACTCAGCCCGTACCCTGGTGGGCATGGCCAAATCCGACCCTCGCCGCATCACGCGCACGATGCCGGCGACGCAGCTCGTCGCGCTGCTGCTCGCGTTCGTCCTCGCGGCCGGTGTCGGCGGCGTCCTCGCCGCCGGGCTGGTCATCCCGATGGTGGCGGGAGCCAACGCCGCGGCCGACAGCACCGTCGCGATCTACGACGAGGTGCCGGCGGAGCTGGAGCCGCGGCCGATGTCGCAGCAGTCGCGCATCTACGCCGCGAACGGGAAGCTGCTCGCCACGTTCTACGCGCAGAACCGCATCGTGGTGCCGCTGGACGAGATCTCCGAGCCGATGCAGCACGCGGTGATCTCCATCGAGGACGAGCGCTTCTACGAGCACGGCGGCATCGACGTGCAGGGCATGACGCGCGCGCTGGCCAACAACGTGGCCGGCCACGCCACGCAGGGTGCGTCGACGCTGACGCAGCAGTACGTGAAGAACATGCTCATCGACCAGGCCCTGCAGGACGGCGACCAGTTCGGCGTCATCAAGGCGAGCGAGGACTCGATCTCCCGCAAGCTCACCGAGGCGAAGATGGCCATCTCCCTCGAGAAGACGATGACCAAGGACGAGGTGCTGCAGGGCTACCTCAACGCCGCGCAGTTCGGGTCGCGCAGCATCTACGGCGTGGAGGCCGCGGCCCGCTACTACTTCGACAAGCACGCTTCCGAGCTGAGCATCGTCGAGGCCGCGACCATCGCCGGCATCACGAAGTCGCCGAGCCGCTTCGACCCCACGGTGAACCCGAAGGACGCCAAGGAGCGTCGCGACCTCGTGCTGCAGAACATGTGGAAGCTGGGGTACATCTCCACCGAGGAGCGCGACGAGGCGAAGGCGACGCCGATCAAGAAGTCGCTGGACGTCAACCCGACCGAGATCGGCTGCGCCGCCGCCAAGGACTCCGCGTTCTTCTGCGACTACGTCACCAAGGAGATCGTCACCAACCCGGTGTTCGGCGAGACGAAGGCCGAGCGTCAGCAGCTGCTGTACCGCGGCGGCCTCGAGATCCACACCACGCTGGACCCGAAGAAGCAGAAGGCCGCGGCCGCGGCGGTCAAGAACGCCGTCCCCGCGGGCGACTCGAGCGGCCTGCAGTCGGCCATCGCGTCCGTCGAGCCGGGCACCGGGAAGATCCTCGCGATGGCGCAGAACATCCCCTACACGCCCTCCGAGGGCAAGGAGGGGACCACGCGCGTCAACTACGCGGCCGACCCGACCCACGGTGCGTCCGGTGGTTTCCAGGTGGGCTCGAACTTCAAGCCGTTCGTGCTCGCGGAGTGGCTCAAGGAGGGTCACACCCTCTCGGAGCGCGTGAACGCGAACGAGGTCACCCGCGTGGTGGGCAACTTCCAGACCAAGCCGTGCGTCGGCTGGCTCGGCCCCGAGCCGTGGACACCGGGCAACGCCGAGGGCGGCGGGCAGGGCTACATCAGCGCGCTCGAGGCGACCTACCGGTCCGTCAACACGGCCTACGCGTCGATGGGCTACGAGCTCAACCTCTGCAACCTGCGCAACACCGCGTGGGACATGGGCTTCCGGCCCACCCGGTCCGAGGACAACAACGGTGCCGTGATCAACGAGCCGAAGCGGGACAACATCGACGTCCGGGCGCCGATGATTCTCGGCACCCAGGAGTCGACCCCGCTGTACCAGGCGGCGGCCTACGCGACGCTCGCCACCGGCGGCACCTACTGCTCGCCGGTCGCGATCACCGCGGTCTCCGGCCCCGGAGGCAAGGAGTACGACGTCCCGGACGCGAAGTGCGACAAGGACGCCCTGCCCTCCAACGTCGCGAACACCGTGGTGTACGCGATGGAGAAGGTCTTCACCGAGGGCACCGCGCGCACGCTGGGCGGTCTGGCGGACGGGCGGCCGGTCGCCGGCAAGACCGGTACGTCGAACGCGTCGGCACAGACCTGGTTCACCGGGTTCACGCCGAACCTCTCGACCTCCGTCTGGGTGGGCAACGCCGACAAGCCCAACGAGGACCACACCAACGGTGGGGTTGTGAACGGCAAGCCCTACCGCGTCCTGTACGGCTCGACCGTCGCCGCCCCGGCGTGGAAGGACTACATGGACAAGGCGATCTCGGGTCTCCCGGTGAAGGACTTCGGCGCCCCCGACCAGTCCATGATCGGTGTCTCGGCCCCGCCGCCCTCGTCGGGCGGTGACGACGGCGACGACACGAGCGACGACGGCGGCGGCGGCGACAAGGGCAAGGAGCCCAAGGGCGACGAGGGCAACGACCGCGGCGGCAACGGCAACGGGAACGGCCGCGCCGACGCGGCGGCCGCCTGGGACGCCGTCCAGAACGGTGACTGGGAGTCGCTCGGCGACGCCTGGGGCGACAACTGACCCCCGGCTGGCAGGTCGCCGGCGGGCTCGTCGCCGCCGGCGTCGCGGGACTCGGTTACGCCCACCTGGAGACCAAGCTCTTCACGGTGCGCCGGGCCACGGTTCCGGTGCTGCCCGCGGGCGAGCCCGAGCTGCGGGTGCTGCACGTGTCCGACCTGCACCTCACGCCGTCGCAGAGCCGCAAGATCGCCTGGGTGCAGTCGCTGGCGGAGTACGAGCCGCACCTGGTGGTGAACACCGGCGACAACCTGGCCCACCGGGACGCGCTCGGGCCGCTGCTGGAGGCGCTCACCCCCCTGCTCACGACGGCGCCCGGCGCGTTCGTCATGGGGTCGAACGACTACTACGCGCCCGTGCCGAAGAACCCCGCGCGGTACCTGCGCCGCGACACCCGCATCGTGCACACCCGCCCGGCCGAGCTGCCCTCCGACGAGCTGGCCGGCGCGATGGTCGCCGCCGGATGGCGGGACCTCACCAACCGCCGCGACACGGTCGAGGCCGACGGCCGGCTGCTGTCGCTCGTGGGCGTGGACGACCCGCACCTGGACCGTGACGACTTCCCCCCGTCGCCGGCCACCACCGGCGTTGCGCCGGACGACGCGGTGCTGCACCTCGGCGTCACGCACGCCCCGTACCGGCGCGTGCTGGACCGCATGCACGCCGACGGCGCGGACGTCGTCCTCGCCGGCCACACGCACGGCGGGCAGCTGCGGCTGCCGGGCGTCGGCGCGCTCGTCACCAACTGCGACATCGACCGACGCCGGGCCAGCGGCCTGCACGGCTGGCCGGGTCCGCGGCCCGACGAGACGGGCGGTGCGGGCTCCGCGTGGCTGCACGTGTCGGCCGGCGCGGGCACGTCGCCGTACGCCCCGGTGCGCTTCGCGTGCCGCCCGGAGGCGACGTTGCTCACGTTCACCGCCCGGTAGCCGGATCTCGTTTTCGTCCAGGCCCGATCGTCGGCTATTCTGAGCAGGCTTCCGCACGAGGACGTAGGTCCTGCGGCGTGGAAGCAAGTCCTTCGGGGTGTGGCGCAGCTTGGTAGCGCGCTTCGTTCGGGACGAAGAGGTCGCAGGTTCAAATCCTGTCACCCCGACCAGCCGAGAGGCCCTCTGACCAGCGGAAACGCTGAGCAGGGGGCCTCTCGCTTTGCCCATCGGGACGTCGAAATCGCCGTTGGGGGCGCAACTGGGGGCTTACGCACCGGCAGCGGAGTCGGTACCCGGCAGCTTGAACAGCGGTTCCATGTGCCAGTCGGGGGCGACGACTTCGATGGTGGCGAACGAGTTCATGAAGGTCGCACCGTCCTGAATCACCGGTCGTAGCTCGTGCCGGTAGATGCGCTCCGTGGTCGAGGTGTCCGAGTGCCCGACGACGTCGGAGATCTTCTCGACCGCGGCACCGCCCAGCGACATGAGCGAGACGAACGAGTGCCGTAGCTCGCGCGGCGTCCACTGGGCAGGGTCGATGCCGGGCACCAGCTTGAGCGCCGACCGGAACCCACGGCGCACGTTGGCTGCGTCCAGTGCCGTGCCGAGCGTCGTCGTGAACACGAGGCCGTGCTCCTTCCACACGGTGCCGGCCTTCACCTTGTCGGCAACTTGGTCGCGATGTCGCCGACGGAGGACGTCGGCAACGAGCTCGGGCATCGCGAGGGTGCGCCGCGACTTCTCTGTCTTCGTGTCTCCAGACTTCCGCACCGAGCGCCAGACGGCGATCGTCGGCGGCTCACCCTCGAGGTCGACCCGATCCCACGTCAGCGCGCGCATCTCCTCGGTCCGGATCCCGACGAGCATCGAGACGACGATGTACGGGTACATCCAGTGACCCTTGGTGAGCATGAGGACGTCGAGGGCCTGCTTGTCGGAGAGCGACTTCGACTTCCGTCCGGCCGTACCCCGGGGCGTCACCACGAGCTCGACGACATTCCGCTCCAGGAGGTCGCGCGCCATCGCCCGCTTCACGACGGCGTTGAGGCATGCCCTGACGTCCGTGATGGTCCGGGTCGAGTGGGTCGCGACCAGAGACTGCAGCAGCTTCTCGACGTGCTTGGCCACACATGTACTCGTGCTTCCTGACGGTCGCGTCGTCGACCTGGCCCTGCCCGTAGAGCAGGGGTCTGCTGCACGGGTAGGTGACAGTGGTTGTCAGGCGGCGAGTGCGACCTGAGTGGTGATGATGGCTTCGTACTCGATGGGGGTCAATCGTCCGAGGCGGGCCTGGCGGCGGCGTCGATGGTAGGTGCGCTCGATCCAGGTGATGATCGCGATCCGTAGTTCGGCCCGGGTGGTCCATCGGCGGCGGTCCAGGACGTTCTTCTGCAGCAGGGAGAAGAAGGACTCCATCGCGGCGTTGTCGCCCGCGGAGGCGACTTGCCCCATCGATCCGACCATGCCGTGACGGCGTAGCGCGGCCAGGAATTTCCGGCTTCGGAACTGGCTGCCTCGGTCGCTGTGGATCACGCAGCCGGTCACGTCGGCGCCCTCGACGTGGCGTCTGGCGACGGCGTTCTCCAGTGCCTGGACGGCCAGCCTCGACTTCATGCGGGCGCTGATGGAGTAACCCACGATCCGGTTGGAGTACACGTCCTTGATCGCGCACAGGTAGACCTTGCCCTCGGCCGTGGGGTGCTCGGTGATATCCGTCAACCACAGGCTGTTGGGCTCACTGGCAGTGAAGTCACGTCGCACGAGGTCGTCGTGCGCGGGCGGGCCGGGCTTCTTGCCGCCCTTGGTCGCCTTCTTCTTGCCGAACACCGACCACCAGCGCCCGTCGCGACACAGCCGCCACATCGTGCGGTCACACCCGACATGGCCTGCCTGGCGGGCCTCGTCGGCCAGGAGCCGGTACCCGAACTCCGGGTCGTCTCGGTGGGCGTCGAACAGGGCGTTGGCGAGATGAGCCTGCTCGAGGTCGGTGGCCGTGACCGGGTCGGCGAGCCACCGGTAGTAGGGCTGGCGGGCGATCTTCAGGACCCGGCACGTCACCGCGACGGGGATCCCCGCTGCGGCGAGCTCACTCACGAGCGGGTAGCTCATTTTCCCGGCAGGTGCGCCTGGGCGAAGTACGCCGCCGCACGACGCAGCACCTCTTTCTCCTGCTCCAACGCACGCACCCGCTTGCGCGCCTCACGCAGCTCGGCAGACTCCGACGCCGTCACGCCGGGCTTCGCGCCGTCCTCGACATCGGCCTGGTGCAGCCAGTTGCGCAGGCACGACTCGCTGATGCCGAAGTCCTTCGCGACCTGCTTGACCGGGATCTCGCCCTGCCGGGCGATGGCCACGACGTCGTCGCGGAACTCCTCGGGATGGGGTCTGGGTACGGGACACATCCTTCCAGCAGCACCCGCAGGCACCACAGGTCAGGTGTCACCTATCCGTGCAGCAGTCCCACCGCGACTTGAGCGTGTCGTCGGGTACGAGGTAGGCGGCTCCTACTGCCCGCCAACGGCGGAGCCCAGCACCAGCACGGCCGTAGCACCGGGATCAGGCCCCCCTGAGGTCCCCGGTATCGGGAACACGGGCTTTGCGCGCGCCTCGCTGGGGCGGAGGACCTCCACGATGGCCGCCGGCAGCCCACCTGAGGAAGCATCACTCCTCGGACGTCGACCGGGGCCACAGCACGGCCTGTGCGGCGATGACCCGCTCCCCGCTCAGGCTGATCGACGGTGACCCGTAGAGGCGGTAGCCCAGCGTCAGGGCTTCGGAGACGCGGCGGCAGAACGTCGCGTCATCCGGGCCGGTCAGTAGTCGATACACGGGAAGCCCGTCCGGCGGCTGAGTCATGCGATCTCCTTGCGGTGCGGGGTGGATCAGTTCTGCCACTTCCCCTGCCGGATGCCCACCACCGATGCTGACGCGGCAGCGGGACGCTCAGGCCTGGCGGGTGCGAGTCAGCGAGCTGGCGGCCGACAGTTCAGGACCGGAAACTAGCCCGGTACTGCGTGGGAGTACGGCCGGTCAATTCCTTGAATGCGAGGTTGAAGGCGGACAACGAGCTGTATCCGACGGCGTACGCGACGTCCGTGACCGGGGCCTCGTCGGCGGCGAGGTGCTCGATCGCGGCCGCGACCCGCATCCTGCGCAGCACCGCGCGCCACGTCATGCCGGCCTCTTTCTCGAAGCGGCGCGCGAGGGAACGCGGGGCGAGGCCCACCGCGTCGGCGACATCCTCGAAGCGGACCGGATCCGTGAGGCGTCGCTCCGTCAGCGCCAGCGCGCGGCGCAGCTCGGGCGAGCGGCCCGCCGGCACGACGACCGGGCTCGGCTCCCGGGCGAGCCGCCAGGCCACCGCGGCGAGCGCGGAGTACAGCGTCTCGGCGTACGCGGTCAGCGGTGCGTCAGCCTCGCCCCAGGCGCGGCACTCGGCCAGCAGCGCGTGCGCCAAGGGGTCGAGGTCGAAGACCGTCAGCGGAGCCGGCGGGGGCGGCACCCAGGCCGTGTCGAAGAGGACGGATGCGGTCGTGGCCGGCCGCGGGATGCTCACCCGGATGGATCGGCCCGCCTCGATCAGCGCGGCGCGCGCCGGCGGCAGCAACCATGCCTGGCCCTGCGCCTCCAGCCGGAGGGTTCCGGCGGAGGCGCAGAGCAGGTAATGGCGGTCCGGGCAGAGGTCGCGGGCGGGCTCCGGCGCGAACCTGCGGACGAAGCTGGACGCGCGGCGGGTCATCGGCGGTCTCGCACGGCTCGATCCTAGGCGGCTGGTCGTGGCGCCGTCGGTCAGGCCACCGACTCAAGCAGGTCAGCACGGAAGCGCCGGCTCACCGTCGTGCCGTTCTGCAGCGGGCGGACCGACCCGCCTAGGCGCGCGAAGGAGTCGGAGCCCAGGTAGCGGGCGAACGAGGCCTCGTCGTCCCACTCGTGGACCACGGCGATCGCGGTGTCGTCCTCGCGTGCGGCGTAGACCCGAAAGGCGACGTTGCCGGGCATCGCGCGCACCAGGTCGGCCTCCGCATCGAACCGGGCGAGGGCGGCGGGGCGGTCGGCTGCGGCGGTGTGGAGATCGAGGATCGCGATGAACATGGGGCCTCCTGACGTGGGCGGCGGCTGCCGCGGAACGGGGACGACCCGATCCTCCGGCAGGGTCGACGCGGCACGCTCCCGCCGGTCGGACACGTTCACGCGTCCACCGGACGCGAGGTCATATCGCTGGAGTTGCCGCTGGCCGGCGCCCCGTCCTGCCTTCTTCCCGCCGCAAGCTCGCGACAATGGCCAAGGTCAGCCACTGATCAAGTGGTACCCGGGTGGGCGTTCACCGACCCTGAGTGTCCGGTGCGTCTCAGTGCGTCGTGACGGGTCGCAGGTACAGGCCGGCGCGGCAGCCCAGTTCTCCCGGCTCGAGCAGGATCCGGTCGAAATCGGTGAACCGCCAGGCCTCCTCATCGTCGGGCCGGACTGCCACCACGCAGTCGCGCGTGCCCAGCACCTGGACGGCGACGACGAGCACGTCCTCCTCCCGTTCGGCGTCGACCGCGGCGTCGTCACCGAGCGCGGCCCACACCGCAGGCCCGACATCCGGGGGCTGCGTGCCGTCGGGTAGCGCATTGAGGACCTCGAGTACACCCGACTCGAGGTCGGCGCGCTGAGACGCGACGGGGGTCGGCCGCGGTGTTGCCGCCGTGAGGGGCTCTGGACAGTCGATCTGATCGTGGTCGGCGACACCGTCCGGGTCGAACTGGTGCACGACGAACCGAACGCACGTCGTGCGGCTCCCGGAATTCCTTCCGACGTCGAACAACCCGACGCCGTCTTCGTGAGCTACGTGGACGGTGACAGCCAGGTCGACCTGCGCGCCCCTGTCGTCGTCCGTGCGGCCTTCCCAGGCGAGCGGCACCACGCCGTACGAGGCACCGACCACGTCATGGGGAAAACGGGGGTAAGCCACGGCGCCCCGGGTCACGGACTCAGCATCCAACGCCTCACCTTGCACCTCCTGGATGTCGTCCGCGAGGCCGACGATCACGTCCCCGTTGAGACTGCGCGCCAACCGCTCCCCGCTCTGCGGAGTGAACGCGACATACCCGATCACGGCGGGGACTCCGAACACGAGCGCGAGGAACACGAGTGCCCCCGCCCGGCCGCCTCCGCCGCGCGCCGACCGGCGGGTGCGCTCAGGCGCGACGTCAGCGCCCCAAGGATCGATCACATCCCGGATCATCTCGGTGCGGGCGGGCCAGCGGCAAGAGTCGGCCGATGCCGGGACTCCCCCGGCGGGCGACTGCTGACCTGCAGCGACGATGTCATCGCATCAAGGTGCGAGCCCGACTGCTCTGCCGTTGGCGCCGCTCATCGGGCCGCTCGGAACCGGCGGCAGCCAGCGGGAGGCTGGCGCTCCGGGCAGCGGTCCGCCAGGATCGTCGCGTGCTCAACGCCGAGGGCAAGCCACAGCGTCGCAAGACCGGCCTCTTCATGAAGGTCCTGGGACTCGTCGCGCTCCTCGCGATCGTGCCGACGATCGCCACCATCTACATCGTGAACAAGCTGGTCGACGGGCCCGTCCGCGACGCCGCCGGGATCTTCGTCGCGGAAGACGGCGATGCTCTGGCCGCTGAGCTCGGGGAACGCGTCGCGATCGGGATCGCCGACGACGTCGAACCGTCCTACGACGAGCCCGCCGACGCCGCCGCGATCGTTCAACGACCCGCGATCGTGTCGCCGCGGCTGCCGCAGGGCGAGGACGGCGTGTCCTACTCGGTCGTCGCCCTCGCCTGGCAGGGGTCTTCCGGCGACCACGACGGAGCGGTGATCGACCTCGCCATCGTGGTCAACGTCGATCACATCGACAGCGTCATGGGCGATGCGGGTCGCAACTCGGGGAGCTCGAGGTCCTGCTGGCGGTTCGTGGTCCGGGCATCCGACCTGGACGACATCGCCGACTACGACAAGGTCGACTGCCCGAAGGCCTCGTCGCCTGCCCAGCCCTCGCCGACGCCGCCTCCGTCCCTCGACGAAAGCGAGAGCGGCGAGGTACGGCAGGTGCTGGACCGGCTCCCCGACCGAGCGAGCCCGGACGACGCGATCGCGGCCCTGCGCGCCGTCTTTCCCCGGGTCGACGTCGTCCGGGCGGAACGGACAGCCGACGAGCCCGTCGCAGCCGTGGGCATCACCCAGGCACGCGACTGCATCGTGGCCGTGCGCCCGGACGGCAAGCCCACGTGGCAGTTCACTGCCTTCGACAGGATCCTCATCGGACCCGGCGGGTCGGGCTGCACACCGAGCCTTGACACCAGCCCGGTCACCACCCACTAGTTGTACCCGGCCATCACGTTGGTTGCAGTCGGCTGATTGGTGGTCGTCCGTCGAGTGCGCTGTGGCGGCGTTCAGTGTTGTAGTGCTCGATCCAGGGCGCAAGAGTGTCCCGCCCCGGCTCTGATGGAGGCGCCGTCGGGGCCACGGGGCGCCTCTCCGTGATGATCGCCGCTGGAACGGTCGCCGGCCTCCGGCGACGGACGCTAGCGCCACAACCGTCAGCAGGCGCGGCGAGACCGCTCGGCTACCTGCGGGGCCGCCGTGTGTCCTTCGCCACGTGCCCTTCAGGATGCGAGACACGAAGACCCGTGGAAATGTCCCGGCCCGGCGCAGAAGTGCGTTTCGCTGTGAAGTTCTGATTCGCGAACGAAAAGGAGATTGTCGTGAGCATCATCGGGTGGATCCTCATCGGGCTCATCATGGGAGCAATCGCCCGGGCCATCGTTCCGGGTGCGCAGAAGGGCGGCTGGATCGTCACGCTGCTGCTCGGGATCGTCGGCGCGCTCGTGGGTGGGTTCATCGCATCGGCTGTCTTCGGCACCAGCGTGAACGACGAGTTCTTCGACCTCGGCACGTGGGGCTTCGCCCTCGTCGGGTCGATCATCGTCGTGGCGATCTGGTCGTGGGCCACAGGTCGCAAGCACGCCTGACTCTCCATCGCTCGCCCCCTGCGCACCACGACCCGCGCAGGGGGCGAGTGCCGCAGTCCTGGGTCCGGCCGCGCGCCATGGCCGAGATACTGATCTCGATCGGCAACGGCGTCGCCATGCAGGCCCACGGCGGAGAGCCCGGCGTCGACAGTGTGCTCGAGGTGCGGAAGGGATGACGATGCGCGGACGTGCGGTGGTCGCGGGCTGGAACGGGTTCATCGGGCACCGGCTGGTGGCCGACCTGACGAAGCGTGGGTACGACGTCGCCCGCGTCGGGCGCACGGGTCCCGAGGCCCGCTGGGGCGACCCCGCCGCGCTGGCCGCCGCCGTCGACGGCGCCGACCTGGTCGTGAATCTCGCGGGCAAGAGCGTCGGCTGCCGGTACACCGAGGCGAACCGCGACGAGATCCTGCGCTCCCGGGTCGCCACCACGCGGGCGCTGCACGAGGCGATCGCGGCGGCCGCGGCGCCCCCACGACTGTGGCTCAACGCGAGCACCGCCACCATCTACCGGTACGCGGCGGACCGACCGCAGACCGAGTCCGACGGCGAGCTCGGCACGGGCTTCTCCGTGGACGTCGCCCGCAGCTGGGAGCGCGAGCTCTTCGCCGGCGACCTGCCCGGCACGCGCCGCGTGGCGCTGCGCATGGCGATCGTGCTCGGCGGGCCGGCGTCCGACCTGCTGGCCCGGATCGCGCGGCTCGGCGTGGGCGGGCCGCAGCACGACGGCTGGTGGTTCCCGCACCGCCGCTACCGCGGCATCGGCGACGAGCCGACGGGCGGCCCGTTGCCGGTCCACCGCTCCGGCGGCCGGCAGAGGTTCTCGTGGATCCACGTCGACGACGTGCTCGCCGCGATCCGGTTCCTCGACTCCCACGACGAGCTCGCCGGGCCGGTCAACCTGTCCTCGCCGCACCCGAGCGACAACCGCACCCTCATGGCCGAGCTGCGCCGCGCCGTCGGCATGCCGGTGGGCCTCCCCACCCCGCGCTGGCTGCTGGAGCCCGCGCTGTGGGCGCTCCGCAACGAGTCCGAGCTGGTGCTCAAGAGCCGCTGGGTGCTCCCGGAACGGCTGACCTCCGCCGGCTTCGAGTTCTCCTGGCCGCAGATGCGGCCCGCGATCGCCGACGTCGTCGGGCAGCGCTGACGCGTCCGGGCGGAGGGTCGCCAGCAGCGCGGAACTGTGGCACCGTCGGCCTCGGCAGCCCTCTTCCCCGCTGGTCAGGAGTCCACCATGCCCGCGTCGTCCACCGCACCCGTCGTCGTCGTCGGAGGCGGCCTGGCCGCCGCCAGGGCCGTGGAGGCCGTCCGGGAGCAGGACGCCGACGTCGACCTCGTCGTCGTCACCTCCGAGGGGCACCGCCCGTACGAGCGCCCGCCCCTGTCGAAGGACTACCTGCGGGGGCAGGCGGAGCCGGACGTCATCTACCCGCTCAAGGCGGGCTGGTGGGACGACCACGCCATCGACCTGCGCACGCTCACGACCGTCGTCGACCTCGCCCCGGCCGACCACGAGGTGACGTTCGCCGACGGCTCCACGCTCGGCTACTCGAGGCTGCTGCTCGCGACCGGCTCGACGCCCCGCGCGCTCCAGGTGCCGGGCCGGAGCCTCATCGGCGTGCACACCCTCCGGACGGTCGACGACGCGGACCTGCTCGCCGGCCTCCTGCTGCCCGCGTCGCTCGAGGGCGAGGGCAAGGTCGTCGTCGTCGGGGACGGCTGGATCGGCACCGAGGTGGCGGCGTCCGCCCGGATGCTCGGCCTGGACGTGTGCCTCGTCGGCCAGACCGAGCACCCCCTCCAGGCCACGCTCGGCCCGGAGCTCGGCTCTTTGTACGGGAAGCTGCACGACGAGCGCGGCGTCGTGCGGCACCGCGGCGACGTCGTCGCGTTCACCGGGGAGTCCGGGCGGGTCAAGGGCGTCGAGCTGGCCGACGGCACCCACCTGGAGGCCGACCTCGTGGTGATGGGCGTGGGCGTGACGCCCAACGTCGGCATCGCGTCGGCCGCGGGCATCGAGCTGCGCTCGCGCGACCTCGGCGGCGGGATCCTGGTGGACGGCACCTTGCGCACCTCGGCGCCCGACGTCTTCGCCGCCGGCGACATCGCCTCCGTCCCGTCGCCGCACTACGGCCGCCCGCTGCGCGTGGAGCACTGGGCCGTGGCGCAGGACACGGGCGCGCACGCCGGCCGCGCGATGCTCGGCGACGACGCCGCCTACGACGTCCTCCCCTACTTCTTCAGCGACCAGTACGACGTCGGGATGGAGTACAAGGGTTTCGTCGACCCGCGCGCCGGCGACACCGAGGTCGTGATCAGCGGCTCCGTCGACGACCGCGAGCTCGTCGCGTTCTGGCTGCGCGACGGCGAGGTGCAGGCGGGCATGGCCGTCAACGTGTGGGACCGCATGGACGACGTCGAGGAGCTCATCCGCTCCCGCCGGCAGGTCCCCCGCGCCGAGCTGGAGGCGTTCACGGGCTGACGTCCCGTGAGCGTCTCTGTCCGTCAGGAAGACGGAGTCGAATCCTGACGGACAGGGACGCTCGCGGGGCCGACGGCGGGGCGGCCGAGGGCGCGCACCCGCCAGCCGGCGGCGGCCCAGCGGTCGGCGTCGAGCGCGTTGCGACCGTCGACGACGACGCGGCGCGCGGGCTCGAGGGCCGCCGGGTCGAGGTCGCGGAACTCCTGCCACTCGGTGAGGTGCAGCACGAGGTCGGCGCTGGCGACCGCCTCCTCGACGGTGTCCGCGTAGCCCAGCGTGGGGAAGGTGCGCGCGGCGGTGGCGTTGGCCCGCGGGTCGTGCACGCGCACGTGCGCCCCCTGCAGCTGCAGCTGGGCGGCGACGTTCAGCGCGGGCGAGTCGCGCACGTCGTCGGTGCCGGGCTTGAACGCCGCGCCCAGGACGGCGACGCGGCGCCCGAGCACGCTGCCGCCGCACTCCTCGACCGCCAGCGCGACGGTGCGCGACCGGCGCCGCATGTTGATGGCGTCGACCTCGCGCAGGAACGTCAGCGCCTCGTCGACGCCCAGCTCGCCGGCACGCGCCATGAGCGCGCGGATGTCCTTGGGCAGGCAGCCCCCGCCGAACCCGAGGCCCGCCGACAGGAACTGGTGCCCGATGCGGGCGTCGTGCCCGATCGCGTCCGTCAACGCGACGACGTCGCCGCCCGCCGCGTCGCACAGCTCGGCGATCGCGTTGGCGAACGAGATCTTCGTGGCGAGGAACGCGTTCGCCGCCACCTTGACCAGCTCGGACGTGGCGAGGTCGGTGACGAGGAACGGCACGCCGGCGTCGACGACGGGCGCGTACAGCTCGCGCAGCGCCTTCTCGTGGCGCGGGTCGGTGACGCCGACGACGATCCGGTCCGGTCGCAGCGTGTCCTCGACGGCGCGGCCCTCGCGCAGGAACTCCGGGTTCCACACGACGCCCACCTCGACGCCCGCGGGGGCGAGGCGGTCGGCGAGCGCCTGCAGCCCGCCGGCCGTGCCCACGGGGACGGTGGACTTGCCGACGAGCAGCGCGTCGCCGCGCAGGTGCGGCACGAGCGCGGCCACGGCGGCCTCGACGTGGCTCGTGTCCGCGGCCATCGAGTCCCGGCGCTGCGGCGTGCCGACGCACACGAAGTGCAGGTCCGCGAACGCGGCCGCCTCCGCCGGGTCGGTCGTGAACCGCAGGCGCCCGGCGGCGGTGTGCCGCTCGACGAGCTCCGGCAGCCCGGGCTCGTAGAACGGCAGCCGGCCGGCGGCCAGGTCGGCGATCTTCGCCGGGTCGGTGTCCAGGCCGAGCACGTCGTAGCCCAGCTCGGCCAGGCACGCGGCGTGCGTCGCACCCAGGTAGCCCGTGCCGATCACGGTGACGCGCGCGGGCTCGGGCACGGCGGTGTCGGCAGCGGTCGCGGCGGCGGTCGTGGTGGCGTGCGTCATCGGTCCTCCAGGGTGTGCAGGGCGGGCTCGAACGGCAGGGTCCGGTCGAGGTCGGTCAGGAGTGCGCCGGGCACGTCGCGGGGCGCAGGTCGGAAGGCGTACACCGCGGCGAGGCGGGCGCGGGCGGCGGTCGCCCAGGCCCGCAGCGCGGCCGGGTCGGCGCCGGTGCCGTGGCCGTAGCCGTAGCCGTCGACGACGGCGCGGGCCACGCGGGCTGCGCGGGCGGGCGGGCACAGGCCCTGGTGGGCGCGCAGCTCGAGGTGCACGAGCAGGTTGGCCAGGTCGAGCGCCGGGTGCGCGACGGCGGCGAGGTCCAGGTCGAGCAGCCCGACGCGCACCCCGTCCCCGGGCACCGCGTCGCTGTCGATGTGCACCAACAACTGCTTGTCGTGCAGGTCGCGGTGCGTGAGCACCGGGGGCGCCGCGGGGCCGGCGGCCAGCGCGGCGCGCACCCGCCGGACGACGGCGTCCGCGGTGGCGTCCGTCGTCGCGCCGTGGGCGGCGGCCAGCCCCCACCAGCGGGCGACGACCGCACCCTCGGCCACGGCATCGTGCGCCGCGACGCCCGACGACGGCGGCGCGTCCTGCAGCCGCCGCAGCCCGCGCCCCACGGAGCGCCCCGCCTCGTCGAGCACGGGGTCGGGCACGTAGGGCTCGCCCAGCAGCTCGTGCAGCGTGCGCCCGGGCAGCGCGGTGGTGGTGACGAACCCGTCGCCGCGGCCCACGACCTCCGGGGTGGCGAACGCCGACGACGGCACCGCCACGTCCCCGGGCTCCCGGCCCCGGCGGGTCACCTTCGTGTACGTACCGGCGGGGTCGCGCACCACACCGCGCCGGCCCGAGCGGTGCGCGACGAGCATCGCGCCCTCCCGCACCCGCGCGGCGAGCGACGGCAGGTCCGGGTCGGCGCCGTCGGGCTGGAGCACCAGCCCGCCGCCGGCGACCTCCCGCGCCCGGGCGTCCACCCGGGCGGCGAGGCGCGCTGCCGTGCGCACGTCGGCGTCCCAGCGGCCGGCGACGACCCGGCCGTCGGCCTCGGTGCCGACCACGAGCAGGCGGTCCGCGCGCCGCGGGACGACGGCCGAGAGCCGCCGGCCGTCGTCGGCGAGGACGTCCGCCAGCTCGCACGCGACCGGCGCGTACCGGATCCGCTCCGCCGGCGGGCCCGTGCCGTCCTGCGCGGTGGACGTCGCGGGGATGGCGGGCGGTGCAGGCACGGCGGGCGCCCCGGCCGTGCTCGCGGCGGTCCCGGCGCGGTGGCCGCTGCGCGACGCCGCGGCGTCGAGCACGTCGCCGAGGTCACCGCCGGCGCCGTCGAGGACGTCGCGGGCGAGGCCGACGAGCCGCACGGTGCGGCCCGCCCAGCCCGTCTCCCGGCGACGGAACGGCTCGGTGGCGCGGCGCAGCAGGTGCGCCGCGGTCGCGTGCCGCAGCGCGGTCCGGTCGGGGGCCGGCGCGCCCGCGTCGTCGCGCCCCGCGAGGACGGCGGCGAGCCGGGCGGCCGCCGTCGGGACCCCCTCGTGCGCCCGGACGAGGCTCGCGGCCAGGGACCCCAGGTCGTCCTCGGGTGCGCCCCACCGTGCGGCGTCGCCGTCGACGAGCCAGAGCGCGCCGGAGGGGTCGCGCACGAGCTGGTCGAGCGAGAGGTCGCCGTGCAGCGGGACGGCACGGCCCGGGACGACGGACAGGTGCTGGTCGAGCGCGTCGGCCAGCGGCCCGACCGTCTCCGTGAGCCAAGGCAGCAGGCCCGCGACCGCGTCGGCCACGGGCCGCAGATCGCCCCGGGCGAGGTCACCCCGCGCGGGCCGCGGCGGCATCGCGGCGGCCGACCCGTGCAGCGCCGCGACCGCCGCGCCGACGTCGCGCAGCCCGGCGTCGCCGAGCGCGCCCGCGGCGTCGAGGGCGTCGAGCGGGTCGCCGTCCACCCAGCGCGTCACGACGACCCCGCGGCTCTCGTCGTGCGCCAGGACCCGCGACGCGGGCACGCCCGCCGCGGCGAGCAGCCCGTACCCGGCGACGGCGCGCGACACCGCCGTCGGCCGCACCAGGCGCAGGAGGATGTCGTCGCCCCCGTCCGTCGCCACGTGCAGCACCGCGCGCCGCTCCGGGTTGTGCCGCACCAGCCGGACCGTCGCGTCCGGCCCGGCGCCGTCCGGTCCGAGTCCGTCCGACCCGACGCCGGGCAGGCCGAGGTCGGCGAGCATCGCCGACGCACCGCCGCGAGCGAGGAGCCGGGCACCGGGCAGGTCGCGGTCGGCCGCCCAGCCGGTCACGACCAGCCCGGCGTCCGCGTCCGCCAGCACGACGTCGTCCGGCGCGGCGCGGCGCAGGGCCTTGTCGAGCTTGGGACGGGCGTGGTCGGCGTAGGCGCGTACGAGGAGGTCGCGCGGGGCGCCGACGTCGGGCACCCACCGCGCGGCGAGCAGGCAGCTCGTGCCCGGCTTGTAGCGCAGGTAGGGCCGCGTCACCACGCCCGACGTGCCGGTCGCCGTCGCTATCCGCCGCGCCAACGTCGCCGGGTCGAGGAGGTCGGCCAGCGCGGGCACGGCCGGGTCGCGGGCGACCAGCTCACGGTCGGCGACGTGGTCGGCCAGGCGGACGGCTGCACCGTCCATGGTGCGACCGGGCGTCTCGATCAGCCGCTCAGTCACGCCCCACCCCCGCGGGGGCGGCCGCGCCGAGCACGGCGTCGGGCGGGCCGGACGCGACGATCCGCCCCGCGTCGAGCCGCACGACGCGGTCGCAGTCACGGGCGGCGTCGAGGTCGTGCGTCACGACGAAGGTGGTGCGGCCGCGGGTGAGGCGGCGCATGGCGTCGACGACCTCCCGTTCGGTCTGCTCGTCGAGGCCGGTCATGGCCTCGTCGAGCAGGACGACGGGGGCGTCGAGCATCGCGGCACGCGCGATGGCGATGCGCTGCCGCTGCCCGCCGGACAGGGTCGCGCCGCGCTCCCCCACGACCGTGTCGTAGCCGTCGGGCAGGGCGGTGACGAAGTCGTGCGCGCCCGCGACGCGGGCGGCGCGCTCGACCTGCGCGTCGGTGGCGTCGGGGACGGCGGCGGCGATGTTCTCGCGCACGGTCCCCCGGAACAGCACGCTGTCCTGCAGCACGACGGCGACCGACTGCCGCACGCTGCGCAGCGTGAGGTCGCGCAGGTTGTGTCCGTCGATCCGCACGACGCCGGAGTCGGGGTCGCGCAGGCGGGACAACAGCGAGACCAGGCTGGACTTGCCGGCCCCGGACGTCCCGACGACCGCGACCCGCTCCCCCGGCCGCACCGCGAGGTCGAGCCCGCGGAGCACCGGGTGGCCGGGCACGTAGGAGAACCACACGTCCTCGAACCGCACGTCGCCGCGGGCGTCGCGCAGGGGCCGGGCCCAGCTCGCGTCGACCACCTCGGGGCTGCGCTCCAGCACCTCGACGACGCGCTCGCTCGACGCGCCGGCCTGCGCGATGCGGCCGGTGTACTTCGCGATGTCGCGCATCGGCTTGAACGCGGCCTTGAGGTAGGTGAGGAAGACGGTGAGCTCGCCCGGGGTCAGCGCGCCGTCGAGCACGCGCTGCGCCCCCACGTAGAGCACGACGGCGGTCGCGAGGCCGACCAGCACGTCGGTGGAGCGCTCGAGGCCGGCGGACAGCCGCTTCGCCTTGACCCCCTCGCGCAGGGAGGACGTGTTGGACCGGGCGAACCCGGCACGCATGCGGTCCTCGAGCGAGTACGCCTGCACCACCTTGACGGCCGCGAGCGACTCGGTGGCCAGCGACGCCAGCTGCCCCTCGGCCTTGCGCTGGTCGCGCGAGACGTGCCGGATGCGCCGCGACAGCCGGCCGCTGGTGAGCAGGAAGACGGGCAGGACGACGAGCATCACGAGCGCCAGGACCGGGTCGAGCACCGCGACCACCACGACCATGCCGACGAGCGTCACGACGTTGCCCAGCATCGGCAGCATCGCGGTGACCGACACCTCCTTGAGCCGCCCGACGTCGCTGGTGAGCCGGGTGACGAGGTCGCCGGTGGTGGAGCCGTCGTGGAACCTCAGGCTGAGCCGCTGCAGGTGGTCGTACAGGTCCGCGCGCACGCCCGTGAGGACGCGGTTGCCGGCCAGCGCGAAGCACACGGTCATGGCGTAGGCGGCTCCCGCCCGCAGCAGGACGACGACGAGCAGCGACCCCGCGGCGAGCGCGATGACGAGCCCGAGGTTCGCGGGCGCCGGCCCGGCGACGCTCGACCCGGTGGCCGCGACGATCCCGTCGACCACGTACTTCAGCGGCCACGGCTCCAGCAGCCGCATCGCGACCTCCGCGAGCAGCGCCAGGCCGCCCAGCACGAGCAGCCTTCGCTCGGGCCGCACGTGGTGGCGCAGGTGCGGCCAGAACCGGCGGAACGACCGGCCGGCCGCCCGCACCGACCGCTGGCGACCCTCAGCCACGGCGACCACCCCCGGCGCTGGAGCCGGCCTCGGCAGGCTCGACCGACGAACGGGTCTCGACGAGCTCGACCGACGGGACGAGCCCGGGCAGCTCGACCCCGGCGAACCCCAGCGCACGGCGCACGACGGCGGACCAGTCGTGCCGCTCGACGGCGACCTCCCGGGCTCGGGCGCCGAGCGCGGCGCGGCGATCGTCGTCGTGCGCGAGCGCGACGATGGCGTCGGCGAGCGCCGCAGCACGACCCGGAGGCACGAGCACCCCGGCGTCCCCGTGCTCGAGCGCGTCGGGCAGCTCGCCCACCGCGCTCGCCACGACCGGCAGCCCGGCCGCCAGGTACTCGTAGACCTTCAGCGGCGAGAAGTAGAAGTCGTCGAGGGCGGGGTACGGCGCCACGGCGACGTCGGCCCGGTGCAGCAGCGCGGGGACCTCCGACGGCGCGACGGCGCCCGCGTGCTCCACGGCGTCCGCGACCCCGAGCGCGTCGGCCCGGGCGAGCACCGCCTCGCGCTCGGGACCGTCGCCGACGAGAAGCAGGCGTGCGTCGGGCACGCGGGCACGCACGCCGGCGAACGCGTCGATCAGCACGTCGAGGCCGTGCCACGGCTTGAGGGTGCCGACGAACAGCACGGTGAACGCCGTCGTCTCCTGTCGACCCCAGCACCGACCCGCGGCCGGAACGATCCGCCCGGTGTCCACCCCGTTCGCCAGCACGTGGAC
The DNA here is from genome assembly GCF_044389385.1 of Isoptericola sp. NPDC019571. NCBI lineage: Bacteria > Bacillati > Actinomycetota > Actinomycetes > Micrococcales > Promicromonosporaceae > Isoptericola > Isoptericola sp. NPDC019571. The sequence continues at coordinate 76,193 of NZ_JBIRXZ010000006.1, forward strand.
CTTCTCCGGGTCCTCGCCGGCGCGATCGGCCGCCCAGGCCGCGACGGGGCCGCTCACGGCGACGACGGCCGTCGCGGCACGGACGGCCGCGCGGACGCAGCGCTCGGCGGCCGCCTCGTCGACGAGCTCGCGGTGCGTGCGCTGCTCGGCGACCAGCGGCGCGTTCACCTCGAGCACGCTGGGGACGCCGTCGTCGGCGGCCCAGGCGGTGGCCGCCGTGCCCCAGAGGGAGTAGCGCTCGTAGACGAGGTCGATCCCGGCCCGCTCGTGCAGCGCGTCCAGGAGGTCGCCGACCCGGGCGTCGGCGTCCTGCAGGGCACGCTCGCGTCCGGCGGTGGAGCCGGTCGGCGCCACCGGCACGCGGTGGACGACGACGCCCCGGAGGTCGTCGGGGGTGTCGTCGCCGGGGCGCGTCGTGACGACGTGCACCTCGGCGCCGGCACGCACCAGCTCGCGCAGCACCGCCTGGACGTGCACCGACGACCCCTTGCGGCCGAACACCGGGACGCCCGGGTCGGAGCTCACGTACGCGACCCTCATGCCGCCCTCCCCTCCGCGGCGGGTGCCGCGCTCTCCAGCACGTCCAGCAGGCGGCGGGACGTGCCGACGACGTCGAACTCGGCCTCGATGCGGGCGCGCGCACCGTCGGCGAGACGGGCTGCCTCGCCAGGGTCGTCGAGCAGGGCGCCGAGCGCCGCGGCGAGCGCGGGGGCGTCGCCGGGCGGCACGAGGCGGCCGGTCTCGCCGTCGCGCACCGCCTCGGGGATGCCGGTGACCGGCGTCGAGACGACGGGGGTGCCGAGGGCCATCGCCTCCAGCAGGACCGTGGGCAGGCCGTCGCGGTTGCCGTCGGCGCCGAGCACGCACGGCGCGGCGAAGACGGCGGCGCGGGCGACGACGTCACGCACCCCGTCCTGCGGCAGCGGGCCGTGGAAGGTCACGTGCTCAGCGCCGTCCCGCAGCAGGCCGAGCACGGCGGCGCGGTCACGCAGCTCGGCCTCCTCCGGCCCGGAGCCGACGAGGTCGAGGTGCACGTCGCGGCCGGCCGCCACGAGGAGGGCGAGCGCGTCGAGGAGGTCGCCGAAGCCCTTCTTCTCGACGAGGCGCCCGACGGCGCACACGCGCCCGGGCCGTCGCGGCGCCGTCGCGCGGGCGTACTCGTCGAGGTCGAGCCCGTTGTACACGCGTACGACGGCGTCCGCGGCGGGCCCGTAGGTGTCGCGCAGGTGGGCGAGGTTGTGGTCGCTCACGGTCACGACGGCGCGCGCGTCGGCGAGCTTCGTCCGCAGGTCGGCCGGGTTGACCGACTCGTGGAAGATGTCCTTCGCGTGCGCGGTGAACGTGTACCCGATGCCGAGGACGGCGGCGGCGAACCGCGCGACCGTGGTCGCGACGGACCCGAAGTGCGCGTGCAGGTGCGTCAGGCCGGCGTCGTGCGCGGCGGACGCGACCCACAGCGCCTGCACGGCGTCCTCCGGGTCGGCGGCGAGCAGGTCCGCGAGCACGGCGGCGGGCAGGCTGCGCAGGTCGAGCCGGTCGTGGGCCTCCGCGAGCGCCGACCACGCGTCCGACGCGCGGGTCGCCCGCGGCACGAACCGGACCGGCGCGGCGACGTCGGCCAGCGCCGCGTGGAAGCGGGTGTCGACGGGGGCGCGCAGGGAGAAGATCTCGATCTCCACGCCGCGGCGCTCCAGGCCGCGCACCTCGTTGACGATGAACGTCTCCGAGAAGCGCGGGTACATCTTGGTGACGTAGCCGACGCGCGGAGTCGGTGCCGTCGTCGAGGGAGTCATGGGGGTGGTCTCAGGCCGTGGCACGGTGCTCCTCCTCCTGGTTCTGCGGGTGCGGGGTGGCTGCCGCCGGGCGGGCCGGGGCCTCGTCCCGGTGGGCGAGCCGGTCGACGAGCGCGTCGACGAGCTCCGGGACGCGCGACAGCCCGTCGAGGTCGACGTCGACCTCGGGACGCCGGGGCGCGTCGTCGACGGCCGTGCGGGCGAGCCATGCCCCGACCCGATCGGGGGTGATCGCGCCGACGAGGACGTCGAGCAGCCCGAGGTCGGCGAGCCGGCAGGCCCGCACGAGCTGCTCGGCACGAGGGTGCGTGCGCGGCACGACCAGGCCGGGGCGGCCGGACGCCAGCAGCTCGCACACGGAGTTGTAGCCGCCCATCGTCACGACGGCGGCTGCGCCCTCGACCAGGGGCACGACGTCGCGCACGAACGCGTGCACCTCGAGGTCGTCGCGGCCCGCGGCGACGGCGTGCAGCCGATCGCGCGCCGCCTCGGGCAGATAGGGCCCGGTGACGAGCACGCCGCGGTGGCCCGGGGGCAGCGGCGCGGCGGCGAACGCCTCCGCGAGCGCCGCGCCGTCCTGTCCGCCGCCGACGAGGCAGAGGACGTAGGGGTCGGCGCTCGTGGGCGCCGGCGTCCCGACGGTGCGGCCGCGACCGAGGTAGCCGGTGGAGGTGGTGGACGCGCGACCGCGACCGAGGTAACCGGTAAACACAGCCCGGGCGGCGACGTGCTCCGGCAGGGCGTACTCGGTGAGCGGGTCGTAGACGCGCGCGTCGCCGTACACCCACACCTCGTCGAAGAACCGCTCGATCACCGACGTGCTGCGCTGCTCGCGCCACTCGCGGACGGCGACCTCGGGGGTGTCGAGCACGTCGCGCAGCCCCAGCACGCACGCGGTGCCGCCCTCCGCGCGCAGGCGCCGCAGCGCGGGCAGCAGCTCGCCGCCGACGCCGAGGGGCACCTTGTCCACCACGAGCACGTCGGGGCGGAAGGCGGCGAGCGCGCCGTCGATCACCCCCGCGCGGACGCGGACGACGTCGTCCAGCGTGCCGGCCCAGGTGCGCGGCCCGTAACCGCGGTCCGGGTCCTTGCCGACGCGCGGCAGCGTCACGACCTCCGTGCGCTCCGGCAGAGGCAGGCTCGTCGCCTCCCGCGCGCCGGACAGGAGGAGGACGTCGACGTCCGGGTCGGCGTCCACCACCGCGCGCGCCAGCAGCGACGTGCGCCGCACGTGGCCGAGGCCCTGCGTGTCGTGGGAGTAGAACGCGACCCGGCGTCGCGCCGGGAGCTCGGGTTCGACCGCTGATATCTGTCGCACCCTGGCAACCCTGCGGAGGTTGCCTGAGTCACGGATGAGGCGGCCATGAGGGGGTTCTCATCCGGAAGGGCGCAGCATCTGCACAGAGCACGCCCAGGTCCGCCGCTCGTCCGTGCGGGAGGTCTGGCACGCTCCCGTCGTGACCCGACGACGCACGTCCGCCCTGGTGGCGGCGGTCATCCTGTTGGCCGGCACCGCGGCGCTGCTCGCCGTCTGGCGCCCGTGGGACCCGGTGCCCGACGAGCTGCGTGCGGCCGCACGCCAGGTCGCCCACCTCCCCGGCGTCGTCTCCGCGGAGGTCACCGACTACGAGGTGGTCTTCCGCGACGCGAAGGACGGCGCTGTCGCCCTCGTCACCCTCGAGGTCGGGCTCGACGGCGGGCTCTCCCCCGAGGCCGCGAGCGCGGCCGCGTCGCAGGCGGACGACGTCGTCGCGGAGACGCAGGTCGACGGGGTGCGCACGCTGTCCCGCACGACGACGGTCCACGCCGGCGACCCGCGGACCGTGCACGGCGTCGAGGTCTACCCGCTGACGGCGTGGGTGACCGAGGACGGCGACGCGTCCTCCGTCGCGGACGCCGTCGTCCTCCGCCGCGCGGGCGCGACGACGGTGAGCGGCGTCAGCGCGGAGGCGGCCGACGGAGAAGGGCTCGTGCGGCTGGCGGAGGAGGCCGCGGAGCACAAGATCGCCGCGTCGCTCGGCACCGCCGACGACGCCGTGCGGTACGACGCCTCCGGGCGCGTCCCCGTGGTGGCGGCCGCGCGGCTGGCCGTCGACGCGGCCGGACGGCCGGGCGTGGCGTCGGTCGTCGTGCACGCGGGGTTCCCGGAGGGAACGGCGACGGCGGACGACTCGGCGCTGACGCTCCAGGTGGGTCTGGACGGGCCGACGTCGTCCCCCGAGGCGGACGACGTCGCGCGCTGGCTCGACGACCCGGCCCGCGACGCCGGCGGCCGCCACCTCGCGTACACGCTCACCGAGCCGGGCTACGCCTCGCGCGTCGACGGCTGGGTCGCGGCCGCGCCGCCCCCGACGCCCGAGGAGCACACCGTGCCGCTGCCCGCGGGCGTCGGGGCGTGGCCGGACGACGACGACGCCCCGGCCTGCGCGAGCGACGACCTCCGCCTCACCCTCGGCACACCGGACGCCGCGGCCGGCGGCCGGTATCTCGCCGTGCTCGCCGAGAACGTGTCCGAGCGGCCGTGCGCCCTCGACGGCGTGCCGCGGCTGACGTTCCGGAACGCCGACGGCGAGCCGCAGGACGACGTCACGACCGAGCCCGCCGCACCGGGCGTCGTCCCGGGCCGCGTCGTCGTGCCGGTGGGCGAGCGCGCGCTGGCGACCGTGCAGTGGCGGGCCATGTCGGCGGCGAACGACCCCGACGTCACCACGACGGTGGACGTCGTCGCCGTCCCGGACGGAGATCCGGTCCCGCTGACCCCGACCGCCGAGCTCGACCTGCTCGACGGCGCCGAGGTGCGCGTCGGCCCGTGGGCGCAGGGGGCGGAGGGCTGGACGTGAACGGCGCCGCAGGCCGCCAGGCGGGGTGGTGGGCTCAGTCCCCGCACAGCTCCGCGACCTCGGCCCGGAACTGGTCGGACCCGAGATCGAGGTCGCTGATCCACAGCATGTGGCCGAGCTGGAGATTCGACTCCCGGGCGATCCCGAGCGACCGGACGCGGAGCGGCGCGTGCTCGATCCCCGTGCGGCTGCTGACCGCGGCGCCGTACCGCATGTCCGCGTCCATGGGGCCCCACGGCCCCACGACCCACATGGCCACCTCACGCCCGGGCGGGATCTCGACCTCGGCGGTGGTGTCCGCCTCGGGCGGGGGGCCGTCCGCCGGGTCGCGGAACCCGTAGTCGTCCCGCGGGTCGGCTGCCACGGCGCCGAACCGGAAGACGTCGGGCAGCAGGCTCGTCACGGTGATCGGCCAGCGCGCGTCGTTGCGGACGGTCTGCACGACGGCGACGTCCTGGTCCGCGGCGAAGAGCGCCCAGAGGCCCTCGTCGGGGTACGTGCACTCGTCCGTGAATCCGGCACCCGTCGAGGACACCGACCCGAGCTCCACGCCCGCGCTCGCCGACAGCCCCCACCACCCGCCGAGGGCCGCGGCCGCCAGCACCGCCGCGCCGACGACCGCGACGGTCGAACGCCGGACCCGCCGCGTGCTCACATCGCCCCGAAGCACCAGCGCCGGATCTTCGACTCGTCCTGCACGGAGTCGAGCACGCGGACGCCGTCCACGGCGCCGCGCCAGGCGCCGCCGCCGACGGTGACCGGCCCGGACGGCGCGGCCGTGAGCGGCCCCGCCTGCGCCCGACCGGACCGTACGGGCGCCCCCATCCCGGTGAGGGAGCAGGTCCACAGGTCGACGGCGCCCGTCGCGGCGTTCCGCGTCCCCGCGAGGAAGACCCAGCTGCCGGGCTCGGGGGCGACGCCGGACACCGCGGTCGTCGACGTTCCGCCGTCGCCGGTGGCGACCGAGAACGCCCAGCAGGTGCCGGTCGCCGACGTGCAGGAGTCGTCGGCGACGGTGCCGAGCGTGAAGCCCGGCCGTCCGTCATCCCCCTGCGTGACGACGGACGCGGTGACGCCGTCGGCGTCGGGCCGCACGAACGCCGCCACGGTGACGTTGCCCGCCGCGTCGACGACGGCGCCGTCGGTCGCCGCCACGTCGGAGTCGGCGTCGAAGGTCAGCGCGCCGTCGCCCGGGACGCCCCAGGGACCGGGCGACCACAGGTCCGTGCCGGACAGGGCGAGCGCGTTGCCGCCGCCGAGGGTGCTGCCCGCCGTCGTCCCCGCGAGCTCGTCGAACCACCAGGTCGCACCGCGTGCCACGGGGTACGCGACCACGAACCGGTACTCCCGCCGCGGGCCCACGTTCCCCGCGGCGTCCACCGCCTGGGCGTACAGGATGGTCGGGCCGGCATAGCTCGGCGTGAGCTCGACGACCTCCCCCGGCTGTGCGCGGTCGAACAGGGCGTCACCCACGGTCGAGTACTGCACGTAGGCCACGTCGTCGGAGCCCGGCACGTCGAACCGGAACCCGCCGGTCATCCCGACCCCGCCCGCGGTCCGGTCCTCGAGGTAGACGGCGGGGTACCCCTCGACCGGCGTGACGACGGTCTCGCCGGGGGCCGTCACGTCCACGGTCAGCTCGCAGCCGACCGGCGCCGTGAGACCGCCGCTCGGCAGCACCGCCTGCGCCGACCACCCGTACGTCCCGCCCTCGGCGAGGACGCCGTCCGGGACCTTGACGGAGTGGGTCGCCCCCGACGCCTGCGGCGTGGTCGGGGCCGACCGCCACAGCTCGTCGCCCGTCGCGAGGTCGCGCACGACGAACTCGGCGCTCATCGAGGACGGGAACGGCTCGCGCGCGTTGGAGAGCTCGGCCACCAGGGTCGGGGTCGTCGAGCGGACAGCCGGGCGGGCGTCCTCCGCCGCGCACGACGTCTCCGGCCGCATCGTGCCCAGCGCGACGACGGTGTCCGTCGCCCGCAGCTCGACGGTCAGGGTCGCGTCGGGGCCGAAGGCCGCCCGGCCGCAGCCCCGACAGTCCTCGTCCGCCGCGGCGAGGCCGAACGCCAGCGGGTCGCCGGAGCGCACGGCCTGCCCCACAGCCCGGGTGACGTCGACCTCGACGCGCCGGTCGCCGCCGCACCCCGCGCCCTTCAGGTCCGCGCCCGTCGAACGCCAACCGGGTGTCGAGGCGGCCCACGTGGTCGCCGCGGTCACGGCCGGGACCGCGTGCACCCGGACGTCGTCGACCCCGCACGCCTGGTCGCGGCCCACCGGGAGCGACAGCGTCGCGGCGACCAGCACTCCGTCGGCCAGCGCGGCCGGGTCGCCGAGGTCCCCGAAGTCGTAGGCCACGCGCTGCACCCCCCGCGCGGGGCAGCCCCGCCCGCCCTCGCCGACGCACCGCCCGACGACCCGGTCGCCGTCGAACCCGACGCCGGCCGTGCTGGTCGGGGCGCCGCTGCGCAGCGCCGTCCACGCGCGCGGGCCGGACTCGAGGACCACCCGCCCGCTCGGGACCTCCGTCGTCTCGAGCCGTGGTGCGGCACCAGGTGAGGCCGTCGCCGTCGTGGCGCCTCCTGTCAGCACGAGTCCAGCAAGGGCGAGCGCTGCCAGGAGCTGACGTCGTCGAACCACCGTTGACCACCGTTCGTCGTCCTCGACGCGACCCGTGCAGGTCGCCCGGACCGTCTCATCCCGGACAAGTCCGACCGAAAGGTAGCGGATCCCGTCGCCTCAGCGAACTGCAGGACCTGTTTTTCACCCGCTCGCACCGACTTCGTGCCGTCCTCAGCCGAAGGTGAACGTGTAGACGGCGACGCCGTCGGGCACGTCGAGCTCCACGATCCCGTCGGTCGGCCCGTCGCCGCGCAGCACGTCGTACAGCGTCGGGTTGCCGGCCACGTCGATCTCACGCTCGGCGCGGACGCTGCCGTCGTCGGCGAGCACGCGGGCGGTGACCGTCCCCTCGCCGCCGAGGACGCTGAACACGTCGGTCGAGCGGTACGCGAGCCGCAGGGTCGCGTCGTCGGAGGCTGCGGTCGCCCCCTGGAAGTCGACGTCCCACGTGCCGCCGAGGGAGAAGGTGTCCCGCGGCTGGTCGTCCGGGTGGGCGAACACCTCCCGGCCGGAGCCGTACTCGGGCGAGCCCGAGTAGTTGAACACCTTGTTGAGGGCGAGGTAGGTCTCCGGCGTCGTCTCCCCGCCGGGCGTCGTGTCCGCGACGTCGGTCGCGGGCGGCAGCTCGACGTCCGGGTCGGCGGCGCGCAGCAGGTCGCGGACGTGCTGCTCGGTGACGTCGTAGCCGCCCTCGCCGTGCTTGATGTAGCGGACGGTGCCCTCGGCGTCGATCAGGTACTCCGCCGGCCAGTACCGGTTCCGGTACGTCGTCCACGTGGAGTAGGAGTTGTCCTGCGCGATCGGGTACTCGACGCCCAGGTCGCGGGCGCCGGCGACGACGTTACGTGTCTCGCGCTCGAAGGCGAACTCCGGCGTGTGCACCCCGATGACCTCGAGACCGGCGTCCTCGTACGCGTCGTACCAGGCGCTCACGTGCGGGATGGCGCGCTGACAGTTGATGCAGGAGTAGGTCCAGAAGTCGATCAGCACGACCTTGCCGCGCAGGTCCGCGAGGTCGACGGGGGCCCCGTCCTCGGTGTTGAGCCAGTGCGTGATGCCCGTGAGCGGCGGCGCCGTCCCGCAGTCGGCGAGCTCTGTCGACCCGTTGGAGCAGTTCGACAGCTCCCGGTTGGCGTCGGTGACGATCCCGCCCAGGTCCAGCGCGTCCTGCACGGACGCGTTCTCGTCCACCCGCTGCTGCAACGCACCCGTGTAGTCGGGCAGGGCTCGCTGCAGCTGCTGCGGAAGATTCAGCGCCAGGGCCCCCGCGAGCAGGATGACGACGACACCGCCCGTGACGCGGATCCCGCGCTGGTGGCGGCGGAAGGCCGACACCCGCTCCGCGACCCGGCGCCCGGCCAGCGCGAAGACGAGCAGCGGGATCGCGGCGCCGACGGCGAACGACACCGTGAGGACCACCGTCCCCGGCCCGATGTCGCCCGTCGCGCCCGCGACCGTGATCGCCGCCAGCACCGGCCCGGCGCACGGGACGTAGAGCACCCCGAGCCCGAGGCCGAGCAGGAACGCGCCCCGGTCCTGGCCGGCCGCGCGGCGCGACCCCAGCGACGCGAGCCGCAGGAAGGGGCGCTCCAGCACCTCCTCGAACCGCGGCACGATCATCCCGACCCCGAGGGCCGCGAGCAGCACGATGCCGACCCAGCGCAGCAGGTCCTGCGGCAGCCCGAGGGCGCCCAGGACCAGCGAGCCCAGCAGCGTCATCGCGCTGAAGCTCAGCACCAGGCCGGCGATCACGAGGTAGGGGCGCCACGACCGCGCACGGGCGGCGCGGGCGGGCCGCTCCGTCAGGTCGACGGCGGCTCCCCCGCCCGTCGGCGCGACGCCCGTCTCGACCTGCCCGCCCGCGCCGGTGCGGACCGCCGTCGGCACGTCGAACCGCAGCGCCGGTTCGCGCGCGCCCTGCACCCCGCCGGCGAAGAAGATCACCGGGAGCATCGGCAGGATGCACGGCGAGATGCCGGTGATGAGGCCACCGAGCAGGCCGATCAGGACCAAGGTCTCCATGACCGTCGTTCGGAACCGCGGGGCCGGCGGATGGGATCGCGGACGACACCCATCCGGCGCGGCGCTCGCTCCGAACCCCCGTCGAGCGCCCCGGACCGGAGGGGCGACGACGCAAGGAGAGAGAACGATGAACGTCCGCACTCGCACCCGCACCGCCGCCGCCGGCTTCGCCACCCTGGCCCTGCTGGGGCTCGCCGCCTGTTCGTCCGACTCCGGCTCCGACGCCGGGTCCGGCTCCGAGGAGACGATGACCGAGGAGTCGCCGATGGCCTCCGACGAGCCGTCGGACGAGATGAGCGAGGACATGTCCGCCGACCCGGCCGCGAACCTCGTCGGCCCCGGCTGCGACGCCTACGCCGAGCAGGTGCCCGACGGCGCCGGCTCCATCACGGGCATGTCGACCGACCCGGTCGCCGTCGCCGCGTCCAACAACCCGATGCTCACCACGCTGACGAAGGCCGTCAGCGGCGAGCTCAACCCCGACGTCGACCTGGTCGACACCCTCAACGGCGGCGAGTTCACCGTGTTCGCGCCGGTCGACGACGCGTTCGGCAAGGTCGACAAGGAGACGCTCGACACCCTGGCGACGGACGCCGACCTCCTGACCACGGTGCTCACCTACCACGTGGTGCCCGGCCAGATCCTGCCCGAGGACATCGCCGGCGAGCACGAGACCGTCCAGGGCGACACCCTCGAGGTCACCGGCGAGGGCGACGAGCTCAAGGTCAACGACGCCAACGTCGTCTGCGGCGGCGTGATGACCCAGAACGCCACCGTCTACCTGGTCGACTCGGTGCTGATGCCGCCGATGTGACCCGTATCCGGCCGGGCACCGCAGGGGGGTGCCCGGCCCACCCCGGGACCGACCGGCCCGCCTCGACTCGTCCCGAGGCGGGCCGGTCCACGTTCCGGGCGGGCCGCGGGGACCGTGCCGTCGACCGGTCAGCTCGTCAGGAGGTCCTCGCTCGGGACCCGCGGCCGGCGCGCCGTACCCGGCTCCGTCGCGCACGACCTGGCAGGGCTCGGACGCGTCCTAACCCTCCGCCAGCACGACGATCGGGTCGGTCGTCGGCTGCTCGGACCCGCCGTCGGGCTCGACGGTCACGGCGACCCCGACGCCCGGGACGTCCTGGACCAGGTGCTCGACGCGGCCGCCGGACGCCTGGAGCACGCCGGCCGGGGCGACGTCGCCCTCGGAGCCCACCACCCAGAGCTGGTAGTCCTTCCCCTCGCCCGGCCCGGGCAGGTCGCTCGCGGTGAACAGGAAGTCGTCGCCGGCGGCCAGCACGGACGCCGCGCCGCCGCCCGCCACGGGCGAGGTCAGGAGCTGCGCGTCGGGGTCGGCCAGCATCTCGGCGACGCGGTCGAGCTGCGCCTCCACCTGGAGCCCTGCGCGGTGCTCCTGCACGGCGATCGTCGTCGGCACGGCGACGGCGACCACCGCCGCGGCGGCGACCGCATACCGCACCCACCGTCGTCCCGCCGGGCCCTCGGCCGGGCGGGCGCTCGGGGCGGCCGGGCGCTGCGGCGTCTGCGCGACCCGGGTCAGGACGGCGTCACGGACGTGCGCCGGCGGCGCCTGCTCGACGGCGAACGCCGCGACGACGTCGCGGTACTCGTCGAGGGCGCGCCGCGCGTCCGCGTCGGACTCCAGCAGGCGCTCCACGGCGCGGCGCTCGAGGTCGTCGACCGCGTCGAGCGCGTACGCGGGCAGCAGGTCCCACGCGTCGCGGTTCGCGTCGGTGTCAGCCACGGTTCACCCCCAGGCAGTCGCGGAGCCGGCCGAGACCGTCACGGATGCGGCTCTTCACGGTGGGGAGGGCCGCACCGAGCTGGTCGGCCACCTCCCGGTACGTCCGGCCGCCGTAGTACGCCTCGACGACGGCCTCCCGCTGCATGGCGGTGAGGGCGTCGAGGCAGCGCCGGACGGCGGCGCCCTCGAGGCGTCGTTCCACGTCCTCCGCGACGACGTCGCGCTGCGCCCCGGCCACGGAGGTGTCCAGGTCGCGCTGGTCGCGGTCGCGGCGGGACTGCTCGGAGCGCACCCGGTCCACGGCGCGACGCCGCGCGAGCGTCGCGACCCACGTGCGGGCGGACGCGCGGGCAGGGTCGAACCGCGCTGCGGTCTGCCACACCTCCACCATCACCTCCTGGGTCACCTCGGCTGCGTGGTCGGGGTCGCGGAGCACGCCCAACGACGTCCCGTAGGCCACGGGGGCGAGGGCGTCGTAGACGGGCCCGAACGACGCGGGGTCGCCGTCCACGCACGCGACCAGCGCGTCGTCGACGGGACCGCGGGCGGTCGTGGGGGGTGGCACCCCGACAGTCTGCCGTACCGGGCAGGCCGATTCGATCGCCATCGGCTCCTCGCGTGTCCGTCCCGGACCCTCCGGGACGTGAGGGGTTCGGTGCGAACGGCTCCGCGGATGGGACCGCCCTGTGTGCGGCGCGTCACGGCCCGTCGCTCGTCCCGCCTTCCCGCACCAAGCGCGAGCGTCCCTGCCGGTCAGGAGTCCGCAAGTGAATCCTGACCGGCAGGGACGCTCGTCGTCCGACGCGTCGCCGTCAGGCCTCGCGCCGCTGCCGCACCGCCCCGGCGAGGGTGCCGAGCAGCTCGGCCGTGGTGTCCCAGTCGAGGCACTTGTCGGTGACGGACTGGCCGTAGACGAGGCCGTCGAGCGGCCCCGGCTTCTGGGCGCCCGCCACGAGGAAGCTCTCCATCATCAGGCCGGTGACGTCCCGCTCGCCGTCGGCGACGCGCGCCGCGAGCTCCCGCACCACCTCGGCCTGGCGCACGTGGTCCTTGCCGGAGTTGCCGTGCGACGCGTCCACCACGACGCCCGCCTCCACGGCCCCGCCGAGGCCGGACGTGCGCGCCACCGCCAGCGCGTCCGCGACATCCTTCTCGGAGTAGTTCGGGCCACCGCGCCCGCCGCGCAGGATGACGTGGCAGTCCGGGTTGCCGGTCGTCTCGACCGCGGCCGCACGCCCCTGCGCGTCCGCCCCGAAGAAGGTGTGCTCGCTCGCCGCCGTGATGCACCCGTCGACGGCGATCTGCACGTCCCCGTCGGTCGCGTTCTTGAAGCCGACCGGCATCGACAGGCCGGACGCGAGCTGCCGGTGCACCTGCGACTCCGCGTTGCGCGCGCCGATCGCGCCCCAGGTCACGGCGTCGGCGATGTACTGCGGGCTCGTGGGCTCGAGGAACTCGCACGCGGCGGGCACGCCCGCGTCGAGCACGCCCAGCAGCACCTCGCGCGCCAGGCGCAGCCCGTGGTGCACGTCGTGGGAGCCGTCCAGGTGCGGGTCGTTGATGAGGCCCTTCCAGCCCACCGTGGTGCGCGGCTTCTCGAAGTACACCCGCATCACGACGACCAGGTCGTCCGACAGCTCGCGCGCCACCGGCGCCAGACGTCGGGCGTAGTCCAGCGCGGCGGCCGGGTCGTGCACGGAGCACGGGCCGACGATGACGAGCAGGCGGTCGTCCTCGCCACGCAGGACGTCGCGCACCTCGCGGCGGGACGTCGTGACGAGGTCGCTGCGCGGGGTGCCGAGCGGCAGCTCCGCCCGCATGGCGCCCGGCGCGGGCAGCGGGTCGAGCGCGCGGACCCGCAGGTCGGAGGTCTCTGCCATCAGGTCAGTATGCGGCCGGCCGGTATCGGACGGCGCGAGTTCAGACGGCGCGGTGCGGGCGGTGGTGGCGGGCGTGGTGCCGGTGGTGGTGCTCAACGCGGGGCTCCTGGGGGGTGTCGGCGGCGGGGCGGTCGGGGTGGGGCTCGGCGTCGTCGTCGTGACGTCTCGAACCGTGGTCCATGCCCGACCGGAGCGGCCCGTCTGACGACGAAGGGCCCGGACGCACGATGCGTCCCAGGCCCTGTGCTGGCTCCGGTGAAGTGGTGTCGGTCAGGCGTCAGCCCGCCGAGCCCCTACCGGAGCCGGCGTAAAGCGCCAATACCAACGGATGTCCACGGCGACGACGGTACGTCGCCCTCCCCGCACCCGTCCAGTCGCGTCCACCATCCGGTCCGGCGGCCCGGCCCGGCAGCACCGGGCAGACCCTCGTAGGGTCGACGCATGCCGGTGCCCGAGTTCGTCTCCGCCCTGCGCTCCCACGTCGGCCACGACCTGCTGTGGCTGCCGGGCGTGTCCGCCGTCGTGCTCGACGACGACGGTCGGCTGCTGCTCGGCCGCCGCGCCGACAACGGCCTGTGGGCGGTGGTGTCCGGGATCCTCGAGCCGGGCGAGGACCCGGCCGTCGGGCTGGCCCGCGAGGTGCTCGAGGAGACGGGCGTCGACGTCGTGGTCGACGCGCTCGTGGCGGTCACCGTCACCCCGCCGGTCGAGTACCCGAACGGCGATCGCTCGCAGTACCTCGACCTGTGCTTCCTGTGCCGGGCGGCGAGTCCCGCCGCGGCCGCGCGGGCGCACGTCGCCGACGACGAGTCCACCGACGTCGCGTGGTTCGCGCCCGACGACGTCCCCGCGGACCTCGCCCCCTCGTCCGCCGAACGCGTCGGCCACGCCCTCGGCTGGCTCGCTGCCGGCTCCGGAGCCCCCTACTTCGTGCGCTGACCACCCGCCCGAGAGGAGCGCGACCCGTGCCGACGCCCGCCACGCCGTCCACCCCCGAGGACCTGTTCGCGCACTCCCCCACGGGCCTGACGATCTGCCGGGCGTTCGCGACGCTCGTCGCGGAGGTGACCGGCGACGACGTCACGACGCGCACCACGAAGACGCAGGTCGCGTTCCGGCGCCGCCGCGGCTTCGCGTTCGTCTGGCCGCCGTGGGTGGGGGTGCGCGACCACGTCGACGCGCCCGCCGTCGTCTCCTTCGTCCTCCCCCGCGAGGACCGCTCACCGCGGATCGAGCAGGTGGCACACCCGACGTCGACGGCGTGGACGCACCACGTCGAGGTCCGCGACCCGGCCGAGCTGGACGACGAGGTCGCCGCCTGGGTGCGCGAGGCGTACGACGCCGCGGGCTGACTCCGTTCCCCCTGGTCGGCGAGACGTTCTCTGTTCGTCTCGCGGGTGAAACCTGGAAGTGGTTATGTGTGCCCCGCCACAGTTTGCCGAGCGCACCGACGCGCCACGGCACGACGGTGCCCGGCCACCGCGACCGGGTCGCTCCGACACCCCTGGAGGAAAAACCGTGAGAGCACGCACCACGAGCGCGTTCGGCGCAGCGGGAGCCCTGCTGGCCGCCGCCGTCCTCGCCCCCGGCCTCGCCGCGTCGGCGTCCTCGGCGCCCGCGGCGGACGCCCCACCGAACGACCCCGCGGCACACGTCAAGGAGGACGACCGTCCCGACCCGCTGGCCGAGAAGCGCACCGCGCTCAAGCAGGAGGCCGTCGACCGCGTCGCCATGGGTGACGCCACCGTGCAGACGCGGGGCAAGGGCGCCCACACGTCGAAGTCGGTGAAGGTCGGCAAGAACCAGTGGGTCGAGTACGAGACCGAGCAGACGGCGCAGCTGCTGACCTTCCTGGTCGACTTCGGCGACCAGGCCGACCCGCGCTTCCCCGACGCGCCGCAGTCCGGGCCGCAGCACAACGAGATCCCGGAGCCCACGCGCAGCGACAACTCCACCTACTGGGAGGACGACTTCTCCCAGGAGCACTACAAGGAGATGTTCTTCACCGGGCTGGAGGACCAGGACGGCGAGTCGTTCGCCGGCGTCTACGACGAGATGTCCTCGGGCCGGTTCGACCTGCAGGGCGACGTGTCCGACTGGGTGACCGTGCCGTACAACTCCGCGTCGTACGGGGAGACCGAGTCGAACAAGGACATGACGCGCTTCGTGCAGGACTCGGCCGACGCCTGGTACGCCGATCAGGTCGCGCAGGGCAAGACGGCCGAGGAGATCGACGAGTACCTGCAGTCGTTCGACGTCTGGGACCGTTACGACATCGACGGCGACGGGATCTTCGACGAGCCCGACGGCTACATCGACCACTTCCAGGCGATCCACGCGGGCGAGGGCGAGGAGGCCGGTGCACCCACGTCGGCCATCTGGTCGCACCGGTGGGCGGTCAACCCGCTGGGCACCGACGGCCCGGCCGCGTTCCCGAAGGTCGGCGGCATCAAGATCGGCGACTCCGACCTCTGGATCCGTGACTACACGACGGAGCCGGAGAACGGCGGGCTCGGCGTCTTCGCGCACGAGTTCGGCCACGACCTCGGCCTGCCCGACTACTACGACACCGAGGGCGGCGAGAACGGCACCGCCTTCTGGACCCTCATGAGCTCCGGCTCGTGGCTCGGCCACGGCGACGGCACCATCGGCACCACGCCGAACCACATGGGCGCCACGGAGAAGATGTTCCTGGGCTGGCTCGACTACGCCACCGTCGACCAGGGCGAGCGCGCCACGGTCAAGCTCGGCCCGTCGTACCACGCCACGACGAACTCGCAGGCCGTCGTCGTGAACCTGCCGGACGGCGTCAAGGACGTCGACCTCGGCGTCGACCCCTACGACGGGGAGTTCGCCTACTCGGGCACCGGCAGCAACGCGAACTACACGCTCACGTCGCCGTCGTTCACCGTGCCCGACGGCGCCTCGCTCACGGCCAAGGTGCAGTACGAGATCGAGCCCGGCTACGACCACGCCTTCGCGGACGTCTCGACCGACGGCGGCGACACCTGGGAACCGCTGGCGACGAACCTCTCCGACGAGGACGCGAACGGCGGCATCTCGGGCGACTCCGGCAAGAAGTGGGTGGATCTCACCGCCGACCTCGCCGACCACGCCGGCCAGGACGCCCAGGTCCGGTTCCGCTACCAGAGCGACGGCGGCCTGAACCTCACGGGCTTCATGGTCGACGACGTCGCCGTCGGCGACGCGCTGACCGAGGACTTCTCCGACGGGTTCGGGGACTGGACGAACGACGGCTTCCACGTCATCGGGGCGGACGGCACGTACGAGGTCGAGTACTCGCACTACTACGTGGCGGAGAACCGGCAGTACGCCGGTTACGACACGACCCTGCAGACCGGGCCGTACAACTTCGGCTGGACGCTCTCGAAGCCGAACACCGTGGAGCACTTCCCGTACCAGGACGGCCTGCTGGTCTGGTACGCGAACAGCTTCTACGGCGACAACAACACGTCGCAGCACCCGGGCGGCGGGCAGGCCCTGCCGGTCGACGCCAACCCGCAGGCGCTGCGGTGGTCGGACGGCGCGCTCGCCCGCAACCGCATCCAGTCGTTCGACGCGACGTTCGGCCTGGGCAAGTCCGACGCGTTCACCCTGCACCGGGAGACCGCGGCGGGCATGACGACGCTGCGGACGTGGAAGGAGAAGGCGGAGAGCGTCTTCAACGACAAGGACCCGTACGCGTACTACGACGAGTCCAACCCGGGCGGCTCGGTCATCGTCGGCGGCACGGGCACGAAGATCGCCGTGAAGTCGGTGAACTCGAAGAACGGCGTGATGACGGTGGACGTCACCACGCCGCGCAAGAAGGGCTGACCGCGAGATAGAGAGGGCAGACCCGCGAGATAGAGAGGCCCGGACGAGACCGCATCCCTGCGGTCTCGTCCGGGCCTCTATCTCGCGGGTCTGCCCTCTCTATCTCGCGGGTCTGCCCTCTCTATCTCGCGGGTCTGCCCTCTCTATCTCGCGGATCGGGCGTAGCGCGTCACGAAGTTCCGCAGGATGCGCATGGGCTCGGTGACCTGGTGCTCGCGGGAGCGCGCGACGATGCGGTCGCCCTCCTCGGGCGGGAAGTACCCGTAGGTCCGGTACACCTCGACCCGCTGCTCGATGCCGGCCAGGTCCAGCTCGGGGTGGAACTGCGTGGCGTAGAGGTTCCGGCGCACGCGGAACATCTGCACGGGCGCGTCGGCGGACCGGGCGAGCAGGGTGGCCGACGGCGGCAGCTCGCGCACCGCCTCCTTGTGGCCCAGGTACGCGGTGAAACGCGCGGGCATGCCCGCGAGCAGCGGGTCCGCCAGCCCCTCCGGGGTCAGCTCGATCTCGGCGGGGCCCACCGGCTCGGAGTAGGTGCGGTCGACGACGCCGCCCTGGTGGGTGCCGAGCGTCCCGACGCCGTAGCAGGCGCCGAGGAACGGGAAGTCGCGCTCCACGAGCACGTCGAGGAGGTCCGCCATCTCCCGCTCCACGCGGTGCTGGACGGCGGACTTCTCGTCCTCGGGGTCGGAGGAGTTGAACGGCCCGCCCCCGACGATCACCCCGGACAGCTCCTCCGGGTCGACGCGCGGCAGCGGTTCCCGCTCGAGGCGCACGCGGCGCAGGGACGCGGGTCTCAGCCCGGAGTAGCGCAGGACGGCGTCGTACTCGCCGTCGGCGGCGACGTCCTCGGCCCGCGTGCCGAGGAAGAGGAACGGTCTCACCGGTGCAGGCTAGGCCTCGGCCGACGCCGTCGCCCGCGCGCTCTCCCCCACCGGACGCCGCGCCCAGTAGGACGCGAGCAGCGAGCCCGAGACGTTGTGCCACACGGAGAACAGCGCGGCCGGCAGCGCCGCGGCGGGGCTGAAGTAGGTGGTCGCGAGGCTCGCGGCCAGCCCGGAGTTCTGCATGCCGACCTCCACGCTCACCGCGCGGCGAGCCGGCTCGTCGAAACGGACGGCGGCGGCCGCGCCGTACCCGAGCAGCAGCCCGGCGCAGTTGTGCACGATGACGGCGAGGGCGACCAGCAGGCCCGTGCTCAGGACGGCGTCGGCGTTGGCTCCGACGATGCCGGCCACCACGATCACGATCCCCAGCACGGACACCAGCGGCAGGTACGGCAGCATGTACCGCTCGACGACCCGGCCCGCGAACGTGCGGACCAGGAGCCCGGCGATCACGGGGAACAGGACCACCTGGGCGATCGACGTCACGAGCGAGCCGTAGGTGACGTCGAGGTCGGTGCCGGCCAGCCACAGCACGAGCGCCGGGGTGAGCAGCGGGGCGAGGAGCGTCGAGACCGTGGTGAGCGCCACCGACAGCGCGGTGTCGCCCTTGGCCAGGTAGACGATGACGTTGGACGCCGTGCCGCCGGGCGCGGCGCCCACGAGGATCATGCCGATCATCGCGTCGCCCTCGAGCCCGAACAGGTGGCCGATCGCCCACGCCAGCAGGGGCATGATCGTGAACTGGGCGACGACGCCGATGGCGACGGCCGCGGGGCGCTTCGCGACGAGGGCGAAGTCCCGACCCGTCAGGGTCAGCCCCATGCCGAACATGATGATCCCCAGCAGGAGCGGGACGTGCGCGGCCAGCGGCGCGAACGTGCTCGGGGCTGCCAGCCCGGCGACCGCACCGAGCAGGACGAGCACGGCGAACCACTGACCCACGAGCTCTGCAACTCTGCGCATGGGGTGGCACCCTACTCTCCGCCCGGTGCGGCCGACGGGACGTCACGACCAGCGGAACAGCCGCCCCGCGAGCGGGAGGAGCACCGCCGTCCACACCACCATGACGACCACCTGCAGCAGCGGGAACCCGTCGCCGAACCAGCCGGTGTCCATGGCCTGCGCGGTCGCGCCCATCGGGGTGAACTGCCCGATCTGCCGGACGACGTCGGGCATGATCGGGCCGGGCGTCCACAGGCCCGCGAGGAACAGCATGGGGAAGTAGATCAGCGAGCCGACGGCGTTGGCCGTCGACGGCTTGCTCACCAGGGCGGACAGCAGCATCCCCACGGAGAACATCGCGAGCATCCCGAGCACGAAGGCGAGGAGCACGACGCCGAGCTGCGTCGGCGCGACGAGCCCGAAGGCCAGCTGCGCGACGACGAGCGCGAGGGCGACGCCCACCAGCGTCGTGGCGACGTTGATGGTCAGGTGGGCCACGATGAGCGCCTGCGGCCGCATCGGCGTGGTGGACAGCCGCCGCAGCACCCCCTTGTCGCGGAAGGTGGCGAACGTGACCGGCAGCGACAGGACGGCGAGGGTGCCGATCGCCATCGAGAGCACGGTCGGCAGGTAGGTCGCGATCGGCGTGACCCCGTACCAGATCGAGTCTGCCGGGGCGTCGGTGATCGGCTCCCGCATCCCGGGGATGCCGAACCCGACCCCCAGCAGGATCACGGACGGGAAGAGGATCCCGAAGAACACGGACCCGAAGTCGCGCAGCCAGACGCGGGTCTCGGTGCGCACCAGGCGCCCGTACCCGCGCCAGCCTCGGCCGGCGGTCGGGCGCGGGGCGGCGTCGGCGGTGATGGCGGTCATGACCGGTCTCCTTCTCGGGTCGTGGCGGAGACGAGCGGGGTGCCCGTCGAGGTGTCCGGCTGGGCGTCCGGCTGGGCGTCCGGCTGGTAGGTGCGGCCGGTGACGGCGAGGAACACGTCCTCGAGCGACCGGGTGACGGTGCGGACGTCGTCGGGCACGAGGTCGGCCGCCGCGAGGGCGGGGACGACGGCGAACAGCACGCGGCGCGTGCCGGTGACGGCGACCTCGGTGGCGCCCTGCGCCTCGGCGGTCGCGACCTCGGCGTCCCGGGCGGCGAGCTCCGCCAGGAGCTCACGGCCGCGCGCGACGTCGTCCGGTGCGAACCGCACGACGACCGTGCGCCCGTCGTCGAGCCCGTCGATCAGGCCCTGCGGCGTGCCCGCGGCGACGACGCGGCCCGCGTCGATGACGACGAGCCGGTCGCAGAGACGCTCGGCCTCCTCCATGAAGTGGGTGACGAGCAGGATCGTCACGCCGGTGGCCCGCACCCGCTCGACGAGGTCCCAGGTGGCGCGCCGTGCCTGCGGGTCGAGGCCGGTGGTGAGCTCGTCGAGCACGGCGATCTCCGGGTTGCCCACCAGCGCGAGGGCGATCGACAGCCGCTGCTTCTGGCCGCCGGACAGCTTCCCGAACTGCCTGTCGGCGTGCTCGCGCAGGTCGAGCAGGTCGAGGAGCTCCCCGGGGTCGGCGGGGTCGGAGTAGAACCCGGCGAACAGCCCGAGGGCCTCCCCGACAGTGATCTTGTCGTGCAGCATCGCCTCCTGGAGCTGCACGCCGAGGATGTCCTTGACGGCCGCCGGGTCGCGCTGCGTGTCGATGCCGCGCACGCGCACGGTGCCGCCGTCGGCCTGCCGCAGGCCGGCCAGCGTCTCGACGGTCGTGGTCTTCCCGGCCCCGTTGGGGCCGAGGATGCCGAAGATCTCGCCGGGCTGGACGGCGAACGACACGTCGTCCACGGCCACCTTCGGTCCGTACGTCTTGCGGAGGTTGCGGACCTCCACGATGGGGTCGGCCATCTCGATGCTCCTCTCGGTCGTGCGGTTCAGGGGTCCTCGGTGTCTGCGGACAGCGAGGTTCGGGTGGTTCACGGCCGGACCCGTACGCGGGCCATCAGCCGGAGAGCTCCGACGCCGGCGACCGCGACGGCGAGGACGCCGCCGCCCGCGACGACGAGCGCCGCGACGACGGGGTCGTCGTACCCGCCGCGCAGCGGGATGCCGAGCAGACCGGTGCGCGTCGACAGGTCGACGATCGCGAGCGGGACCAGCAGCGGGACGGCGTGCAGGGGGCCCAGGAGGTACAGGCGCGCCGGCATCGCCCGGTAGTAGCCGATCGCCGCGGCGCCCACGAGCGCATAGGTCAGGACGACGAGGGTCTCGCCGACGATCGTGACGACGATCCCGGCGACCGTGTCGAGCGGCACCGGTGTGGCACCTCCCGGCCACGGCTCGTCGATGGCACGGAAGACCCGCTCCTCGGCGAGGGTGAGCAGGACCGTCAGCACGCCGAACACGGGGCCGACGATCGCCGCTCCCTGCAGGACACCGATGACGAGCGACCGGCGGGTCCCGCCCGCCGCGAGGTGCCCGCGGAGCCAGGCTCCGCAGTAGACGGCCGCGACCGCGAGGGCGACCCATCGCGCCGGAGCGCCCGCCAGCTCGTAGGTCAGGCCGACGAGCTCCCCGCCCCACCGGTCCACGGCGGCCGGGACCACGGCGACGACGAAGGCCCAGATGCCCCAGAACCAGGCGCCCGCGGCCAGCAGCCTCCGGACGAACCGGCGGCGGACCGCCGCCGACGCGACCCGCTGGAGCGTGCCGGCATCGGGTGTCGAGGGGGCTGTCGTGGTGGTCATCGCGCTCACCTCGTCGGCCTGAGTCGCAGGGTGCGCAGCTGCCACCACGCCCAGCCGGCGGCCAGCGCGAGCACGACGAGCGCCTGCAGCAGCCCGAGCGCGGCGGGCGCGCCGTCCCCGCCCAGGCCGAGGGCGCCGAAGGCGTCGGCGAACGCCCCGTTGCGGGTGGCGTGGTCGACGAGGACCAGCAGCGCCAGGCCCGGCAGCAGGAGCGCCGTGCCCCGCCACACGCCGTACGTCCGGTAGGAGGCCTGGGCGGCGACGCCGACCAGGGCGTACACGACGACGGCGATGGCCTCGCCCGCGGCGGTGACGACGAGCCAGGCACCGCCGGCGTCGAGCCCGCTCCCGAGCTGCTCCCACTCCCAGCCGAGCGCGCCGAAGAGGGCACGCTCCACGAGCAGGAGGAGCGCGTACGCCACGCCGTAGGCGACGCCCGCGGCGAGCGCGGCGACCAGCGCGCCGGTGAACAGGGACCGGCGGGTGCCACCCGCGGCAAGGTGGGGCACGACGAGCGCGGCGACCGCGATCAGGCCCAGGGAGAGCGCGAACCAGGGCGCGGCGTACTCGGCGCCCGTCATCGCGCCCCCGCCCATGACGCCGCCCACCTGGCGCACCACCAGCGGCACGCCCACGGTGACGACGAGGAAGATCGCCCAGAAGACGCCGCCGATGACGAGCATCACCTGGCCGACGGACCGCATCACGCGCCGGACCGCCCGCGCGTGCGCCCGGGCCGTGAACGCGTCGCGCTCGGCCGGTGTGACCACGACGGCGCTCATCGCCGCACCTCCGTCGCGCCGGCGGGCTCCGGCTGGGTGAGGCGCACGAACAGGTCCTGCAGCGGCAGCGACCCGAGCTCGACGCCGGCCGCGCGGGCCGCGGCGGCCGTGCCGTCGTCGGGCGCGCCCTCGATCGTGACCTGCACGGTCGCGCCCAGGCGCTGCCGGTGCAGCTCGCGCCGCCCGCGGGCGAGCTCCTCGACCGCGGCGACCGGTCCGGTGAGGCTGAACCCGCGGGACTGCATCTCCTCGGCGGTCTCGGCGAGGAGGACCTTGCCGCGGTGCAGCACCACGACGTCCTCGAAGAGCCGCTCGACCTCCTCGACCAGGTGGCTGGACAGCAGGATGGTGCGCGGGTGCTCGGCGTAGTCGGCGAGGATCTCGTCGTAGAACGCGTACCGCGTGGGGGCGTCCATGCCGAGGTAGACCTCGTCGAGGATGGTGAGCGGCGCGCGCGCCGCGAGGCCGATGGTCGCCCCGACGGCGGACCGCTTGCCGCGCGACAGGGCGGTCGGCTTCTTGCGGGGGTTCACCTCGAACGTGTCGAGCAGCCGCGCGGCCAGGTCGGCGTCCCAGTACGGGCGCAGGTCGGCGTAGTACTTGAGGGTCTCGGAGACCCGCTCGTCGTCCATGAGGTCGCCGCTCTCGCGCACGAGCTGCACGTTGGCGGTGACCCACGGGTTCTCCCACGGGTCCTCGAGCAGCTCGCCGGCGCCGACGCGGACCGTGCCCTCGGTGGGCCGGTTGAACGCGGCCAGCAGGGTCAGCAGCGTGGACTTGCCGGCGCCGTTGCGGCCGAGCACGCCCGTGATGACGCCGGGCCGCAGGTCCAGCGTCACGCCGTCGAGAGCGGTGCCGGCCTCGTCCTTGACGGCCGCGCCGTCCATGGTCAGGCGGCGCTGGGCTCCGAACCGGACGACGACGTCGTCGAGACGGGCGCCGAAGGGTGCGGGGGTCATGGCTCCTCCGTGGTGGTCGTGGGGCCGCCGGGCTCCCGGCGGCCGGTGCCGAGCACGTACGCGACGAGCTCGTCGGTCGAGATGCCGAGCAGGTCGGCCTGCGCGAGCGCCGGGCCGAGCACGTCGTCGAAGTACGCGGTGCGGTGCTGGTCCAGCAACCGCGTGCGGGCGCCGGGGGCGACGAACATGCCCAGGCCGCGGCGCTTGTACAGGACGCCCTCGTCCACCAGGCCGGCGAAGGCCTTGGCGGCGGTGGCGGGGTTGATGCGGAACGTCGTGGCGAACTGAGTGGTCGACATGACCTGCTCCTCCTCCGCGAGCTCACCGGCGAGCACCTGCGCGCGGATCATCGTGGCGATCTGCACGTAGATGGGTTCGGGACCGTCGAACACGCGGGCCTCCTCACGGCAGGTTCAGTGGTTCTGGGGTTCATTACTCGACTAATGAACCATAGACCCGCGTCGGCGCGCAACCCTTTCCGGCGAGGTAGTACAGATCTCGGCGAGGTAGTCCCGGTTTCCGCGAGGTAGTACCTCTCACGGTGGCGCGCGCCGTCCGACCGTGGGCGCGACCACCGCGATCGCGGTCGCCGCGAGCACGTGCCAGGCGGGGTGCGAGAGCTGCCCGGCGAGGGTGCCGACGCCGAGCACGGCCAGCGCCAGGAGCAGCCTTGCCCTCAGACGCGGCCGGACCCGGGCGCGCAGCAGCACCGCCACGACGGCGACAGCCGCGGCCGCGCCCTGCGCGACGACGGACGCCCCGGGCCAGAGGGCCGCCAGCACGACGTCGGCCAGCGTCGGGACGAGCCACCACCAGGCCCGCAGACGCCGCCCGGTGAGGTCGGCGACGGCGTCCGCGGCGACGAGCGCGTACGCGCCCAGCAGGGGCGGGTCGTGCACGACGGGGTTCCACGGCGGCGCGGGACCGTGCTGCACCCCCGAGCCGACGCCGACCAGCACGGCGAGGACGCCGAGCGCGGCGCGCGGCCCCGTTCCCGGACCAGGCCGCCGCACCGTCGTGAGGATCCAGGCACCCGCGACGACGAACGCCAGGCTCGACCAGGTGTCCGCGGACCACGCCATCTCCCCAGTGAAGGAGGCGGGGGGCCTCCTCGCCGCCCGGGACCGGCGGTCAGGAGAGCCCGCGGCGGCGCTCGTACCGACGGCGCGCGGCGTCGTGCGCGCCGCGCAGCAGGCCGAGGACGGCGTCGCTCGTGCGCTCCCCCGGGTTCACCACGCACACCCACCCCAGGTCCCCGTACAGCGGGTGCGGGAGCAGGACGTCGGGGACGACCGCGATGCGCTCCCGGCCGCCGCCCACGAGCTCCCGCGCCCGCTCGCGACCCACGTGCACGTTGACGCGCCACCGGTCCGGCCGGTCGAGGTCGCAGGAGACGTCGTCGGGGTAGTTCTTGGTGACGACCGTGCCGTACGGCTGCACGGTGGTCGGCACCTGCCCGTCGGGGGCGTAGTAGAAGAACGCGTCGCCCCACGCGATCTCCGGCGTCCCGTCCCCCGGGCGGGGCTCGAGGACGAGCGCCCCGTCGAGGCGCCGCACCGTGTCGATGATCTGTTCCATACTCGTGCTCATGGTTCAAGCGTGACCTTGAAGTGCTTCTGTGGGGTGAGGATGGACCGTCCGCTGCGTACCGTCGACGTCGCCCGCGCCGCCGGCTACTCCGTCCAGCAGGTGCGCGACCTCGAACGGCTCGGCGTCCTCCCTCCCGCCCGCCGCGAGCCGAACGGGTACCGCACCTACGACACCCGCCATGTCCTGGCCGCCCGCGCCTATCGGGGGCTCGCCACCGCCGTCGGGCCCGTCGTCGCGCGACGCACGATGGCCGCGCTCCCAGGGGCGCCCCTCGCGGACGCCGCCGCCGCGGTCGACGACCTGCACGCCGGGCTCGCGGCCGAGCGGGCCCAGACCCTCCAGGCACTGACCGCGCTCGACGCGATCCGGAGCGAAGCCGCGGCGCCCTCCCCCGGGAGCAGCCTGTCGATCACCGAGCTCGCCGACGCGCTCGGCGTGCGCACGTCCACGCTGCGGCACTGGGAGGCCGAGGGGCTGCTGGAGCCGCAGCGGGTGGGCTCTCTGGGCGCGCGCGCCTACGACGCGCCCGCCAGCGCGACCGCCCGCGTGGTCGCCGCCCTCCGCGCCGCCGGGTACGGCATCCCCGCGCTGCGCGCCGTGGTGTCCGCGCTGCGGGGGCTCGGCGGCACCGCCGAGGCCGAGGCCGCGCTGCGGGAGCGGCTGGACCGGATCGCGGTGCGGTCCGTGGCACTGATGAAGGCCGGGGCCGACCTCGCCGCCGTGCTCGACGGCGCTGGGCGCACCCCGTCACCCGTCCGGCGACGCGCGGCGGGACCGGCGATGCTGGGGATGTGAGCGATCCCCGCACCCGCGACCGCCGCGACAGGGTCGTGGCCGGCATCCACGTCGTCGTCGACGGGCCGCCCGACGCGCCTCCGCTGCTGCTCCTGCACGGCTCGGGGGCGACCGCGGCCAGCTGGTCGCCGACGGTCGCGACCCTCGCGGCGTCCCGTCGCGTCCTCGCGATCGACCTGCCCGGCTGCGGCCGCTCGGCGCCCGCGCCCCCGTACGACGTCCCCGCGCTGGCCGACCGGGTCGCGGCGCTCCTCGACGAGCTGGGCGTGGCCGCGCCCCGGGTGGTCGGGCACTCCAGCGGCGGGTACGTCGCGACGGAGCTCGCCGTGCGGCGACCGGACCTGGTCGGGTCGCTGGTCCTGCTGAGCACCGGGCCTGCCCCTGACGCGATGCTCCCGGAGGCCGCTGCCGTGCGCGTCCTCATGGGGCGACCCTTCGGCCCGCTGCTCTGGCCGCTGCGCACGACGGGGATGCTGCGCCGCGGGATCCGCTCGGTGACCGCGCGCCCGGTCGTCGTGCCCGACGGCTTCCTCGCCGACGTGCGCCGCACCCGGTACCGCGACTTCAGGCAGATCATGGACGGCTACGCGGCCTACCTCGCCGAACGGCCGCTGCCGGACCGGCTCTCCGCGGCGGGCGCCGCGCCGCTGGTGGTCTTCGGCGACGCCGACCCGCGCTGGGACCCGGCGTCGGCGCGCCGGTACGAGGCCGTGCCCGGCGCCCGCGTCGAGTACCTGGCCGGGGTCGGGCACGTGGCCATGCTCGAGGACCCCGGCGGCGTCAGCCGTCTGATCCTCGACGCCGCCTGACCGCACCGCCGGTACGGGCCGGGGCCCGGCGACGATCGCTCGTCACCGGGCCCCGAGGTGGTCGTGCGCCGACGTCAGGCGGGCGCGGCCTCGGCCGCGTCGACGTCGTCGAGCGCGTCCAGCTCGGCCAGGTCCGCAGCGACGATCTCCGCGATCTGCACGGCGTTGAGCGCCGCGCCCTTGCGCAGGTTGTCGTTCGAGACGAACAGCAAGAGTCCGCGCCCGCCGGGCACGGACTCGTCGGTGCGGATGCGCCCGACGAACGACGGGTCGGCGCCCGCCGCCTGCAGGGGCGTCGGCACATCCGCCAGCTCCACGCCCGGCGCGGCGGCCAGCAGCTCGCGCGCCCGCTCCGGCGTGATCGCGGCGCCGAACTCGGCGTGGATCGCCAGCGAGTGCCCGGAGAACACCGGTACGCGGACGCAGGTCCCCGCGACGGCCAGGTCGGGCAGGCCGAGGATCTTGCGGGACTCGTTGCGGAGCTTCTGCTCCTCGTCCGTCTCGCCGGAGCCGTCGTCCACGAGGTTCCCCGCGAGCGGCAGCACGTCGAACGCGATGGGCGCGACATACTTCTCCGGCTCCGGGAACGTCACGGCCCCGCCCGAGTGCGCCAGCCCCTCCAGGTCGCCGGCCACGGCGGCGCGCGCCTGGTCGGCGAGCTCCTTGACCCCGCCGAGCCCCGAGCCCGACACCGCCTGGTAGGTCGCGACGCGCAGCCGCTCCAGCCCGGCCTCGTCGGCCAGCGGCTTGAGCACCGGCATCGCAGCCATCGTGGTGCAGTTGGGGTTCGCGACGATGCCCTTGGCGGCGTCGGCGATCGCCTCCGGGTTCACCTCGGAGACGACCAGCGGCACCTCGGGGTCGAGGCGCCACGCGGACGAGTTGTCGATGACGACGGCGCCCGCCTCGGCGAACCGGGGCGCGTGCTCGCGCGACGTGCCGCCGCCGGCCGAGAAGATCGCGACGTCGACGTCCGCGAGGTCGTCGGTGGCCGTGGCCGCGACGTCCTCCACGACGACGTCCACGCCCTCGAACGGCAGCGTGCTGCCCGCCGAGCGCGCGGACGCGAAGAACCGCAGCTCCTTGACCGGGAAGGCGCGCTCCGCGAGCAGGCGGCGCAGCACGCCGCCGACCTGGCCGGTGGCGCCGACGACGGCGACGTTGATCCCGGACTCGTTGATCTGGACCATCAGCGCGTCACCGCCCCGAGCCGGCGTAGACGACGGCCTCGCCGTCGGCGGAGTCCAGGTCGAACGCGGTGTGGATGGCGCGCACGGCGTCGTCCAGGGCGTCCTCCCGGGTGACCACCGAGATGCGGATCTCCGAGGTGGAGATCATCTCGATGTTGATGCCCGCGTCGCGCAGGGCGCCGAACAGGCGCGCCGAGACGCCGGGGTGCGACTTCATGCCCGCGCCGACCAGCGACAGCTTGCCGATCTGGTCGTCGTACTGCAGCGAGGCGAACCCGAGCTCCTCCTGCAGCGCGTTGAGCGCCGCCAGGGTGCTGGGGCTGTCGGCGTGCGGCAGCGTGAAGGAGATGTCCGTCAGCCCGGTGTGGGCGGCCGAGACGTTCTGCACGATCATGTCGATGTTCGCGCCGGTGCCGGCCACGACCTCGAAGATGCGGGCCGCGGTGCCGGGCTTGTCCGGCACGCCGACGACGGTGATCTTGGCCTCGCTGCGGTCGTGCGCGACGCCGGAGATGATCGGGGCTTCCATCTGGGTTTCCTCCTCGGCCGCCGGGGCGTTCGGGTCGATCGCGTCGCCGTGCGTGCCGGTGACGAGGGTGCCGGTGGTGCTGCTGAACGAGCTGCGCACGTGCACGGGCACGTCGTAGCGGCGCGCGTACTCCACGGCACGCAGGGCCAGGACCTTCGCGCCGGACGCCGCGAGCTCGAGCATCTCCTCGTAGGTGACGCGGTCGATCTTGCGCGCGCTCGGGACGATGCGCGGGTCGGCGGTGAACACGCCGTCGACGTCGGTGTAGATCTCGCAGACGTCGGCGTCGAGGCCGGCCGCGAGCGCGACCGCCGTCGTGTCCGAGCCGCCGCGGCCGAGCGTCGTCACGTCGTTGGTGGAGCTGACTCCCTGGAAGCCCGCGACGATCGCGACCTGCCCCTTCTCCACCGTCTCGCGGATGCGGTGCGGCACCACGTCCACGAGCCGCGCGCGGCCGTGCACCGCGTCGGTCATGAGGCCGGCCTGCTGGCCGGTGAAGGACTTCGCCTTGACCCCGAGGTTCGTGATCGCCATCGCGAGCAGGGACATCGAGATGCGCTCACCCGAGGTGAGGAGGATGTCCAGCTCGCGCTGCGGGGGCAGGGGGGTGATCTGCCCGGCGAGGTCGAGGAGCTCGTCCGTGGTGTCGCCCATGGCGCTCACCACGACGACGACGTCGTTCCCCGCTCGCTTGGTCGCGGCGATCCGCTTCGCCACGCGCTTGATGCTGTGGGCGTCGGAGACGGATGATCCGCCGTATTTCTGCACGACAAGTGCCATGTCACAACCTTCTGCTGGCCGGCCTCCGTCTCTCTCAACGGTCCGCCGGGGCTTGTGCTTGCCCGTCGATGGTACGTGCCGTCCCGGCGGGCCGACCGCCGCCGTCTCGCATCGTGGCACCCGTGCGCACCCGGCACCACCGGCGCCGTGCGGTCCGGGTCGGCCCGCGCGCTCCGGGCCGCGCGACGGCACGAGCCGGTCTATGTTGGCGTCGTCCACCTGCCGTCCGCGCCAGGAGACCGACCGATGACAGCACGCCGCTGGACATCCGCCGCCGCCGTCGCCGTGGCGCTCGCGCTCGTCGCCACCGGGGCTCCCGCGACCGTGGCGGTGCCGCACCTCCCGGCGCGGTCCGCCACGACGTCCGCCGGGGGCGGCGCGGGCGGCGACCCGTCCGCCGTCGAGGCGACCGTCGAGGTGACGCCGGCGGCACCGCCCGCCCCCGGCACCGCCCGCACCTTCGGCTCGGACGAGGCGCGGGCCACGGGCGACGACGTCGTCACCGCCACCTCCGACGTCAGCGGGTTCGCGACCGTCGGCGTCACGTGGTCGGGTCGCGCCGACGCCGACCTGGACGTCGCGGCCCGCACCTCCGACGACGGCGGGGCCACCTGGTCGGCCTGGGGCCCGCTGGAGGTCGAGGCCCCCGATCCGGGCGCGCCCGAGGGCGGGTCCGCGCCCCTCGTCGTCGGGGAGGTGGACCGGGTCGAGGTGGCGGTCGGGAACGTCGCGGCCGAGGACGTGCGCGACGCCGAGCTCGTCGTCGTCGACCCCGGCCGGGGGGCGGTGGACCGCGCCGCCGCGGACCCGTCGCTCGACGACGACGGCGCTCTCTCGCCCTTCGGGAAGGGTGCCGGCGGCGTCGTGCGGCTCCCGGGCGCCGTGGCGACCGGGGACCAGCACGACGGCCCCGCCATCCGGTCCCGCGCCGACTGGGGCGCCGACGAGTCCCTCATGACCTGGACCCCGCGGCAGGGGCAGGTCGAGGGCGCGATCATCCACCACACCGCCGGGACCAACAGCTACACGTCCTCGCAGGTGCCGTCGATCATCCGCGGCATCTACACGTACCACGCGAAGACCCGCGGCTGGGGCGACATCGGCTACAACTTCCTCGTCGACCGGTGGGGCCGCATCTGGGAGGGACGCACCGGCGGCGTCGAGCTCGAGATCGTCGGGGCGCACGCCGTGGGGGTGAACGACGAGACCGTCGGCGTCTCGGTCCTCGGCAACTACGAGCAGGCCACCGTCAGCGACGCGGCCGTCCGCGGCGTCGTCGACCTGCTGGCCTGGAAGCTCGCCCTGCACGGCGTCCCGGCCCGCGGCTACACCACCCTCGACGGCTCGCGCGAGGCCCGGATCTCCGGGCACCGCGACGTGGGCAGCACCGCCTGCCCGGGGGCCTCGATCTCCCGGCGCATGACCGAGATCCGCAGCAAGGTCGCGCACGACCAGGCCAGGTGGGGACACCTGTGGAACAAGAGCACCGGGTACCTCGTCGAGTACCGGCCGCACGCCACCCGCGACGAGGTGTGGTTCGTCTCCGGCAGCACCCGGCACCTCCTCACGAGCACCAGGGCGCGCGCCGCGCTGGCGAAGCGGCTCGGCCGGGCCTCGTACGCGAGCCGCACGTTCCTGACGAGCCTGGAGCGGGGCACCGACTTCGACTCCCGCTGGGCCCGGGTGCCGTCCGGCCGCTACGTCATGCTCGACGGCAACGGCGACCTCATGTGGGCGACCGCCTGCGGCACCGTGCGCCACTGGGGTGGCGACTGCACCGACCCCCGGGTCCCCGACCGGGCCAAGGACGCCTTCGACGTCGAGCCCATCTCGTTCTTCGCCAGGTCCGACCGGACGGGCTACCTCTACCGGATCCACGAGGGCCGCAGGGAGCGCGTCTACACGAGAGACGCCTGGTGGCGGCTCACGCGTGCGGTCGGCTGGAGCGAGCTGCGGGACGTGAAGGTCACGTCAGCGCTGCTGAACGAGTTCCCCGCCGGTCCGTCGCACCGCTAGGCGCCGGTGACGACGTCGTAGCCCAGCTTCACGATCAGGGCGCCCACCACGACGACGAAGATGACGCGCACGAACGCGCTGCCCTTCGCCACCGCCATCCGTGCCCCGACGTACGCGCCCACGAGGTTGGCGGCGCCGATCATCAGCCCGAGGCCCCACAGGACGGCGCCGTGCGGCACGAAGAACAGCAGCGCGCCGAGGTTGGTCGCGAAGTTGACGATCTTGGCCAGCGCCGACGCCGGCAGGAAGGCGTACCCCAGCACGCTCACCAGCGCGATGACGAGGAAGGTGCCGGTGCCCGGGCCGAGCAGCCCGTCGTAGGCGCCGATGACGAGGCCGATGCCCGCGGCCGTCCAGCGGTGCCGGTTGCCCTCCCAGCGGAGGTTGTCGTGCGCACCGAGCTTCGGCTTGAGCACGGTGTACGTGGCCACGCCGATCAGCACGACGAGGATGATCGGCTTGAACAGGTCGGCCGGGATGCGGCTCGCCAGGGCGGCGCCGCCGAACGCCCCCACCAGCGCGGCGACCGCCATCGGTCCCGCCGTCGTGAGGTCCGGGCCCACGCGCCGGTAATATGTCACGGCACTGGTGGACGTGCCCATGATCGAGCCCAGCTTGTTGGTGGCCAGCGCCTGCACCGGCGAGATGCCGGGCACCAGCAGCAGGGCGGGGAGCTGGATCAGGCCGCCGCCGCCCACGACGGCGTCGACCCAGCCGGCGGTGAGCCCGGCCAGCACGAGCAGCACGATGGTGAGGGTGTCGAGGTCGGGCACCGGGGAATCCTGTCATGCCCGCCGTCGGCCGGTGCCCGTCCCATCTCCCGACGCACGCCTCTCCGTGCCACCCTGGGAGGCATGACGGACGAGCAGCGTCCCGCCGTCGCGGCGACCGGCACCGTCGAGCACGGGCCCGGCGGGCGCGAACTCGTCGTCGTGCGCAGGTTCGACGCCGACGCCGCCGACGTGTGGGCCAGCATCACCGAGCCCGGACCGCTCGAGGCGTGGGTCGGCCGATGGGAGGGCGACCCAGCGACCGGCACGATCCAGTTCTTCATGACCGCCGAGAGCGCGGACGCCGAGGCCGCCGAGTGCGTCATCACGCGGTGCGAGCCGCCGCGCGGGTACGCCGTCGACACGGCCGCCCCCGGAGGGGTCTGGCACCTGGCGCTCGACCTCTCGGAGGACGACGGCGTGACGACGCTGACGTTCCGGCAGCGGCTGGGCGCGGACGACGACGTCGCCTCGATCGGGCCCGGGTGGGAGTACTACCTCGACCGGCTCGTCGCGGTGCGCTCGGGCCGGGGTGCGGACTCGGTGGCGTGGGAGTCGTACTACCCCGCGCAGCGCGAGCACTACGCCCGCGCGGCGGCGGCCGCGGGCTGACGAGCCCCGCCCGGCTCAGGAGTGCAGGGCGTCGTACTCCGCCTCGGCGGCGACGTCGTCCGCGACGTCGAGCCGCAGGTGCGCCAGCACG
Organism: Isoptericola sp. NPDC019571; assembly: GCF_044389385.1. Taxonomy (NCBI): domain Bacteria; kingdom Bacillati; phylum Actinomycetota; class Actinomycetes; order Micrococcales; family Promicromonosporaceae; genus Isoptericola; species Isoptericola sp. NPDC019571. The sequence continues at coordinate 108,420 of NZ_JBIRXZ010000006.1, forward strand.
CCCTGCAGCACGCGCAGCGCCGACGACGCGCGCTCGCCCCACACCGACAGGTAGCTGAACTGCCACCACCACAGGCCCTCGAGCTCGTGGCCGTCGTCGAAGTGCTGCAGGCCCTTGGCGATCTCCTCGGCGACGCACGCCAGGTCGCCGGACAGCGTCGCGGGCGCGACGTCGGCGCTCAGCGCCGGGTCGGACACCTCGACGTAGTCGTCGAAGCCGTCGAACATCTGCGCGAGGGCGTCGCGCAGCGGGTCGACGTCGGTCTCGGGCCCGGCGTCGGGCTCCCACCGCTCGGCAGGGACGACGTCCACGATGGCGGCGAGCCGCGCGCCCGCGGACAGCAGGTCGGACGTCGCGAGGATGAGCAGCGCGATCTCCGCGCCCGGCGCGGCGCCCGACGCGACCTGGGTCGTCGTCGAGAGGAACACGCGTGCCTGCGCGGACATCTGCTCGGCGACGTCCCGGAACTCCGATCCCGCCTCGATCTCCCCCACGGTGCTGCCCCCTCCCGCCGCGGTGGCGGCGTCGGTGATGCCGGTCGGTGCGAGTCTCGGGTGCGTCTCGGCTGGTCAGCCGCCGACGACCCGCCGGCCCTCGAACGCGCGACCGAGGGTCACCTCGTCCGCGTACTCCAAGTCTCCCCCGACGGGCAGACCCGACGCGAGGCGGGAGACGGTGACGCCCATGGGCGCGATGAGCCGCGACAGGTACGTGGCCGTCGCCTCGCCCTCGATGTTGGGGTCGGTGGCGAGGATGACCTCGGTGACCGTGCCGTCGGCGAGGCGCGTCATGAGCTGGCTGATGCGCAGGTCGTCGGGGCCGACGTTCTCGATCGGGTTGATGGCGCCGCCGAGCACGTGGTACCTGCCGCGGAACTCGCGGGTGCGCTCGATCGCGACAACGTCCTTGGGCTCCTCGACCACGCAGATCACGTCGTCGGAGCGGCGCGGGTCGGCACAGATGCGGCACCGCTCCGACTCGGCGACGTTGCCGCACGTCTCGCAGAACTGCACGCGCGCCTTGACCTCGGTGAGCGCGTCGGCGAGCCGGCGCACGTCGGCCGCGTCCGCCGCGAGCAGGTGGAACGCGATCCGCTGCGCGCTCTTGGGCCCGACGCCGGGGAGGCGGCCGAGCTCGTCGATCAGGTCCTGGACTGCGCCCTCGTACACAAGGGTCCAGCCTACGGGCTGGCGGGGACGGTCCGGCCTCTCAGAGCCAGCCCTTGGCGCGCGCCAGCCGGACGGCCTCGTGCCGGTTCGCGACGCCGAGCTTCGCCACCGCCGACGACAGGTAGTTGCGCACCGTGCCGGGCGCCAGGGCGGCGCGCTCCGCGATCTCCTCGACGGGGGCGCCGTCCGCCGCGAGCTCGAGCACGTCCGCCTCGCGCGCGGTCAGGGGCGAGTCGCCCGCGGAGATCGCGTCGGCCGCGAGCTCCGGGTCCACGTACCGGCCGCCGCCCGCCACCTGTCGTACGGCGCCCGCCAGCACGGCCGCCGACACCGACTTGGGCAGGAAGCCCCGGACCCCCGCGGCGAGCGCCTTCTTGAGGTGCCCGGGTCTGCCGTGGCTCGTGACGATGACGACACCGCAGGCCGGCACCGTCCTGCGGACCGCCTCGGCGACCTCGATCCCGTCGGCGCCCGGCATCTGCAGGTCGAGCACCGCCACGTCGGGGGCGTGTCGCTCGATCGTCGCCACGGCCTCCGTCCCGTTCCCCGCGACCGCCACGACCTCGAGATCGTCCTCGAGAGCGAGCAGCTGGGCGACCGCGTCCCGGATCAGCGTCTCGTCGTCGGCGAGCACCACGCGGATCACGCGTCCACCTCCCCCGGCACGCGGGCCGTGAGGACGAACCGGTCGCCGTCGGCCGCCACGTCGAGCGCTCCCCCGACGGCGGCGAGCCGCTCCCGCAGCCCGACGAGGCCGGCGCCGCCCTCCAGCCCGGCCACCCCGGCGACGCCCACGCGGGCTCCGTCGTTGCTCACCCTCAGCACCATCTCCCCCGTCTCCTCCTGCCGGTCAAGATCGATCCGGCACTCGCGTGCGGCGGAATGCCGCACGATGTTCGTGACGGCCTCGCGCACCACCCAGGCCAGCGCGTCGGCCTGCGGGGCCGCCAGCTCCGGCACCTCGCCCACGACCCGCACGGTCACCCCCGCCGCGCGCAGCACGGACCGGGCTCCGTCGAGCTCCGTCGACAGGTCGGCCGCCCGGTAGCCGGCGACGACGCGGCGCACCTCGCGCAGGGAGTCCTGGGCGAGCGAGCGCACGTCGTCCATCTCGTCGGCACCCCGCGGGTCGCCGCGGCGCGCGAGCGCGGCCGCGAGCTCGGACTTCACCGCGACGGCGGACAGCGCTCGGCCGACGACGTCGTGCATGTCGCGCGCGATGCGCAGCCGCTCCTCCGCGACGGCGAGCCGCGCCGAGGCCTGCCGCGCGGTGTCGAGCTCGCGCACCACCTCGACGATCCACATGGACAGCCGCACCGTCGACGCCCAGAACAGGAGGAACACGTACGCGCCCAGGCCGGTGCCGAGCGCGGACGCGACCGTCCCGGCGGTCGGGTCGGAGGCGAGCCTGACGCCGATGACGACGACCGGCACAGCAAGTCCCACGGTCAGCACGCGCCGGATCGGGGTCGCGACGGCGAGCGCCCCGCACGTCGCCGCCCCGGCCACCGCGATCATCATGCTGCGCGGGTCGCCCATGAGGCCGTCCCCGACGGCCTCGGGCAGCACGACGACGGAGACGACCACGACGGCACCCGTCACCGCGAGCAGCGCAGCGACCACCGGGCGGGGGCGGCGCCGCCCGGTGGTCAGCGGCTCGTCGAACCCGACGTGGATGGTGCCGAGGCACAGCGCCACGTGCACGAGGCCCAGGGCCGCCAGGACCGCCGCCGGGCCGACCGCGGGGACCTCGTCAGTGCCGGCCAGCGCCGCCACCGCGTACAGGGAGAAGAAGGGCTCGAGGAGGACGAACGAGTAGAGGCTCACGCGGGTGTACGTCTCGACCCCGCGCGCACCACCTGCCAGGGCCGTGGCGGGCCGACGACGTGTTCTCACGCCGTCAGCCTGCCATGGTGCCAGGACCGGCCGCCCCGGTGGCAGGTGGGTCACCGACGCGGCTCCCAGCGCATCCACCGCCGGGCGGCGAGCACGCCCACGACGGTCCACGCGGCGAGCACGGCGGCAGGCAGCGCGGCGGCGCCGAACGTCTCGGCGAACGTCACCACGTGGCCGTCCCCGTCGATCCCGCCGGCGCCGAGCAGCATGAGGTCGGTGACCGGGCGCAGCGGGGTGAACGTACCGATCGTGTCGAGCACGCCGCTCGACGCACCGGGCGCTCCGAAGAGGCCGGCGAACGGGATCGCGACGACGAGCAGCGGCAGCGTGGTGAGCTGCGCGGACTCCACGGCGCGGGACAGGCCGGACGTCGCGGCGGCCAGCACCGTGAGCATCGCGGCCCCGCCGAGCACGGCCACGACCATCAGCAGCGGGTTGACGAACGCCGGCGGCGTGAGGAACACCGACACCGCGACGATCCCCAGCAGCGTCTGCGCCAGCGCCACCACGACCGCGGGCACCGCGGTGCCGACCAGGATCTCCGCCCGGGAGCACTCCCCCACGAGGTAGCGCTTGAGCACCAGCTCCTCGCGCCGGGCCACGAACGCGACGGTGAGGTTGTAGTAGACGACGAACGCGAGCGCCATGAACGTCAGCAGGTTCAGCAGGACGGCGCCCGCCGCGGCGGGCGTCCCGTCCCCGACGACGCCGAGCGCGGCGAACAGCCCGACCGTCATCGGCGGGAGGGCGAGCGCGTTGAACAGCGCGGTGCGGTTGCGCACGAGCAGGCGCAGCTCTGCGCGGGCGAGCGCCGCGACGCGGCGGGCGCCGCCGCCCGTGCCCGGTGTGGCCCGGGCGGGGGTGGTGGTCGTGGTGGTCATGCCGCTGCCTCCGTGTCGGTCGTGCGCTGCGCGCCGGGCGTGCCGGCGGTGTCGTCGAGGGCGAGGAACGCCTGCTCGAGCGACGCCGCCCGGGCGTCGAGGTCGTCGAGCCGCAGGCGCCGGGCGTCGGCCCACTGCAGCAGGGTGAGCAGGTCGTCCTGCAGGCGCGTGGTGCGCAGCCGCAGGCGGCCGGTGCGGTCGACGTCGGGTGCGCCGACGAGGCCGGCCAGCGCGGGCAGGTCCGCCACCGCGGGCGTGACGGCCCGGCCGCCGTCGTTGCGCACCACCGCCTCGACGCGGGCGGGCTCGGCGGCGACGACGTCGGCGACCGACCCCGTCCGCACCACGCGGCCGGCCTGCATGATCGCGATCCGGTCGGCGAGCTGCTCCGCCTCCTCGAGGTAGTGCGTGGTGAGCAGCACCGTGGTGCCCGCGTCGAGCATGCCCTGCACCAGCGCCCAGGTGGCGCGACGGCTCTCCGGGTCGAGGCCGGTCGTGGGCTCGTCGAGGAAGAGGAGCTCGGGGTCGCCCAGGGTGGCGAGCGCCAGGTCCAGGCGGCGCTTCTCCCCGCCCGAGAGGCTGGCGACGCGCACGTCGGCGCGGTGCTCCAGCCCGACCGCGCCGAGGACGTCGGCGACCGGTCGCGGGCGCGACAGGGTGCCGGCCCAGGTGCGCGCCGTCTCCGCGACCGTGAGGTCGCCGGAGAACCCGGCGCTCTGCAGCATGATCCCGAGGGATCCCACGACGCGCCGCCGCTCGCGGTACGGGTCGTGACCGAGCACGCGGACCGTGCCGCCGGAGGCAGGCGCGAGCCCCTCGACGAGCTCGACGAACGACGTCTTGCCCGCGCCGTTGGTGCCGAGCAGGGCGACGAGCTCCCCGCGGTGGACGTCGAGGTCGACCCCGCGGACGGCCTCGAACGTGCCGTACCGGCGGCGTGCCCCGCGGACGTGGACGATGGGTTCCGAAGTCATGCCTCCACCCTCGCGGCGGGGCGTCGTCGCAGGTAGTGCCGCCCGTCACCGGGTGACGTGAGCCGCGCACGGGCGGGCCGTGACATCTGTCATGCCGGCCGGCGGGTGCGGCAGGATGCTCGTATGGGCGAGGTCGCGGGGGCCGAGGTCGTGGCGCTGTACGACGAGGCGGGGCGCGAGTGCGGGACGGCGCCACGCGCGCAGGTGCGCGCGGAGAACCTGCGGCACGCGGCCACCGCCGTCGTCGTGCGCAACGCCGCCGGCGACGTCTACGTGCACCGCCGCACCGACACGAAGGACCTGTACCCCGGCCGGTACGACTTCTGCGCGGGCGGCGTGCTGCGCGCCGGCGAGGAGCCGCTCGACTCCGCGCGCCGCGAGCTGGCGGAGGAGCTCGGCGTGACCGGCGTGGAGCTGGCGCCGCTCGGCGTGGCCGACTACGCCGACGACCGCACCCGGATGCGCGAGTTCCTCTTCGAGTGCACCTACGACGGACCCGTCACGTGGCAGCCCGAGGAGGTCGCGTGGGGCGCGTGGGTGCCGGCCGCTCGGTTCCTGCGCATGCTCGACGAGGTGCCGTTCATGCCCGACTCCGTGGCCAACCTCGCCGGCTGGCTGGACGACCTGCGCGCCGCCCTGCCGAGGTAGTACAGGCTTCCGCGAGGTAGTACAGGCTCCCGCGAGGTAGTACAGGCTCCCGCGAGGTAGTACCGGTCCGGGGCGGTCAGCCCGCGACGAGCTCGGCCTCGAAGCCGTCCGCGTCCTCGAGATAGGCGGCGTAGTGGTCGGGGCCGCCGGCGCGCGGGTGCCGGTCCGGGAAGAGGAGCGTCCAGCCGTGCCGGGGTGCGGCGGCAGCCAGCGCGTCGACCTGTGCGCGCGACCCGGCGTGCAGGGCGAGGTGGTTGAGGCCCGGCCGACGCCGGTCGTGGGCTGCCGCGGTCAGCGCGGGGCTCTGCTCGACGACGACGTAGCCGTCGCCCAGCAGCCAGGACCGCCCGTGCTCCCACGACTGGTGCGGCCGGTAGCCGAGCTCGCCGAGGAGCCAGCCCCAGGAACGCACGGCGCGCGGCAGGTCGGGCACCCAGAGCTCGACGTGGTGGATCGCCCCGCGGCGCGGGACGTCGTTCATCCGGCCGGGCGGCGTGCGGCGACGTCGGTCATGAGGTCCGCGGACAGCGGCGCGAGCGGGTGCGGCGCGACCGGGGAAGCCGGGTCGACCCAGACGTGCTCGGCGAGCTCGGCGCGCGTCTCGACGGCGAACCCGGCGGGGAGCGCGACCTCGAAGACGTGCGCGTCGACCACGTGGTCCGGCTCGTTGGCGGCCACGGCGGTCCGGCGCCCGAGCGGGCCGACGGCGGCCGGGTCGACGACGAGGCCGATCTCCTCGGCGCACTCCCGCACGAGCGCGGCGACGGGCTCCTCGCCCGGCTCGATCTTGCCACCCACCTGCATGAACGCCGTCGTGCCGCGCTTGCGCACGAGCAGCGCGCGGCCGTCGTCGCGCACGATGACGGCCGCGACGATGTGCAGCGTGGTGGTGCGGGTCGTGCCGTCGGTGGTGGTGTGGCCGGTCATGTCAGGGCTGCTCCGCGATCTCCTCGATGACCTTCCCGTCGAGCACCTGCACCACGAGCTGCACGCCGACCAGCCCGGCGGACGCGATGTCGGGGTCGTCGGCGGACGGCTCGTCGTCCGCGGGGTTCCCTCCGGACGCGGACGCCCGGGACGACCGGCCCTCCGACTGCTGCGCCTCGCGCACCCGACGCTCGGCGGCCTGCCGCGGGGTCTCGCGCGCGGGCGGCACCGCGGGGGCGGGCGGGGACGACGACGCCGGGGCGGCCGCGGGCGCGCTCGCGACCGGCGGTGTCTCGGGCGCGGGTCGCGGCGGCGCGACGGGTCGGGCCACCGGGGCCGCGACCGGCTCGTCCAGCGGCGGCTCGGGGAGGTCGTCGGGCGGGGGCTCGTGCAGGGAGACGCCGGCGAGCCAGGCCGCGTCGGCCTCGTCGACCGAGGCGACCTGTCTCGCCTGCTGCTGCGGCTGCGGGGTCCGCGGGGCACCCTGCGTCGCGCGCGGAGCGGACGGCGCCGGCGGGTCGACGACGGCGACGGCGGTGGCCGGGCGCGACCCGGTCGCCGCCACCGTGGTGGCGGACGGGCGTGGGCCGGCTCCGGGGCCCGGGCCGCCGGCCGTGGCGCCGCCGCCCCCACCGGAGCGCCCCTCGCCGGGCGGGGGGACGTCGGGCCACGCGGGGTCGGCGGGCCGCCCGGAGTCGTCGGGTTCCTCGGCGGCGTCGGCGCCCGGGTCGGACGGGGCCGGAGCGCTGCCGGCCTCCCGCGGACGCCGGCCGGCCTCGTTCTCGACGATCTCGACCTGCACGGCGATACCCAGCGCCTGATAGACGGCGTCCGAGATGGTCTCCGGCCGTCCGCGGCGCGCCAGCCCGACGACGGCCGGCGCGAACCCGAGGCGCAGCACGTCGCCCTCCAGGCTCTTCACCTGGGCGTTCTCACCAAGGAACGCGGCGGCCTGTGGGCTCTGGATGGCGGTCAGGACCTCGCGCCACCGCCGCCGGACCACCTCGGTGGTGACGGCGCTCGCGGGAGCGGACGGCGCGGGCTCGGTGGACGGAGTGGCCTCGACCGGCTCGACCGGCGCGGGCGCTGCGGACTCGGCAGGCTCTTCGACCTCGTCGGGCCCGTCGGACTCGGCAGCCTCTGCGGCCTCGTCGGGCTCGTCGGGCTCGTCGGGCTCGTCGGGCTCTGCGGCCTCGTCCACCGCAGGCTCGGGCTCGACAGTCGCGGGGGCTTCGACGAGCTCGTCCACCGCGGGCCCGCGCTCGACGGTCGCGGAGGGCTCGACAGGCTCGACCACCGAGGGCTCGGGCTCGGCAACGGGCTGGGGCACCGTGGGCTCCGGCTCCGCGGCGCCCTCGGGCTCGGCGACCGGACGCCGGCTCGCCTGCAGGGCGGCCCGTGCGGCGGCAGCGCCGCTCAGCCCGCCGCCTCCGCCCGCGGACGGCTGCGGGGCGGGCGTCGGGGCCACGTCCCGGTCAGCGCGCGGCGCGGCCGGCACGGGCGTGTCGCCGGCGGCGATCCTGCCTCGCTCGAGCCGCTCGATGCGTGCGGCGAGCCCCTCCGTGCCGTCGTCGGCGCCGGGGAGCAGCAGCCGCGCGCAGAGCAGCTCGAGGTGCAGCCGGGGCGACGTGGCTCCGGTCATCTCGGTGAGCGCGGCGTTGACGAGGTCGGCCGCGCGCGACAGTTCGGACACGCCGAGGCGCCCCGCCTGGGCGCGCATGCGCTCCAGCTGGTCGGCGGGCAGGCCGCGCAGCACGGCCTCGGCCGCGTCGCCGGAGACGGCGATGACGATGAGGTCGCGCAGCCGCTCCAGCACGTCCTCGACGAACCGCCGCGGCTCGTGCCCGGTGGCGATCACCTGGTCGACCACACGGAAGATCGACGCGCCGTCGCCCGCGGCGAGGGCGTCGACGACGTCGTCGAGCAGGGTGGCGTGCGTGAAGCCGAGCAGGCCGACGGCCGTGTCGTACTCGACGACCCCGTCGGTCGCGCCGGCGATGAGCTGGTCGAGCACGGAGAGGCTGTCGCGCACGGAGCCGCCGCCCGCGCGGGTCACCAGCGGCACGACGCCGCCGCCCAGCTCGATCCCCTCGGCGGCGGTGAGCTGCTCGAGGTAGGGGCCCAGCACGTCCGGCGGCACGAGCCGGAACGGGTAGTGGTGGGTGCGCGACCGGATGGTGCCGATCACCTTGTCCGGCTCCGTCGTCGCGAAGACGAACTTCACGTGCGGCGGCGGCTCCTCGACGATCTTGAGCAGGGCGTTGAAGCCCTGCGGCGTCACCATGTGCGCCTCGTCGAGGATGAAGATCTTGTACCGGTCGCGGGCGGGCGCGAACGTGGCGCGCTCGCGGAGGTCGCGCGCGTCGTCGACGCCGTTGTGGCTGGCCGCGTCGATCTCGACGACGTCCAGAGAGCCGGGGCCGCCGCGCGCCAGCTCGACGCACGACGGGCACTCGCCGCACGGGGTGTCGAGCGGGGTCTCCGGGGTGTTGCGCGCGCAGTTCAGCGTGCGCGCGAGGATGCGGGCGGACGTCGTCTTGCCGCACCCGCGCGGCCCGGAGAACAGGTAGGCGTGGTTGACGCGCCCGCTGCGCAGGGCCTGCATGAGCGGTGCGGTGACGTGCTCCTGGCCGATCACCTCGGCGAACGTCTCGGGCCGGTAGCGGCGGTACAGGGCTGTCGTCACCCGCCCAACCCTAGACGCCGCAGCCGACACCGACGAGGCCGCTGCACAGGCCGGTCCGCGCGTGCTCTCGACGTAGCACCTGGTGACGATTCAGGCCGTCGAACCGCCACCAGGTGCTACGTCGAGGGCGTCAGCGGTGCAGCACCTTGCGCGCCAGGCGGTTCCCCACCCACTGCACGACCTGCACGATGACGATGATCACCGCGACGGTGACCAGCACGACCATCCAGTTGTAGCGCTGGTAGCCGTACCGCAGGGCGAAGTCACCGAGCCCGCCGCCGCCGATGAGGCCGGCGATCGCGGACATGTCGAGCACGGCGATGAACAGGAACGTGTAGCCGAGGATCAGCGGGGCGAGCGCCTCGGGCACGAGGACGGTCGTGATGATGCGCCACGACGACGCCCCCATCGCGCGGGCCGCCTCGACGACGCCCGGGTCGATCCCGACGAGGTTCTGCTCGACGATCCGCGACGTCCCGAACGCCGTCATGACCGACAGCGGGAAGATGAACGCCTCCGTGCCGAGCGTCGTGCCCACGACCTGCAGCGTCACCGGCCCGAGCAGCGTCACGAAGATGATGAACGGGATCGGGCGCACGATGTTGACGACCACGTTGAGGACGCCGAACACGGCCTTGTTCGCCAGCAGGTTGCCCGGCCGGGTCACGTAGAGCGCGAGCCCCAGCGCGAGGCCGGCGATGCCGCCCGTGAGCAGGGCGATGGTGACCATCTGCAGGGTCTGGCCGAACGCCTCCCACAGCAGCGGCCACAGGGTGGACCAGTCGCGGTTCATGAGCGACCTCCCAGGTTGCCGAAGAAGCCGTGGCGGGTGACCGCATCACGCGCCTCGCGGTAGGGATCTCCGAGCTCGTCGTCGGGCGCCGCGGAGGTGTCGCCCTGCGGGGCGCGGTCGGCGCGGATCGCACGCGGGTCGTCGACCGGCCGCGCAGCGGTGCCCAGGTCGACGACCTCGGCGCGCTCGCGCAGCGCGGCGAGGAACGCCGCGATGCGGTCGTCGGGCGCGACGAGCTCGACGGTGAGCGAGCCGAACGGCCGTTGGCCGACCTCGCTGATGCCGCCGAAGACGACGGAGCCGTCCACCTCGTGCTCGCGCAGCAGGCGGAAGAGCTCGGTGCCGGAGCTCGCGCCCTCCCGCACGCCGACGGTGACGAGGCGCCCGGGGTGGCGCTCGCGCAGTCGGGCGAGCGCGTCGGGCGAGGGCCGGTCGTGCATGGACGTGCCGACGAACCGCTGGGCGGCGTCGGCGCTGGGCGCGGAGAACACGTCGTACACGTCGCCGACCTCGACCACCTTGCCGTGCTCCATGACGGCGACGCGGTCGCACAGGGAGCGCACGACGTCCATCTCGTGCGTGATGACGACGATGGTGAGGCCGAGCTCCGCGTTGACGCGCCGCAGCAGGGCGAGCACGTCGCGGGTGGTCTCGGGGTCGAGGGCGGACGTCGCCTCGTCGGCGAGCAGGATGGTGGGCGACGTCGCGAGGGCACGGGCGATGCCCACGCGCTGCTTCTGCCCGCCGGAGAGCTGGCGCGGGTACGCGCGCGCCTTGTCGGACAGCCCGACGAACTCGAGCAGCTCGGCCACGCGGGCCGCACGCTTCTCCTTGGGCCAGCGCGCCACCTTGAGCGGGTAGGCGACGTTGCCCGCGACGGTGCGCGAGCTCAGCAGGTTGAACTGCTGGAAGATCATGCCGATCCGCGCGCGGATCCCGCGGACCTTGCGCTCCGGCAGTCCGGTGAGGTCGGTGCCCTCGACGAGCACGGTGCCCGCCGTGACGGTCTCCAGCGCGTTCACGAGGCGCACCAGCGTGGACTTGCCCGCGCCGGAGTAGCCGATGACGCCGAAGATCTCGCCCGCGCGGACCGTGAGGGACACGTCGTCGACGGCGTGCACCGCGCGGTCGCCCTCGCCGAACGTCTTCGACACCCCGCGCAGCTCGATCGCCGGCGTCCCGGGGGCCGGTCCGGCCGTGTTGTCGCTCACCTGTTCGTCCTCACTGGTCTGCCCGTCGCCCGCCCGACCGGTCTGCCGTCCATCGTGCCCGGCACGACGGCCGGGGCGCGCGGGCTGGCCCGCGTTCCCCGGCCGTCGTCGGGTCAGGAGGCGTTGCGGATGTCGTCCTCGAGGCCGGACAGGATCTCCTGCAGCTCCTCGGGCGAGTTGTCCTTGATGACAGCGGTGTTGCCGGACTGCTTCTGCTCGGCGGCGACGACCTCGTCGGAGTGCGAGATCTCGACCAGCTTCTTCAGGTCCGGGTCGTCCTTGTCCTCGGCGCGCGCGACCCACACGTTGATGTACGGGGCGGCGGCGTCGGAGTCGGGGTCGTCCTGGAACAGGGCCGACTCCGGGTCGAGGCCCGAGTCCGCGAGGAAGTCGTTGTTGACGATGGACGCGTCCACGGACTTCAGCTGGATCGGCGTCTGCTCGGCCGCGACCGGGGTGACGGTGACCTTGGAGCTGGGCAGCACGTCGGCCTCGGTGGAGACGGCGCTGCCGCCGTCCTTGAGCTCGATGAGGCCGGCGTCCTGCAGCACGAGGAGCGCGCGGGCCAGGTTGGTCGGGTCGTTCGGCACGGCGACCTCGCCGCCGGCGGGGATCTCCTCGAGGGAGGTGTGCTTCTCCGAGTACAGGCCCAGCGGGTAGACGGCGGTGGCGCCGATCGGCGTCAGGTCGTCGTCGGCGTCGACGTTGTAGCCGGCGAGGAACTGCAGGTGCTGGAACTGGTTCGCGTCCAGCTCGCCCTGCGAGAGGGAGGGGTTGGCCTGCGTGTAGTCCTGCAGGTCGACGAGCTCGATGTCGAGGCCCTCCTCCTTCGCCTTGTCGGTGAAGACGGCCCACTTGTCGTCGGACGCGCCGACGACGCCGATGCGGAGCGTGCCGTCGCCCTCCGCGTTGCCCGAGCCGCCGCCGCAGGCGGACAGCGTGAACGTGGCGGCCGCGGCGATCGCGGTGACGGTGAGGAGGCGGTTGCGGGTGGTACGGGACACGGGTGGGTCCTTCCGGGCGGGCGCCGGGTACGGCGCCGGTGAGAGAGCGGGGTGGGTGCGGCGGCCACGGCCATCAGCTCGAGGCGGCAGAGAACGGGGTTCCCCGGCAGGCCGGGGAGGGGCGACGACGACGTCGTCGGGCGATGCCGGGGAGGCGTCAGCCGAGCTCGCACATTCGGCAGGTGGTCATGCGGCCCGTCGTCATCACGACGCGGCACATCTCGCCGCGACGGCGTGTGCGCGCGGTCGAGGTGGCTGCGGGAGCGATGCGGGGCATGCCCTCAGAGTGACCACCCGCTGCCCGGTTCACCAAGCCGACCGCCGGGAAATCTCATGCAGTGGACGATTCTCCGTCCGCATGGTGGATTCTGTGACCCGCGGCACTCTCGCGACGCTGCGAGGGCCGGGTCTGACGTGAAGGACCCCTCGCACACCCACCAGAGCTCACTTACCCTTGCTGCCTTCCGGCCCTGGGGGAGTTCGGCGAGATGGTGCCGCACGAGGGGTCTGCACGACAGCCTAACCGAGACCCCGCCCCGTCCCGAAACCGGCGGCAGCGACACGGCGGAGACAGGGTAGAGACCGCCGTCACCCCGGCAGGATTCGGAGCCACGGCAGGGTGTCGGCTATTCTTCTGGGGCTGCCCGCGCAGGATGCGGGTCGCGCTCCAGGAGGATTCGCCTAGCGGCCTATGGCGCACGCTTGGAAAGCGTGTTGGGTTCACGCCCTCGGGGGTTCGAATCCCCCATCCTCCGCCGGACCGACGGGCCCGGGACCACGAGAGTGGTCCCGGGCCCGTCGTCGTCGAGGCCGGCCCGCGCCGACCACGCGGTTGCCACCGGTATCCGCCCTCGTCGCGGGCTATTTCGGTAGCAACCGCCTGGTCGGCGTCCGAGGATGGCGGGATGGACCGCACGTTCGACGAGCTCGTCGCCGAGGCCGACGCCGCACCGATGTCCGGCTGGGACTTCTCCTGGCTGGAGGGCCGCGCCACGGAGGAACGCCCGAGCTGGCGCTTCTCCCAGCTGCTGCACGAGCGGCTCGGCACGGTCGACGCCGCGCTCGACCTGCAGACGGGCGGGGGCGAGGTGCTCGCCGCCGCGCCGACGCTCCCCCGCCTGCTGGTCGCCACCGAAGGTTGGCCGCCCAACGTCGCGGCCGCCACCCGCCTGCTGCACCCGCGCGGCGTGGCCGTCGTCGCGCACGACGACGGCGGACCGGGCTCGCCGCCCCTGCCCTTCGCGGACGGCGCGTTCGACCTCGTCACGAGCCGGCACCCGGTCGTGCCCCGCTGGGCGGAGATCGCGCGCGTGCTGCGTCCGGGCGGGACGTACCTGGCGCAGCACGTCGGGCCGGCGAGCGTCTTCGAGCTCGTCGCGCTCTTCCTCGGCCCCCAGCCCGAGGAGGTCCGGCGCGGCCGCGACCCGGAGGACGAGATGGCCGCCGCCCGCGCCGCCGGGCTCGAGCTCGTCGACCTGCGGGCCGAGCGCCTGCGGATCGAGTTCCACGACGTCGGCGCCGTCGTCTGGTTCCTGCGCAAGGTGGTGTGGATGGTGCCGGGATTCACGGTCGACGCGTACCGGACCGAGCTGCGCGACCTGCACGAACGGATCCGGGCCGACGGCCCGTTCGTCGCGCACTCGGCCCGGCACCTGGTGGAGCTGCGCCGGTAGCGGCGGTCAGGACAGGGCGGGCACCGCGAGCTCGACCAGCTCGTCCGCCTGCTCGACGAACCACTGCCCGGCGGGCGGGTCCACCATGCCTCGCTCGGGGTCGAGCGGCCCGCCGGTGCCGCGGAAGCACTGGCCGTCGGACTCCCCCGGCACCTTGATCCAGAGGTAGGCGTCGACCAGCGGCTCGCCGGTGTCCAGCGTGGGTCGCAGGCCCAGCCCGCGGCCGGGCGGGTTGCACCAGTCCTCGGCGTCGGAGTACACGTTCTCGGACGTCGCCGGGTCCCACGGCCCCTGCCCGTTGCGCGAGCTGTCGACGACGAACGACGTCGTGGCGCGCACGTCACCGAGCTGCTCGGCGTACCGCGAGTCCACCCCCGCCGTGCTCAGCGCCGGGTCGGAGGCGTCCGCGGACCAGCGCCCGTACGGCGACATCTCCACGCCCGACCACCCGTTCGCCGGGCCGCCGTTCCAGTACTGGTTCCCGCAGTCGCCGAACGCCCCGCCCGCCTGGGTGACGAGCGCGAGGCACGACGAGACCCACCGCCCGTACGCGACCGAGTTCTCGGTGTACTGGTAGTTCGAGGCGTTGAGGAAGAACCCGTCCGCCCGGTCGACGCCCGCCTTGAGGAGGCGGTCGGCGTTGTCTCCGACGTTGAGCCACTTGCTGTTGCCGGCGTCGAGGTAGACCTTCGTTCCTGGCAGCGCGCCGAGGGTGTCGACGGCGTGGTTGAGCATGGCGAACCGTTCCGCGGCGGCCGTGGCCGGGTCCGCCTCCGCCGGCCGGCACCACTCCTGGTTGCCGTCGACGGTCGTGTACCAGGGGATGATGCCGAGCCCGTCGGGCTCGAGGACCACGATCGCCTGCTTGTTCCCGATCCCGCGCGCGAACCCGTCGATCCACGCGGTGTACTCCGCGAGCGACGTGGCACCGCCCGCGGAGTACTGCGCGCAGTCGCGGAAGGGCAGGTTGTAGGCGACCAGCACGGGGACCGCCTTGTCGGCGTGCGCGTGCACGACGACGTCCTTGACGTCCTGCTTCACCTCGCGCGGCGTACCGCCGGTGAACCAGCTCGCGGAGGGCACGCCCGCGAGCGCGAGCGCGTCGTCGCGCGCGTCCCCCGTCAGGCCGAGCTCCTCGACGTGACCGATCGTCGAGCTGTCCGGGTCAACCCACAGCTGCGGGTCCGGGGGCGGTGGCGGCGCCGCCGACGCCGAGAGCCCGCCGAGGGCGAGGCCCGCGGCCGCGGCGAGGACGACGACCGACCGGACCGCCGTCGGGGTGGAGGGACGACGAGAGGAACCGAGGACCACGGCGATCTCCTTTGATCGGCGCCCGCATGATGAGAGCGCTCCCACGCTGCTGTCGGTCCCAGCGTGCCACAGCGCCCCGGCCGTGACCAGGCCCGTCCTCCCGGGCACGGCACGGGCCCCCACGGGGCCCGCCCGTGACGGGATCGTGACGGGATCGTGTCCGTATCGCGAGGCAACGAGGCGGCCGGTCACAGGCCCGCCCCTACGATGGCAGCCATGATCTTCAAGGCCGTGGGGGACGGCCGTCCCTACCCCGACCACGGGCACGTCACCGCCAAGGACTGGGTGGACGTGCCGCCTCGCCAGGTGCGTCTCGACGAGCTCGTCACCACGAAGCGCACGCTGGACCTCGACCACCTGCTCGCGGAGGACTCGACGTTCTTCGGCGACCTCTTCGCCCACGTCGTCGAGTACCAGGGCGTGCTGTACCTCGAGGACGGTCTGCACCGCGCCGTGCGGGCCGCCCTCCAGCAGCGGCCCGTGCTGCACGCCCGGGTCCTCGTGCTCCGGTGACTCCCGCCACGACCGGCGGCGCTCCCGCGAACGATCCCTCGAACTCGGGTAGTTTCTTCGCGTGACATCACCTGCCTCTGACCCGGTCCGCGAGACGCGCCGCAAGCGCGAGCACGAGCGGCAGGCCGTGGTCTTCGGGCTCCTCATCGCGTTCCTGCTGCTCGCGGGCCTGGCGGCCGCGGCGATGTACTCGGGCGCGTTCAGCTCGCCGTTCTCGCGACCCATCTACACGCCGGTCGCCGAGGCGCCGCAGCCCGAGCCCTGCCTGCCGCAGGTCAAGGGCCAGCCCGACGGCGCCCTGCCCGTGCCGTACTCGAAGGTCAAGGTGCGGGTCTACAACGCCGCCGACGGCAGCGAGCCGCTCGCGGGCGCGAACGAGGACGTCCTCAGCGAGCGCGGGTTCAAGATCGTCGACACCGGCAACTGGGTGGAGAAGCTGGGCCAGTCGGAGGTGCGGTTCGGCACCAAGGGCATCACCCGCGCCTACACCCTCGCGGCCCAGTACCCCGACGTCCGCCTCGTGCTCGACGACCGCAAGGGCGACACCGTCGACCTGCTGGTCGGCGAGGAGTACAGCCCGCCGCTCAGCGAGGACAGCGTGCTGCTGAACGCCGAGACCCCGATGGAGGACGTCGAGGGGTGCGTGCCCGCCGACGAGATCACGCCGATCCCCCAGGTGACCCTGTCCAAGAAGTAGGACCGGGCCACCCGGGCTGGCGTCAGTCCGTCGTCCCGGCCGCCGCGGGAGCCGACGCCGGCGATGCGGGCTCCTGGCCGGTGCCGCGCCACCGCGCGATCGCCCGCATGCCGTGGTAGATCACCAGCGCGGACGCGGTGCCGATCGCGATGCCCTCGAAGGTGAGGTCGCCGGCGGAGAACGTGAAGTTCGCGATGCCGATGATCAGCGGGACGGCGGCGGTGGTGAGATTCACCGGGTTGCCGAAGTCCACCTTGCCCTGCACCCAGATGCGGGCGCCCAGGATGCCGATCATGCCGTAGAGCATCGTCGTCGCCCCGCCGAGCACGCCCGCCGGGATGGTGGCGATGAGCTCGCCGAACTTCGGCGACATCGACAGCAGCAGGGCCGTCGCGGCGGCCACCCAGTACGCGGCCGTCGAGTAGACGCGGGTCGCGGCCATGACGCCGATGTTCTCCGCGTACGTCGTGGTGCCGGAGCCGCCGCCGACGCCCGCGAGCGTCGTCGCGAGGCCGTCGCTGAACAGGGCCTTGCCGGCGACGTCGTCGAGGTTCTTGCCCGTCATCGCCGCGACCGACTTCACGTGGCCGACGTTCTCCGCGACCAGCACGAGCACCACGGGGACGAACAGGCCCAGCACCGCCGGCTCGAACGACGGGGTGACGAAGTGCGGGAAGCCGAACCAGTCGGCCGCCTCGACCTTGGCGAAGCTCACCTCGCCCAGGAGCAGCGCAGCGATGTAGCCGACCAGCACGCCGACCAGGATCGACAGCCGCCCGAGGATGCCCTTGAACAGCACCGTCGCGAGGATGATCGCGACCAGGGTGACCGTCGCCGTCAGGGGTGCCGCGCGGAACCCGTTGTCGCAGGTCTGGACGATCGCGCCGTCGACGACCTTCTCCTTGCAGGTTCCCCACGCGGCCGGAGCCAGGTTGAGGCCGATGAGCGCGACAATCGTGCCCGTGACGACCGGCGGCATGACGACGTCGATCCACTGGGCGCCGGCGAAGTGCACCAGGACGCCAACCGCGGCCAGCACAATGCCGGTCACGAGGATCCCGCCCACCGCCACGGACTGCCCGTGGGACGCCGTCGCTGCGAGGATCGGGGCGATGAACGCGAAGCTGGACCCCAGGTAGCTGGGCAGCCGGTTGCGCGTGATCAGCAGGAACAGCGCCGTGCCGATCGCCGAGAAGAACAGCGTCGTGGCAGGCGAGAACCCCGTCATCAGCGGCACGATGAACGTGGAGCCGAACATCGCCACCACGTGCTGCATGCCGATGCCGATGGTGCGCGGCCAGCTCAGCCGCTCGTCGGGGGCGACGACGTCGCCGGGTCCGACGTGCCTTCCGTCGCCGTGCTTGGTCCAGCCGAGGCTCATGGTGCTCCGTCCGTCGGGCCCGCGTGCGGGCCGCCGTGCTCACCGCTGTCGCTCGCCCGTGAACGTCCGGTGAAGATTGCCGCCGCACAGCGTACTGGCCCGCACCGCCCCCGGTTCACCCCCGCGGCAGCCGGTGCCCCACCAGCGCGAGGTTCTGGATCGTGGCGAGGCTGCACTGGGCGGCGTCGTTCGTGGACAGCGTCCGCGCCTCGTCGATCCGCACCAGGGTCTCGGGCGGCAGCACCGGCACGGGGTGGAAGGCCTCCTCGCCCATGAACTCCCCGCCGCGGAAGTACGCGCGCCACGCGACGTCGGCCAGGCCGTCGTCGCCGAGCCGTGCCGCGGCGTACGCGGCGAGGCGGGAGTGCGCCTGCTCGAGGTTCGTGCCGGACGGCGCGACGCCGAGCTCGGCCTCCTGCTCCGCCGGCGTCGCGAGGTAGAGGCGGCAGTACTGCAGCCACGCCTCCGTGAAGCCGGGTGCGTCGACGAGGCCCGCGTCGACCAGCGACACCAGCTCCGAGCAGATCTCCACCAGCCCGAAGACGGCGGACAGGTGCGAGACGGTGACGCGGTCGCGGTCGGTGGCGAACCGGCCGGTGCCCAGGTCGTACAGAGCCTCGCCGGTGAAGAAGCCGTGCTTCAGCGCGCCGATGTCGGTCATGGTGCCGACCAGCCGGTCGCGCGACCGCTCGTTCCCCGTCGCCTCCCAGTCCGCGAGCCACGTGGCGGCCAGGGCGCTCCAGTCCGTGCCGAGCCCGACCGCCAGCGCCTCGGGCCGCGGGCGGTACGTGGCGGCGTCGGGCCGCACCTTGCGGGTCGGGTCGAGCCCGAGGAAGTTCCGGTCGGAGTCCCGCAGCTCGAGCATGAGGTCCCGGGTGTGCTCGTCGCCGGTGAGGAAGTAGTGCGGCCGCCGGTACGCCGGCGTCGAGATGCGCACCTGCTTCGCGCTGCACCCCCAGTGCTGCACGTTGTGCCGGCTGCCCAGCCCCTGCCAGGGGCCGGCGTGGTAGACGTCCACGTCACCCGTGTGGCGGGTCATGCGCTCGGCGAGCCGGAAGACGTCGGCCCGGCCGGTGCGCAGGAACGACGTCCACAGCCACAGGTCCGGGGAGAGCTCGGAGTTGTCCCAGGCGTAGCCGCCGACGTCGTAGCGCCACACGTGCCGGTCGGGGTCGTAGGCGTGCATGACGTCGCCGTAGCTCCAGAACCCGTACCAGGAGCGCTGGTCCACCTGACCGACGTAGAAGTCGAGCATCGTGGCGAGCCGGTCCTCCAGCGCCGCCCGCCCGGGGGTGCTGCGGTCGACGAGGTCCCAGTCGCCGAGCACGCGCGCCGCGTGCAGCGCCTCGGGGACGGGCACGAGCTGGGGCCGGACGGCGGTGCCCGCGGCGAGGCGCGCGAGCGCGTCGGCGTCGGGCGTGCCGGCGAACGCGGTGACGGTGAGCTCGTGCGTGCGGCCGATGCCGTGCGCGTTCCCGAACCCCGGCTCGTAGTCCTCGTACGTGATCTCGAGGGCGTCGAGCTGGTCGTCGTACGTGTCCTGGCCGAGGCCGTCGTGGTAGAAGCGCAGGTCCATCGGCACGGCGTCGGGCGACCAGAGCCAGGTCGTGAGCGACCCGACATCGGACGTCGCGCGCTCGACGTCGATCCCGGTCGGGTGCGACTGCCAGAACCCGGTCAGCCCGACGGCGAGGCCGCCGCCCGTGTCCCCCAGGTAGCCCAGACCCTCGGACCGCGTGCCCTGCGCCACGTCGATCCACGGCCGGTCGGGGGCCGTCCGCTTGTGCACGGTGAAACCGTTCGCGCTCAGCTGCCGCAGCGACCAGGCCTCCCAGGTCGGCACCCACCGCAGCCGGCCGGAGACCCGCTCGTCCCACTCCACCAGCGGCGGCGTCGCGCGGCCCGCCACCTGGGCCGCGCGCACCTCCTCGCCGGGGTCCCGGCGCAGCCCGGTGACGCCCTGCACCGCCTCGCGCACGAGGCCGCCGTCCGCCCCCGCGAGGCGCACGTGCCGGTCGTGGTGCGCGGCGCGCAGCGGGACGTCGAATCGCAGGCCGAGCGACGAGAGGAAGTCGCGCTCGGGGTCGCCGTCCCACACGAACGAGTGCACGAGCCGGAACGTGGGCGCCCCGGCCGCGAGCACCAGGCGCAGCGTGAACGGCAGCCAGGCGGGCGCGCCGTCCTCGTGGGCCCGGTCGACGTCGCGGTGCGCGCCCGTCACCCGCACGACGGCGCGCACCGGTCCGGCCTGCTCCACGACGACGTCGCGCACCACGCCCACCGACTCGCGCCGCGCCCGGTGGTCGGGCTCCGGGCGGTCCTGCCGGCTGGACACCAGCCGCCCCGCGCGCGCCACCTCCACGCCGCGCACCCGCACGGACCGCACGACGTCCGGGCCGGAACGCCCCACGACCACCGTGCACGCGCCCGTGTCCACGACCACCTCGTCCGCGTGCTCGACGACCGTCACCCCGTCGGTCGAGCCCGTCGGGACGACGTCCTGGGTCCCCACCGGCTCGACCAGCGGGGCGGCGACCACGCGGTACGACGCGCTGGGCGGCGTCGCCGCGCCGAGCGCGACGCCGGACCACTTCACGCTGCCGTCGGGCCATGTCGCGAGCGGCCACGTCTGCGCGGGGACGGCGCGGCCCCAGGCGTCCACGACGGCGAGCGCCGCGGCGTCGCGCACCACGCCCGGGCGGAACGGGACGCCGCAGGTGACGCCGCCGACCGTGAGGTCGGGCGCGACGTCGTCGAGCCAGCGCAGCGGGACGTCGACCCCGTCCGGGGTCTCGACGGACTCGGTCAGCGGGGATGCGGCGGGGGCGGTGGTCATGACAGCGGGGTCACCTCGAGGTTGCGGTAGTGGGCGACGAGCGGGGCCATCTGCCGGAAGCCGATCCGGCCGGCGCCCAGCGGCGCGTCGTCGTGGAACGTGAAGAGGGTGAGGTCGTCGATCGCGAAGGAGACGTCGGCGCCGCGCTTGGTGACGCGCACGCGGTAGTGGCCGTCGGCGTCGTCGGGCCCGGGCAGCGGGTCGGCCCCCTGCGCGACGAGGCGGAAGCCGGGGCTCTTGCGCAGGTTGCAGGTGCGGAACCGCTTCTCGGCCGCCCACTTGCGGCGCAGGTAGGACACGTGGAGCGTCGACACGTCCCCCGAGTGGTACTGCGGGTAGAACCCGGTGCGCTCGGCCAGCGACGGGTCGAAGAGGTCGCGGCCGTCGGTGCCCGTGGCGGCGAAGAACAGCATCGCCAGGCCGTCGCCGGCCAGCGGGCGGAAGTCCCACGCGACCTCGACGTCCGCCGGGAAGACGTCCGGGCACCAGTAGGTGAAGTGCGCGTGGTCCCCGCGGCCGTCGGCGTCGAGCGCTGCCTCGTCGGCCGTGCTGCGCAGCACCAGGCCGTCGTCGCGGTGCTCGACGCCGACCGGGCCTTCCGCGACCCACCCGGCGAGGTCGCCGGGACCGGCCAGGGCGTTGCGGTAGGTCCCCGCCACCACGGGCGTTGTCACGGCTGCATCACCCACGCCCCGAGCGGCTCCTCGGCGTCGTGCACGCCGTCGAGCGACGCCAGGGCCTCGCCGACGTAGCGGGCGACGGCGCGCGCCCCCGCCGTCGTGAAGTGGGTGTTGTCCGTGGCCAGCTTCTCGTCGACGGGCAGGCCCGCCGCCGCGGCGGCGCCGTGCGGGAAGAGGGCGGCCGAGGCGTCGCGGCCCAGCCACCCGTACAGCCAGCGCGTGAACGCGGTGAGGTCGAGCACCGGCACGTCGAGCTCGTGGCCGAGCGTCCGCACCGCCGCCGGGTAGGGGCCGTGCGACCAGCGCAGCGGGCCGTCGGGGCCGTCGCCGTCGAACAGGCGGCGCTCGACGCTCGTGGCCAGCACGGGCCGCGCCCCGTTCGCGCGCGCTTCCGCGACGAACTGCGCGAGCCGGTCCGTGTACCCGCCCTCGGCGGCGAGCTCGTCGGGCTCCTTCTGGTCGTTGTGCCCGAACTGGATCACCACCGTGTCGCCGGGCCGCAGCTCCGCGAGCAGCTTCTCCCAGCGTCCCTCGGCCCGGAACGACGCCGTGGTGGCGCCGCCGATCGCGTGGTTGCGCACGACGTCGCCGGTGAACGTCGCGAGCTCGTCGCCCCAGCCCAGCAGCGGGATCTCCGGGTACCCCGAGGTGCGGCCGTGGTCGGTGGGGGCGACGGTCGAGTCGCCCGCGAGGTGGATGGTCATGTCAGCCCTTCACGCTCCCGATGAGCATTCCCTTGGCGAAGTGCTTCTGGAGGAACGGGTAGGCCAGGAGCACGGGGATGGTGGCCACGATGACCACCGCGAACTTGATGCCCTGCGCGGGCGGGGGCAGCTCGGCGCCCATGTCCTGCGCGGACAGCGACGCCGACGCGGTGACCTGCCGCAGGAACATCTGCAGGGTCCACATGTCCTGGTCGTTCAGGTACAGCAGCGGGGACATGTAGTCGTTCCAGATGCCGACGGCGTAGAACAGCGCGAACGTCGCGAGCACCGGCTTGGACAGCGGGATCACGACGTGCCGCAGGATCTGCAGCTCGTGGGCGCCGTCGATCTTGGCGGACTCCTCCAGCTCCTGGGGCAGCTGCTGGAAGAAGTTCTTGATGATGATCAGGCTGAACGGGTTGATCGCCATCGGCAGGATCAGCGCCCAGTACGAGTCGAGCAGGCCGAGCTGCTTGACCACCAGGAACGTGGGGATCATGCCCGCGGAGAACACCATCGTGAACACGACGACGGTCATGATGGTGCGCCGCCCGGGCAGGTCGACCTTCGACAGCGGGTAGGCCATCAGCGCCGTCAGCGCGAGCTGGACGAGCGTGCCGACCAGGGTCACGACGACGGTGGTGACGAAGGCCCGCACGAACGCGTCCGAGGACAGGATCGAGGCGTAGGAGTCGGTCGTGAAGTCCCGCGGCCACAGGAAGAACGGCCGCGTGGTGATCTCCAGCTCGGTCGCGAACGAGCCCGCGAGCACGTACAGGAACGGCAGCAGCGCCAGCAGGCCGACGGCGACGAGCAGCACGACGTTGACGACGTCGAACGCGCGCCCCGCACGGGTGTTGAACCGCTGGTGCTGCGTGGAGGGCCTGGACGCGCGCCGGGAGGCGCGGCCGGGCGGCACGGTGGGCACGGTAGTGAGCGGTGCGGCCATCAGAAGATCCCCTGCTGGTTGAAGCGCTTGGCGAGCCAGTTGGTGCCGAAGATCAGCACCAGCCCGACGATCGCCTTCGACAGGCCCACCGCGGTGGAGTAGGAGTACGCGCCCTGCTGGATGCCGGTGAAGTACACGTACGTGTCGAAGACGTCCGCGACGGTGCGGTTGAGCGCGTTGGACATGAGGTAGATCTGCTCGAACCCGGTGTTGAGGATCTCCCCGGTCTGCAGGATGAGCATCACGATGATCGTGGGCCGGATGGCGGGCAGCGTGAAGTGCCAGGTGCGCTGCCAGCGGCCCGCGCCGTCGATGACGGCGGCCTCGTACTGCTCCTGGTCCACGCTGGCCAGGGCGGCGAGGAAGATGATCGTGCCCCAGCCGGTGGACTTCCAGATCGTCTGCAGCAGGATCAGCGGACGGAACCAGTCCGGGTCGGCCAGGTAGTTGGTCTCCGTGCCGGTGAGCCCGTCCAGGAAGGACGACAGCGGGCCCGTGCCGATCGCGAACAGCAGCGCGGTCAGCGACACCACGACCGTCCAGGACAGGAAGTGCGGGATGTAGACCAGCGTCTGCACCGTGCGCTTGAGCACCGACAGGCGGACCTCGTTGAGCAGCAGCGCCAGCACGATCGTCAGCGGGAACGCCACGAACAGGCTCAGCGCGGCCAGGATCAGCGTGTTGCCCAGCAGCCGCGGGAAGTCGGGGTTGGAGAAGAACTCCTGGAAGTGGTGCCAGCCCACCCACTCCGAGCCCTGGATCCCCAGGAACGGCACGTAGTTCTTGAACGCGATCTGCGCGCCCCACATCGGCCAGATGCGGAACAGCAGGAAGTACAGGATGCCCGGCAGCATCATCACCAGCAGCCACCGGTAGCGCACCACCCGGGCCCAGCCGCGGTGCGGCCGGCGGGGCGCGGGAGGGGCGGCGGGCGCGGGCGTGCCGGCCTGCTCGACGTCGACGACGGCGGTCATCGCAGCCTCCTTCTCGGACGGGGTGCGGGGCCGGGCACCGAGGCCCGGCCCCGCACCGGAGGGGATCAGCCGAGCTGGCCGTAGAGCTCGTTCATCTCGGCCGTGACCGCGTCACCGCCGCTGGACTTCCACTGCGCGATCGCCGCGTCGAGCCCCGCCTCGTCGATCTGCCCGCTGATGTACTGGATGCGGGCGTCGGCGATGACCTGGTCGAGCTGGACGCCGTTGGTCATGTAGGTCTCGGAGACGAGCGCCGCCCCGGGGTTGAAGACCGCCTTCTCGAGGTCCTTGGCCTGCAGGTCCACGCGCTCCTGCTCGAGCTCGGCGTCGTACTCCGTCTCCGGCTTCGGCTTGTAGGCCTCGTAGCCGGCCACGTTGGTGCCGATCTGGGCCCACGAGCCGCTGACCAGGTCCGTGTAGTCCTGCTTCGACTCGTCGTTGACCGCGAAGCCGTCCTCGACCGTGAAGTTGTCGCCCTCGATGCCGTTGTTCTCCAGCACCTGGCCCTCGGTGCTGCTCAGCTCGTTCAGCGCGGTGAGCACCTGCTTGAGCTGCTCCTCCGTCTGCACCGACGCCTTCGGCACGGCGAGGAAGCCGCTGTAGCCCGGCGTCGGGAGCGCGAAGTCACCGTTCGGCCCGGCGATGTTGCCCTGGAGCGCGACGAACTGGTCGTACGTCTTGGGGTCCTTCTCCTTGAACAGGCCCGCCAGCTGCGACGCGCGCGACTGGACGTCGATGATGATGCCGCCCTTGCCGTTGAGGAACGGCTCGTTCCACTGGGTGGAGCCGTCCATCGTGGCGTAGTCCTTGTTGACGTAGCCGTTCTCGATGAGCTGCTTCTCGTAGTCGAGCGCCTGCTTCCACTCCGGGGTCGTGAACGACGGGATCAGCTGGCCGCCCTCGTCCTTCCACACGTTGCCCGCGCCGAACCAGGTCTCGATGGCGTCGTAGGGGCTGCCCGTGCCGATCGACGCACCCCAGGCGGGGATGATCATCCCGTAGGTGTCGTCCTTGCCGTTGCCGTCGGGGTCGTCCTCGGTGAACGCCTTGGCGAGCGCCATGAGCTCGTCGGTGTTCGTGGGCTCCTCGAGGCCGAGGTTCTTCAGCCAGTCCTTGCGGATGGTGATGGACGTGCGCACGACGTCGCGGGCCCGGTACACGCCGTAGACCTTGCCGTTGACGCTCGAGGCCTCCTGGACGTCGGGGTTCTCCGTGACGAGGTTCGGGTAGTCGCCCGAGGCCAGGTACTCGGTGAGGTCCCAGAAGCCGCCGGCCTCCGCCGTCTGCACGAAGCCCTGGCTCTTCTGCTGGATGACCATGACGTCGGGGATCTCGTCGCCGGCCAGCACCACGTTGGTCCGGTCGCCGTACTCCGCGTTGGGCACCCACTGCATGTCGAGGTCCAGCCCCGCCAGCTCGGACAGCTTCGCGCCCACCGGGTCGTCGTCCTCCGGCGGCGTCGCGGAGAAGTACGGCGCCATGATCGAGAGCGAGTCGAGCGCCTCGCCACCGCCGCCACCGCCGCCGCCGTCGCCGCCACCGCCGCTGCCGCAGGCCGCGAGCGCGAGGCTCCCGACCGCGAGGAGGGCCAGGGGGGCCAGCCGTCGTGTGCGCATGCTGTTCCTTTCGTCGGAGTGCACGTCGTCGTTCACTCGTCGAGGGGGTCGGTCGCCGCCCGGTCGCCGAGCCGGCGGTCGTTGGCGGCGTAGAAGGACAGGCAGAGGGCCGTGCACAGGTACGCCCACGCGCCGATCGAGACGACGGGCAGGAGTCCGGGCACGAACGCGGTGACGACGCCGACCAGCGCCGTCGTCGCCGCGAGCAGGAGGGGCGCCCCGGGGGCGCGCAGCAGGAACGTCCAGGCCAGGCGCGGCACGTCGCCGCGACGCAGGTCGTAGTGGGCGTCCATCGTCAGGGCGAGCAGCAGGTGCACGACGCCGAGGCCCGCGACGACGGCGAGCGCGACGCGGAGCACCGCGGGCGCGTCGTCGAGCAGGAGCAGGCTCGTCCCGGTGAGGGCGAGTGCCAGCAGGCCCGGCGCGGCGAGGAGGTTGGCGCGGGCGAGTCCGGAGGCCCAGGCGCGGACGAAGACGCGCACGGCGCGCTGGGTGTCGCCCCGCAGCCGCGTGCGGCTGACGACGGTCGCCGCGGCGAGCGCGGGCGCGACGCCGAGCACCACTCCCCCGGCCAGCGTGCCCGCGAGGACGAGGAGGTTGAGCAGGCCCAGGAACGCCAGCGTGTCGACCCAGCCGAACCATCGCTCGAGCCGGGCGCCGCCGTCGGC
Organism: Isoptericola sp. NPDC019571; assembly: GCF_044389385.1. Classification (NCBI taxonomy): domain Bacteria; kingdom Bacillati; phylum Actinomycetota; class Actinomycetes; order Micrococcales; family Promicromonosporaceae; genus Isoptericola; species Isoptericola sp. NPDC019571. The sequence continues at coordinate 134,611 of NZ_JBIRXZ010000006.1, forward strand.
GGGGGCCGCCGTGCGTGCCGCCGCCACCTCCGCGCGCGCGCCCTCGTGTGCCATGGCCCGGTCCCATCTCCGTCGATGCCCGGGCCGTCGTCGGCCCGGTCAGCCTCCGGGACGGCGACGTCGCCGACCCGCTGCAGGAAAGCGATTCCCCGCGTTGAATGGATTCACCGTAGGGGCCGGGACTTCACCCGTCAACATGCGTCTGCAACGTTGAGGTCACGATCGCGCCGAGGTAGCCCAGAACTCGCCGAGGGAGCAAGAGGCCTCGAGGCCGTCTCGGCCGGAACTCCCTCGCGAAGGATCCGACCACCTCGCGGGCCCCAGGACGACCTTGCGGAGGTTCGCACTACCTCGGCGGTCGGGACGCGTGCTCCAGGAGCCAGGCGAGGAGGTATGCGCGGGTGTTCCCGTCGTCGATGCGCTCCTCGGGCAGGTCGCGGGCGACGCCGAGCGCCGCGGCGGCGTCCTCCGGCCCGGCCAGCGCGGCGTACATGAGCAGCTGGTCGCCGAACATCACGTCCCACGACGCGGGGACGTCGCGCGGTCCGGAGAGCGCCTCGTCGAGGTTGGCACGGATGCGGTCCGGGTCCCCGCCGAGGTACGTCGCGACCGGCTGTGCCGGCAGCACGAGGATCCCGAGCATCGCGCTCGGCTCGGCGCTGAACCACGTGGCCCAGTCCCGCTTGCCGCCCCACACGAGCGACGTCACCTGGTGGCCGAAGCCCTCCACGGCGGGGTCGTCCCGGTCGACGTCGGTCCAGTAGGCGCGCGCCGACGCGGCCTCCGCGCCGAGCATCCAGCGCGCCTGCTCCTCGAGCTCGGCGTCCCCCGTCGCCTGCGCCCACAGGGCCAGCCCGTTCCAGGCCGAGACGGCCTCGGACGCCGACTCCTGGTTGTTGCCGTCGGCGAACGGCGCGTACCCGGACGCCCACGAGTGCCCGGCGTAGACGTCGAACACGCGCAGCGCGGGCATGCCGCCCACCCCCGTGCCCGAGGCGACGTCCGCGGCGAGCAGGTCCAGCACGGGCGCGAGGTCGGCGGCGAGCGCCGGGTCGTCGGCCGCCACGACGCCCGCCGCGTACAAGAAGTACCCGTAGTGGAAGTGGTGGTCGTTTGCCTCCTCCGAACCGAAGCCCGGCACCTTCCCGACCACGGTCGCCAGCACCGGGTCGTGCACGAAACAGCGCTCCGCGCGGTGCTCGCAGCCGTCGGGCTCGGCCCACTCCCGAAGTCGTTCCTCGAGTCCCGACCGCAGCGGCTCGGCCACACCGTCCAGCCCGAGCCCCTCCGCCAGACCGAGCAGGTTGGCGTCCCGGGCCAGGGCCTTGCCCCCGAAGTACGTGTCGGACGGCGCCTCCAGGGCCCCCGTCCCCACAGCGGCCGCGTCGGCACGCACCTGGTCGGCGAGCTCCGCGCGCGCGTCGTCGTCCAGGCCCGACAGGTCGAGCCCGCCGGCCGGCTCCACCGCGGGGCTCGACCACCCCAGGGTCGACGCCGTGCAGACGTCGACCGTCCCGTGCACGGTCGCGTACGAGCCGAGGCCGCAGGTGGCCCCCGTGGAGTCCGCCTGGTGGGGCATGCGCACGACGGCCGTGGGGCCCCCGTCCGCGGTCGCGTAGGTCAGCGCGGTGCTCACACCGTCGTCGCCGGCGCCGTACGACGCGGTCACCGCGGCCACCGGGCGCGAGGCGGCCTCGACGAGGGTGTCGACCGACGCGCCCGACGCCCCGTCCGGCACCGGGAACCAGGCGACGGACTCGCCCGCGGCGAGCGTGAGCACCCGCCCGTCGTCGGAGAGCCCGGCACCGGGGTCGTCGGTGCCGCCCGGACCCACGAGGACGTGCTCACGGTCGAGCACCTCGGTCGACGCTCGGCCGTCGGCGACGGTGAACGCCGAGGTCATCGCCACGTCCTGGTCGGTCGCCGCGACGTACCGCAGCACGGGAGACCCCTCCACGATCCGCAGGTGCCCGAGCGCCGCCCCGGCGCCGTCGCGCAGCTCGACCGTCACGGACGCGACGTCGTACTCCGACACCACCGCCGACGCGGCGCCGACGTCCGCGCCCACCTGCGGGTCGAACGGACCCAGGATCGAGGTCTCGGTCACCTGCACCTGCGGCAGCCCGTAGGCGAACCCGCCCCCGGTCAGCGCGACCGCGAGCGGCACCGGGAACACGGGCTGCGGCGCGTCGCCGAGCGCCAGGCTGGAGAACCACCGGTTCGTGGGCGGCGCCAGGCCGTCGGCGAGTCGCGTCGTCGGCGTGGCCGCGACCTGCTCCCGGGGCAGCAGCGACACGTCGACGTCGGGCGCCGCGAGGCTCTCCTCCGGCGCCGGGGCGTCGACGGCGCCCGGAGCGTCCTCCTCGGCGGGTGCCGTCCCGCGGAGGACGCCGCAGCCCGACGACGCCAGGACCACGGCCAGGACCGCCGCCAGCGCACCGGCGACCGGCGGCGGCACGCTCCTCGTCCGCGCCCCGGCGCCGCGCCGCGCGGGCGTCGTCACAGGCCCACCCGGCGCAGGAACTGGCTGAACGCGGCGTCCACGCCGGCGAGCGGGCCGTCGTCGTGCAGGTCGATCACCGCGGTGACCGGGGTTCCGGCCATGACGAGCCCGTGCTCGGCGCCGCGCACCAGGCCTGCGCTGGAGACGCGCACCGTCGCCTCCGCCTGGTTCTTCGTGTTCTGCACGGCCACCGCGTCCACGACGCCGTCCACCTCGGCCTGGTTGGGCAGCACCACCGTGACCGTGGCGCCGTCGCGGATGCGGGCGAAGTCCGCCGGGTCGAGCACGAGCCTCGCGTCGACGAACAGCGAGCCCTGGCGCTCGACGGTGGCGAGCACCTCCCCCGACCGGGCGAACGCCCCCTGGTCCACGGCCACGTCCGTGACGACGCCGTCGGCGGGGGCGACCACGGTCATCGTGCCGTCCTCGGCCACCTCGTAGGCGCCGCCCTCCCGGCTGACGAGGCCGACGGCGAGGTCGTGCTGCAGCGTGAGGCTGCGCAGCACCAGCAGGGGGTCGCCGGCGCGCACCTCGTCACCCTCCTCGACGAGCGCCTTGGCGACCGTCCCGGCGTAGTCCGTGCCGACGTCGAGCGTCTCGGCGGAGATGGTCGCGGCCGACGACGTGGCCTGCGACTCGCGACGGTTCATGACCAGGGTGAGCGCGACGCACAGCAGCACCACGCCGAGCAGGCCTCCCACGAGGCGCAGGCGGTTGGTCCAGGTCATGCGGCACCTCCGGCGGACGGGACGGCGGCGCGGGCGCGGCGCGACTCGCGCAGCGCGGTGACGACGAACGCGCCGAGGATGAACGTGTTGGTGAGGTTCCAGGCCAGCGCCAGGCTCGGCAGCGGGTCGTCGCCCCACTCCTTCCAGACGCCGACGGCGGACGTCAGCAGCAGGAAGGCGAAGCAGAGCACCTGCGGCAGCATGAAGTTGAACGGCGACTCGGCCCGGCCGGCACGACCCGTGACGTGCCAGGCCTGCTCCTTGCCGGTGAGGGCGTTCCACAGCGCCTTCGTGTAGATCGGGAACGACACCGACGCGAGCATCAGCACCTCCCACCGGAACGACCCGAGGGTGAAGAACGCGATCGCGATCTGCATCCCGTAGAAGCCCAGGTAGTACAGCAACCAGGTGCTCGGCGAGATCGTCAGGTCCATCGGCGTGAGGTCCAGGTAGATCTGCAGCGGCGGGACCAGGAGCAGCACGAGGGGCGCGATGCCCGAGAGGTAGTGCGTGGCCGTGACCGTGTACTGCAGGCGCTGGTCGAGGGTGAGCCGTCGCCTGGGGCTCAGCGGGTTGTGCTGGAGCATGATCTCGAAGCCGCCGGTGGCCCAGCGCAGCTGCTGCTTGGTGTACGCCTCGACGGTCTCGGGGGTGTCGCCCACCGCGAGGACGGTCGGGATGTAGACGGTGCGCCAGCCGCGCTCGTGCAGCAGGAGCGACGTCCACACGTCCTCCGACTTGGAGTCCGTGTACATGCCGCCGATGTCGTCGACCGCCGCCCGGCGGAAGATCACGTTGGTGCCGACGCAGAACGCCGCGTTGAAACGGTTCCGGCCGGGCTGCACGAAGCGGTAGAACACGGCCTGCATGTAGCCGGCGCCGCGGGAGATGAGGGTGTCGAGGTTGCCGTACGTCTGCGGGGTCTGCACGAAGGCGACGTCGTCGGACACGAAGAACGGGACCGTCTCGACCAGGAGCTCCGGCCGGGCGACGAAGTCTGCGTCAAGGATGACGAAGTAGTCCCCCTTCGCGATCGTCAGCGCGTGGTTGACGTTGCCGGCCTTGGCGCCGTGGCTCGACAGCCGGCGCACGTAGCGGGCGCCGAGCGTGGCGGCGAGGTCGCGCACGTCGTCCGAGCGGCCGTCGTCGAGCACCCAGGTCCGGTGGCGGCCGCGCAGGGCGACGGCGGCGCGCACCGTGCGCGCGATCGTGTCGAGGCTCTCGCCGTACGTCGTGATGAAGACGTCGACGGTCACGGGTCTGTCGTGCAGGTACAGGGTCCAGCGCGTGGGGTCGTCCTCGGCCTCGTCCCGCACGATCTCGGGCAGGTCGAACAGACGGTCCTGCGCGTGGTGGAAGGAGAAGCCGCGCGGGTCGTAGCCGCTGGAGAGCACGGTCCACATCGCGAGGAGCGCCTGCACGACGAGGATGGTCTCGGCCGTGATCACCATGACGTACGGCAGCGCGTCCCCGCGGTTGGCGGGGTTGAGCAGGAAGACGGCGTAGGCCACGACGCCGAGCGTCGCGAGCAGCATGATCAGGGCGAGGGACGGCGACCGCGAGGCGGCGTTCTCGTCCCTCGGCGGGGCGGTGGGGCGCGGCGGCTCCGCGCTGAGCGGGCCGTGGGGGCGCGACCGGACGTGCTCGGTGCGGCGCGGGGTGACGACAAGACGGTCGAACTCGGAGACGGACATGGCGTGTCCTCCGGGCATGGGCGCGGTCGTGCGGCGGGGAGCGTGGACCACGTCGTCCGGGCGACGGCAGCGTCGTGACGGTGCTGCGGGCCTGCGGCGGGCGCGACCTCCGCCCTGAACGGGTCGAGGTGACCCGCTCCGGAGAGCGGGCCACCTCGTCGTCTGTCGCGAACTTAGCCCCGCCGTGCCCCCGTGTCACGAGTTCGGCGGGGTGAGTTCAGCAGGCGAGACCGTCGCCCTGGCCGACTGTCGCCGCAGGTCACAGGCCTGCGGCTCGCCTCAGAGCTGCGTCGCGACCTCGCGCGCCACCAGGTCCAGGTGGTCGAGGTCGTGCAGGTCGAGCGCCTGCAGGTACACGCGCTGGATCCCCTGGTCCCGCAACGAGCCGAGCAGGTCGACGGCCTCGGAGACGGTGCCCGCGACGCCGTGCTCGCGCAGCTCGGCCGGCTCGCGGCCGATCGCCGCCGCGCGCCGGGTGAACTCCGCCTCGTCCTTGCCGACCGCGAGCACCAGGGCGACGGACTGCACGATGGAGTCCGGCGTGCGCCCCGCCGCCTCCAGCGCCTCGTTGATCACGCCGATGCGCGGCGCGACCGTGTCCAGCTCGGGGAACGCCTGGTTGTACTCGTCGCCGAACCGGGCGGCCAGCGCCGGCGTGCGCTTCGGCCCGCCTCCGCCCACAATGACGGGGATCTTCGCCTGGGCAGGCTTGGGCAGGGCCGGGGAGTCGACGAGCGTGTAGTGCTCGCCGTCGAACGAGTACGACCCGCCGACGGGCGTGCCCCACAGCCCGGTGAGGATCTCCAGCTGCTCCTCGAGGAGCCCGAACCGCTTGGCCGGGAACGGGATCCCGTACGCCTCGTGCTCGCGCGCGAACCAGCCGGCGCCGAGCCCGATCTCGACACGGCCGCCGGACATCTGGTCCACCTGCGCCACCTGGATCGCCAGCACGCCGGGGTGGCGGAACGTGGCCGACGTGACGAGGGTGCCGAGGCGCACGGTGGAGGTGTCGCGGGCCAGGCCGGCCAGCGTCGTCCAGGCGTCGGTGGGGCCCGGTAGGCCGTCGCCGCCCATCGTCAGGTAGTGGTCGGAGCGGAAGAACGCGCTGTAGCCGAGGTCCTCGGTCGCCTTCGCGACGGCGAGCAGGTCGTCGTACGACGCACCCTGCTGGGGCTCGGTGAAGACACGCAGGTCGAGGGTCATGGTTCGCCTCTCGGGGTGCGGGGGGTGTGGTGCGGGGATGTGGTGCGGGGATCAGTCGAAGGACGGCGAGCTGGTCCGCGACCGCTTGAGCTCGAAGAAGTCCGGGAACGACGCGAGCGCGACGGCGCCGTCGAAGATCCGCACCGCGTCCTCGCCGCGCGGGATGCGCGTGAGGACCGGGCCGAAGAACGCGACGCCGTCGACGTGGATCGTCGGCGTGCCGACGTCCTCGCCCACCGGCTTCATGCCCTCCTCGTGCGAGACGGCGAGGGCGGCGTCGTAGGCGTCCGACGACGCGGCGGAGGCCAGCGACGCGGGCAGGCCGGCCTCGGCCAGGGCCTCCACGGCGACGGCGTCGAGGTCGTCCCGGCGGCCGCCCGGGTGGATGCGTGTGCCGGCCGCGGTGTAGAAGGCGCTGAACGCCTCGGGGCCGTGCTCGGTCTGCACCGCCGCGGCGACGCGGCCGATGCCGCGCGACGCCTCGATCTTCGCCCGGTAGTCCGCCGGGATGTCCCGGTCCTTGTTCAGCAGGTACAGGCTCATCAGCCGGAACGTGAGCTCCACGTCCCGGTGCTCCGCCACCTCGAGGGCCCAGCGGGACGTGATCCACGCGAACGGACACAGCGGGTCGACGTAGACGTCCACGACGGGGACGGTGGTGGTGGGGGCGGTGGTGGTCTCAGGCGCGGTCGTGGTCCCGGAAGTCACGACCGCCACCCTACCCATGCCGGGGGCACGTGTTCCGCGGGAGGGGCAGCGGTAGCCTCGGCCCGTGCGCAAGGTGCGGTGGGCGAGCGTGTGGACCGTGGTCGGGGCGTGCGCCGTCGCGCTCGCAATGCTGTGGGTCGTGCTGCGCGGCAGGGTCTGGGCGTGGATCCCGTTCTTCCTCGCCGCAGGGGTCGCGGTGCGGGAGATCCGGTACCTGCAGCGCGGCCGGCGCCCCGCCGAGGCGGGCTTCGACGAGCGTCGTCGCGGGGAGCCGGACGACGACCGCAGGCGCCGTCGCGGCTGACGCGGATCACCCGCCCGGGCGGTCGACGCGCCGGACTCCCGCGAGCTAGCGTCGAGACGGGCGCCGCCTCCCGACGACGCCGCGGGCCCGCACGTCCGGGCCACGGCACGGAGGTGCCGCCATGACCGACCCGACCGACACCGCCGACGCGTTCGCCGACCGGCTGTTCGCCGCCACGCTCGGCGCCATCGACGTCCTGGCCGTGCACGTGGGCGACCGGCTCGGCTGGTACCAGGCGCTCGCGTCGTCCGGCCCCCTGACGTCCACGGGGCTCGCGGAGGCCACCGGCACGGCCGAGCGGTACGCGCGCGAGTGGCTGGAGCAGCAGGCGGCCTCCGGTGTCCTCGTCGCGGAGGACGCCGGCGCGGCACCCGCGCTCCACGCGGACCCGCAGGCCGTCGCCCGGACCCGCCTCTACGCGCTGCCCGCGGCGCACGCGGAGGTGCTGACCGACACGTCCTCGCTGTCGTACCTGGCGCCCCTGGCCCGGTTCGTCGGCGCGATCGGGCCGCAGCTGCCCCGTCTGCTCGAGTCGTACCGGGACGGCGGCGGGGTGTCGTGGGACCAGCTCGGCGACGACGCCCGCCAGGCGCAGTCCGACGTCAACCGCCCGTGGTTCGAGCGCCGCCTGGCACCGACGCTCGCGGCGCTGCCCGCCGTCCACGAGGCGCTCTCCCGGCCCGGGGCCCGCGTCGTCGACGTCGGCTGCGGCTTCGGCTGGTCGACGCTCGCGCTCGCCGAGGCGTACCCGCTCGCCGAGGTCCACGGCATCGACGTCGACCGTCCGTCCGTGGCCGCCGCACGGGCGGCCGCCGCGGAGGCGGGCCTCGAACGGCGAGCCTTCTTCCACCTCGCAGACGCCGCAGAGCTCGCCGTCGCCCAGCCCTACGACGCGGCGTTCGCCTTCGAGTGCGTGCACGACATGCCGCGCCCGGTCGCCGTGCTCGAGGGCGTGCGCCGCGCGATGCGGCCCGACGGCGTCGTGGTGGTCATGGACGAGGCCGTCGCCGACGAGTTCCGCGCCCCGGCCGACGACGTCGACCGGATCATGTACGGCTACAGCCTGTTCGTGTGCCTGCCGGACGGCCTGTCCACGAGCCCGTCGGCCGGCACGGGCACCGTGATGCGCCCGGCCACGCTGCGGCGCTACGCGCGTGCGGCGGGCTACTCCGGCGTCGAGGTGCTGCCGGTCGACGACTTCGGCTTCTTCCGGTTCTACCGGCTGCAGCTGGGGTCCACGGACGAGCGGACGCCGGAAGGACGACCGGCGGTGCCGGAGTAATCTCCCAGGCATGACCGCCGTCCGGACGCACACCCACGCCCAGGCCGTCGACGCCGCGATCGACCTCTTCTCCCGGCAGGGCTACGAGCAGACCACCGTCGAGGAGATCGCCGACGCCGCCCGCGTCAGCCGTGCGACGTTCTTCCGCCGCTTCCGCTCCAAGGAGGACGTGGTCTTCGCGGACCACGAGCTGCTCCTGGAGGAGGTCGTCGTCATGCTCGCGGAGACCCGGCCCGAGGCGCGGGCCAGCGAGGAGTCGGGCCGCGCGCCCGAGCGGGCGTGGGACCCGACCACCGACCCGTACCTCGAGGTCTGCCGCGCGGCGCGGCTCGTCTTCGACCACCACGTGGGCCAGCGCGAGACGTCGATCGCCCGGCACCAGCTGCTGCAGCAGGTGCCCGCGCTGCGCGACCGCGAGCTGGTCACGACGCACCGCTACGAGCGCGCGTTCACCGCCTACCTGCGTGACACGCTGCCGCCCGACCGGTCCACCACGACGATGTCGATCGCGTTCGCGGCGTCCGTCGTCGCGGTGCACAACGCGATCCTGCGGCGCTGGCTGCGCAACCCCCACCTCGACCTGCGGCCGGAGCTGGAGGAGGCGTTCGCCGACCTGCGGCGCGCCGCCGTCTCCCCGTTCCCGCACGACGACGACTCCGCGCCGTCGTCCGCCCCTGCCGTCGACACCGACGTCGCCTCCGCCGGCGAGGTCCGGACGGTCGCGACGGGCGGCGACGGGAAGCGCGTCGTGGTCACGGTGCTGGAGCCCGGGGCGGGGCCGGACGACGTCGCGCGCGCCGTCCGCGACGCGCTGGCCTGACCGCCGGTCGAGACGGCCGGACACGACGCTGCCGCCGGGAATGCCGCTGTGGCATCCTGAGTTGTGCAGGACGCCGCCGGGACCTCCGGCGGTGGAAAGACACGCACGTACGTGCTCCGGGGTCGGTGAAATTCCGAGCCGGCGGTGACAGCCCGCGACCCGGCCTCCACCCGCAGACGCGGGGAGAGGCCGGCTGACCTGGTGAGATTCCAGGGCCGACGGTCAAAGTCCGGATGGGAGGAAGCACGTGCGGCACGCACCCGTCAGGGTGGGTGCCGCCGGGTGTCGTGCCGCCGACGACGGCCCTACGGGGCCCGACGCGGCGAGCGCCGACCCCTCACCCCGGACGCCGCACCTCGGACCGGGAGAGTGAACGATGGACGCGATCGACGCGTTCTTCAACGCCACGCTGACCATCGGCGACCAGCACATGTCGTGGCGCGAGATCGTCGGCAACCTGTTCGGCCTCGCCTCCGCGCTCGGCGGCATGCGCCGCAAGGTGTGGGCGTGGCCCGTCGGCATCGTCGGCAACCTGGTGCTGTTCACGGTCTTCATGGGCTCGTGGTTCGGCGACTCGAGCCGCGCCGACATGCTCGGCCAGGCGGGCCGGCAGGTGATGTTCCTGATCGTGTCGATCTACGGCTGGGTGCAGTGGCGGCGCACCGAGCGTGCCGCCCTGGAGGTCCGCGCCGACGGCAGGATCCCCGCCGACGGCGGCGCCGCGGTGCACCCCCACTGGGCGACCTGGCGGGAGCGCGTCGGCATCGTCGTCGTGATGGTCGGCGGCACCCTGCTGCTCACCCCGCTGTTCCGCGCCCTCGGCTCCTACGAGCCGGTGTGGTCGGACGCGTGGATCTTCATGGGCTCGCTGGTCGCCACGTACGGCATGGCGAAGGGCTGGGTCGAGTTCTGGCTGGTCTGGGTGGCAGTGGACGTCGTGGGAGTGCCCCTGCTCTGGTCGGCGGGCTACTACGCCACGGCGCTGATGTACGTGTTCTACGGCGTCTTCACCCTGACCGGGTTCTTCGTGTGGTGGCGCGTGCACCGGCGTGAGCAGGCCCAGGCGGGGGCGACGACGCCCGCGGTCGCGCCCTGACGGCGCTCACCGCGGCAGTTCGGGCTCGGCGCGGCAGCTCGAGCTGCCGCGCCGAGGACGAGATGCCGCGCTGAGCTCTCAGTCGTCGATGTCGAGCTCGGTGCCCGGCCCCGCGGCGCGGGCGCCGAGGCGCGCGTCGGCGAGGACGGCGGACACCAGGTCCGCGGGTCCGCCGAGCGCCGCCTCGGCGGTGTAGATCGGCATCCCGAGGAACCATTCCCGGTGCTCGGGCCAGACGTGCGAGGGCAGGTCGACCAGGCCCATGAGCGCGGCGACCGACCGGGGCTCCCCCGTCCACACGTGGTAGCCCCGGTGGGGCAGCAGGAGCCGGTCGGCGGACGGCCGCGCAACGAGACGGGCGAGCAGGTCCTCGTCCGCGGCGCGCCGCGCCTCGGCGATTTCCTCAGCGGCGGGCTCGGGCCCGTCCGGGTCCCATGCGAGCATGATGGCGGTGCCCGACGACCCCACCCCGCCTCCGCGGTCGTACAGAGACGGCCACCCCTCCCACAGGGTGCCGTGCAGCGGCGACTCCGCCGTCCACGGCGCGAGCGTGTCGACCAGGGCGTCGAGGCGCGCCGGGACGGCGTCCAGGTCGACGTTGCCCTCGTCGTCCCGGGGCAGGGGCACCACGGCGTACGCGGCATACGCCTGCGGGACGGCGTGGCCGAGGGTCGGGCCGAACTCGCCGAGGAGCGGCAGGATCCACTCCCCCGCGCTCGGGTCGTCGTCCCAGCGTGCGCCCGCGCGGGCGAGGTCGTCGGTCACGCCGCCACTCTAGGGACGCTCCGCCCGCGAGACCCGGGCAGACTGGCCCCGTGCGCGTCACCGTCGTCCGTCATGCAGCCCCGCACGTGACCGATGACGTCCCTCCGCACGTCTGGCCGCTGTCCCGCGCCGGCCGTGTCGCGGCCCGCGGGCTCCGCCTCCCGGTGGGCGCACGTGCCGTCGCGAGCGACGAGCGCAAGGCGGTGGAGACGCTCTCCCTCGCGCTCGGCGTCGCCGACGTCCCCACGGACCCGCGGTTCGGGGAGATCCGGCGACCGCCCGAGCCCGTCTCCCCGGAGTTCCGGGAGGCGCGGCGCGCCTGGGTCGAGGGCGCGCCCGACACGCGGCACGACGGGTGGGAGTCCGCGGAGGGCGCGGCCCGCCGGTTCGACGACGCCGTGCGCGACCACGCCGGCCGAGGCGACCTGGTGGTCGGGACGCACGGCATGGTGCTCACGGCATGGCTGGTCGCGACCGGCCACGTCGCCCCTGGTCCATCGGCAGGGGCGTTCTGGCTCGGGCTGCGCCTCCCCGACGTCGTCACCGTGGACCTGGCCGGGGACGACGACGGGGACCCGCGCGGCTGCGCGGGTCCCCGTCGTGCGAAGGCTGCAGTGCTCAGGCGAAGGCCGAGACCCCGGTGATGTCACGACCGACGATGAGCGCCTGCATCGACTCGGTGCCCTCGTAGGTGTGCAGGGCCTCGAGGTCGGCGAAGTGCCGCGCGACGCGGTTGCCGAGGAGGATGCCGTTGCCGCCGAGCATGTCGCGGGCGATCGACGCGACCTCGCGGGCCTGCCGCGTCGTCGTGTACTTCGCGAGCGAGGCCTGCTCGCCGGTGAGCGTGCCGGCATCCGCCAGGCGCGTGATCTGCGCGACGAGCAGCTGCATCTGCGTGACGAGCGAGAGCATGCGGGTGAGCCGCTCCTGCACCATCTGGTTCTTGGCCAGCGGTCGGCCGAACTGGATGCGCTGGGTCGAGTACGCGGCGGCCGCCTCGTAGCAGGCGACGGCGTGCCCCACGGCGGACCAGGCGACGGCGAGGCGGGTGGCGAAGAGGACGGCGGCGGTCGCCTTGAACGACGTCGCGCCGGGCAACGCCGCGCTCGCGGGGACGAAGACGTCGTCGAGCACGATGTGCGCCTGCCAGATGGCGCGCAGCGAGACCTTGCCCTCGATCGTGGTGGCGGTGTAGCCGGGCGCGTCCTGCGGGACGATGAAGCCGTGCACCTGGTTGTCGCCGTCGTCGCCGACGAGGCGGGCCCAGACGACGGTGATGTCGCCGCACGAGCCGAAGCCGATCCACTTCTTCTCGCCGTCCAGGACGTATCCCTCGACGCCGTCGCGGGTCTCCCTGCGGGCGGTGGTCTCGAGCGAGACGGAGTCCGAGCCGTGCGTGGGCTCGGTGAGCGCGAACGCGCCGAGGATCTCCCCGCGCGCCATCGGCTCGGCGTACTGCTCGATCTGCTCGGGCGAGCCGTGCATGACGATCGACCGCAGCGCGAGGCCGCCCTGGACGCCGCAGATCGTGGCGACGGAGCCGTCGCCGCGCGACATCTCCATGCTGGCCAGGCCCTCGGCCATGAACGAGACCGACGGGCGGCCGGGGACGTCGACGCCGTCGCGCAGGAAGTCGCGCTCGGCGAGCTTCTTCACCAGGTCGAACGGCACCTCGGCGCGCTCCCAGTAGCCGTCGATGACCGGCAGCACGTCCTCCTGCACGAACTCGCGGACGGCGAGCTGGTGGGCGCGCTCCTCGGGCGTCACGTCGGCGAAGGCGCCCACGTAGTCGAGGTCCAGCGGCTGCGAGACGTCGTAGTCGGGGGCTGTCACGCCGGGCATGACGGGGGCGTTGCGGGTCATCGACGACCTCTCTCTGCGCGGGGGTCCGTTCCGGGCCCGGTGAGGAGTGCGGACCGGCGCCGTCCGAGGCTGGTGGTGGCCGGCGCCGGTCCTCCTCCATCGTCACCCGCGACCGGGTCTCACGTCAAGCGATACTCCGTCTCACCGTCTTTGCCGAGGTAGTACAGCCCCCGGCGAGGTAGTCAGTGACCTGGCGAGGTAGTACCGGACCGGGCGAGGTAGTCCACTGCTCCGCGAGGGACCGCCCGGGTCACACTGTGACCATGGCGACGACCAGCGCAGGCCTTCTGCTCTATCGCACCTCGGACGACGGCGGCCTCGAGGTGCTGCTCGGGCACATGGGCGGCCCGTTCTGGGCGCGCAAGGACGAGGGCGCGTGGACGGTGCTCAAGGGCGAGCTCGAGCCGGACGAGGAGCCGCACGCCGCCGCGCTGCGCGAGGCGGGGGAGGAGCTCGGGCTGCCGCTCCCCGCGCCGTCGTCCCCCGACGTCGACCTCGGCGAGGTGCGGCAGCGGTCCGGCAAGCGCGTCCTCGCCTGGGCGCGCGAGTGGCCTCCGCCGGGGCCGGACCTGGACCAGGTCCGCAGCAACACCGTCGAGATCGAGTGGCCCCCGCGGTCGGGGAAGCGGATCGAGGTGCCGGAGATCGACCGGGTCGCCTGGCTCTCACCCGACGACGCCCGCCGCCTCGTCGTCAGCGCGCAGGCCGCGCTCGTCGACCGGCTGGAGTCCGCGCTCGGCCGCTGACCCGTACTACCTCGCCGGGCCCGGTACTACCTCGCAGGATCCCGTACTACCTCGCGGGACCCGGTACTACCTCGCGGGACCCGGTACTACCTCGCGGGACCCGGTACTACCTCGCGGGACCCGGTACTACCTCGCGGGACCCGGTACTACCTCGCGAGATCCGGTACTACCTCGCCGGTTCCGTTCTGTCGCGACGGTCAGCCGGTGAACGTCAGCCAGAGCAGCGCGACGTTCAGCGCCACGATGACCGCGGCCACGGCCCACGCCGCGACCTGGGTGGCGAGGCCGTTGCGGAACCCGCCGAGCAGGCCGGCGTCGCGCGTGATCCGCACCAGCGGGACCATCGCGAACGGGATGCCGAAGCTGAGCACCACCTGGCTCACGACCAGCAGCCACGTGGGCGACACCCCCGTCGCGAGCAGCACGATCGCGGGCACGAGGGTGACCAGCCGCCGGGCGAGCAGCGAGACGCGCACATGCAGGAGTCCGGACATGATCTCGGCGCCGGCGTAGGCGCCCACCGACGTGGACGCCAGCCCCGACGCGAGCAGCCCCACCCCGAACAGCACCGCGACCGCGGGGCCCAGCGACGACTCGATGGCGGCGTGCGCGCCCTCGATCGAGTCGGTCCCCGTGCGGCCGGGCAGGTTGGCCGCCGCGAGGAGGAGCATCGCGATGTTCACGCTGCCGGCGAGCACCAGCGCGGCGACGACGTCCCAGCGCGTGGCGGTGAGCAGGCGGCGGACCGCCGACGGCGACGGCGGGCGGGGCACGGTGACGTCGTCGTCCCCGACCCCGCCGTCCCCCAGGTCGTCGCGTCCCTCGGCCCCGGCGGCGAGGGCGTGCCGCCGCTGCACCCGGGCGTCGTGCCGCACCCGGTCGCGGGCGAGGGAGGAGTGCAGGTAGATCGCGTGCGGCATCACGGTGGCGCCGAGCATCGACGCGGCGAGCAGCACCGACTCCGGGCCGTCGAGGCGCGGCACCAGCCCGCCGAGCACCGCGCCCAGGTCCGGCGGCGAGAAGAACAGGCCCGCGCAGAACCCGACGGTGAGGACCGCGAGCATCGACGTCACGACCGTCTCGAAGACGCGCTGGCCGCGGCGCTGCTGCACGGTGAGCACCAGCATCGACACGACCCCGGTGATGATCCCGCCCAGCACCAGAGGGACGCCGAACAGCAGGTGCAGGGCGATGGCGCCGCCGATCACCTCGGCGACGTCGGTGGCCATCGCGACCACCTCCGCCTGCGCCCAGTAGGCGATCCGGCCGCGCCGGGAGAGGCGCTCGCCCAGCACCTCGGGCAGCGAGCGCCCGGTGACCACGCCGAGCTTGGCCGACAGGTACTGCACCAGCACCGCCATGACGTTGGCGACGACCAGCACCCACACCAGCAGGTACCCGAACCGCGCCCCCGCCGTGAGGTTCGCCGCGACGTTCCCCGGGTCGACGTACGCGATCGCCGCGACGAACGCCGGCCCGAGCAGGGTCACCAGGCGCGCGGGACGCACCCCCTGGGCGGGTCGGTCGAGGGTCGGTCGGCTCATGCGGTCCTCCGTGGGCCAGGCGTCGAAGTTTTCGGGTTTCCGAAACCTTAGACGTCCGGAGCCGCATCACGCATCCCCCAGGCGGCTCCGGGCGGCGACGAGCCCGGTCTGTCACCATGTCGGGCGTGCCATCCACGCAGACCGCTGCCGCGCGGAACACCCCCGGTCCCCTCGGCGCCGTGCTGAGGTCCCGGTGGCTGCTGGCGCTCGGCTTCGTGGCCGTGCACGCCTGGGTGATCGGGCAGGCCATCACCTGGGGCTACACGATCTACGGCGACGTCACGCTGTACGAGTGGTGGGCCCGCCACGGGCTCGACGCCGGGCAGTGGCCGGTCCTCGACTACGACTGGGTGTACCCCGCGGGGGCGCTCGTGCCGGTCACGCTGCCCGCGCTCGTGACCGACGGCCTGCTGGGCTACGAGATCGTCTGGACGGCGATGGTCGTGGCGCTGAACGCCGTCGCCACGGTGGTGCTGGTGCGCTGCGCGCCGCGCGGGGTGCTGGGCGCCTGGTGGTGGCTCGCGTTCCTGCTCGCCCTCGGCCCGATCTTCCTGGGCCGGCTGGACGGCGTCGTCGCGCCGCTCATCCTGATCTCCCTGGCGGTCGCGGCACGCCGCCCGACGCTCGCGACGGCGGTCGCCACGGCGGGCGCGTGGATCAAGATCGCCCCGGGGGCCGTGGTCGTGGCGCTGGCCGCGACCCGCGCCCGCTGGAGCGACCTGCTGCGGCAGGTGGTGGTGCCGGGCGCCGCGGTGAGCCTCGTCGTCGTCGGGCTCGCCCTCGCGGGCGGGGCCGGGGAGCGCGCGTTCAGCGTGTTCGGCCAGCAGGAGGCGCGCACGCTCCAGGCGGAGTCGGTCTTCGCCACCTGGTTCAGCGTGGCGCGGCTGTGGGACCCGTCGGTGCGGATCGAGTACAACGACGTGATCTTCACCTACGAGGTGCAGGGCGACGCCGCCCGCCAGGTCGCGTCCCTGCTCGACTGGCTGCTGCCCGTCGCGGTGCTGCTGATCGCCGCGCTCACGTGGTGGACGGCGCGTCGCCGCCCCGACCACGCGGCCGACGTCCTGCTGCTCAGCACCGCCGCCCTGCTCCTGTCGCTCATCGTGTTCAACAAGGTGGGCTCGCCGCAGTTCGTGGCGTGGATCGGGCCGCCGCTGGCCGCCGCGATCGCCCTGGCCGGGCCCGGCACGCGGCGGCTGTGGGGGCCGCCCGCCGTCGGCGTGCTCCTGGCGGCGCTGGGCACGCAGATCGTCTACCCGGTGGCGTACGGCGAGTTCCTCGGCGGGCAGCCCGCGATGGTCGTCGTCGAAGGGCTGCGGAACCTCGCGCTCGTCGTGCTGCTCGTCGGCGCGGTGTGGCGGATCGTGCAGCTCGGGCTCGACGGCGTGCGGGACGGCGTGCAGAGCGGCGCCGACCACGACGCGCCCGCCTGAGCGAGGCGTTCACCGGCGGGCCGGCACCCGTTCACCCCCGGCTCCCCCGGCGGCCATCCGTCCTCCCTACGGTCACCCCGACGGCGCGCTCCGCGCGCCCCCGGCCCCGGAGGACCCCTTGCGCACACCGCTCCCCCGCACCCCGCGACTCGCACCCGCCCCGCGTCGCGCCGTCGTCGCCGGCTGCGCCACCGCCCTCGCCTGCGCGCTGGCCGCGCCCGTCGCGCTCACCGCGTCGGCACTGGGCGGCACGGGAAGCGGCGGCACGGGAAGCGGCGGCACAGGGAGCGGGGACGCGACGCCGGGCGCCGGCGTCGTCGCCGACCCTGCCGTGCTGTCGGCCGACGACGCCCGCCTCGCCCTGTCCCCCCTCGGCTCCTACGCCACGGGCATGTTCGACGAGTCGGCGGCGGAGATCGTCGCGTACCACGCCCGCTCGGAGCGCCTCTTCTCGGTGAACGCGCAGGCGGGCGAGGTGACCGTGCTCGACGTCGCGCGCCCGTCGTCGCCCCGCAAGCTCTTCGCGCTCGAGACGACGGATGTGCGCGCTGCGGACGGCTCGACCGTGCCGGACGGGGCGGTCGCGAACTCGGTCGCCGTGCGCCCGGACGGGCTCGGCGTCGTCGCGGTCGAGTCGCCCGACAAGGTCTCCGACGGCTGGCTGGTGCTGTTCGACGCCGCCGGCGACGGCGAGGCGCTCGGCGCGTGGCGCGTGGGCGCGCTGCCCGACATGGTGACGATCACGCCCGACGGCCGCAGCGCCGTCGTCGCGAACGAGGGCGAGCCCGCCGACGACTTCAGCGTGGACCCCGAGGGCTCGGTGTCCGTCGTCGACCTCCCCCGCCGGTTCACCGGCAAGCACGCGGGCCCCGTCGCGCAGTCCGCCGTGCGCACGGCGATGTTCCACGCCTTCGAGGGCGACGCGCTGCCGGACGGCGTGCGCGTCTTCGGGCCCGACGTCGCCGGCCCCGACGGGTCGCTCGCCCACCGCGTCTCACGCAACCTCGAGCCGGAGTACGTGACCGTGTCGAAGGACTCCCGCACCGCGTACGTCGCGCTGCAGGAGGCGAACGCCGTCGCGGAGGTCGACCTGCGCAGCGCCCGCACCACCGACCTGTGGTCGCTCGGCAGCAAGGACCACTCGCTGCCCGGCCAGGGCATCGACCCGTCGGACAAGGACGGCGTCGCCGCCGCGCGCGAGGTCCCCGTCCGAGGGCTGTACATGCCCGACGGGATCGCGTCGTACACCTCGCGCGGCCAGACGTACCTCGTCACCGCGAACGAGGGCGACGCCCGCGAGTGGGGCGACTACGTCGAGCCGGCGCGGGTCAAGGACCTGGGCGACGACGGCCTCGCCCCGGTGTGCGAGGACTCCCCCGCCGCCGGCCTGCTCGGCGACGCCGACCTCGGGCGCCTCAACGTCACCACGGCCTCCGGCCTGCGCGCCGACGGCTCCTGCTACGAGGAGCTGTACGCCTTCGGCGGCCGGTCGTTCTCGATCTGGGGCACCGACGGCGAGCTCGTCTTCGACTCGGGCGACGAGTTCGAGCGGGTCACCGCCGACGCGCTCGGCGACGCCTTCAACACCAACCACACCGAGACGAAGGGCGACGGCCGCAGCGACGACAAGGGCCCCGAGCCGGAGAACCTCGCCATCGGCGAGGTGGCGGGCCGCACGTACGCCTTCGTCGGCCTGGAGCGCGCGGGCGGCGTCATGGTCTACGACATCACGCGCCCCGAGCGGACCGCGTTCGTCACCTACGTCTCGAACCGCGACTACGCCGTGTCCGTCGAGGACGCGATCGACGACGGCGCCGACCCGGCCGCCGCGCTCGCCGGCGCCGGCGACCTCGGCCCCGAGGGGCTCACGTTCGTCCCGGCGTCCGACTCCCCCACGCACCGGCCGCTGCTCGCCGTGGCGAACGAGGTGTCCGGCACGACGACGCTCTTCCAGGTGGACCGGCTCGTCGGCCGCCGCTGAGGGTGTCGCCGGGGAGACCGCGGGACGGGGTCCGGGAGCGCGGGTACCGTGACGCCATGACCCTGTCCCGCTACCTCGACGAGTGCGCGATCCGCGCCGCGGCCGTGCTCGGCCACGGCGTCGAGGCGAGCATCAGCCTGCGCGAGCACGGCATCTCTCTGCGCGCCGGAAGCAGCACCCCCGGCGCGGGCCGCTGCGACCAGGCCGAGGCGCGCGCCGACACCGGGCCCTGCATCGACGCGATGCGGCGGGGCACGGTGCTGACCACGAGGCTCGCCGACATGGTGCCCGGCTGGGAGGCCTGGCAGGCGGCCGCTGACGCCGAGGGCTTCGTCCAGGCGCTCGCCGTCCCGGCCGAGGTGGGGCCCGGCGTCCGGGTGGCGATCAACGTGTACAGCCGCACGCCCGGGGACTGGCCCGCCGGCCTGGTCGACGCCGCCGTGGGGCATGCCGCGCTCGCGGCCGACGCCGTGCGCCTCCAGCTCCAGTTCGCCGACCTCGGCGACGCCGTCGCGGGCCTGTACCGCACCCTGTCCGACCGGGCGACGGTCGAGCAGGCGGTAGGCGCGATCATGGCGTCGAACGACTGCCCCGAGGACGAGGCACGCATCACGCTGCGGGCGGCGGCGGACCGCCGCAGGCTCAGCGAACGGGAGGTCGCCGAGGCGATCGTGCGGACCCTGGTCCTCGGCGGCGAGGGCGACACCATCGGCGGCCTCGACCGCTGAGCCGGGCGTCGCGCTCCGTGTGCATCGGCAATCGGTGCCACACTGGCCGGGAGGCGACAGGACGGAGCGATCGGTGAACACCTCCGAGCTGCTGGGTCTGCTCGCGCGGACCCTGGCCGGCCTCGACCCCGAATCCACGGTCGCGGCGCGGATGTGCCAGGCGTGCACCACGATCCTCGGCGCGCAGGGCGGCAGTCTCACGCTCGCCACCCTCGCCGGCGAACAGGTCACGGTGACCACCACGGACGCCGTCGCGGCGCGGGTCGAGAGCATCCAGGAGGTGCTCGGCGAGGGGCCCGGGCGGCGAGCCTTCGAGGACGACGCGATCGTCTCGGCCTCCCTCGGCGGTGCGCCGGACGACGGCTCGTTCCCCGTGTTCTCGCAGCTCGCCGGCGAGGCGTCCGTCGACGGCACGTGGTTCGGCATCCCCATGCGGGTCGGCGGACAGCCGGTCGGCGTGCTGGGGCTCGTCGTCGGGCCGGGCCACGCGCTGGCCCGGGACACCGAGGACGCGCAGTTCCTCGCGGACGCCATCGGCACGGCCGTGCTCGGCGAGATCGACCAGGTCGGCTGGGCCGCGCGAGCGAGGGTCGACCAGGCCACGGGCATGGTGTCCGCGCAGCTCCGCGTCCAGCCGCACGACGCCCTCGCCGTCCTGCGGGCGCACGCGTTCGGGCGGGGCAGCACGCTCGAGGACGTCGCGGAGGACGTCGTGGCGCGGCGGCTCAGCTTCGCCGACGAGGCCGGGCCCGTCGAGACGCGCCGCACCGACGACTGAGCCGGCCCGAGAGCCGACCGGCGCGGGAGGTCAGTCGCGGCGCAGCACGCGGTCGAGCGCCACGCGGCGGTCGACGTCGCGGCGGTGGGCGACGTCGACGACGGCCCGCGCCAGGTCCCGCACCGCCACGTTGTGGTCGTTGGAGGCCCTGCGCATCAGGTCGAAGGCGCCGTCGATCTCGACGTCGTAGACGACGGCGAGCACGCCCTTCGCCTGCTCGATGACGCCGCGGGTCGTCGCGGCCGCCCGGATGTCCTCGGAGGCCCGCGCGCCGGCCCGCTCCGCGACGTCGGAGGTCAGGTCGAGAAAGTAGCCCGCCGCCTCGTCGCGGCGCTCGTCGTCCTCCGCGCTGCCCACGACGGCGACCGTGAGCTCGCGGCGCCGGGCCGTCACGATCCGGTGCACGCTCGAGAACGCCCCCGTCGCGCGCGCCGTCCCGAGGGCGGCGCGGACGTCGTCGCGGTCCTCCGGGTGGGTGTGGGCGAGGACGAGGCCGGTGGTGGGCACCACCTCGTGCGGCTCGAAGCCGTGCAGGCGGAAGACCGCCTCCGACCAGGTCCAACGGTCGGAGGACAGGTCGAGACGGAAGGAGCCCACCAGGCGTGGGGCACGGAGGCCCGAGGGCTCACCGGTCACGGTGGTGTCTACGGGCACAGTCGCCTCCGACACTGCTCAGAGCGGACCGGCCACGGCTTGACCGGCGGCACGACTGTAGCAAGTGGACCACCCCCCGCTCACGGCGTGAGCGCATCGTGCTCCCGCGCGTAGCGGCGGAACCAGTCGCGCGCGAACCGGCCCGAGGCGAGGCCGTAGTCGAGGGTGGCGCGCTGGAACGCGAACACGTCGGCGAGCTCGTCGGGGACCTCCTGCCCGGCGAGCTGCTCCTCGAGCGCCTCCAGCCGCGCGACGTCCTGCTCGACCCGCGCCGTGAGCCGAGGCAGCACGGCGGCTCGCTCGTCCGGCTCGAGCAGGCCGAGGAAGAACAGGCGCGGCAGGACGGCGGCCTCCGTGTCGGGCCCGCTCACCGGGCCGGTCAGCCAGGCGCGGAAGTCCGCGCTGCCGGCGTCCGTGACGCGGTAGGTCTTGCGGCCCCGCGCCCCCGGAGCGACGTCGGCGACCTCGATGAGACCCCCGGTCAGCAGCGTCTCCAGGGCGCGCCGGATGCTGCCTGAGCTGGCGCTGTAGAACAGCGAGACCGACGCCTCGAAGTGCTTCACCAGGTCGTACAGGCTGGCCGGCCGCAGCAGGAGCAGCCCGAGGATCACGTGCGCCATGGTTCGACCCTAGACCGTTGACCCTCATAGACCTGTCTAGTAGACATGTCTATGAGACTTATCGACGGAGGAGAGGCCATGAGCACGTCACGCGAGATCGACCGCCTGAGGGCGAGGCTGGACCGGATCGCCCGACGGCGCCCGTCGATGCCGGCGCCCCAGGTGCTGGTCGTCGCGCCGGGGCTCGAGCTCGAGTCGGGCGGGTCGCAGCCGTTCCACGCGGCCAGCATCGGCAAAGTCATGACCGCCACGCTCGTCGCGCTGCTCGTCGAGCAGGGCCGGCTCGGGTTCGACACCCCGGTGGGGAAGGTGCTCCCGGGGAGCGACCTCGACGACCTCCCTGCCGCCCCCGGCGTCGACGTCGGCGCCGACGTCACCGTGGAGCACCTGCTCACCCACACCAGCGGGCTGCCCGACCTGTTCGAGCCGTCGGGCGTCCGCGAGACGGCATACTCCGTCGAGGTCACGGCGGTGCGTCCCGACCGGCGGTGGACCCCCACGACGCTGCTCGACGAGGTGCGCGGCCACGCCGCCGTCGGGCGTCCGGGCGAGCGGTTCCGCTACGGCGACCCGGGCTTCGTCCTGCTCGGCCGGATCGTCGAGGAGGTCACCGGGGGCCGGTTCAACGACGTCCTGCGCGAGCGGGTCCTCGCCCCCGCCGGGATGGAGCGCAGCTCCACCCCGTACACCGACGCGCGCACACCCGACGACCTTGCAGGCCTCGACGTCGCGCCGTTCTGGATCGGCGACCACGAGCTCAGCCGCGCCCTGAGCATGAGCCTCGACTGGGCCGGGGGCGGCATCGTCTCCCCGCCGTCGGACCTCGTCGCCTTCCAGCGCGCCCTGCACGGCGGCCGCCTCGTCTCCCCCGCGACCCTGGCCTGGATGAACCGGCCGCGGCACCGCCTGCGCCGCGGGATCCACTACGGGGCGGGCACCGTCACCATCCGGTTCGGCGAGTTCACACCGCCGTTCCTCCGGGGGCTGCCCGAGCCCGTCGGCGGCCTCGGGCACTTCGCCACCCACCTGTTCTTCTACCCGCGGCAGGACGCCCACGTGGTGCTGAACTTCCACGCCTACCGGCGCATGAACCAGTCGTTCATGACGCACGCCCGGATCGCCAGACTCCTCGCCCGTCGCTGAGCGCGGTCAGCCGCGCCGGGCGCGCACCCACCGCACCGCGCGCGGCACCTGCAGCGCGACCAGCGCCGCGAGCGCCCCGCCGCTGACGGCGTACAGGACCGACGGGACGGCGGAGTGGTCGCCGCCGGTGATCATGAAGGTGTCGGCGAGGTCCATGCCCATGCCGAAGCCGCCCCAGAAGTACGCCGGCGCGCCCAGCGCGAGCACGGCGAGCTGCCACGCCACAGCGGTGTCGGGGGCCACCCGCCGCCGGAGCGCGACGGCGCACCCCGCGACCGACAGCCCGACCCCGAACGCGGCCCACGCCACCAGGAACGGCACGCTGCCGGCCACCGTCCACCCCGCCGCCGCCAAGGCCCCGTAGATCTCCGCCTGAGTCATGCCGGGCATCGCCGCCAACGGCTCCAGCACCAGGATCGTCAGCACCATCACCGTCGCGTAGCACGCCACCACTGCCGGGCCGAGCGGGAGCCACCACTTGCCCCACCGTGTCCAGGCGGCGTCGTCCGACCGCGGTGCAGGGACGAGGACCGGCGACGGTCGTGGGCTCATCGGTCTCCTTCGTCCTGTCCGCGCCTCTCGCGTGCTCGCAGCCTAGATCCGCGGCGGGCATGCCGGCCGACGCCGCCGCGACCGGTGCTAGGTTTCCGCGATGCGCAGGGTGTCGGTGGTCGGGGCGGCCGGGTCGGGGAAGTCCACGGTCGGGAGGCGCCTGGCGGCCGGGCTCGGGGTGCGGCACGTCGAGCTGGACGCCCTGTTCTGGGGTCCCGACTGGACGCCACGTCCCCGCGACGACTTCGAGGCCGACGCACGTGCCGAGATCGCCGCGGACAGCTGGGTGATCGATGGGAACTACTCCCACCTGCAGGCAGAGGTCTGGGCGCGCGCCGACGCCGTCGTCTGGCTCGACCCGCCGCGGTCGGTCGTCATGGCACAGGTGTATCGGCGCACGCTGTTGCGTGCCCTCGACCGGACGGAGCTGTGGACGGGCACCGGAAATCGGCAGCGCTGGCGCGACGTCCTCGCGCCGTGGCGCAAGAGCTCCATCGTCCGCTGGTCGTGGGAGCAGCTGGACCGGTACCCCGAACGGTACGGCGCAGCGATGGCCGACCCCGCGCACTCGCACGTGGAGTTTCACCGGTTGCGGTCGCGCGACGAGGTCGACGCGTTCGTCGCCGCCGTCCGCTGACGTCGCGGGCGATGACTCCTCGCCGCCGCGACGGTCCACCACCCATGACCAGAGTGGTGGGCGACATCTCGATCTCGTTGGACGGGTTCGTCACCGGACCGAACCCGGGACCCGAGAACGGCCTCGGCGACGGCGGCGAGGCCCTGCACACGTGGGCGTTCAGCGACGACCCGGTGGACCGGGAGCAGCTGCGCTCCGCCACGGCGAGCAGCGGCGCCGTCGTGCTGGGGCGCAACCTGTTCGACGTCGTCGACGGGCCGCAGGGCTGGGACGACGAGGTGGGATACGGCGCCCGCGAGGTCGGCCGGCCGCCGTTCTTCGTCGTCACGAGCGACCCGCCCGTACGCACGCGGCTCGCGTTCTGGACGTTCGTCACCACCGGCCTGCGCGACGCCGTCGCGCAGGCCCGTGAGGCGGCGGAGGCTGGCGACGGGGACCGGGACGTCGTCCTCATGGGCGGCGGCGCGACCGTCGGCTCCGCCCTGGACGCCGGGCTGCTCGACGTGCTCGTCCTGCACCTCTCCCCCGTCGTCCTCGGCGACGGGACGCCGCTCTTCGTGGGCGGCCACGGCCACACCCTCGTGCAGCGCAGTGCGACGCCGTCGACGACGGCGGTGCACGTGGTCTACGACGTCGTGCGCTGATCGTCTCCCAGCGTCAGCCCGTCCAGGGCGCGGCGCAGCGCGTCCGTGTCCGGTCCGGGCGCGAAGGCGGGGGTGTGAAGGAAGTCCTCGAGGTCCGCGCGGGAGAAGTCGGCGAGGAGGTCCTCGATCCGGCGGCGCAGGGAGACGACGTCGGGTGGCGGAGCGGGACGACGTCGTCCACCCGCACCAGGAACGGGTTCGGCGGCCCGGCGAGGCACGAGTCCGCGAACCTCCGGAAGGCCGGGTCGAACGGCGTGACGCGCGCGGCGAGCGCGCCCTCCGTGTTTCCGCCGCGCCCTATGATCTCGCCGTGGACGACCGAGTCGACATGGCCCGCACGACGGCGCGCACCGGCCGTCCCTTTCCTCGCCATCGCCTGCCGATCACTGTCGCGGTCGTCGTCGCCCTCGCCTGCGGGGTCGGCGGCTGGGCGCACTACCGGGCCGTCGGTTCCTCGCTGGTCCACGGCGACGACCTGCGCGCGCCCGGCGCCGGCAGCTGCGTGCCGTGGGACGGCCCGCTCCAGGTGAACGAAGCCCCCACGCTGTCGAACACGACCGGCGCCACCGTGCACGTGAGCAAGGTCGAGCCCGCCGCGACACCCGGCCTCCGCGTGCACGAGGTGCGCGTCGTGCCACCCTCGCCGGACGTCGTCTTCGGCACCGCGTACGACCCGGAGGACCCCGGCTGGGAGGAGACCTCCGTGGTCGGCCCGGAGGGGATCACGCTGAAGCCCGGTGAGACGGTGCGGCTCGCGTACGTGCTGGAGGTCGACAGGGACGGCGGCTCGTTCCCGTACAGCACGGTCGCCTACGAGGTCGGCCCGTACTCCTACCGCGCGACCTACCCGCAGGCGGTCATGGTGCTCCCCACGACGACGGCGGAGTGCTCCCAGGAGGCGATGAACCAGCTCGCCGCGGAACCCATCCCCTGACCGGGTCCGGTCAGCGGGGCGCGAGGACCTCGAGCAGGAGCACCCCGACGGTCGCGACCGCCGCGACCGCCACCACCAGCAGCGGCGACCGGCGCCCCCGCAGCAGCCCGCGGACCTCCGCCGCGACGACCCACACGAACAGCACCGCCGACAGCAGCCGGAACAGCACCGGCACGACCTCCGGCGACTCGACGAGCGTCTGGACGTGCCGCCACCACGTCGTCACGAACAGCCCGGCGAGCCCCGCCTGGATGAGCGCGACACCGACCACCGCGGCAGCGCGGAGCGGGCTGGGGCCCTGCTCGTCCGGGTATCCGTCGTGGTGCGTCGTCATGCGGTGGTGGTCTCCTGGTGAGGGGCCGATCGGTGCGGGCCGGCCGGTGCCCGGCCGCCGCAGGCCAAGGTACAGCGACCGCCGGTCAGGCCAGCTTCCGCCAGGTCCCCTCGGACACGACCTCGACGGCGCCGTCGTCGACCACGAACGCCGTCTCGTCGTCGACGGCGTAGGCGGGGCCGCCGAGTGCCGCCGCCCAGCGCTCGGCCGCGGCCTCCGTATTGTCGGGTAGGTCGGGGTGGCCGAGGTGGGGGAACATCGAGAAGTCGACGACGCCGAGCGTGGCGGCGTCCTCGCCGTCGGGCGGCAGCCAGCCGACGAACTCCTCCCCGATGGCCGGCGTCATCACCATGCTCCCGCCGCTCATCCCGACCCACACGGCGTCGTCGAGCTCGGGCAGCAGGTCGGCCAGGCCGGAACGTCGCATCCAGTAGGCGAGGTAGCCGGCGTCGCCGCCCGCGGCCAGCAGGACGTCGGTCTCCCGCACCAGCGGCACCCAGCGCTCCTCGGGGATGCTCGGCAGCGCGGTCAGCTCGAGCACGCCGACCGACTTCCAGCCGAGGCCGGTCATGTGGTCCGTGGTGCCGGCGATGAAGTTCCAGGCGTTCCGCCCCGGGCCCACCCACGGGTGCCCGTACAGCGCGGTGGGGATGGCGAGGGCGGTGCAGTCCGCGACCGGTCGCGGGAGCAGGTCCTCCAGCGCGGCGCGGATCGCCGCGTTCCGCACGCCTGCGGATGTCAGCAGCAGCTTCATCGTGTGTCCCTCGGGTCGACGGTCGTTCTGCAGACGGCGCGACGGCGGCGGACTCATCGGCTCGACGCCGCACGGTGGGCGGGTATTTGCCGTGACGGCCGCACGGCGAACGCTGACGATGGGCGCATGCCGCCGCACCCAACCCCGACGCTGACCACCGACCGTCTGCGGCTGCGGCCGGTCGCCGACGACGACGCCGATGCACTCTTCGCGATGCACAGCGACGCCCACGTGCTGCGTTACTGGGACTCCCCGCCGTGGACCGACCGGGCGCGCGCCGACCGCTTCGTCGCCATGTCCCGGACGATCGAGGAGGAAGGGACCGGCGCCCGGGTGGCCATCGACCGCGCCTCCGACGGCGCCTTCGTCGGCTGGTGCGGCCTTTTCGAGTGGAACCCCGACTTCCGCAGCGCGACGCTGGGTTATTGCCTCGGCGAGCAGATGTGGGGCCACGGCTACGCGACCGAGGCAGCCCGCGCCCTGCTGGGGTGGGCCTTCGACACGCTGCCCCTCAATCGCGTCCAGTCCGAGACGGACACCCGTAACGCGGCGTCCGCCCGCATCCTGGAGAAGCTGGGGTTCGTGCACGAGGGAACCCTGCGCGAAGACTGCGTCGTCAACGGCGACGTCTCCGACTCGTGGGTCTTCGGGCTGCTCCGGAGGGACTGGGACGCGCTCGACCAGGCGTAGTCCCGGGTGAAGTTCTTGTCCGGCGCCGAGTCCGAGGCCCGCCGTTCCCTACTCTCGCCGGATGAGGACTCGTGCGTCGACTTTCATGCTTGTCGGCGGCATTTTGCTGGCCGTACTGGGTGCCGTCGTGTCCGTCGTCTTCTTCATGCAGCCGTGGCGCACCTGCCCCGACGACGACGTGCCTGCCGCTTGCCCGATGCTTCCCCTCGATGCGTCCATCATGACGACGGCGACGGTCGTGACCCTGTTCGCGACGGCGGTCGCCATCGCCGGAGCCGCGGGTAAGAGACGCATCATGCACTGAGTGCGAGTCCATGCGCCGTGGCGAGGTGCGGGGAACGACGAAGGACCCCACAGCCGCAGAAACTCGCGGGTGGGGCCCTTCGGGTGGCGGTAGCGGTGGGATTTGAACCCACGGTGGACTTTCACCCACACACGCTTTCGAGGCGTGCTCCTTAGGCCGCTCGGACACGCTACCTCGCCGGACGAACCGGCCCACCGAGGATACCCAACGAACCGGCAGACCCGAAATCGTCGCGCTGCCACCTCGTTCGCCGAGTCTTCATCCTGCCGTCGCCGGGCGGTCCACCGCACGGCTTCCCGGGGCACCTAGCGTCGCGCGCATGGCCAACCCACGACTTCGACGCACCACCACGTCCGCCCTCGCCGTCGCGCTCACCGCCGCCGCGGCGGTCGGAGGAACGACGGCGGCCACCTCGACCAGCGGCGCCGACACCGCCGCGACGTCGTCCGCCGCGTCGTCGCCCGCGCTCGCCTACGGCGGCAAGGGTCACGGCGGCCGGACCGACGCCCACCGGGCGTACCGCGACCTGCTGGACCACTCCGACGACGCGAAGATCCTCACCGCTGCGCACCGCGGCCAGTGGCGCGACGCCCCGGAGAACTCGCTGCCCGCGATCGAGGCGGCGTTCGACGACGGCGCGGAGATCGTCGAGCTGGACGTGCGCCTCACCTCCGACGGCGTGCCCGTGCTCATGCACGACGAGACCGTGGACCGGACGACGAACGGCACCGGCAAGGTCTCGTCGTTCACGCTGGCGGAGATCCGCGAGCTGCGGCTGAAGGAACACCTCGGCGGCGCGCAGACCTCCCTCACCGACGAACGCATCCCGACGCTCGCGGAGGCCATGAAGGTCGCCGCCGACCGCGGCCTGGTCAACCTCGACAAGGGCTGGCCGGCGCGGGAGGAGATCTGGGACGTCCTCGTCGACACGGGCACAGTCCGCAACGGGCTGTTCAAGTCGAACGCCCCGGTCAGCGAGGTCCAGCAGTTCCGCGACGCCCACCCCGGCGCCCTGTACCTGCACATGATCAGCGACGACAACCTCGCGTCCTTCGACGAGTTCGGCGACGACCAGCCCCTCGGATACGAGGTCGTGTTCGGTACCGAGCAGGACGCCGTCGCGCGGGCGCCGTTCCTCGCGCGACTGGCCAAGGAGTCACGGGTGTGGGTCAACTCGATGTGGAACGGCCTGGCCGACCACCTCACCGACGAGGCGTCGCTGGTCGACCCGAGCCGCGGCTGGGAACGGATCGTCTCCACCTACCGCGCGTCCATGATCCAGACCGACGACGTCCAGGCCCTCGAGCGCTGGCTCCGCACGGGCGAGGGCGACCCGGTCCCCCGCGGCAGCGTGCGCGTCCAGGCAGAGGACTACGCGCCCGGCGGGGAGGGCGTCGCGTACCACGACGTCGACGCCGGCAACCGTGGCGGCCTCGACATGCGGCCGGGCGACGACGTCGACATCTCCGACGCCGACGGCAACGTGCGCGTCTCCTGGATGCGCGGCGGCGAGTGGCTGACGTACGAGGTCGACGTGCCCCGCACCGGCACCTACGCACTGTCCGCACGGGTCTCGTCCCCGTACACGCCCGCGGGCGCCTACACCGTGTCGTTCGACGGCGGCGCGGAGAGCGAGCGCGTCGCCGTGCTCAGCACCACCAGCCACAACAAGCAGGCGCTGCAGCCCAGCGGCGTCGTGCAGCGCCTGACCCGGGGTACCCACACCGTCCGGATCAGCCTGCCCGGGGACGCCTACCAGAACTGGAACCTCGACTACCTCCAGCTCGACCCGGTGAAGGGCTGACACGGACGACGACGCCCGCCGCCGGGGTACCGGGGCGGGCGTCGTCGTGCGGCGGAGACGTCAGACGCAGGGCGCGCCGGCATCCCAGGAACCCTTGACGTCGCTGCCGGGCAGCTCGCCGCGGGTCCACCACTGGGCGGTGTGGTTCACGCCGGCGCGGGAGACGACGTCGCCCGACGTGTAGGTGGCGGCGGCGTCGAACGCCGGGCCGCAGTCCTCGGCGGCGACGGGGTGGTCGCCGTGCTGGCCGACGACCTTCCACGGGTCCTTCGTGGCCGCGACCGACGCGGGGGCGACGCCGCGCGTCCACCACTTCGCGGCGTACTCGACGCCGTCGTGCGAGACGACGTCGCCGGTCCGGTAGACGCCGGTCGGGTACCAAGGGGCGGCGCCGTCGCCCTCGACGAGCGGGCCGGGCGTCGCGGCCTGGAAGGTGCGGACCAGCGCGGAGCTGAGGTCGCGGTCGGCGTCGCCGGCGATGTCCCACAGGTAGGCGCCGCCGAAGCCGTTCTCCGCGAGCCACTCGGCCTTGGCCGTCACGGAGCGCGGGGTGTCGAGCGTCCACCACTCGTCGCCGTTGGAGTAGTAGCTCTGCCCGGCCTGCTCGTCGTAGTGCTCGGTGAAGCCGCCCTCGGCGAACCGGTCCTGCAGCTGCGCGTAGTACGTGAACGGCAGCGATCCGCCGCTGGCGGGCGCGCCGGGCGTCGGGTCGTCGACGCCCTTCCACCCGTATCCGTACGCGGCCAGGCCGAGCACGAGCTGGTCGCCGCGGTACCCGGCGTTCTTGTAGGCGTTCATGAGGCCGTCGGCGGCGAGGCCCCAGTTCGCCGACTGGTCCGGGTCCCCGTACGAGGGGTACTCGTGCAGGTTGCCCTGGTGGCCGGTGCTGCCCGCCTGCCACGGCCCCACGTAGTCGTAGCCCTGGATGTTGAGGAAGTCGACGACGGCGGCGAGCCGCGGGTCGACCCACCCGCCCTCGGTGCGGCCCGCCCACGACGCCGGGGCGAAGCCGGTGATGAGGTAGTCCTCGCCGGTGGTGGCGCCGCGCGCGTCGAGCTCGGCGCGCAGCAGCTCCGCGAAGGCCAGGAAGTTCTCCTTGTCCGCCTCCGGGTGGTCGCTCGGGTGCTCCCCACCCACGACGGGCCACTCCCAGTCGATGTCGAACCCGTCGAAGATGCCGGCCGCGGCGCCGTCGCCGCCCTTGGTGCCGTGCTCCGGGTCGTCGACGACGGGCAGGTTCCCGTCGAGGTACAGGTCGATGCACGAGTCGACGAGCCGCTGCCGGCTCTCCGGGCTGCTCACCGCCTCGGAGAAGTTGTCCGACCAGGTCCAGCCGCCCAGGGAGATCAGCACCTTGAGGCCGGGGTTCGCCGCCTTGAGCTTCTTCAGCTGGTTGAAGTTGCCCGCCAGCGCCTGGTCCGCGTCGTCGGCCACGCCGTCCACGGCCTGGCCGGCGCCCTTGAGCTGCACGTAGTCGTTCAGCGGGTCGCCCTCCATGTGCCCCTCGGGCAGCCCGGTCTCGGGGTCGATCGCCCCCTCGTCGGGGTCGACGCGGTCGGTGATGTCGCAGACGAGGTCCGTCGTGACGTTGCCGAAGGCGTAGTTGAGGTGGGTCAGGTCCTCGACCGCCCCGGAGCGCTGGAGGTCGGCGACCTCGAACCCGACGTCCTGCGGGCCCCAGCCCGGGAAGTAGGCGGGCGTCTTGAAGCCGTTGACGCCGTCGGCGTCGTGCACGGACGCGGCGCCGGGCAGGGGCGGGGTCGACGGCGCGGGGGCGGCGGAGGCGCCGCCGGCGGTCAGCCCGACGACGGCGGCGGCCGCGGCGAGCGTGAGGGCGCCGTGGCGGCGCGGGGACGGTCGGTGTCTCATCGGGAGCCTCGTTGCTTCCTCCGGGCGCACCCGGATCAGGATTTGTTCGGGCTCCTGCACAATAGCGTGGACGGCACGGCGTGACCAGGCCGCGCACAGCTCGTCCCCAGGTCAGACGCGGTGGGACGGCTCAGGTGCCGTCGTTGCCCGGGTCGAAGACTCGGGCGTAGAGCTCCGCCGCCTCGTCCACGACGGCGCGGTCGATCGACGCGGCCGGCACGGCGGCGACCAGCAGCGGCTCGCAGTCCGGCCCGCGCCCGGCGACCTCGCCGGTGAGCGCCCACGGGAACCGCTGCGGCGTCATGAGGTGCGCGTACTGGCACAGCTGCCGCGCCACCCAGTGCTCCACGGGGCGGTCCCACCACGGCTCCGGGTCCAGGGGGTTCACGCTCAGGCCCGGCAGCAGGCACCCGCTCTCGTGGTCCCTGCTCTCGGCGGCGGCGTCGGCCACCGGCCCGGCGCTGAACCGCACGTACAGCGGCGTCGCGACGTCACACGTCCCGCTCAGAACACCGGCTTGCCGCCCGTGACGCCGACGACGGTCGCCGAGACGTAGCTCGCGTCGCGCGGGGAGGCGAGGAACACGAACGCCGGCGCGACCTCCGCAGGCTGCCCGGCGCGGCCGAGCGGCGTGTCCTGGCCGAACTTCTGCACCTTCTCCTCCGGCTGCGTGGCCGGCTGCAGCGGGGTCCAGATCGGGCCGGGGGCGACGGCGTTCACGCGGATGCCGCGCGCCCCGAGCTCGCCCGCAAGGTTCACCGTGATGTTGTTGATGGCCGCCTTGGTCGACGCGTAGTCGAGCAGCGACGACGACGGCTCGTACGCCTGGATCGACGAGTTGTTGATGATGCTCGACCCCTCGCCCAGGTGCTTCAGCGCCGCCTGCGTGACCCACAGCAGCGCGTACAGGTTGGTCTTCAGCACCCGGTCGATCTCGTCGGTGGTGATGTCCTCGACGGAGTCGCGCCGCGCCATCTGGAAGCCGGCGTTGTTCACGAGGAGGTCGAGCCCGCCGAGCTCGTCGACCGCCCGGTCGGGCAGGCCACGCGCCGTCGTCTCGTCGGTGAGGTCGCCCGGCAGCAGCGCGGCCTTTCGACCCGCCTCGCGCACCCAGCGCGCCGTCTCCTGCGCGTCCTCCTCTTCCTCCGGCAGGTACCCGATCGCGACGTCCGCGCCCTCGCGCGCGAACGCGATCGCCACGGCCCGGCCGATCCCGGAGTCCCCACCGGTCACCAGGGCGCGGAGCCCGTCGAGCTTGCCGGAGCCGCGGTAGCTCTGCTCACCGTGGTCCGGTGCCGGCGTCATCGCGCCGGTGAGGCCCGGCGGCTCCTGCTGCTGGGCGGGGAACGACTGCTGGTCGTCGGCCATGCTGTCCTCCTCGGGTCGTGGGTCGGTCGTCGGGTCCGTGGTCGCGCGGCCAGCCGTCACGCAGCACGACGGCGCGCGAGTTGCGCCTCGTGCACGTGCGGCCGCTTGGCAGGCTGTACGGCGGCGAGGGCGTCCTTGACGCCCTGCTTGGCGAGACGGCCGAAGCCCTCGCCGGCGGCGAGCTGCGCCATCATCTGGGTGGCGGCCTCGCGCAGCGTGGCGCCCGTCGCGCCCGCCGCCTCGGTGAGCATGCTCTCCGCCGCGTCCTCGTCCACGGCGTGCACGGCCATCAGGACGCCCTTGGCGCGCTCGATCGAGGCGGCCGAGACGAAGGCGCTGTCGAGGGCGCGGCGCACGTCGCGCTGCACCGCCTCGCGCTGCACCGGCGTGACGTCGACGACGTAGCCCGCCACCTCGGGCGGCCCGTCGCCGCGGGGGCGTCGTGCCTGCGCCGTGACCAGCAGGGTGCGCGTGCGGCCGTGGGCGTCGACGACGCGCCGGGCCGTCACGACCGGACCGCCGGAGCCGAGCGCGCGTGCGGCGTCGTGCACCACGCGATCGCGATCGTCCGGGTGCAGCTTGGCCTCGAGGGTCTCCGGGCCGGGCTCGAGCGCGCCGGGCTCGTGGCCGAGCATCGCGTCGACCTCGTCGGACCACCACCAGCGTCCCGTGCCCGCCTCGGCCCGGTAGGAGCCGGTGAGCAGGTGGGTGCCGACCGCGAGCGCGGAGACGAGGTGGTCGGTGCCGGCGGGAGTTGTCGTCGTCATCGTGACCTCCGAGTGGGGAGGGTCGGTGCCGCTTCCTGACGCCGGGCCTCCACGCTAGCGCCGCCGCGCGCGGACGGCCACCTCACCCCGCGTCGAAGCGGTCCTCGCCCTCCTCGTCGGGGTCGTCCTTGGGCTGCTCGCCGGGGACGGCGCCGACGTCGGCGGCCTTGCCGTCGCCGCGGTCGTGCGCCGCCCGCTCGCGCTCGGCCTGGTGGCGCGGGTCGTCCTCCTCCGCGCGGTCCCGCTCGGTGGGGTGCTCGCTCATCCTGGTCCTCCTCGGGCTCGGTCTCGGGTCGGTCCCGGCACGTCGTCCCACCCTCGGGCGGGTCGGCGCTCCCCGCATCCGGGGCCGCGGCGGCGAGCAGCCGGCGCCCGCCCTAGGGTCGAGTGGTGGCGTCGAGGAGGGGCGCCTCGCCCGACGCACGCGACGGACGCTCGCGATCCAGGAGGCACGATGCCCGCGCACCGGCACGCCGAGCCGCCCGCCGACCAGCCCCTGCCGAGGCTCGCCGCCGAGCTCGAGAGCGCGGAGCGCCTCGACCCTCTGGCGGACCTGTACGACCGGATCTCGCGCACCGTCGTGCCCTCGCCGGGCCGGGCGCGCGACGAGCTCCGCGGCCGCTCCGTCGGCCATCCCGTGCACAGCGTGCTCACCGACCTGCCGATCGGGCTGTGGGCGAGCGCGGTCGCTCTCGACCTCACCCGCCCGCACGGGCACGCGGACGCCGCCCGCCGTCTGGTGGGCCTGGGGTTGCTCGCCGCGCCGCCGACGGCCCTGACGGGGCTGGCGGACTATCGCGCGCTCAGCGTCCCCGCGCGGCGCGTCGCCGCCGTGCACGCGACGTGCAACGGCGTCGGCACCCTGCTGGCGCTCGCCTCGTGGCGGGCCCGGCATCGGGGCCGCACCGGGCTCGGCACGCTGCTCAGCCTGGCCGGCATGGGCGCGGTCGGCGCGGGCGGGTACCTCGGAGGCCACGTCGCGCAGGCGATGCGGGAGCCCCGGCACGTCCCCGGGGCCGGGTGAGCGCGGCTATCGCGTGCGGCGCTCGGAGCGGTTCTGGAGCAGGTCGGCCATCGTCTCGGCGACCTGGCGCATGTCGCCGTTGCCGCCGGCCGCGAGCGCCACGATGCGCGCCGAGATCTCCCGCAGCGGCAGGTTGGAGTGGTTGGAGGCCTCGCGGAGCCAGTCGAACGCGCCCTCGAGGTCGGTGCGGAGCGCGCACATGACGACGCCCTTGGCCTGCTCGATCGTCGCGCGGTGGGCGGCGGACGCCCGGATGCTCGCGGTCGCCCGCACGTCGGCGATGCGCGCGACCGCGGGGGTGACGTCGGTGAAGTAGCCGACCAGCTCGCAGACCGCGCCCGCGGCGTCGGTGCGGCCCTCGCCCACGACCGCGAGGGTCCGCTCCTCGCCGTGCGCGTCCATGATGCGGTGCACGCTGCTGAACGGCTCGCCGGTCGCGCAGGCGTGACGGAGGACCTGGCTCACCCGCGCCCGGTCGTCGGGGTGCTTGTGCGCCAGGATGAGCTCGGTGGTGGGGACGATCTCCCCTGGCTCGAAGCCGTGGATGCGGTAGGTCTCGTCCGACCACCACCACAGGCCGGTGGACAGGTCGTGCCGGTACCGGCCGACTGGATGGCTGGTACCGAGGGCCAGGGTGCCCTCGATGTCCCATGAAGTCGTGTCGGTCATGTGGATCCTCTCGTCGTGGCGGATCGCTCCGCTGGAGATCGAGCCGCCTCATGACTCCCCTCGACCGTAGCCCGCTTCCGAGCGGGTGAACAGCGCGGGTGCTCCGGACGACGCCCCGGTGGCGACCATGACCGAGGCGCGTGCACCATCGACGGTGCGGGGGCCGTCCGCGGTCGCCGCGGGCCGGATGTCCAGCAGCGCGGCACCCGGTTCCGCCTGACGGGTGAGCAGCCCGCCCCGGTGATTCACTGGCGGCGTCGGTGCAGCAGCTCGCCGGCCGAGGGGCACGGGCCCCGACGGCGGAAGGACGCAGCGGTGCGCGCACTGACCTGGCAGGGCAAGGAGCACGTCAGCGTCGAGGACGTCCCGGACCCCCGCGTCCAGGAGCCGACGGACGCCGTCGTCCGCGTGACCTCCACCGCGATCTGCGGCTCCGACCTGCACTTGTACGGCGTGCTCGGGATGTTCCTCGACGCCGGTGACGTGCTGGGGCACGAGGCGATGGGCGTCGTCGAGGAGGTCGGGGACGACGTCGGACACCTCGCCGTCGGCGACCGCGTCGTGGTGCCGTTCGGCATAGCCTGCGGGCGCTGCTGGATGTGCGAGCGCGGCCTGCAGAGCCAGTGCGAGACGACGCAGGTCCGCGACCATGGCAAGGGCGCGGCACTCTTCGGGTACACGCGGCTGTACGGGCAGGTGCCGGGCGGACAGGCGCAGTACCTGCGCGTGCCGCAGGCCCACTACGGCCCGGTCGTGGTGCCCGACGACGGCACGCCCGACGAGCGCTGGCTCTACCTGTCCGACGTCCTGCCCACCGCGTGGCAGGCGGTGGAGTACGCGGACGTGCCGGAGGGCGGCAGCGTCGTCGTGCTGGGGCTCGGGCCCATCGGCCAGATGGCGGCCCGCGTCGCCCTGCACCGCGGGGCGAGCACGGTGGTCGGCGTCGACCCGGTGCCCGCACGGCGCCTCATGGCGCAGCGGCACGGCGTCATCACGTTCGACCCGGGAGAGCGCGGCGTGCGCACGGCGGTGCGCGACCTCACCGACGGACGGGGACCCGACGCGGTGGTCGACGCCGTCGGGATGGAGGCGCACGGCTCGCCCCTGGCCGAGACGACGCAGAAGCTCGTGGGCCTGCTGCCCGACGTCCTCGCCGCCCCGCTCACGGAGAAGGGCGGCGCCGACCGGCTGGCCGCGCTCCTCGCCGCGTGCGCCCTGGTGCGGCGCGGCGGCACGGTGTCGCTGTCGGGCGTCTACGGCGGCGCGAAGGACCCGCTGCCGCTGATGCAGATCTTCGACAAGCAGCTCACGATCCGCACAGGCCAGGCGAACGTGCGCCGATGGACCGACGACCTGCTGCCCCTCGTCGCCGACCCTGCCGACCCGCTCGGCGTGCTCGACCTGCGCACGCACCGCCTCCCGCTCGAGGAGGCGCCGGAGGGGTACCG
Organism: Isoptericola sp. NPDC019571; assembly: GCF_044389385.1. Lineage (NCBI taxonomy): Bacteria > Bacillati > Actinomycetota > Actinomycetes > Micrococcales > Promicromonosporaceae > Isoptericola > Isoptericola sp. NPDC019571. The sequence continues at coordinate 171,002 of NZ_JBIRXZ010000006.1, forward strand.
CGCCTTCCAGCGCAAGGAGGACGGCTGCATCAAGGTCGTGCTGGACCCCTGGGCCACCGGCGCGTAGGCGTCAGCGCGGAGGCATCAGACCGACGCGGCCTCGCCGTCCCGGAAGGCGCGCCGGCGCGCGTACTCGTGCAGGCGGTCGAGGATGGCGAGCTGCCGCTGCGCGCGCTCGGCGAGCTCGCGGAACTGGGCGGGGTCGAGGCCGAGCTCGCCGGCGTACTCCTCCAGGGTCTGCCAGCCGCCCAGCTTGCCCACGACGGCGGACCGCATGAGCTCCGTCTCCAGCACCACGGACATCGGCGACCGCTCTACGACCCGGCCGTTGAGCTTGAGCCGGCCGACCCGCTCGGCGACGCCCGCCATGAGCTGGCGGTGGCGCCGCCGCGGGAGACCCAGCTCCTGCAGGAGCCGCACGTACAGCTCGCGCTCGGCCCGGATCTGCTCCGCCACCTCGACCAGCTCGGCGTGCAGCGGCAGGTCGGCGTAGTCACCCACCATCCGCTCGATCCGGCCGAGGCCCGCCGTGGCGCCGGTGAGGTGGTCCGACAGGTACAGGCCGAGGAGCTCCCGGTCGACCTGCGGCGGCACCGCCGGGTGCGGGCCGCGCAGCGGCAGCGTGGACGCGCCGGCGGGCCGGGTGGCCGACGGGCGCAGCGGCGCGGATCCCAGCCCCCGCCCCTCGGCCATCCCCGCCACGACCTCCTGGAGCGCGTCGCCCGCCGACGTCCGCGCCCGCCAGCCGAGCTCCGTGACCACCCTCGTCGTGTCCATCACGGGGGCGCCCATAGCCATGTCCACCCAGCCCGGGTCGGCGGCGACGACACGCGCCGCGTGGCCGAGCGACACCGCCGCGCGCACCGCAGCGGGCGGCACCTCGACCAGGCGCCCGTGGTCCACGAGCCGCGCGACGTCGGCGCCGCGCAGCAGGTCGTCGGCGGCCACGTTGAACGCGCCGCCCGCACGACGCAGCAGCACGCGCCGGTAGGCGTCCGCGGCGTCGTCGCCGTGCACGGCCTGGAGCCGCAGCCCGGCGGGCAGCGGCAGCAGCGGCGGCCGGCCGAGGCGCAGCAGGCCCACGGGCAGGACCCTCCCGACGAACAGCCGGGTCACCTCCGCGCCCGCGTCGCCCTGGAAGACGAGCGCGGTGCGCAGCCGCGCGACGGTGACCTCCGGGTGCGCGCGCTCGAGCTCGTCCAGCACGTCCTCCTGCGCGGCCTTGTCGACGCTGTAGTGCGAGGTCGGGACGCCGTCGGCGGGCCAGTCCTCGGAGCGCGGCTCGTCGTCGTCCACGGGCGAGTACACGCCGACGGACGACGCGACGACCAGGTGCGGCACGCCGGCGGCGACGACGGCGCGCGCCACCCGGCGGGTGCCCCCCACATTGACGGTGCGCAGCAGGTCCCGGTCGCGGTTCGGCTGGATCAGCCAGGCGAGGTGCACGACGGCGTCGGCGCCGCGGAACAGCCCCGTGAGCTGCGCGACGACCGCGTCGTCGTCGCCCGCGAGGTCCATGGCCGCCCACTCCGCGTGCCGGTACGGCTCGGCCGTGCGGTCCGGCAGCCGACGCGCCACGCCCAGCAGGGACGTCACCTCCGGCTCGTCCGCCAGGGCGCGCAGCAGCGCCGTCCCGACGTTCCCGGTCTGACCCACCACGACGACCCGCATGCCGCACACCGTGGCACCGGCAGCCCGTGCCCGCAGGCGAGCGGCGTCGTGGCAGGTGAGCGCTCAGGCCGCGAGCACGTCGGCGGCGCGGCGCAGCACGACGACGAGCGCGCCGGCGACGAGGTGGTCGTCGTCGGAACCCTGTCGTGACTCCCGCACCGCGACCTGCAGGCGGTCCACCGCCCGGACGAACCTCGTGCCGGGGTCGTCCGCTGCCGACGCGGCGGTGTCGGGAGCCGCGTCTTCCGCCGGCGGACGCAGGACGTCGGCGAGGGCGCGCAACGCCGCCGCGAGCTCAGGGCGCAGCCGGGGCCCGAACGCGACGTCGTCCCGCCCGGCCGCCTCCCAGCCGACCAGGAGCCGCACCACCTGGTCGACCACCTCCGCGGTCGTCCCGAGCAGGTGTGCCTCCCGGGCCTGCGACCGGGCGCGCTCGGCGTGCCGCCTAGCGCGCGGGTTGCCGCGCGACGCCTCCTGCGAGTGCGCGACCGCGGCCCGTGCGCCCTCGATCATGGGGGACAGCGCGTGACGACGCCGCTCCCACTCCTCCGGGTCGAGCGGCCCCTGCTCGTCGAGCCAGCCCGCCAGGTCGTCGAGCTGCTCCACGAGGGCGTCGCGCAGGCCGACCAGCGCGAGCCCCGACGGGGTGAGCAGCAACGAGGGCAGCAGGAGGTTGACCGCCGTCCCGATGGCCGCCCCCACCAGGACCAGGCCCGCGAACGCGCCCACGTACTCCGCGTCCTCCCCGCGCCCCAGGACGAGCACGAAGATGGCCGAGTTCGCGACCCACGCCCCCTGTCCCCCGAACGCCCGCCAGCCGGCGCACAACAGCGCCACCCCCACGACCAGGGCCACCGACAGCACCCCCGGCGCGAGCACGGTGTCGACGGTGATCGCGATCGCGGCCCCCAGCAGCAACGCCCCCACGCTCTGCGCCGACTCCCGGACCGACCGGGCGACCGTGCTCGTCGTGGCGATGACGGCACCGAGCGGGGCGTAGTACGGATACTCGGACAGGGGGGCAGGCGCGGCCACCCCCACCAACCAGGCGAGCGCGGCGGCGACCGTTCCCCGGACCGCCAGCGACCAGCGGGGATGCCGCACCCAGGTGCGGTGCACGGCGGCGGGCGCACCGCGCCACCACGGCACCGCGCCTGCGGTCATCGGCTCTCCGACGGGAGCTCCGCCGGAAGCTCGGCGTAACCCTGCGCGAGGCGCACGCGCCACGCGTCGTCGTCCGGCGCCCCGCCGTCCACGGCCGCGACGTCCTCCCACCGCACGAGGAAGGTGCCGCGGTGGCGGCGGCGCACGAGCTGCGGGATCGGCCACGGCGACCGCACGTCCGTGCGCTCGTACCCGTGGAACGACCCGGCCCCGCGCGGCCCGACCAGCAGCCCGACCAGGCGGGCGCCGCCCACGGCGTCGCGACGCGCGTGCGCGCTCAGCGGGGCGTCGTGCCCGGCCTCCTCGCGGTCCTCCCCCGCCCCCGGTCCGCCCTCGGGCTCGTCCACGACCTCGAGCGCCAGGCGGACGTCGACGACCACGCCCAGGGCCGCGCCGTCCGGCCCCAGCACGCGCGCGTCGAGGAGGTCGCCGACGTTCATTCCTCGGCCTCCGGGTCGTGCCGGCCGCCGGGGATGCGCGCGATCAGCCGGTCGCGGACCCAGCGCTCCACCCAGACGGCGTCGAGCCGGTCCGAGGGCACGGTGAGCTCGACCGCCGTCCCGACGTGCCCGACGTCGTCCCACGCGATGCGCGGCAGCCGGCTGTCGGGCACCCGGCCGCCGAAGAGCCGTGTCGCCAGCACCGGGCCCACGAGGATCGCGTCGATGTGCGCCTCCCGGCCGGCCTCGGCCCCGGCACCGTCCGGCCCCGCCAGGGCCAGGTCGTCCACCGCCCCCACGGGCTCGCCGTCCGCGTCCAGCACCTGCCGGCCGAGCAGGTGCAGGCGGGCGTCGACGATCCGTTCCCGCGCGTCGCCGGTCATGAGCCCGCTCCCGTCGCGATCATCAGGGGGATCGCCGCGACCGCCGCGACGACCACGATCACCAGGTACACCGTGCCCAGCGCGTTGACCACCCGGCCGTTGACGTGCTCGCCCATGTACCCCGGGTCGTTGGCCACGACGAGGATCGGCACGTACGTGAGCGGCAGCGCGACGGCGGAGAACACCACCGACATCTCGGTCACCGCCACCGGGTCCACGCTCGTCATGAGGATCCCGGCGGCGAGCAGCAGCGCCACGATCATCGTGAGGTGGAAGCGCGCCGCCCGTGCCGGCCGGCGGAACTTGCCCCACGACCAGCCCAGGTACTGGGCCAGCGTGTACCCGCTGGACAACGCAGTCTCCAAGGCGGCGCCGAACGTGGCGGCCACGATCCCCAGGACGACGACGGCGAGCAGCAGCACCCCGCCCGCCTGCGCGACCGGCAGCACGATCTGCGACAGCGACGAGACCTCGATGCCCGCGGGCAGCAGCACGACGGCGGCGCACGCCGCGATGGCGAGCGACAGCAGGCCGCCCAGGGGGAAGCCCAGCAGCACGTTGAGCCGGTTGGTGCCGAGGTCCTTGGCGGTCCACCGCTCCTCGACGGCGCCGGACGAGAAGAAGAACACCTCGTACGGCGTCATCGCCGCGCCGAACAGCGCGACCGCGTAGTACCAGTACGACGCCGGGTGCTCGATGCCCGGCGGCGATGGCGGCACGGCCTGGCGCAGCAGCTCGCCCCAGTCCGGACCCAGCTGGAACAGCGCGATCGCGAACCCCACGAGCAGCAGCCCCATGAGGCCGGCGACGTTCTCCATGACCTGGAACTTCACGCGCCACAGCACGAGCCACACCGCGAGCGCCGCGACCGGGATCCACAGGCGCGGCTCCACGCTGCTCGCCAGGTGCAGGGCGAGCGCGATGCCCCCGACCTCCGCGGTGAGCGTGAGCAGGTTGATGGCGAACGACGCGAGGAGGTTCGCGCCCGCGGCCCTCGGGCCGAGCCGCTCGCGGATGATCTCGAAAGTGGCGCGACCGCTCACCGCCGCGACCCGCCCGGACATGCTCGCGAACAGCACGATGCCGACCACGCCGAGCACCACCACCCACGCGAGCGACATGCCGAACCGGGACCCGACGACGGCGTTGGTCACCAGGTCCCCGATGTCGACGAACCCGCCGATGGCGGTGAGGATGCCGAGCGCGGCGGCGAGCAGCTTCTTCACGGCCCGCCCGCCTCGGCCAGGGCGGCGTCGGTCGCGTCGAGGGCGGTCGCGAGCTCGACGAGGAGGTCGTCGGACGACGAGGGGACGCCGTCGGCGCCGGCGAGGTCTCCCCCTGACCGTACGGCCACCCAGGAGCGCGCCGCGACGACGGCGTCCGAGACGTCGCCCACGGCGTCCAGCCCGGTGGACCGGCGCGCCGCCGTCGCCGCGTCGGGCGGCACCAGGGTCGTGAGCGCCGACTCGGCGTCGTCCAGCACGCGCAGCTGGTCCAGCAGCGCCGTGTCGGCGACGGGTCCGGTGACCCGGCCCTCGTCGAGCAGGCTGACGGCGATCCGCGCCGTCTCCCCCGCGGAACCGGCCTCCGCGAGCGCGTCCGCCACCGCCGCCGTCGCCTGGCCGGGCTCCTGCCGGCTGGCGACGCACCCCGTCCCGGCCAGCAGGGCCACGAGCGTGACGACGAGCGCGAGGCCGGCGGCCGTGAGCCGGCGTCGTCCTGTCTGCTGCGTCACGCCCTGATGATCAGCACGCCCGGCGAATGCCCGCATGTCGGGGCTGCTCAGCCGCGTTCCCAGCGACCGTCCACCCCTCGCAGCGGGTTCCCAGGACGCCCTCAGTGCCCGCCTGAGCGCGAGGTGTCCACTGGGTGTCCTCCCCACCCACGGACCACGACCGGTCCCCGACCTCCCGGAGCCCGCATGCCTCCCGCAGCCCTGTACGCCGTCGACCTCGTCGCCGTGTCGATCCTGACGTTCGCCCTCTACTTCCCCCGGCACCGCCGCCGCGACCTCGTGGTCGCCTACCTCGGCGTCAACGTCGGCGTGCTCGCGGTGTCGGCCGTGCTCGCGTCGACCTCGGTCGCCGCGGGCCTCGGGCTCGGGCTGTTCGGCGTGCTGTCGATCATCCGGCTGCGGTCCGACGAGCTGTCGCAGCGCGAGGTCGCGTACTACTTCGCCGCGCTCGCGCTGGGCCTGCTGGGCGGGCTGGGCACGTCGGCCGGCTGGCTCGGCGTCGCCGGGTCCGCGCTGATCCTCGTCGTCATGGCCGTCGCGGACCACCCGCGGCTCCTGGCGCGGCACGGCTCGCAGACGATCGTCCTCGACCGCGCCGTCGTCGACCGCGCCGAGCTCACCGCCCACCTCGAGACCCTGCTGGGTGCCCGCGTGCGGTCCGTGTCCGTGCAGGAGATCGACCTCGCCGATGACACGACGCGCGTGGAGGTGCGGTACGACCTGCCGCGCGACGGCGGCCGGCCCGCCCGGTCGGGCGCCGTCCGGGACGACGCGCTGGCGGTGACCCGGTGACCGCCGAGACCGTCGTCGCCCGCGGACTGGCCGGCGCCGCGCCCGTCACCCTCGAGGAGCTCGACGCCACCGCCGCCCTCCAGACCCGCGTCGACCGCAAGTACGTGCTCACCCCCGACGAGGTCGCGGCGCTGCTCTCCACGCTGGCCGCGCACGGCCCGCGCGTGCTCGAGATCGACGGCGACCGGTCGTTCACGTACGCCTCGACGTACTACGACACGGCCGACCTGCTGACCTTCCGGCTGGCCGCGCGCCGCCGTCGCCGGCGGTTCAAGGTCCGCACCCGCACCTACGTCGACACGGGGAACGCCACGTTCCTCGAGGTCAAGACGCGCGCGGCCCGCGGCGTCACGGTGAAGGAGCGCCGCCCGTGGGAGCCCGCGACCCCGCTGGCCGGAGAGGGCCTCGACTTCGTCGACGACCGGCTCGCCGCCGCCCGCCTCGCCGCGCCCCCGTCGGCGCAGCTCGCCCCGGTGCTGCGGTCCGCCTACCGGCGCACCACCGTGCTGCTCCCCGACGCCCGCGTCACCCTCGACACCGGCCTGCGATGGCGGCTCGCCGGGCCCGACGGGGCCGACCGCGGCGGCACCGCCGACGTCGGAGACCTCGTCGTCGTCGAGACCAAGGCCGGCACCGCGCCGTCGTCCGCCGACCGCGCCCTCTGGCGCGGCGGCCACCGCCCCGACCGCATCTCCAAGTACGCGACCGGGCTCGCCACCCTGCGGCCCGACCTCCCAGACCACCCCTGGCGCCGCCTGCGGCGCGAGCGGCTCGGCGTCGCCTGACCCCGCCCCCGCTCCGCCCACCGCCTCCCCCCAGCTCCCCACCAGCGAACAGGACCCGAACCATGCATCTCCGCCGCCCGAAGAAGACCCTGTGGAACCGTGCTCTCTCGACCCGAGCCGTGGCGCTCGCCGCCGCCGGCACGCTGACCGTCGGCGCGCTCGCCGCGTGCAGCGCCGGCTCGACGTCCGCCGCGTCGGACGGCTCCGGCACCACCGCCGCCCAGGTCTCCGCGACGGACAACTCCGGCCGGTCCGCTCAGGACGTCCTCGCGGAGAACCTGTCGTCCGACGAGACCGCCGCCCTCGCCGACGCGACGTGGGACACGGACGACGAGGTCGCCGTCACGCTCGACGGGGACTCTGCCTCGGTGTCCGCGTCGGCCTCCGGCGACGGCGTCACCGTCGACGGGTCGACGGTGACCATCACCGAGCCGGGCACGTACCGCGTCTCCGGCACGCTCGACGACGGCCAGGTCGTGGTCGACTCGTCGGCCGACGGCGTCGTGCGCCTCGTGCTCGACGGCGCGGACGTCACCAGCTCCACCGGCGCGGCGATCGACGTGCAGGACGCCGACCAGGTGTCGGTCGTCCTCGCCGACGGCTCCACGAACCGTCTCGAGGACGCCGCGGAGTACGCCGACACGACGTCGGACAACGCGGCCAACGCCGCGCTGCACTCCACCGCGGACCTGGCGATCTCCGGCGGCGGCGTGCTAAACGTCGTCGGGAACGCGAACGACGGCATCACCGGCAAGGACGGGCTCGTGATCGCGTCCGGCGACATCAGCGTCCAGGCCTCCGACGACGCGATCCGCGGCAAGGACTACCTCGTCGTCTCCGGAGGCACGGTCGACGTCACCGCCGGCGGCGACGGGCTGAAGTCCGACGCCGACGACGACGCCACCGCCGGGTACGTCGCGCTCACCGGCGGCGACGTCACCGTCCAGGCCGGGTCCGACGGCGTGCAGGGCTTCACTGACGTCGCGATCACCGACGGCACGCTCACCGTGACCGGCTCCGAGGAGGGCATCGAGGCCGCGACCGTCGCCGTCTCCGGCGGCGACACCGACATCACGTCCACCGACGACGGGCTCAACGCGACCGTCAAGGAGGCGGAGGACGACACGACCACCGGTGACACCACGGACGACGACACCACGGACGGCACGACGGACGGCACGACGGACGGCACGACGACGGACGACCAGCAGGCGCAGCCGGAGCCCCCGGCGGACGGCGAGATGCCGACCGGCGAGCCGCCCGCCGACGGCGGGATGCCCCCGGGCGGCGGGGGCGGCGGCATGGGAGAGGTCCAGGACGGTGCGTCGCTGACGATCACGGGTGGCACGCTGCACGTGGACGCCGAGGGCGACGGCCTGGACTCCAACGGCGTCACCGTGGTCAGCGGCGGCGACGTCGTCGTCGAGGGTCCGACGAACGGCGGCAACGGCGCGCTCGACTCCGCGGGCGGCAGCACGGTCTCCGGCGGCACGGTGCTGGCGGTCGGGTCGTCGGGCATGGCCGAGGCCTTCGACGAGGGCTCGACGCAGGGCTGGGTGGCGCTGACCGCCGACGCCACGCTCGATGCCGGCACCGAGGTGGCGGTCGTGGACGCCGACGGGACCGAGGTCGCGGCGATCACGCTGTCGAAGACGGCGCAGTCGGTCGTCTACACCGGCCCGGAGATCACGGACGGCGACACGTACACGCTCACCGCCGACGGCACGGAGGCCGGCACCGCCACCGCGGGCGAGGCCCCCGCGGGCGGCATGGGCGGCGGACCCGCCGGTGGCCAGGGCGGACCGGGCCAGGACCAGGACGGCTCGACCGGCACCCAGAGCGACCAGGACACCGTCACCGACCAGTCGTCGTCGACCACCACCAGCTGACCGCGAGGTGGTACGCATCTCGCCGAGGTAGTACGAGCTGCCGCGAGGTAGTACAAGATTCGCCGAGGTAGTACTACCTCGCGGAGATTCGTACTACCTCGCGGTGGTGCGTACTACCTCGCGGAGGTGGGTACTACCTCGCGGAGGTGGGTACTACCTCGCGGAGGTGGGTACTACCTCGCGGGGATCGGTGGCGCCGGCCGTCGCGACGTACGCTCGAAGGCGTGCAACCCGTGCCCCGTCCGCTCGCCCCGACGTACCAGGACCGGCGGTGGGAGCTCCCGCCCGACGCCGTCGTGCACCACGGCACGATCGACGACGCGGTCCGCCTGCTCCAGGGCCGCACGGTCACCGCGCTCACGGGCGCGGGCGTGTCCACGGACTCGGGCATCCCGGACTACCGCAGCCCGGACTCGCCGAAGCGCGCGCCGATGACGTACCAGCAGTTCGTGGCCGACGAGGCGTTCCGCCGCCACTACTGGGCGCGCAACCACGTGGGCTGGCAGGTGGTGCACCGCACGGAGCCGAACGCGGGGCACCGGGCGCTCGCGCGGCTGGAGGAGCGCGGGCTGGTGCGCGGCGTCATCACGCAGAACGTGGACCTGCTCCACGAGGACGCGGGCTCGCGCCACGTCATCGACCTGCACGGCCGCTACGACCGCGTCATCTGCCTGAGCTGCGGGCGCGTCATCAGCCGCGCGCACCTCGCGGAGCGGCTCGACGCGCTCAACCCGGGTTTCGTGGAGTCGGTCCTCGACGACGGCGCCACGGTCGCGGACATCGAGACCGCACCCGACGCGGACGCCGTCATCGAGCAGACCAGCCACTTCGTGCCCGCGGCCTGCGAGTTCTGCGGCGGCGTGCTCAAGCCCGAGATCGTGTACTTCGGCGAGAACGTGCCGCGCGAGCGGGTGCAGCGCGCGTACGCCCTGGTGGACGACGCCGACGCGCTGCTCGTGGCCGGCACGTCGCTCACCGTGATGAGCGGCCTGCGGTTCGTGCGGCACGCGGCCAAGGCCGCCAAGCCGGTGGTCATCGTCAACCGCGGCGAGACGCGCGGGGACCCGCTCGCCACGCTCAAGGTGGACGACGGCGTCACCGAGACCCTCGTCGCGCTGGCCGACCGGCTCTGACGGGTCGGGCGCGGCTACGGCGTCGAGACGAGGCGGCAGCCCCGGACGCTCTCGGCGTCGATCAGGCTCCCGTCACCGCCGGGGACGACGGGCAGCGCGCCGCGCCCCAGCCCACCGAGGTAGACGGCGGCCTCGGTGCCGGCCTCGGCGTCGTCGGCCTTGCGGCGCCGCACGTCGATCCGGGTGACGGTCACGGCGTGCTCACCCGTCGGCAGGTGCAGCACCGCGGGCTGACCGGTGCGCACCCGCCCGGACGTCACGGTGCCGGTGAGCACGTGGCCCCGCGTCGGGACGGCGAAGACGGTGTCGACCAGCAGCTCGAACGGCTCCACGGGGCCAGGTGAGGCCGGCGTCCGGCGCGAGAAGATCCCCATGGTCGACGACGATATCCGCCGCGCGGCGGAGCCCCGGCCCCGCATCAGCGCATCAGGTGCGCGACGTCGCCGTTGCTCGACCGCAGCTCCGCTCCCCGGTGACGCCGGACGCGACGACGTCGCCGTCCGCGACCAGCTCGACGGTGCCGACCGCCGCGTACGACTCGTGCTGCGTCGTCGTGCTCGCGACGGCACCGTCAACGAGGAACAGCGCGCCACGAGGAACAGCGGGCCACGAGGAACAGCGCCCCCGGGCCACGGCGAGCATCCCGACGACGAGGCGGGGCGGCGTCCGTGCTGGTCATGACGTCGAGACTAGGCTGCGTCGTATCGGCCGGACAGTGCGCGCACCCGCGTCGTCACGGTAGGGAGATCCCAGTCCGAGGGCGCCCGCGGCGGCCGGGGGGAGGCAGCATGCTGGACGCCGTCGTGGTCGGCTCGGGGCCCAACGGGCTCGCGGCCGCGGTGACGCTCGCCCGCGCAGGGCTGTCGGTGACGGTCCTGGAGGCGAACGAGACCGTCGGCGGCGGCGCCCGGACGCTCGCTCCCGGCGACGACGGCGACCTGGCCGCGGGCCTGCCCGCCGGCGTCGCGCACGACCTGTGCTCGGCGGTGCACCCGATGGCGTGGGCGTCGCCGTTCTTCCGCGCGTTCGACCTGCGGGCGCACAGCGTCGAGCTCCTCACCCCCGAGGTGTCCTACGCGCAGCCGCTGCCCGGCGGGCGGGCCGCCGTCGCGTACCGCGACCTGGAGCGCACGACCGAGCGCCTCGGGCCCGACGGCGCGGCGTGGCGCTCCCTGCTCGGCCCGCTGGCAGCGCGGTGGGAGGCCGTGGTCGCGGTCGCGCTGGGCGACCGCCGGTCGGTGCCGCCCGGGGTGCTCGACGGCGCCGACCCCGTGCGCGCGACGCTCGCCGCCGCCCGGTTCGGCCTGGGCCTCGCGGAGCAGGGCACGGCGGCCTGGGACGGCCGGTTCTCCGGCGAGGCGGCACCCGCGCTGCTCACCGGCGTGGCGGCGCACACCATCACCCGGCTGCCGTCGCTGTCCGGCGCCGGCACCTCGCTGCTGCTCGGCGCACTCGCCCACGCCACCCCCGCGCGCCGAGGTCGAGGCGGGGCGCTCGAGGTCGATGCCCCCGACCTCGACCTCGGGCGCTCGCCTCGACCTCGCGGGTTCGACGGCGGCTGGCCGGTGCCCCGCGGCGGGTCCGGGGCGATCGTGGCGGCGCTCGTCGCGGACCTGGAGGCGCACGGCGGCACGGTCGTGACGGGCCACCGGGTGCGCACCCCGGCGGACCTGCCCGCCGCGCGCGCCGTCCTGTTCGACACGACGCCCCGCACGCTGCTCGACGTGCTGGGCCCCGCCGTCCCGCCGGGCCTGCGCCGCGCCCTGGGGGCGTTCCGCCACGGGAACGCGGCCGCCAAGGTGGACTACGTGCTGTCCGGCCCGGTGCCGTGGGCGGACCCGGAGGTGGGCCGCGCCGGCACGGTGCACGTGGGCGGCACCCGGGCGGAGATGGCCGCGGCGGAGAACGAGGTCGCCGCGGGCCGGCACGCCGAGCGTCCCGTGTGCCTGGTCAGCGATCCCACGGTCACGGACCCGTCCCGCCGGGTCGTCTCCGGGACGGGCGAGCTGCGGCCCCTGTGGGCGTACACGCACGTGCCCGCGGGCTCCGACGTGGACGTCACGGAGACCGTCACCGCGCAGGTCGAGCGCTTCGCGCCGGGGTTCCGCGACGTCGTCGTGGCCAGCCGGGCGATCCCCGCCGCCGCCATGGCGGAGCACAACCAGAACTACGTCGGCGGGGACATCTCCGCCGGCGCCGCGACGATGTGGCAGATGGTCTCCCGCCCGACCCTGCGCGCGAACCCCTACCGCGTGGCCGGGGGCGTCTACCTCTGCTCGGCGTCGACCCCGCCCGGCCCCGGCGTGCACGGCATGGGCGGGTGGCACGCCGCCCGGCGCGCGCTGCGCGACGTCTTCGGCGTGCGCGTCGCGGCGCTCTAGCCCACAGCCGGTCAGGCCGGGGCGGCGGCCCAGCTCGTGGTGCGCTCGCGCAGGTCGGTGACGCCGACGCGCCCCGTCGGCGAGAGCGTCGCCACGCGCGCCTGCGGCCCCAGCCCCGACCGGTAGCGCTCCGCGAGTGTGGCCTCCGCGTCGCTGTCGCCGGCGTCGGCGGCCACGAGCAGCGCGGCGAGGGCGTCGGTGACGGCGTCCCACGCGTCGTCCGACAGCGGCACCGCGGGCACGTACCCGGGCGGCGATGCGGCGGCGAGCGCCGCCAGGCCCCGGTGGGGAGGCAGGGCGCCCCACACGTCCCACAGCAGCACCTCGTCGCGCATCCGGTGCGCCAGCTCGAGCAGCACGTAGCCGCGCACGAAGTCCTTGCCCCCCAGCTCGGGCAGGTCCGGCGCGACGCCGTAGGACGCCGGGTCCACCTCCCCGGCGCGGATCGCGCGCCACACCTCGGCGGCGGTGGGGAACGGCGACGCCGGCCCGGTGGGCATGTCGCGCACGTCGAACCCCCACGAGCCGTCGTCGGGCAGCTCGGGGTCCCAGCGCACCCAGCGTCCCCCGCCCGCGCCGTCGTCCGCCCAGTGCTCGACGACGACGTGGTCGTGGAAGAACGTCGGCTCGAAGTACCCGGCGAACCCGATCCGCGACCGGGCGGGCACGCCGTGCTGGCGCAGCACCCCGAGGGAGAACAGCGTGTGGTCGCGGCAGCACCCGGCGACCAGCTGGGCGGGCTCGCGGTCCGCGGCGAGCGGCCCGGGGCGGCGCTCGACGGCGGCGTCGAGCAGCGACGCCAGCCACCGGCGGTCGACGTCCGCGCGCTGCTCGTCCCGCAGCGGCACCCCGCCGGCGCGGTAGTGCACGATCGTCGCGCACGCCGCGGCGCCGACCGACGCCGGGTCGGGGGCGACCTCCCGGAGCAGCTCGGCGTGCGCGCCGGGGTCGGAGAACGCGCTGTGCCGGGCGTAGTCGGCCAGGGTGGGTGCCGCCGGGCGTGCCGTCGTGTCCATGCCGTGCTGACCTCCGTCGTCGTGGGGACTCATCGGCCCGCACGGACGTCGTCGTCAGCGGCGGGACTCGAAGAAGTCTCGCAGGATTCCGCCGCACTCGTCCTCGCGCACGCCGCCGACCACCTCGACGGCGTGGTTGGCGCGCTGGTCGCGCACGAGGTCCCACACGGAACCCGTGGCGCCGGCCTTGGAGTCCCAGGCGCCGAGGACGAGCCGCCGCACGCGCGCCGCGACGAGCGCACCCGCGCACATCACGCACGGCTCGAGCGTGACGACGAGCGTGCATCCCTCGAGCCGCCACTCGCCGCGCGTGGTGGCGGCCTGCCGCAGCGCGAGCACCTCGGCGTGCGCCGTCGGGTCCCCGGTCTCCTCGCGCCGGTTGCGACCGAGCCCGACGAGCCGGCCGTCCGCGTCGACGACGAGCGCGCCCACGGGGACGTCGTCGGACGCGAGAGCGTGCGACGCCTCGTGCAGCGCCAGCCCCATGAGCGCGTCCCACACCGCGCGCCGCTGGCTGACCGTGTGCGGCGGGAACTCGCCGTCCGCCCAGGGCAGCGCGAGGCCGGGGCGCACGGGACCGGGCGCGGCGTCGGACGTCACAGGACCAGGCTAGCCGCGGAGAGGTGCCCGGACCCTTCCCGCCGGTACCGTGGGTCCATGCGCCTGCACGTCGCCGACCACCCGCTGGTGGACCACAAGCTCACCGTCCTCCGCGACGAGAACACCCCGTCGGCGACGTTCCGTCTCCTCGTCGACGAGCTCGTGACCCTGCTCGCCTACGAGGCGACGCGGCACGTGCGCACGGAGCCGAAGGAGATCCGCACCCCGGTCACCACGACCACGGGCGTGCGCCTCAGCGACCCGAGCCCCATCGTGGTGCCGATCCTCCGGGCCGGGCTGGGAATGCTCGAGGGCATGACGCGGATGATCCCGACGGCGGAGGTCGGCTTCCTCGGACTGCAGCGCGACGAGTCCACGTACGAGGCCGTCACGTACGCGAACCGCCTGCCCGACGACCTCACCGACCGGCAGGTGTTCCTCCTCGACCCGATGCTCGCCACCGGCGGCACGCTGGTCGCGGCCATCGACTACGTGCTGGAGCGCGGCGCCCGCGACGTCACCGCCGTGTGCCTGCTCGCCACCCCCGAGGGGCTGAAGGTGCTCGACGACGCGATCGGCTCGCGCGTCGACGTGCAGATCGTCGTGGCCGCCGTCGACGAGCGGCTCAACGACCAGAAGTACATCGTGCCCGGCCTGGGCGACGCCGGGGACCGGCTGTACGGCATCGTCTGACCGGTCCGGGCCCGGGAGGGCTCAGCGGTACTCGCAGTCCCCGATGCGCTCCCAGGTGCGGCCCCAGCCGTGACCCCGGGCGTGGTCCCCGTCCTGACGCTTCTGCGCGCTGTCCGGGCCGTCCTCGCCGCGGCCGACGTAGCGGTAGTTCGCGCCGCGCCACGACGCGACGTCGCCCACCTCGTACCCACCGCTCCAGCGGACCCGGTCGGCGCACCAGCCGGTCGTGCCCGTGAAGGGGTCGACGGCGAGGTCGGCGGACCAGTCGCCGGCGCGCACGGTGTACCTGGCGCCGTCGCGGCCCCGCACCGTGCCGCCGTCGGCGGTCAGGCTCTGGCGGGCGGGCACGGTCACGTCGACGGACGCGCCGTTCGAGCCGCGCACCGCGAAGTCCTGCGGCACCGACGACCCGGTGTTGTCGAGCACCACCGACACCGCCCGGGTGGACGTCGAGCGCCACCGCCCCTTCTCCACCTGCACGGCGCCCGGGTCCAGCCGCGCCTGCGGGTCGACGACGACGCACGACACGGCGTCGTGGTCGAACGTCCGCTCGACCGACCGCGTGCGCTTCTCGATCTCGCGGGAGAGCCGCACCGTGACGTGGCCGGCGTCCGCCGTCAGCCCGCCCGGGGAGGTGCGGAGCGTGGCGGTGGAGCCCGGCTCGACCGACGTCCCGTCCCCGTCGCCGAGGGCCGCCGTCCACGCGACGTCGCCACGGTTGCGCACGTCGACCTCCACCCGCGCCCGGTCGTCGACGCACCGGGTCGCGGTGGACACGTCCACCGATCCGGGCCAGGTCACCGTGGCGCAGCTCTCGAAGGCCGGCACGTCCACGGTGGCGAGGTCGCGCCCGTCGGCGGTGACCGCCAGGCTGCGGGTGCCCCACGGCACGGACACCGTGAGGGTGCCGGTGGCGCCGGCGGCGACCGTCGCGGCATCCCCGTTCCCGGCACCGTCCGACGCCGCGAAGCGCACCGCGTGCGTGGAGCCGCCGTTGTCCACGGGGACGGTGACGGTGCGCCACGACCTGTCGGCGGAGGCGTCGAACCGGCACTCGGCCGCGGTGAGCGTCACCGGCCCGCCGACGGCGGGCGCGAGCGTCGCGGCGTCGTACGACGCCGTCGGGGCGACGGCGGGCACCACGCCCTGCGCGGGCTCGTCGTTGTCGCGGTCGGCCACCCAGCGGTACAGCTGGAACTCGGCGGCGCCCGCGGAGAGCGACGTGCGGTCCGTGGCGGCGACGAAGGTCGCGCTCTCGCCCGGCGCGAGCCGCTTCGGCTCGGTGCTGACCCCGGCGGCGGTCATCGCGACCCGCATCGCCTCGTCGCTGGTGTTGGTGAGCGTGCCGCGCACCTGCAGGCGGCCGTCGACGTTCACGGTCTCGGCGGTCTTCGAGACGGCCCAGCTCGGGTCGTAGCACTCCGCGGAACCGTGCGTCCCGGCGGGCACGCTGGTCCGGTACGTCTGGCCGCCGAGGGTCGTCGCGACCGTCCACGTGGCGCCGCCCGCGGGGACCCGGAGCCCGTCGGGCACCCGCACGGTGACCGACGCACCCGGCGCGACCTCCTGCGCCGCCGCGGCGGTGTCGCCCGCGGCGTCGAGCCGCACCGCGAGGCTCTGGTCGGTGAGGTTGACGTACGTGCCCTCGACCACGGCGGAGGCCGTGGCGACGCCGCCGACCGCAGCGCACCGGGCCTCGACCGCGCGTGCCCCCGAGGCCGCGCCGGCCCACGACTGCGCCACCGTCACCGCGGCGTTGCCGCCCACGGTGTGCGGGGAGCCGGGCAGCTGCGGTGCGGCGGAGACCGCCATCGGCCCCGGCGTGGCCGAGCCGTCCGCGACGACGCGCAGCCGGACGGACCGCTGCTCGCCCGGCGACAGCGGGGCGGCCTCGGGCTTGGCCACGCAGGTCCAGACGGCGCCCTGGTCGCCGCCCGCGCCCGGCACGCACGCGAGGTCGCCGTCGCTCGTGACGGGCCGCAGCCCGGCGGGCACGCCCAGCTGCACCGACCAGGCGGCGGCGGGCTGGTCGCCGGTGTTCCGCACCGTGACGGGCACCCAGGCCGCGCCCGGGTTCGAGACCGGGACGGCGTCGCCGCTCGAGGCCGTGAGCTCCGCGCCGAACGGCCGCACGGTGGTGGGCGGCAGGGCGATGTTCTCCCGCCCCACGCCCTCGGCCCAGACCGCGGCCCCGATCGCGTAGCTGCCGCCGGCGTTCGCGCGCACCGGCACCGAGACGTCGCGGGACGTGCCCGGCTCGAGGGTGCCGACCGTGCAGCGCGCCGTCCGCGCCGTGGTGTCCCCCGGCGTGCACGACAGGGCGTCCGCCGCGAGCACGTCGCCGACGGACGCGCCGGCCGGTGCCTGCGGCATGGCCAGGTCGACGCCGTCCGGGAGCGCCACCTCGACGACCGTCTCGCTCGCCGTGGCCTCCCCCGTGTTGGCGACGGTGAGCACCAGGGGCTGCGCCGTGCGCGGGTCGAGGGGAGCACCGGCGGCCGTGACCGTGAGGTCCGCGACGGGGGCGAAGAGCGTGGTGCCGAGCAGGTTGACCGGGTTCGTCGGGTCGGCGCTGGGCTCGGCCGGCTCGTCCGGCTCGTCCTCGGCGGGCCGCACCGCACCCTCGCCCGGCTGCTCCCCGGGCGGGGTCCACGGGGCGCCCTGGACGGTCACGGGCGCCTGCGGTGCGGCCGTGGGCGGCTCCTCCCCGCCGCCGAGCGCGTTGAGCACCGTGACGACCCCGACGGTCGCGACGGCGACCGCGCTCGCCGCGGCGGCGACGCTCGCCGTGCCGACGGCGGCGCCCGCAGCGGCCGCGGTGCCCGCCGTCGCCGCCGCCGTCGTGCCCGCGGTGGCGGCGGTCGCCGTGGCGGCTCCGGCGGCCGTCGTCCCGGCCGCCGTCGTACCGGCCGTCGCGGCCGCCGTCGTCCCGGCGGCGGCGCTGCTCGTGACGCCCGCGCCGCCGGTGATGCTCGCGCCCCCGACCGCGCCGGTGCCGACCGTGCCCGACGCGGCGGTGCTGGTGCCCGCGACCGCGCCGACGCTCCCCGCGCTTCCGGCACCCGCGGCGCTGCCGGCCCCCACGCTCCCGGCCGCGACGGACCCGCCGAAGGCACCGCCCAGCGCACCCCCGATGGGTAGCGCGCCGACGACGGCGAGGCCCGCGAGCCCGACGACCAGCGGCGCCACGACGGCCCGCATGCCGTGCGCGATGTCCCCGAGCTCGAGCACGAGGGACCGGCACTCCCCGCACGTCTCGAGGTGCGCGTCGACCTTCGCCACCTCGCGCCGGGCGAGGCCGCCCCGCACGTAGGCGCCGAGCAGAGGGTTCACGACGCGGCAGCCGTCGGTGGGCGCGTGCGTGAGGTGC
The DNA here is from genome assembly GCF_044389385.1 of Isoptericola sp. NPDC019571. NCBI lineage: Bacteria > Bacillati > Actinomycetota > Actinomycetes > Micrococcales > Promicromonosporaceae > Isoptericola > Isoptericola sp. NPDC019571. Next base: position 189,054 of record NZ_JBIRXZ010000006.1, read on the forward strand.
TCCTGCAGGTAGCCGACCCGCAGCCCCTCGCGAGCGCGGTAGGCGAGCGCGGACACGCCGTTGGGCGTGAGCCCGAGGATCGGGGCCACCTCCGCGGGCGCACGCCCCTCGATCTCCGTGTACCAGAGCACGGCCTGCCAGCGCTCCGGCAGCGCCTGGTAGGCGTTCTTCACCACGGAGTGCTCGAAGCCCTCGAACGTGGCGACGTCGGTGGGGTCCACGAGGCCGAGCGCGGCCTCGAACGTGCCGTCGTCGGACGTCGGGCGGGTGCGCTTCACGCCCCGCGCGAGGTCGGCGGCGAGGCGCCGCACCACGGTGAGCAGGTAGGCGCGGAAGGTCGCGTCCGGGCCGCCGCCGTGCTGGAGCACGTCGAGCACGCGGTGGAACGCCTCCGACACGAGGTCGTCCGCGTCGGCCGACGACCGGACGTACTGCCGGGCCACCGCTCGCGCCGCCGGGACGTGCCGGGTGTAGAGGGCCCCGTACGCCTCGAGGTCGCCCCCGCGCACGTCGAGGATCAGCTCGGCGTCGCTGCGCGCCGAGTCGTCTGACCCCACGTAGACGTCCGTCATGGCCGACCTCACTCTGGCTGCACTGCGCACCCAACCGCAGACTCCCGTACTCTACGTGCTCCCCGCCTCGTCCTCCGGGGTGAAATTCCCCAGGAACAGCGCAGGATTCCCGCAGTTTTCCGTGCCTCGGGCAGCGGAGAGGGCTATCCCGGGGCACCTACCGATGAAAGTGGCCGACAACTGCGTCATGATGGCTGACCATGGCGGTCCCATCCACATGAACCGGTCCACGAGCGGGCCCCGCGGCGCGCCCGAGAACGATGCGCCCGAGCACGACGCACCCGAGCACGTCCCGGACGTGCTCGACCGCTGGCGCGCGACGAGTCTCGCCGAGGTGTGGCTGCGTCCTGACGACTGGTACCACCCCGCCGTCGACGCCCTCGTCGAGGCCTTCGACGAGGGCCGCTCCCCCCACGCCGCCGCGCACCGGCTCGGCGCCGCGCGCGGGCGGGCCGGCGTCGGCCTGGGCGAGACGCTGGACGACGTCGAGTGCCTGTACCGCTCCGCCCACCGCCCGCCGGACCCCGACGCGATCCGCGCGGTCGCCGTCGGGTGGGTGCGAGGCCGGGACGCAGAGCCGGCCCTCGGCGCGCTGCGCGACCCCAGCTCGGGGCTGCCCACCCGCGAGTACCTGGCCGAGCGGCTGCGGGAGACGTACGGCGCCGCCGTCGGCGCGGACCAGGGCGCGCCGGACACGCACTGCCTCGTCGTCGTGGACGTCGCCGTCGACGGCCTCGCCCCGTGGGACCGCGCCGCACGCTCCGCGACCGTCGGCCGCGCCCTCGAGCAGGTCTTCGGGGAGGGACATCCGATGGCCGCCCTCACGGACGGCGTGTTCACGGTGCTCGCGCGGCGCGACACGGGGGTGCCCGACCTGGCCAAGGCCACCCGCGGGGTGGTGGAGCGCAACGCCGCGCTCATGGGCCTCGGGGACGTGCTGAGGCGCCCCACCCGGGTGTGGGTGGAGCGCCTCCCGACGTCGCACGCCGCCGCCGTCGAGCTGCTGACGCAGCTGGCCCGCTAGCCGCCCCAGGGGCGTCCCGGGGATCGGGTCACTGCTGCGCGTACGTGAGGCAGTCGGCGTGGCTCTCGTCGTCGGGGCCGGGGCCGACGCGGATGGCCGACGCCGCGCACTCGAGGTCGGTGTTGTGGACGCAGTCGCCGCGCTGGCAGGCGCCCACGTGGGCGACGACCTTCTCGAGGCCGCCCTTGGAGCTCAGCGGGATGAACGTGGCGCACGCCGCGTCGCCGCTGTGCCCCGCGATCGTCACCGCCCCGGCGTGGCAGCCGTGGTCGTGGTTGTAGCCGCAGCCCTCGACCGTGCACTCGGTGACCTCGGGCATCTCCATCAGCGTGCTCATGGTGCGCTCCTCGCCGCTCGACGCCGGCTCTCGCCGCCTTCGACCACGATATTCCTCTCGCACGGAATTGCACAGTGAATGCGCGATCGAATTCGCGACGGGTCGAATAAGGAATGCCTTACCCATTGCCCCGAGAATTAGCGAAGAATTGCGTTGCGGAAAGTCGTCAGCCGCGGCGGTGCGGGCGCCACAGCACCAGCGCGCCCTCCTCGGCCTCGAGGTCGGCCCGCTCCGCGCGGCGCACGCGCTGGCCGCGGCGCACGACGACGACGTCGCCCGTCGTGCCGGCCGTGAACACCCGCCCTCCGGGCTGCAGGGCGAGCGCCGCGAGCCGGCCCTCGAGCTGGGCGACGTGCTCCTGCAGGTCGAGGATGCGCCGGATCCCGGCGAGGTTGATGCCCTCCACCTGCGCGAGGCGCTGCACCTCGAGCAGCCGTGCGACGTCGCGCTGGGAGTAGCGCCGGCCGCGGCCGGCGGTGCGGCGCGGCGTGACCAGCCCGAGGCGGTCGTACTGCCGGAGCGTCTGCGGGTGCATGCCCGCGAGCCGGGCCGCCTGCGACACGGTCAGCACCGGCGCGTCCTCGGTGACCATCGCTACCTCCTCGCTCGGTGCCGCTCCTCGGTGCCGCCCCGGGCCGGTCGGCCCGCGCCCCGCCGCGGCGTCATTCCGCCGCGCGCTGCGCGAGCCCCGCCCGCACGTCCTCGTGGTCGCTCTCGGCGGCGAACGCCTCGAGCGCCTCCTTCGCCTTCTTGCTGAGCTTCTGCGGCACGGCCACCTGGACCGTGACCAGCAGGTCGCCCTGCGCCTTCGTGGTCCTGACGCCGCGGCCCTTGACCCGCAGCACCCGCCCGGTGGGCGTGCCGGCCGGCACCTTGAGCTTCACGGTGTGCCCGTCGAGCGTCGGCACCTCGACCGTCGTGCCCAGCGCGGCCTCCGCGAACGTCACCGGGACCGTCATGCGCAGGTTGGCGCCGTCGAGCGTGAACACCGGGTGCGGCGCGACGTGCACGGTGACCACGAGGTCGCCGGCGTCGCCGCCGCCCGAGCCCGGGCGCCCCTTGCCGCGGATGCGCAGCTTGCGGCCGTCGTTCACCCCGGCGGGGATCTTGGTCTTGACCTTGCGGCCGTCCACCGTGAACTCGACGGTGGCGCCCTCCACCGCCGTGCGGAACGGCAGCGTGGTCTCGGCCGCGACGTCCGGGCCCTTCTGCGGCGTGGTGAAGCCGGCGCGCTGCCGGCCGCCGCGGAAGCCCCCCTGGCCGCCGAGCATGGAGCTGAGGATGTCCTCGAAGCCCCCGCCGCCCGCACCACCCTGGGGGTACTGCTGGTAGCGCACGTTCGGGCCGGCACCGCCGCCGAACATCGAGCCGAAGACGTCCTCGAACCCGTTGCCGCCGCCCCCGCCCGGGCCCGCCGCGAAGCGGGCGCCGCCGCCGGCCATGGCGCGCACGGCGTCGTACTGCTGGCGCTGCTCGGAGTCGGACAGCACGGCGTACGCCTCGCCGATCTCCTTGAACTTCGCCTCCGCCGACGCGTCTCCCGGGTTCTGGTCCGGGTGGTACTGGCGCGCGAGCTTGCGGTACGCCTTCTTGATGGCCGCGTCGTCCGCGTCCTTGGGGACGCCGAGAGCGGAGTAGAAGTCCTTCTCGATCCAGTCCTGACCTGTCACGACGCCCTCCTTCCTGTCATTGTCCGCGAGATCGACCCGCCCGTCGTGAGATCGACCCTGGGCAGGTCGGTCTCACGACGGGCAGGTCGATCTCGCGGATGGTGTCACTCGGGGCCGACGACGCCCACGCGGGCGGCGCGGACGACCCGGTCGCCGATGCGGTAGCCGGGCTCGACCACCATCGCGACGGTGGTCACCGTCGCCTCGGGGTCCACGTTGTGCATGAGCGCCTCGTGGACGTTGGGGTCGAACTCCTCCCCGACCGCGCCGAACCGCTCGATGCCGAACCTCGCCAGCGACGCGTCGAGCTTCTCCGCGATGGCCGCCATGGGCCCGCTCAGCTCGGCGTGCTGCTTGGCGCGCTCGATGTCGTCGAGCACCGGCAGCAGCGCGGCGAGCACGTCCTGCGTGCCCTGGGTCCGCGCCGCCTCCTGGTCGCGCAGCGACCGGTTGCGGTAGTTCGTGAACGACGCCCGCTCGCGCTGCAGCGCATCCAGGTGCTGGGCCGCCTCGGCCTTGGCCGCCAGGACCTCGGCGCTCTCGGCGGCCTCGCCCTCGGGCTCGAAGTCGAGCGCCGCGAGCGGGTCGACGCCCTCGGGCTCGCCCTGGTCGCCGGCGGCGCGGGACGCCTCCCGGGCCTCCCCGGACGTCGGGTCGACCTTCCGCTTGTCCGTGAAGCTGAACGGGGTCTCCCCCGAGCCCTCGGGCTCGGGGGTCCCCTGCGTGTTCTCGTCCGTCACTTCTTGTCGTCCTCGTCGTCGACGATCTCGGCGTCGACCACGTCCTCGTCGGGGGCGGACGTCGCGCCCGCGGCAGCGGCCGCGTCGTCCTCCGCCGCCGGGGTGTCGCCCGCGGCCTGCTCCTGCTCGGCCGTGGCGTAGAGCGCCTGGCCGATCTTCTGCGAGGACGCGCCGAGCTTCTCGTACGCGGCCTTCACCGCGTCGGCGTCCTCGCCCTCCAGGGCGGTCTTGACGCCGGCGATGTCGGCCTCGACCTCGGTCACGACCTCGGCGGGGAGCTTGTCGCGGTTGTCCGCGATCTGCTTCTCCATCGAGTACGCGAAGGCCTCGGCCTGGTTGCGGGTCTCCGCCTCCTCGCGACGCTTCTTGTCCTCGGCGGCGTGCTCCTCGGCGTCCTTCACCATGCGGTCGATGTCCTCCTTGGGGAGGGCCGACCCGCCGGTGATCTTCATCGACTGCTCGGTGCCCGTGCCGCGGTCCTTGGCGGACACGTGCACGATGCCGTTCGCGTCGATGTCGAAGGTGACCTCGATCTGCGGGACGCCGCGCGGCGCCGGGGCGATGCCGGTGAGCTCGAACGTGCCCAGCGGCTTGTTGTCGCGGGTGAACTCGCGCTCGCCCTGGAAGACCTGGATCGCCACGGACGGCTGGTTGTCCTCCGCCGTGGAGAAGATCTCGCTGCGCTTGGTCGGGATGGCCGTGTTGCGCTCGATGAGCTTGGTCATCACGCCGCCCTTGGTCTCGATGCCGAGGGACAGCGGGGTGACGTCGATGAGCAGCACGTCCTTGCGCTCGCCGCCGATGACGCCGGCCTGCAGGGCCGCGCCCACGGCGACGACCTCGTCCGGGTTGACGCCCTTGTTGGGCTCGCGACCACCGGTGAGCTCCTTGACGACCTCGGTCACGGCCGGCATGCGGGTGGAACCACCCACCAGCACGACGTGGTCGATGTCGGAGACCGAGATGCCGGCGTCGCGGATGACCGCGTGGAACGGCGCCTTGGTGCGGTCGATGAGGTCCTGCGTCATCTGCTGGAACTGCGCCCGCGTGAGCTTCTCGTCCAGGTGGACGGGGCCGTTCTCGCTCATCGACAGGTACTGCATCGAGATGCTGGTGCTCGTCGCGGACGAGAGCTCCTTCTTGGCCTGCTCGGCCGCCTCACGCAGACGCTGCAGGGCGATCTTGTCCTTGGACAGGTCGACGCCCGCGCTGTTCTTCACCTGCTTGATGAGGTGGTCCACGATGCGCTGGTCCCAGTCGTCGCCGCCGAGGCGGTTGTCGCCGGACGTGGCGCGCACCTGGATGGTGGAGAAGTCGTCCTCGTCCTTGCCGACCTCGAGGAGCGAGACGTCGAACGTGCCGCCGCCCAGGTCGAAGACCAGGATGAGCTCGTCCTCCTTGCCCTTCTCCAGGCCGTAGGCGAGAGCCGCCGCGGTGGGCTCGTTGACGATGCGGGTCACGTTGAGGCCCGCGATCTGGCCGGCGTCCTTGGTCGCCTGGCGCTCGGCGTCGTTGAAGTACGCCGGGACGGTGATGACCGCGTCGGTGACGGGCTCGCCCAGGTACTCCTCGGCGTCGCGCTTGAGCTTGCCGAGCACGCGCGCGGAGATCTCCTGCGCGGTGTACTTCTTGTCGTCGATCTCGACCGACCAGTCGGTGCCCATGTGGCGCTTGACCGACGAGATGGTGCGGTCGACGTTGGTGACCGCCTGACGCTTGGCCACCTCACCGACGAGGACCTCGCCGGTCTTGGAGAACGCGACGACGGACGGCGTCGTGCGCGACCCCTCCGCGTTCGCGATGACGGTGGGCTCGCCGCCCTCCAGGACGGCGACCACCGAGTTGGTGGTACCCAGGTCGATACCGACTGCTCGAGCCATGTGTGCTGCCTCCATGCGTACGTCCGGGCGCCTGTGCACCCGAGGTTGAGTCAACTGCACTCAACGTAAATCTCGGCCTCCCCGCCTCGCAAACCGCGGGCGCCAAAGTTGAGTCTGCTTGGCTCAACCTTGCTCGGGGCGTCGATATTCCCGCAGGCAGACCCCGCTGTTCGCTGTGAGCGAACAGCGGGGCGGATGCTCCGGCCGGCTCGCGCTCAGATCAGCTCGACGCGGTCGGCCTGCGGCCCGCGGTCGCTCTGGCGCACCTTGAACCGGACCCGGTCGCCCTCTTCCAGGTACTCGCCGCCCTGCACGACCGACACGTGCACGAACAGATCCGCGCCCCCCGCGTCGGGGGTGATGAAGCCGAAGCCGCGGTCCGCGTCGTAGCGCGCGACGGTGCCCTCACCGCCGCGCACCGGACCGCCGGACGCCGCGGGACGGCCCGACCGGCCACGGTCCCCCCGGTCACGGTCACGCCCGGTGGCCCCGTGCGCGCCCCCGGAGCCGCGCACGAGCCGCACGTCGCGGGCGTTCGGCCCCTTGTCGCCGTCGACGACGTCGAACGTCACGCGCGCGCCCTCGGCCAGCGAGCTCAAGCCCGGGCCGAGCGCGTTGACGTGGACGAAGAGGTCCGCGCCGCCCGCGTCAGGAGCGATGAACCCGAAGCCCTTGGTGTCGTCGAACCAGGAGACGGTGCCGTCCCCGCCGTCGGAGGCCGGCCGCGCCGCTTCCGACGCGAGCGGCAGCAGGTGGTCCGCCTGCGGACCCTTCTCCCCCTCGACGACCATGAACGCGACCCGCTGGCCCTCCGCGATCACCCCGCCCCCGACGATCGCCGAGCTGTGCACGAAGATCTCGACGCCGCCGTCGTCGGGCGTGACGAAGCCGTACCCCTTGGTCGGCTCGTACCAGTTCACGGTGCCGAGCACGCCCACCGGGGCGTCGGCGGCCCGGTCGCCCGTGACCCGGACGCGTCGCGCCTGCGGGCCACGGTCGCCCTCGCCCACCTCGAACTCCACGGTCTGCCCCTCGCGGAGCTGCTTCGGCCCGTCCTCGCCGACGATCTCGGACGCGTGCACGAAGAGGTCCTCGGCCTCGTTCCCGAGGTCGATGAAGCCGAACCCGCGGTCGGCGTCGAACCATCGGACTGTTCCCTGGGGCACCTGGTACTCCTCGTCTTGGCAGATAGTGCTCCCCCCAGTGTCGCGCGGAGAACGGTCACGGCAAGAATCGCCGGGCCTGTGGTGGGATCGCCCCATGCACCCCGAGTCCGCCGAGGAGTACTACGCCCGCGTCGCCGCGCAGACCGGCCCGGACGGGCGGCTGCCGGTCGCCGTCGAGGAGATGCCCGGCTGGGACATCTACCCGTACGAGGCGGACTCCCTCCGGATGAAGCCCCTGCGCCCGCTGGCCGACGCCGAGCCGCCGCGGCGCGGCGAGGATCCCGCCGACTGCTGGTGCGCCGGGACCCCCGAGGAACGGACGGCCCGGTTCGAGGGCTGGGTCTGGCGCAACGAGCGGTGGGTGCTCACGGCGGACCTCGCGCAGAGCCTGCCCGTGTTCCTCACCCTGGTGCCCGTCGCCACGCACTGCGACCTGCCGTCGGTGCCCGCGGACCTCGCGGCCGAGATGGGGCAGCTGATCGTCGCGGTGTCGGCCGCCGTCGAGGCGCTGCCGAGCGTGGGCCGCGTGCAGCTCGCCAAGTGGGGCGACGGCGGGGCGCACCTGCACCTGGCGTTCCTCGGCAGGCCCGCCCGGGTGCTGCAGCTCCGCGGGTCGCCGCTGCTGGACTGGGCGGAGAACCTGCCCGACGTGCCAGCCGACGTCCTGCGCGCCAACGCCGCCGCCGTGGCGGCGCACCTGGTGGCCGCGGTCGGCGGCGAGGCCGGCACCCGGGGCGGCTGACCCGGCCGGGAACGGTCAGCGGCGCCGGGTCCGCCCGAGGCGGGCGCCGGTACCGAAGTACTCGCGGAACACGTAGAGGGCCGGCGACCACGCGTCCGTGTCGACGTGCCCGGTGACGGTGTCCACGACGGCCCGGTCCGCGTGGACCGCGCGCACGTAGACCTCGACGATGCGGAAGTCCTCGCCGTCAGGACCCGCGGGGGCGTGGACCGCCTGCACCTCCGCCTCGCACTGGATCGCGCACTCGGCGATGCGCGGCGGGCGCACCAGCGTGGACGGCTGCGCGGTGAAGCCGCCCGGTGTCCACTTGTCCCCCGCGCTGCGGAAGCGGCCCTCCTTGTGCGGCGGGAGCGGGTCGCTGCCGCTGAGCAACGCGATCGCCTCCACCTGCGACCAGCGGTCGGCGTGCGGGAAGTTGACCACGCACTCCCCCTCGCGCTCGAGGTTCGCGAGCGTCTGCGAGCCGGCGCCCCAGCCCAGCACGACCGTGCGCCCCAGCGTCCAGGCCGACGACATCGGGCCGATGTTCGCCGACCCGTCGGGGCTGGTCGTGGTGACCAGCGCGATCGGGGTGCCGACGTACAGCACCGGTGGGTCGATGGTCACGTGCGACGACGGGGCGCCCTGGGGCCCGGGGTCTCGCACGGAGGCAGCGGCGGTCTGGCTCATGCCCCCAGCGTCGGGGCGGGACGCTTCGGCCCCCGCCGAACCGTCAGAGCGCCTTGCGCATCTGCTGCGTGACGACGGCGTACCCGGCGGAGTCGTACAGCGCGACGGCGGCGGCGTTGCGGCCGAAGACGTTCAGCTCCAGCGCGGTGGCGCCCGCCTGCCGGGCGGCGTCCTCCGTCGCCTCCAGCAGCGCGCGCCCCAGGCCCTGGCCCCGTCGCGACTCGACGACCTCGATGTCGTAGAGGAACGCGATCCCCGCCGTCCCGTGCGGCGGGTCCAGCGCCACCCAGGAGCGCCCGACCGGCTCGCCGTCGGCGTCGACGGCGAGGCGGACGAGCATCCGTTCGGTCGCCGGCCCCTGCGGCAGGAGCGCTGCGGACTCGTCGCGGGCCCGCCGCACCGCGCCCTCGTACGGCCAGCGGCCCGCGGCGACCTGCTCCGCCGCGTAGTCCGCCGCCAGGGCGTCCTGCCACTCGTCGAACTCGGCCGGGGTCATCGGGCGCAGCGTCACCGTCGTCATGGACGCATGCTGGCACCGTTCCCGCGTCGACGTCGTCCCTGGTGTCCGCTCAGGGCCGGGACACGACACCGGGCACCACGCCGTGGCCGCCGTTCAGTCGTCGACCGGCTCTCCTGTCGGGTCGTGCGCGACGACGGCGTCGAGCTGCGCGCCGCCGACGGGCTCGCGCCGCCAGTCCACGAGCCGCCAGCCGGACGCCGGGTCGCCCTCGACCTCGATGAGGCCGGTGTTGGCGAGCGGGGTGTGCGCCAGCTCCTCGACGTCGAGCCCGCGGACACGCGCGCCCGACCACGCGCGGATGGCGGCGCCGTGCGAGACGGCGAGGACGACGCCGTGGTCGCGGGCCTCGCGACCGAGGGACATGAGCGCCGCGACCGCGTCGTCGAACCGGGCGAGGAACGCATGCCCGTCGGGCCCGCCGGGCATGCGCCGCGACCGGTCGCCGCGTGACCAGGCGAACACCGTCTCGAGGTAGGTGTGGTGGTCGGCCAGGTCGGACGACATCTCGAGGGCGCCGGCCTCGACCTCGCGCAGCCCGTCGAGCACCGTGGGGCGCAGGTCGCGGTCGGTGGCCAGCGGGCCGGCGGTGTACGACGTCCGCACCAGCGACGACACCGCGAGAGCGTCGATCCGCCGCCCCTGCAGGGCGACGGGCACGGCGGCGGCCTGCTGCTCGCCCAGCGGGGTCAGCCCGGGGCCGGGGGCGCCGGTGTCGAGCAGGCCCGCCACGTTGGAGGGGGTCTGGCCGTGTCGCAGCAGGAGGAGACGCATGCCTCCACCCTGTCAGAGGGACGCGGGCCCGCGGGCGGCGCCCACCGTCAGTCCAGGACGGCGTACGCCTCGACCTCCACGAGCACGTCCGGCTCGAAGAGGGAGTCGATGCCGAGGAGCGACACGGGCGGCCAGGGCTGCGGGATGCCGAGCTCCTCGGCCACCCGCTCGATCCCGGCCAGCAGGTCGCCGTACTTGTCGGGGTGCCAGCGGACGGCGAAGAACCGCAGCCGGACGACGTCGGCGAACCCTGCCCCCGCCCCGGCAAGACCCCGGGCCGTGCTGCGGAGCGCCTGCGCGACCTGCCCGGCCAGGTCGTCGGCGGCCACAGGCCGCCCCTCGGCGTCGCGGGCGACCTGCCCGGCCACGTGCACGTGGCGGGTGCCGGTGCCGACGGCGACGTGGTGGTACGGGACGGGCTGGAGCATGCCGGGCGGGGTGCGGAGGTCGACGGTCATGGCGGGTCCTTCCGGTGGTGCGGGCAGGTATCTGATGTCTACCTGGTCGCCTCAGGCCACTTCAACGAGACTAGGTGTCGTGCACGAGACCACCCCCGCCGCCCTGACGCCCGCCCACCGTGAGCTCCTCGACCAGGTGCTCGACAAGTGGTCGCTGCAGGTGCTCGAGTCCCTCTGCGAACGCCCGCAGCGGTTCAACGAGCTGCGCCGCAGCGTCCCCGCCGTGACGCAGAAGTCGCTCACCGCGACGCTCCGGCGGCTCGAGCGCAACGGCATGGTCGAGCGGAACCTCCTCAGCTCCCGCCCGGTCGCCGTCGAGTACCGCGTCTCGGCGCTGGGCAGCACGCTCCAGGACCTCGTGGACGCGCTGCTGGCCTGGTCCACGTCCGTCCTGCCCGACGTCGAGACGGCGCGGGCGGCCTTCGACGGGACCGGGCCGGACACGGCGTCGCTCAGCCGCTGACGGCGGCGGCCGGCGCCTCGGCCGTCGTCCGCCCGCCGGCGCCGAGGGCCCGGGACGCCACCAGCCCGACGCCGCCGACGAGGACCTGCACCGCGCCCACGGCGACGAGCACCGGCCCGGCGCCGACCCACCCGATGACCGCGCCGCCCACGAGCAGCCCCAGCGAGGCGCCGCCCGAGTGCAGCACGGTCTCGGCGGTGAACGCCGCGCGCCGCTCGGGCCCGGAGGTCTGCTCGCTGATCAGCGCGTTGAGCGCGGCGATCCCGAACGGCGTCGCCAGGCCGCCGACGGCGGACACGAGCGCGACCCCCACCACGCTCGGCACCACCGCCGGGAGCGCCGCGAACGACAGGCCGAGCACCGCCCACGCCCCGACCGCCGTCGCGAGGCGCGGCAGCCGGTCGACGACCAGCGGCGCCGCCAGCGACGCGGCGACCGACGTCGCGCCGTAACCGCTCATCCCCGCCGCGACGAGCGCGCCGGGCATCCCGTGCTCCACGCCGAGGACGGCCAGCCCGAGGCTGAAGCCGAACCAGCACAGCCCGCCGACGCCCGCCGCGACGATGCCCGCCGCGACCTGCGGGTGCGCGCGCAGGACCGCGAGCACCGCCGTCGGCTCCGCCTCGCCCCGCGCCGCCTCGCCCCGCGCCGGGGCGCGGCCGTCCGCCCGCGGGACTCCCAGCATGGCCGCGGCCGCCGCGAGCACGACCGCGGCCTGGCACCACAGCAGCGGCTCCGCGCCCCACGCCACGACCAGCCACGCTCCCAGGGGCGGCGCGAAGATCATCGACACCCGGTGCGCGAGGTCCTGCCACGCGAGCCACCGGGCGGCCGTCGCGCCGCCCGCCTCGCGCGCCTCAGCATCACGGCGTCCGGCGTCCGCGAGGTCGGCGACGAGCGCGCGCTCCGCAGGGCCGAGCAGCGCGCCGGCGACGCCGGTCACGAGGCCGGACCCGCACAGGCTGACCGCTCCCACGTGGCCGACGAGCGCCGCGACCGGCACGATCGCGAGCCCCGCGATCTGCACCAGCATGACGACGGCGAGCGCCCGCCCGGACACGAGCCGCTCGCGCAGCCCGCGGCCCCACCAGCCGACCGTCAGCAGCGGCAGCCCCGACATGCCCCCGACGAGGCCGGTGGCCCACGCCTCCCCCGTCTCGGCGAGCGCCACGAGCGGCAGCGCGACGGCCGTGATCCGCGCACCCACCCAGGTGACGAAGGTGATCGCGGTGAGGATCAGCAGGGGACGGCGCATGCCTCGATCCTCGGCGGCCGAGGCCGACGCCGGTAGACGGCGTCGCGGGCAGCTCGCTCATACGCTGGAGGCATGACCTCCCGTCTGACGGTGGACGACCTGCAGCTCGCCGAGGCGGTCGCGCGGCACGGCTCGGTGGGCGCGGCCGCCCGCGAGCTGCTCGTCGCGCAGCCGTCCGCGAGCCGGCGCCTGTCCGCCCTGGAGCGCCGGCTCGGCACGCTGTTGTTCGACCGCGACACCACCGGCGCCCGGCCCACCCCGGCCGGCCGTGAGCTCGCCCGCCTGGCCGCGGGGCTGCTGGCCGACCTGGACGCCCTGCCCGACCAGGTGCTCGCCGCCGTCGCCGCGCCGACCCTGTCGGTCGGCACCATCCAGGCCCTCAGCCCGATGGTGCTCACGGCCGTCGAGCTCGAGCTGCCCGAGGTCACGATCCTGCCGGAGGTCGACCACGGCCCGAACCTCGTGCGGCAGGTGCACGAGGGCACGCTGGACGCCGCGATCGTCACCGTCGCGGAGCAGATGGCGGTGCCGCGCGGCCTCCAGCGCACCCCGCTGGGCGAGTCGCCGCGGGTGGTCGTGCTGCCGGACGGCGTCGCGCCGCTCGCCGCCGGGAGCCGGCCGTTCGCGGGCCGCACCGTCGTCTACAGCCTCATCGACCTGGCCGGCGAGGCCACCCACCGGCGGCTGTCCGCGCTGGGCGCCGTCCCGCGCCGCGGCCCCACCACCGAGGCCACCCTCCGCATCGCGCGCGAGCTGGGCTGCCCCGCGCTCATGCCCGAGCTCACCGCCCGCTGGTACGCCGCGCCGGGCGACCGGGTCGTGCCGTCCCCGGTGCCCGGGACCGTGCGCGTCACGCTCGTCACCCGCACCCCGCGGCCCGCCGCGCTGGCGGACGCGCTGCCCCGCATCACGGCGCGCGTGCTGGGCGACGACCGGTCGCCGGAAGGGCCTGCAACGCCCTGACCCGAGCCGGACATGACACCGTCGTCACCGCCTCCCTGCCGAAGGGCCACCGATGCCAGCCCCCGAACCGCCCGACCACGAGGCGCGCTTCACCGCGCTCTTCGAGGCCACCCACCGCCCGCTGCTCGCCTACGCGGTGCGGCGCGTCGCCGACCCCGCGGACGCCGCCGACGTCGTCGCCGAGGCGTTCCTGGTCGCCTGGCGACGCATCGAGGACGTCCCCTCCGGGACCGACGCGCGGCCGTGGATGTTCGGCGTCGCGCGCCGCGTCCTCGCGAACCTCCACCGCGGGACCCGGCGCCGCCTCGCCCTCGCCGACCGCCTGCGGGCCGAGGTCGTCGAGGCGGTGCCGCCGCCGTCCGACGAGGACGTCAGCGACGTCGAGCGGGCGCTCGCGCGCCTCGGCGACGACGACCAGGAGCTGCTGCGACTGGTCGCCTGGGAGGAGCTGGCGCGGGACGAGATCGCCCTCGTGCTCGGCGTCTCCCGCGCCACGGTGCGCGTCCGGCTGCACCGCGCACGACGGCGGCTGGCCGACCAGCTCGCCTCGCTCGCCGCGGCGGACGACGTCCCCCGCGTGCGGCGCACCGAGCCGGCCGTGCAACGCACCGACGCGGCCGGACAGGTGATCAGCGGGTGGGCACCAGCCCGCCCCGGAACCGAGGAGGCGTGATGAGCGACCTGATGAAGCGGCTGGGCGCCGCGGACCCCGCCCGCCGAGCCCCCCTCGACGCCGTGGACGAGGCGGCGTTCGCCGCCCTGCGCGAGGAGATCACCATGACGAGCACCGACGGCGCAACCGCGCCGACCCTCCCCACCGCCGACGACCCGCTCCCCCGTCGACGACGGCTCGGGCGCCGAGGCGCGGTGGCGATCGGCCTGGCCGCCGTCCTCACCGGGGGCGGCGTCGCGTACGCGGCGATCCAGGCGTTCCAGGGCTCCAGCGGCGAGGGCGTCGCGTGCGTGCACGTCTGGAACGCGGACGCCCCCGAGGGGCTGCACCTCGACGCCGCCGGCTCGTGGATCACCGGCGACCCCTACGCCGACTGCACCACGCTGCTCGCCGAGGAGGGGCTGCCCCCGATCGAGGACCCCGTCGCGTTCGCGTGGGACGGCCAGACGATCGTGGCTCCCGCCGACCAGGTGCCCGAGGGCGTGCAGCGGCTGGAGGGCACGCAGGCGGTCGACCGCGGTGTCGTCGAGCTCCAGCGGAGCGTGGCCGACACGGTCGACGGCGGCAGGAGCGGGTGCCGCACGGTCCCCGAGGCCGCCGCCTGGGCGCAGGGCGAGATCGAGCGGCTCGGCCTGCAGGACTGGACGGTGGTCACGCCGGAGTCCGAGCCGGCGCCCGACGCGGTGCCCGGCGCCGCGCCGCCGTGCTCCGACGGCGAGGTGTCCGTCGGGGACCGGCAGGTGGAGCTCTTCGCGTCCGAGGACCCGTTCGAGCGGCTCCACGGGCCCGGCGACGACCCGGCGATCGACGCCCTGCGCGAGCGGATCGTGGACGAGTGCGTCTCGCTCGACGAGGCCCGTGCCGTCGTCGACGAGGTGTACGCGGACATGGAGTACGAGGTGCCGACGACCGAGGTGGTCGACGACGGCGCCTCGTGCGCCCGCGTGGACCTCGTCGAGGGCGGCACGACCGAGGCGTTCGTGTACGGGCCGGGCTCGGGCTCCTGATCGGTCGCCGGGCGTCCGCTCCTCTGACGCCCGGCGGGCGCCGCTGCCGGCTCAGCGCAGCCGGTATCGGCGCTCGGGGCGCCCCGCCGTGCCGTAGTTGAGGCGCACCGCGGCGCGCCCCGTCGTCGCGAAGTGCTCCAGGTAGCGGCGGGCGCTGACCCGGCTGACGCCGACGGCGTCGGCGCACTCGGTGGCGCTGAGCTCCGCGCCGTCCGCGAGCGCGGCGAGCACGACGTCGGCGGTCTCCTGGCTGAGGCCCTTGGGCAGGGGATCGCGCGGCGCGGCCGCCTGCGGCGGGCGGGCGAAGACGGCGTCGATGTCGGCCTGGATCTCGGCCGGGCTGCCGGCGGCGCCGTCGTCGTCCAGCCCCTCCAGCGCCGCGCGGGCGCGGCGGAACTCCTGCAGGCGCGCCGTGAGGTCGTCGGACGCGAACGGCTTGACGAGGTAGTGCGCCGCCCCACCGGCCGCGGCGGCACGCACGGTGTCGGCCTCACGGGCGGCGGTGATGACGACGACGCCGAGGTCGTGGCCCGCCGCCCGCAGGCGCCGCAGCACCTCGATGCCGCTCATGTCCGGCAGGTGCACGTCGAGCAGGACGAGGTCGGGGTGCAGGGCCTCGACGGCGGCGAGCGCGTCGGCGCCCGAGTGCGCCTCGCCGACCACCCGGAACCCGGGGACCCGCTCCACGAAGCGGCGGTGGATGGACGCGACCATGAAGTCGTCCTCCACCACCAGCACGTCGAGGCTCACGCCTGCTGCACCCCCTGATCGGTCCGTCCGGTGCCCGCGACGGCCCGCGGCAGCCGTGCGATGAACACGGCGCCGCCCTCCCCGGCCGGGGCGTCGCCATTGTGCACCGTCACCCGCCCGCCGCGGCGCTGCACCAGCACGTGCACGAGCGCGAGCCCCACGCCGCGGCCGGTCGCGCCGTGCGGCTTGGTGCTCCACCCGCGCCGGAAGATCGCGTCGGCCTGCTCGGGCGGCACGCCGGGCCCGGTGTCCGCGACCTCGACGAGGACGTCGTGCGCCGGCCCGTCCAGCGCCAGGCGCACCCGGACCATGGCGGGCGCCGTGACGCCGTGCGCGTCGGGGCCCGCGGCCCAGGCCGCGGCGTCGACGGCGTTGTCCACGAGGTTGCCGAGCACGGTGCCGACGTCCGCGGACAGGTCCGGGTCGAGGCGCGGCAGCGCGCTGCCCGGGTCGACGACGAGCTCCACGTGCCGCTCGTCCGCGAGCGTCGCCTTGGCGATGAGCAGCGCCGCCACCGCCGGGTCGGCGACGCGCGTCGTCACGACGTCGCTCAGGTCGGCCCGCCGCCGCGTGAGCCGCTCCACGAACCGCCCCACCTCGTCGTACTCCCCCAGCTCGATCAGCCCGGAGACGGTGTGCAGCTGGTTGCTGAACTCGTGCGTCTGCGCGCGCAGCGTCTCCGTGACGCTCTCGCGCGCGTGCAGCTCGCTCTGCAGCGCCAGCAGCTCGGTGCGGTCCCGCAGCGTGGTCACCGTGCCGGCCGGGCGGCCGTCGTGCAGCACGCGGCGCCGGTTGAGAACGAGCACGGTGTCGCCCGCGACCAGGACGGCGTCGTGCACCTCGTCGGTGCCCTGCAGCAGGTCCAGGACGGCGGGGTCGAGGCCCAGGTCCTCCAGGCGGCGGCCCGTCGGGTCGAGCGCGTCGCCAGCCCCTCCGACCGGCCCGACGAGGCCGAGCAGCTCCCGGGCGCTGTCGCTCATGAGGCTCACCCGGCCGTCGTCGCCCACCACGACGACGCCCTCGCGGATCGAGCGCAGCACGCCCTCGCGGTGGTCCGCGAGCGCCGCGATCTGGGCCGGCTCCAGGCCGCGCGTGCGCCGCTTGACGAGGCGCGCCAGCAGCCACGACCCGGCCGCCGCGAGCGCGGTGCCGATGCCGAGCACCACGAGCACGTCGCCGCCGGCGTCCGAGAGCCGTTCCGTCAGCGGCGGGTACGGGTCGGCCAGCACGACGACGGCGACCGGCTCGGGCGCGCGCGGCTGCGGCACCGGGTCGCTGCCGCCGTACACCGGCACCCACGCCGCGATCGACCGCCCCGCCACGTCGTCGACGTCGCCGCTGCCGGCGCGCGCGGCGGCGTCGTCGGGCAGGTCGAGACGCTCGCCGCGGCGGGTCGGGTCCGTGGCGACGAGGATCCGGCCCTCGGGGTCGGTGAGGTAGGCGTTGCGGGCGTCGACGTACGCCGCGCGGCTCTGCAGGTAGAACGCGAGGGCCTGCGTGTCGGGCGCGTCGGCGGCGAGCGTCGCCTGCACCGCCGGGATGCCCGCCAGGCCCTCCGCCGCCACCTCGAGGCGGTCCGCGCGGTCGTCGCGGAACGCGGCGTCGGCCTGCCCCAGGAAGACGACGGCGGCCGCCGCGACGACGACGAGCAGCACGGCGAGCTGGAGCGCGAGCACCTGACCGCCGAGCGTCAGGTGCCGCCGGGTGCCGCGCGAACGTCGTGACCGCAAGTTCCACAACCTCCTTTGGTTGCCCAATGATGACGCGCCGGGCGGTCACCTGTGACGATCTCACCCGGGGCACAGCCGCCCCGCAGCACCGACAGTCTGGAGTACCCGGTGTCGACGACGACATCCCGCCGACGACGCGGCCTGCGCGCCGCCGTCGCCGCGACCCTGGCGACCGCCCTGGTCGCCGTGACCGCCGCCTGCGGGGTCACGCGCGGCGACGACTCGACCGACCTCGACATGTGGATCCCCAACAGCCCCGGCGGCGGCTACGACCAGACCGGCCGCGCCGCCGTCGGCGTCCTGGACCGCGACGGCATCACCGGCGGCGACATCCAGGTCACCAACATCCTCGGCGCGGGCGGCTCGGTCGCCATGTCGCGCCTCATGGGCGAGGCCGGCAACGAGCGGCTCCTCATGACGCTCGGGCTCGGCGTGGTCGGTTCCACGTACTCGTTCGGCGTGGACGCCCGCCCCCACGACGCGACGCCGATCGCCCAGCTCATCGAGGAGCAGGAGGGCGTGCTCGTCCCCGCGGACTCGCCGTTCGACACCATCGACGACCTCGTCGCCGCGTGGGAGGACGACCCGGGCTCCGTGGTCGTGGGCGGCGGGTCGTCGCCCGGCGGCCCCGATCACCTGTTCCCCATGCAGCTCGCGAAGGCGACCGGCGTCGACCCGAAGGACCTGCGGTACGTGTCCTACGACGGCGGCGGGCCGCTGACCAGCGCCCTGCTGGGGCACAAGATCCAGGTCGGGTTCTCCGGCCTCGCCGAGTTCGAGGGGCAGATCGAGGCGGGCGAGCTGCGCGTGCTCGCCGTCTCCGGCGAGGAGCGCGTCGCCGGGGACGCCTTCGCCGACGTCCCGACCCTCACCGAGTCCGGCATCGACCTCGTCTTCACCAACTGGCGCGGCGTCGTCGCCCCGCCCGGCATCAGCGACGAGGCGCGCGACCGGCTCGTCGACTACCTCACCCGCATGCACGACTCGCCCGAGTGGGAGCAGGCCCTGGCCGACAACGGCTGGACCGACGCCTTCACCACCGGCGACGACTTCGAGCGGTTCCTGCGCGAGCAGGACGAGCGGGTGTCGACCACCCTGAAGGAGCTGAACCTGCTGTGAGCACCGAGGTGGAGACCCCCGACGCGGGGCCGGCCGGCGAGGAGCCACGAGGCGCGGGCACCCCGCGCGTCGACGCCGCCCAGTACGGGCTGGCGGCCGTGCTGCTCGTCGTCGGCGCCTACACGGTCTACGACGCCATCCAACTCGAGGTGGGCTTCGCCGACCCCGTGGGGCCGCGCGTCTTCCCTCTCGTCATCGGCGCCGGCCTGGCCGTGACGAGCATCCTGCTGGCCGTGGCGACGGCGCGGGGGTCGCGCCCCGAGCCGGAGGCCGGCGAGGACGTCGACGTCACCACGCCCGCCGACTGGCCCACGGTGCTGAAGCTGGTCGGCGTCATCCTGCTGACCGTCGCCACCGTGAGCTGGCTCGGGTGGGCGCTCGCGGGCGCCATCCTCTTCGCCGGGTCGGCGTGGGCGCTCGGCAGCCGCACGGTGATCCGCGACGTGCTGGTGGGCCTCGTGCTCGCCGTGGCCAGCTGGTACGGCTTCGTCGTCGGGCTGGGCATCCCGCTCACCCCCGGCGTCCTCGACGGGATCCTGTGAGGCTCTGATGGACAACCTCGGACTGCTGGCGGACGGCCTCGCCGCCGCCCTCACCCCCATGAACCTGCTGTACGCCGCGGTGGGCGTGCTGCTCGGCACGTTCGTCGGCGTGCTGCCCGGCATCGGGCCGGCGATGGCGATCGCGCTGCTGCTGCCCGTGACGTTCGGGCTGGAGCCCACGCAGGCGTTCATCATGTTCGCCGGCCTGTACTACGGCGGCATGTACGGCGGGTCGACGACGTCGATCCTGCTCAACACGCCCGGCGAGTCCGCGTCCGTGATGACGGCGCTCGAGGGCAACCTCATGGCCCGCGCCGGGCGGGGCGCGCAGGCACTGGCGACGGCCGCCGTCGGGTCGTTCGTGGCCGGCACGATCGGCACGCTGCTCGTCGCGATGTTCGCGCCCGCGCTGGCCGACGTCGCCGTCGAGATCGGCGCGCCGTCGTACTTCGCGCTCATGGTGCTGGCCCTGGTCATGACCGCGACCGTGCTGGGCGCGAGCCCGCTGCGCGGTCTCATGTCACTGTTCGTCGGCCTCACGATCGGCCTGGTGGGGCTGGACCTCAACACCGGGCAGCCGCGCCTGACGTTCGGCGTCACGCAGCTCGTGGACCGCCTCGACATCGTCGTGGTGGCCGTCGGCATCTTCGCCCTCGGCGAGGCCCTGTGGGTGGCGGCGCACCTGCGGCGCAAGCCCGCCCGCGTCGTGCCGGTCGGTCAGCCGTGGCTGGGGCGCGCGGACCTGAAGCGCTCCTGGAAGCCCTGGCTGCGCGGCACCGCGTACGGGTTCCCGTTCGGCGCGCTGCCCGCGGGCGGCGCCGAGCTGCCGACGTTCCTGTCGTTCGTCACCGAGCGCAGCCTGGCGAAGCGCGGCGTGGCCAAGCGGCGGGCGGACGCCAAGGACGAGTTCGGCCGGGGCGCCATCGAGGGCGTCGCCGGTCCGGAGGCCGCGAACAACGCGTCGGCCGCGGGCATGCTCGTGCCGATGCTGGCGCTCGGCCTGCCCGTGACGGCGACGGCGTCCGTGATGCTGTCCGCGCTGCAGGGGTACGGCATCCAGCCCGGCCCGCAGCTCATGACCGAGCACGCCGACATGGTGTGGACGCTGCTCGCCAGCCTGCTGATCGGCAACCTGCTGCTGCTCGTGCTCAACCTGCCGCTCGCGCCGCTGTGGGCGCGGCTGCTGCGCATCCCGCGGCCCCAGCTGTACGCGGGCATCCTGTTCTTCGCCTGCCTGGGCGCCTACGCCACCAACCTCGACCCGTTCGACATCGCGCTGCTGCTGGTGTTCGGCCTGCTCGGGATGGCGATGCGCCGGTTCGGGCTGCCCGTGCTGCCGCTGATCCTCGGCGTCATCCTCGGGCCGCTCATGGAGACCAAGCTGCGCGAGGCGCTCACCATCTCCGGCGGCGACCCCGCCATCCTGTGGAGCGAGCCGCTCGCCATCGCCATCTACGCGGTGCTGGCGCTGGTGCTGCTGACGCGACCGCTGCTGTCGCGGTGGCGGAACAGGACCGAGTCGCGGATCGCCGCGGAGGCGGACATGCAGGAGGCGGACGAGACCGTGACCGAAGGGAGCGCCCGATGACCGCCGCGCAGGAACCGGTGCAGGAGCAGACCCCGCCCCCGGCCGACGGCTGGGTGGTGGTGGCCTGGACGCCCGACGAGTTCGGCGACGCCGCGCTGGAGCACGCGATCGCCTGGGCCGCCGAGGGTGCCGCCGCGGGCGGGCGCGGAGTCGCCGTCGTCAACGGCACCCGCGGCGACGCCTTGGTGGACGAGCGGTTCGCCGCCCCCGGCGGGCTCGCCGACCTCGCCGAGCGGCTGCGGGGCACCGGGCTGCCGCACGTCGTGCGGCAGGAGATGGGGCGCGACGTCGCGGAGCAGGTGCTCGATGTCGCGGCCGAGCTGTCCGCGCGCCTCGTCGTCGTGGGGCTGCGGCACCGCAGCCCCGTCGGCAAGCTGCTCATGGGCTCCGTCGCGCAGCGCATCCTGCTCACCGCCGCGTGCCCCGTGCTCGCCGTGAAGCCCGGGGAGCGGCCCGCCTGACGGCTCGAGATCGCGTGTAAGTCGCCGCCCGGCCGGGACACTACGTCGTGTGAGCACCCCCGACGACGCTCCCGACGGCGCAGCCGCACGGCGCGAACGGCTGTCCGCGCTGTGGGGCGCGCACGCCGTCCGTGTCCAGGCGTACCTGTGGCGGCACACCGACCCGGACACCGCGCAGGACGTGCTCTCCGAGACGTTCCTCGTCGCGTGGCGCCGCCTCGACGACGTCCCCGACCCGGCGCTGCCGTGGCTGCTGGTCGTGGCACGCAACCTCGTGCGCAACGCGCACCGGGCCGCGCGGCGCCGTCGCACGCTCGACGACGAGCTCGCCGGCCTCGCGGCCTCCGCTCCCCTGCCGGAGGCCGCCCCCGAGGCCCTCGTCGTCGAGCGCGACACCCTGCTGCGCGGCCTCGCCCGCCTCGGCGAGCGGGAGCGGGAGGCAATCCTCCTCGTCGCGTGGGACGGCCTCGCACCGACCGACGCGGCCGACGTCGCCGGCTGCAGCACGGCGGCCTTCCACGTCCGACTGCACCGTGCCCGACGGCGGCTGGCCGGTTCCGCCGACGGCACGCCCGCCGCCGCGACCACCGCCCTCCGCTCCACCGCGTCCACGAGGAGGTCCGCATGAGCCCCGCAGAGCTGGACGAGCGGCTCGCCCGCCTCGCCCCCACCGCCTCGCCCGACCCCGAGCGGCTCGACGCCGCCCGCGCTGCCCTCGACGCGGCCGTCGACGGTACCGGTCCTACCCGCAGCCGACGCGTCGGCGACGCGCACGTCCTCGACCTCGACCACGCCCGGTCCAGCCGTCACGACGACGCCGACGGCGACTTCCCGCTCCCCCTGGTCGACGACGACGTCGTCGTGCCGCTCCGCCGGGGCCGCACCGCCCGCGAGCACCGGCGTCGGCGCGTGCAGCTCGGCGCGGCCGCCGCCGGCGTCGTCGGCGTCGTCGCCGTCGGGCTGGTGCTGACGCCGCGGCCCGCTCCCGGTCCGGCGTCACCCGAGGAGTCGTGCGCCGCGAACCTCACGGCGTCGGTGGTGCCCGAGGGACTCGTCGCCGACCTGCGCTGGCAGACGATCGCGTACCAGTCGGACGAGAGTTCCGACGTCACTCTCCTGCGCACCGACGGCGGGGAGCTGTCGGGGTTCTGCGCCGAGTCCCGGGGCCACGGGGGGACCACGAGCACGATGGGGTCGTGGCCCGCCGGACCGGACGACCCTCCAGGTCGGGACGAGATCCTGCCTGCCGGAACGAACGTCGACCCGTACGGCTGGTCCGTGCTGTGGGGCACGACGGGCGGGGACGTCAGGTCAGTCGACCTGCATGCCGAGTGGGACGAGTCCGTGGACCGCTCGTTCCGCGAGGAGAACGGCCTCGGCATGCTCACCGAAGCACGGTTGAACGACGGCTTCTGGTCGGTGTTCCTCGCGCCGGGCGAGATTCCTGAAGGGGCGAGCATCACGCTCACGTGGCACCTCGCGGACGGCACGTCCCGGTCGGCGCCGCTGCTCTCGGCGTGGGACGCCCGCGGAGACTTCGCCGGTCAGCGACGCACCGCCTGTGTCCCCGGCTGGCGCGGCTACGAGACCGTCGTCGACGACCGGCGCGGGGACTATGGCGTCACGATGGCCGCGGACCGAGCGAGCGGTGCGCTCACCAGCTGCGTGCAGGAGGCCGAGGCCCCGTACACGCCGCTGGTCACCTCGGGATCCACTCTCCCCGAAGACCGACCGGCTCCGGACTGGGCCTTCGCTGTCTCTGGATCCGCTGGCGGCGTGGGGGCTCAGCTCGTCGGTCTCGCAGGCGAAGACGTCGCCCGCGTCGAGGTGCGGACCGCGGACGGCACCCGTCTCGTCGCGCCGGTGACGGACGGGTACTGGGTGGCCTGGAGCGCCGACCTCGTCGACCCGACGACCGCGGGCGAGGCGGACGAGGGGCCTTGGGACGGCGCCACCATGACCTGGTACGACGCCGACGACGAGCCCCTCGGCGACGCCCCTGTCTTTCCCTGACGGCCCCCGGCCGCGCGGGCCGTGCGCGCCGGTAACGGCTCAGTAACGGCGGCTCCTTAGCGTGCAGGCACCCTGCACCTGCCCCTGAGGAGCGCACACCGATGCCCCTGCCCCGACCGCCCCGGCGGCGCCGCGCCGCCTGGGCCGCGGCCACGTTGACGGCCGCCGCCCTGCTGACCAGCCCCCTCTCGGCCGTCGCCGACCCTGCTGTCGCCGCCGGCGACAGCCCCAAGGTCGACTCCGCGCTCGCCGGCGCCGTGAAGGGTGGCAAGGACGCCACCTTCTTCGTCGTCCTGAAGGACCAGGCGACCCTGGCCGCGCCGAAGGCGAAGCGGTCGCACGCCGCACGGGCCAAGGCCGCGTACGCCGAGCTGCGTGACCACGCAGAGACCAGCCAGCGGTCGCTCACCGCCTACCTCGACAAGGAGAAGGTCGGGCACCAGGACTACTGGATCGCGAACACCGTCCAGGTCACGGGGGACGCCGACCTGGTCGCCACGCTCGCGAAGCGTGCCGACGTCGCGTCGATCGTCAAGGAGCAGACCTACCACCTCGACGCGACCGAGGCGACGCCCGCGGGCCAGGTCACGACCGCCGACGACGACGCAACCCCGGAGTGGGGCGTCGCCGACATCAGCGCCGACGACGTGTGGTCGCAGTACGAGGACCGCGGCGAGGGCATCGTCATCGCCAACGTGGACTCGGGCGTCCAGTACGACCACCCTGACCTCGTCGCCCAGTACCGCGGCAACAACGGGGACGGCACGTTCACGCACGACTACAACTTCTACGACCCGACGGGCACCTGCACCGACGGCGTCCCGTGCGACAACAACGGCCACGGCACCCACACGATGGGCACGATGGTCGCGAAGAACGGCATCGGCGTGGCCCCGAACGCCACGTGGATCGCCGCGAAGGGCTGCGAGGCGAAGTCCTGCTCGGACGAGTCCCTGCTCAAGGCGGGCCAGTGGATCCTGGCCCCCACGGACTCGCAGGGGAAGAACCCCCGCCCGGACCTCGCGCCGAACGTCGTGAACAACTCGTGGGGCGGCGGCGAGACCACCTTCTACCAGGAGATCATCGAGGCCTGGAACTCCGCCGGGATCTTCGAGGCGTTCGCCGCCGGCAACTCCGGCGACGGCGCGACCTGCTCCACCACCGAGGCCCCGGGAGCGGGCACGCCCGCCTACGGCGTCGGCGCGTACGACGCCAGCGGCACCATCGCGGACTTCTCCGGCTTCGGCCCGTCGCCCCTCGACGGCTCGGCGAAGCCGAACATCGCCGCGCCGGGCGTCAACGTCCGCTCCACGTGGCCGGGCTCGAGCTACCTCGCGGAGAACGGCACGTCGATGGCGACCCCGCACGTCGCGGGCGCCGTCGCCCTGCTGTGGTCGGCAGCCCCGTCGCTCATCGGCGACATCGACGCCACTCGCGCGCTGCTGAACGACGGCGCCCGCGACGTCGACGACACGCACTGCGGCGGCACCGCCGACATGAACAACGTCTGGGGCGAGGGCAAGCTCGACGTCCTGGCCTCGATCGACCTGGCGCCCCACACCGCCGCGACGCTCACCGGCACCGTCACGGACAAGGACACGGACGCCCCGCTCCGGGGGGCCACCGTCACCGCGACGAGCGCCGCCACCGGCTCCCGGGCCGTCCTCACCGGCGTCGACGGGTCGTACCGGATCGTCCTGGCTCCCGGCACGTACGACATCACCGTGAGCGGCTACGGGTACGCCCCGCGGACGATCTCCGGCGTCGAGCTCGCCGACAGCGCCACCGTCGCCCAGGACGTCGCGGTCTCCGCCACGGCCACCCACGCGGTCACGGGCGCGGTGCTCGACGTGACGGGCGCGCCGCTCGCCGGCGCCACCGTGGAGCTCACCGGCACCCCGCTCGACGCCGTCACCACCGGCACCGACGGCACGTTCACCGTCCCGGCCGTGGCCGAGGGCGACTACACCCTGACGGTCCTGCCGCCGGCCCCCGTGCTGTGCAACGGCGACTCCCGGACCGACCTCACGGTCGACGGCGTCGAGACCCGCACGGTCCGGCTCCCGGCGCGCAGCGACGCGTCCGGCAACAGCTGCACGCCCGCGGACTACGCGTGGGTCAAGGGCACGGACACCGTGGCCCTGACCGGGGACGAGGACGCGGCGACGATCGCGCTGCCGTTCTGGGTCGGCCACTACGGCGTCGACTACTCCAGCGCCTCGGTCACCACCAACGGCCTGATCAACGTGCTGCAGCCCCGCCTCGGCGACTACGAGAACACGGCCCTGCCCGAGGAGACCGCGCCCAACGGGATCATCGCGCCCTTCTGGGACGACCTGACCCTGGACAAGAGGTCGAGCGTGCAGACGGCCACGAAGGGCAAGGCGGGCAAGCGCACCTTCGCCGTCGTGTGGACCAAGGCGAAGCTCGTCTCCGACGGCAGCCGCGTCACGTTCGAGGTGCTCTTCGACGAGGCCACGGGGGACGTGACGTTCCAGTACCAGACCGTGCCGGACGGCGGCGCGTCCGCGACCGTCGGCCTCGAGGACCAGTCCGGCTCCGACGCCCTCCAGTACTCGTTCGACCAGCCCGTCCTCACCGACGGCTCGGCGATCCGCTTCTCGCAGGGAGACTGACCATGCGACCCACCTCCACGCGGGCCAACCGGCTCGCCTCCACCCTCGTCGCGGCCGGGCTCGTCCTGTCCGCGGCGCCCCAGGCGCTCGCCGCCGGCGACGCCGACCCGCTGACCCTGACCGACGCCCAGGCGCAGGCGCTGGCCGACCGGATGGGCGCCGGCCTCGACGCCGGCGCGTCGGCCGACGTGTCGGCCGGCGACGCCGACGCGCCCGTCGACGGGGCGAGCGACGACGGGGCGGCCGCGGTCGACCCGAAGACGCCCGTGACCTTCACGGCCACGTCGTCGCTGGAGAACGTCCGAGGGCTCGGGATCACCCTTCCCGCGGCCGGGCAGAAGTACTTCACCCTGCACAGCCTGGGCAACGTCCAGCTGCACCGGGCGGACGGCAGCACGGTCTGGGAGCGCACCAACGCCTCCGAGTACGCGGACTGGAAGATCACGCCCGCCCGCGCGTGGGAGAAGGTCATGTACCCGCCGAACGTGCTCATGGGGTACAACGCGGTGAGCCCGTCCACGCCAGGGTCCGACTCCGGGTACGACACCGCGGACCTCACGGGCGACGGGACCCCGGACCTCGTCTTCACGGCGGCGGTCGGCATGAACCCGCCGGTCGGCGCGACGATCCCCGGCACGACGATGAAGGCCGGCACGGTCGTCACCGTGCTGGACGGCGCCACCGGGGCGACCGCGTGGTCGAAGGTCTACTCCTACGCCTCGATGGTCAAGGTCGTCGGCGACACCCTCCTCGTCGCGGACGCGCCGCGCACCAACCAGTACGCGCCCGCGGCCGAGACCGCGACCCTGACGGGCATCCGGTTCTCGTCCGCGGACGGCGTGCTCACGCCGTCGTCCACGTGGACCTACGACACGGGCGAGGCGGACGCCGCCTCCTGGGGCGGCGTCGCCGACCTCGGGGACGGCCACGTCGCGGTGTCCTGGAACACCCGCAAGACCGACACGGTCGACCCCCAGGGCCACACGCTGGTGCTCGACGTCGCCGACGGGGCAGCGGGCTGGACGAGCGGCGGCGACCTGTACGGACGGCAGCTGCACCTGGACGCCGCGCGCGGACGCCTCGTCGCCCTCGAGCAGGCCGACACGTCGGACGCGGTGGAGTACGCGGTCGTGGCCTACGACCTCGCCACCGGCGAGCGCTCGGTGCTCAGCACCCGCGTGAACGCCCTGGCCACCGCCCTCGAGATCGGCGACGCGGCGGCCGGCAGCGGCACGGAGTACGTGGTCAGCGAGTCCACGCTCGACGCCAACCTTTACCTCAACTCCAGCACCATCCGGGTGCTGAGCGGCAAGGACGGCGCCACGGTCCGGTGGGCCTCGACGACGAAGCGCCAGGGCGGTGCGGGCCACGACGCCCCCAGCACGTGGAGCCTGGACTTCGCCGACGGGATGCTCGTCGCCTCCTCGCAGGACGACACGGACATCGAGGGCGCGGGCAACCCCGGCGGCCTGCGCTACGGCGCGCTCACGGTCTACACCTCGACCGGCAAGGTCGCCTGGCGTCAGGACGGCGTCGCCGCCTCGCCCATGTTCCACCAGGTCTACCGCTCGGGCGGCACCGACTACGTCCGCGAGGTCGACCAGAGCCAGAACATCCGCACGTACACCCTGGCCAAGGGCAAGCAGAAGGACCTCACGCCGCTGCGGGGCGACCTGAGCTTCGCGAGCTCTGCCGACCTCGACGGCAACGGCAGGACCGACGTCGTCGCCGGCGGCGCCTCGGACGGCGTGTGGGCCTGGGACGGCCGCTCGCTGCTCAAGGGCGCGCCGAAAGAGCTGTGGCGCGCGACCGTGCCCGGCGAGGTGCACGACGTCGAGACCGGCGACGTCAACGGCGACGGCCGCCCCGAGGTCGTCGTGGCCGCGGACACCGCGACCGTGGTCCTCGACGGCGCCACCGGCACCGTCCTCACCACGATCGACGGCGGCGGCGCCTACGTCCGGTCCGTCACGGTGACGGACGTGAACGCCGACGGCAAGGACGAGGTCCTCGTGCCGACCGACGCGCTGCGCGCGTACGACGCCCGCGGCAGGGTCGTGTGGACCTACGCGGCGCCCACGGGATCGGGCGACGTGGTCTTCGCGGACACGGTGACCGGCGACGGCCAGGTCTACACCCAGTACTCCAGCGTCGGGTCGTTGACCATGACCGACGGGGGCGTGCAGGGTGCGGCGGCGATCGACGGTCGGACCGGCACCCCCACCTGGGAGTCCACCCCGGCCGCCCCGGCCACGGGAACGAACGGGAAGCTGTACGGCGCGGTGCTGCGTCGCAGCGTCTTCACCTCTCCGACGATCCCGTACGCGGACGGGCACGCCGTGGTCTACACGTGGATCACGTCGATCGCGAACGCGTCCGACAGCGACGTCGCGGTCGCCGAGCCGCGGGTCGTCACCGAGATCCGCGACGGCCGCACCGGCGAGGTGCTGCACCAGGCGGTCGGCGGCAGCCCCTGGTCGCACGACGGCTACTTCGTCGACGACGAGGCCGGCATGCTGTTCCAGCTGAGCTTCGGCACCTTCCGCGGGTTCGGCGCCGACGGCGCCGACACGTCCAGCTCGGTTGTCCAGCCGCTGCGCGGCGCGCAGTTCATCACCGGGCCGAACGGACGGCGGCTGGTGGCGGGCGGGACCGACGGCGGCCTCGGCGCCTGGGACCCGTCCCTGCTCACCACGGGCTGGCAGTTCCAGGGGAGCACCGGCTCGGCCTCCGTGCTCGGCGGGCGGAACTACCTCGCGGTGGACCTCGACGGTGACGGGGCGGAGGAGATGATCTCCCTCAACTTCGACCACCACGGCTACGACCGCATGGCCGAGCAGCTCGGCAGCCGAGTGCTGTCCCTCGAGGACAACACCCACCGGATCGCGACATTCAAGCTCTCCTGACCGTCTCGAACAGCGCATCACGAGGACCCCCGGGCATCTGCCCGGGGGTCCTCGGTCGTGGACACCGGGTGAAATCCGGCTCGATTACAGTGACGCGTCATGGAACCCGGCCCCAGCTCATCGACGGGCCCGGCCGCGCCCGGCGCCCCGTTGCTGCGGCTGCACCTCCTGGGCGGGTTCCGGGTGACCCGCGACGGCGGGCCCGAGCTCCCGGAGCGCTGGCCTCGTCCCAGCGCCCGCACGCTCGTGAAGCTGCTCGCCGTCTCGCCCGAGCGACGTCTGCACCGCGAGGAGGCGATGGACGTCTGCTGGCCCGACGCGAACGGGTCCGCCCAGGTGGGTAGCCTGCGCGTCGCTCTGCACGCGGCACGCCACGCGCTGGAGCCGGAGCTGGCGCCGCGGGCCTCGTCGTCGTACCTGGTGACGGACGGCGCGCTGCTGCGGCTCGATCCGGACGCCGTGTGGATCGACGCCGACCACGCCGAGGCGGCCGCCGTCGCGGCGCTCGCCACGCGCGACCCGGGCGACCTCGCCACCGCGCTCGCCCTGTTCACCGGCGAGCTGCTGCCCGAGGACCGCTACGCCACCTGGGCGCAACCCCGCCGCGACCGGATCGACGCGCTGCGCGAGCAGGTGCGGCTCGCCCTGGCGGCCGCGCACCTGACGGCCGGGGACGTCGCCGCGGCGGTGGCGGCCGCGGAGGCGGTGCTCGCGGACAGCCCTGCGGAGGAGCTGGCCCACCGGGTGCTCATCGAGGCGTTCCTGCGCCAGGGGCTGCGCCGGCGGGCGGTGTACCAGTACCACGCGTGCCGCGAGGCCCTCGACGCGGAGCTCGGCGTCCGGCCGGGCCCCGAGACGGAGCGCCTGCACCGCCTCGCCCTCGACGCCACGCCGTATGGCACACCGGACGGCGCCGCCCTCCCCGCGCCGCTGCGCGCCCCCGCGGCGTCACCGCTGCGCGGACGGGAGGCGGAGCTGGGACGGCTCCGGGCCGACGGTGGCCCGCCGGTGCGCCTGCTCGCCGGCGAGGCCGGGGTGGGCAAGACGCGACTGGTCGCCGAGGTCGCGCGGCGCGCCGCCGCGGACGGCGCCGCCGTGCTGTGGGGCGGGGGGCACGACGCCGAGGGGCACACGCCGTACGGGGCGTTCGCGGAGGCCCTCGACGGCTGGCTGGCCGAGCAGAGCGCCGGCGCGCGCGCCCGCGTCGGCGCGGAGCACCCGGAGCTGGCGGCCTTCCTGCCGTCGCTCGGCCGCGCGGACGCCGGCGGGCGCAGCCCCGAGGAGGAGCGGGACCGGCTGTTCCGCGGTACCGCCGCGCTGCTCGGCGACCTCGCCGCCGCGCGCCCCGTCGTCGTCGTGCTGGACGACCTGCACGCCGCCGACGCCGGGTCGTTCCAGCTGCTCGGCCACCTCGCCCGCCGGGCCGCCCGGGCGGGCACCGCGCTCCGCTTCCTCGTGACGCTGCGGTGGGAGGAGCTGCCCGACGGCGACCCCCGCCGCGTCGGTCTGACGTCCCTGGAGCGGGCCGGGCTCGCCGCGCCCGAGGAGGTGGGGCGGCTCGACCGCGCCGCGTGCCTCGCCGTCGCGGCGGACGCCCTCGGTCAGGAGGGCGGCGGGGAGGACGCGGACCGGGATCCCGACGCCGACGCCCGTCTCGGCCGGGTCTGGGACCTGTCCCTCGGCAACCCTCTGTTCGCCGCGGAGCTCGCTCGGGGGCTCCGCGACCCCGCCGGGCCCGAGGAGGACGGCGGCCACGACGTCGCGCCGCTCGGCGTGCGACAGCTGGTCGACGAGCGACTGGGGCGGCTCGACACCGACGCCCGGCAGGTGGTGGAGGCGCTGTCCGCGGCGGGCGGGGACGCCGCGCTCACCGAGCTGCTCGACGTCGCCGCCGAAGGCCTGAACCCGCCGCTGACGGGGGCGGCCGCCGCGGACGCCGTGGAGCGCGCGCTCGCGGCGTCGCTCGTGGAGGAGCGCGTGGTCGTCGTCGACGGGCGCGCCGAGACGGGCCTCGCGTTCCGCCACCCGCTGGTGCGGATCACCTGCTACGACCGGCTCAGCGCCGTCCGGCGCCGGAGGCTGCACGCCGCGTTCGCGCAGACCGTCCTGCGCCGCCGACCGGAGGCGGTGGACGTGCTGGCCTCGCACTTCGCCCGCACCGACGACCCCCGCGCGGCCGAGTACCTGCGCCGCGCCGCCGAGCGCGCCGCCGCCCTGTACGCGAACGACTCCGCCGACCGGTACTACCGCGACCTCGTCGCCCGCCTCGACGTCGACGCCGCCCGGGCGCGGCTCGACCACGGCCAGGTCCTGCGGCGCATGGGCCAGTTCGAGCAGGCGGTCCAGGTGCTGCGGCCGGCGCTCGCCGAGTTCTCGCGGCGGGAGGACCACGACGGCACCGTGCTCGCGGCGTCCCGGCTGGCCGAGATGCTCGCCCGCACCGGCGACCAGGAGGACGCCGTGCGGGTGCTGGAGGGTCATCCGGTGGAGCCCCGCACGTCGCCCGAGCAGGCCGCCGCCCATCACCTGGCCTGGGCCACGCTCCTGAGTCGGCTCGGGCGCCACGACGAGGGCGTCGTCGCGGTGGACCGTGCACTGCTGGCCGTCGACCACGTGCCGCCGTCGTCCCGCGACGGCCTCCTGGCCCGCGCCTACGCCCTGCGCGCGACGAACCTCGGGAAGTCGGGGCGGATCCGCGAGGCCGGCGAGGCGGCGGACATAGCCCTCCCCCACGCCCAGGCGTACGGCGACCCGACACTGCTCGGCAACATCCTCTCCTCGCAGCGCGAGAACGCCCGGCGGGCCGGTCGCCTCGACGAGTCGGTCGCGATCGGCCGCCGCGCCCTCGACCTGGTCGCACAGTCAGGCGACCCGGTCTCCGCGGCGTTCGAGCGGGCGAACCTCGCCGAGCTCCATCTGCTGCTGGGCGACGTGGACCGAGCGCGCGACCTGGCGGAGGAGGCGGTGCGCGGCGCCGAGGACGAGGCCGGGTGGCTCGTGCCGTACGCGCTCGCCGTGCTCGGCCGCGTCCGCACGGCCGAGGGTCGGCCCGGCGACGCCGGCGCCCTGTTGGAACGCGCCGTGGCGGCCGCCACCCTGCTCGCCGACCGGCAGGCCCTGCACGAGGCGAGCACCGCGCTCGCCGAGCTCGCCCTGCGCGAGCAGCGCCCGCTCGACGCCCTGCGCGCGCTCGACGGCGCCTGGGAACCCGTGCCCGTGCTCGCCGCCCGGTGCGCGCTGAGGACCGGTGAACCCGCCCGCGCCCTGGAGCTGTCCGCGGCGGAGGCCACGCGCGCCCACGGCACCGGGGAGCGGCTCGCGGAGGTCGACGCGCAGGTGGTGCAGGCCGCCGCCCTGCGCCGGCTCGGCGACACCGTGCGCGCCGACGCCGTGCTCGCGGCGGCCGCCGCGCTGGCCGAGGCCCTCCCCTACCCGGCGGGCGCGGCTGCTGCCGCCGACGCCCGCGGCGACCGCCCGGCGAGCCCCTGATCAGGCCGGACGGGCGCCGCAGGCAGCTCATTGCGGCGCGGTGAGGTGCTCCTCCCACGGCAGCAGGGTGACCGGGTGCGGCGGGTGGTCGGACGCCCGCAGGGTCAGGTCCACGACGGCCGCGCGCACCCGCGCCCAGTCGGCGTCGCTGCCGGGGCCGCCGGACCCGTCCGGACCCTGCGCGACCTCGAGGATCTGCCGCAGCACCAGGACGGCGCGCGCCCGGTCGACGCGGTCCGCGGTGCCGGGCCGGGTGGCGGCGCGCACGACCTGGGCGGCGAGGGCCGCGCCGCGCGACCCGGGCTCGAGCGGGTCCGCCGTGGCCAGGCGCACCGGCACCGGCGCCGCGCGCAACGACCACCGCGTGCCGGACGGGTCGTGCGCCACGATCCGCGTCGGGCCGCGCAGCAGCGACGCCACCAGCAGACCGTCGGCGACCAGCACCGCGACCCCGCCGGCCGCCAGCACCCAGCCGGCCGGCTGCGGCCCCGAGACGCCGGTGAGCATCAGCACGCCCAGCCACACCACCCAGACGGTGGCGCAGCCGAGGCCCACGAGCGCGAAGATCAGGGGCGCGGAGGCGTCCCCGGGGCGTCGCCGTCGAGTGCTCATACCCCTCAGTTGCCGGCGGGGGGTCGATCACTACATCGTCGATCGATACGGCTGAAGTCGGGCCGACGTCTACGCTCAGCCCGTGACACGCCCCGCGCGACGGCTCCTGCCGCCCCTGTGGGTGCCCGCCCTGGTGCTCGTCGTCGTCCTGCCGCTGTCGGGGGCGCTGCCGGCCGCCGAGGCCCGCTCCCTCGCCGCCCTGACCGGGCCGGTGCTCGGCTTCGTCGTCCTGCTCACGGTGGTCGCCGAGCTCTGCGCGGGCGCGGGGCTGTTCGACGCCGTCGCGGACGGCGCCGCCCGGCTCGCCCGCGGGCGGGCGCTGGCGCTGTGGCTCCTCGTGGCCGCGGTCGCGACCCTCTGCACCGTCGTCCTGTCCCTCGACACGACCGCCGTGCTGCTCACCCCGGCCGTCGTGGCCGTCGCCCGCCGCGCCGGCCGCGACCCGCTCCCCCTCGCGCTCACCGTGCTGGCGCTCGCCAACACGGCGTCGCTGCTGCTGCCGGTCTCCAACCTCACCAACCTCATGGCCGCACGGTCGTTCGACGCCGGGTACCTCGGCGTCATGGTCGCGCCCGCCGCCGCGGTGCTCGTCGTCGTGGTCGCCGCGCTCGCCGTCCTGCACGCGCCGGCGCTGCGCGGCACGTACGCCGTGCCGGAGCCTCGCCGGGCCGCCGACCCGGTGCTGCTGGGGACGGCGGGGGCCGTCGTCGTCCTCATGGGTGCCGGCTTCGCGGCCGGGCTGCCGGTCCTGCCCGTGGCGCTGGGCGCCGTCGTCGCGCTCGGGGCGGCGACGGCGTGGCGCCGGGTCCCGCTGCCCGTCCCGGTCCGCGAGCTCGTGCCGTGGCGCACGGTCGTGGTCACCGCCGGCCTGTTCGCCGTCGTCGGCACCTGGCACGCGCACGGCCTCACGGACCTGCTCGCCCCGCTCGTGGGCACGGGCGACGACGCAGGGTCCCTCGCCCAGGTCGCCGCCGTCGGCGCGGCGTCGGCGAACGCGGTGAACAACCTGCCCGCCTACCTGGCGCTCGCCCCGACCGTGACGGGCGACGACGCCCGGCTGGCGGCGCTGCTCGTCGGCGTCGACGCCGGGCCGCTGATCACGCCCTGGGCGTCGCTCGCCACGCTGCTGTGGCTCCAGCAGTACCGGCGGCACACGTTCTCCGCCCCGACGGGGCTGGTGCGCCGCGTGGTGCTGCAGGGCGCCGTCGTCGCGCCGCTCGCCGTCGCGGCGGGCGTGCTCGCGCTGGCGGTGGCGGGCTGACGGGAGCGGGTACCGTGCCACCGTGCCGACCGCCCCACGCCTGACCACCGCCCGCCCGGGCGACCGACCCGCCACCTCCGACGAGGGCCCGCACCGCCAGCTCACCCAGCGGTCGACGCCCGCCCTGTGGGGCGAGCTGGTCGCCCGCGTCTTCGCGCTCGACGGCGTCGTCGAGGGCCACAGCCAGGTGTCGCCGAAGTCCTCGCGCGCGGTCTTCCTCGCCGACCTCGAGCAGGAGCGGGAGCCGTCGACGAACCTCGCCCCGGGCCGCCGCCTCGAGCCCGTGCACCTGCACGGCGTGACCGACACGAGCGTGCACCTGGTGCTGCCGCACGAGCGCGGCGAGGAGCTCGTCGCGCTCGG
The DNA here is from genome assembly GCF_044389385.1 of Isoptericola sp. NPDC019571. NCBI lineage: Bacteria > Bacillati > Actinomycetota > Actinomycetes > Micrococcales > Promicromonosporaceae > Isoptericola > Isoptericola sp. NPDC019571. The sequence goes on from NZ_JBIRXZ010000006.1 coordinate 223,434, forward strand.
GTGGGCGGAACCGCACCAGTACGAGGACTTCGGCACCGAGTACATGGTCTACGGCCCGCGCGACGCCGCGGAGGTCGACGCCGTCGTGTCCGTCGTGGCCGAGAGCCTCGCCTTCGCGCGCGGCTGAGGCCTGACCTGGCCCGGGGTGACACGCCGGCGCGCCGGCTCAGGAGGACCAGGCCCGCAGCACCTCGACGAGGAGCGACTTCTCCGCAGCCTGCACCCGGGCGCGCAGAGCGGGCACGTCGTCGCCGGGGACGACCGGCACCTCGGTCTGCGCGACGACGGGTCCCTCGTCGTAGTCCGCCGTCACCACGTGGACCGTCGCGCCGGAGACCGTGCGGCCGGAGGCCAGGACGGCCTCGTGCACGCGGTCGCCGAACATGCCGGCGCCGCCGAACTCCGGCAGCAGGGCGGGGTGCGTGTTGAGGATCCGCCCGTCGTAGCGGGCGAGGACCCGCGGCCCGAGCTTCTTCATGTACCCGGCGAGCACCACCACGTCGGCCTCGGCGCCGTCGAGCGCGGCGAGGACGGCGGCGTCGAGGTCGTCCGCGTCCGGGTGCGTGACACCGCTGAGGTGGGCGGTCGGGACGCCGTGCCGCCGGGCGACGTCGAAGATCCCCGATCGGCTGTTGTTCCCGAGCACGAGCCGCACGTCGGCGGCGCCCGACCCCAGGAGGTGGTCGGCGGTGCTCCCCGCGCCCGACCCGAGGAGGGCGACACGGAGCGGGACGCGAGGGCTCGCGGCAGCGGTCACGGCACGAGCCTGCCAGAGCCCGGTCAGGCCGTCGCCCACACCCCGAGCTCGTTGCCGCTGGGGTCGAGGAAGTGGAAGCGGCGGCCGCCGGGGAACTCGTACGGGCCGTCGACCACCCGACCGCCCGCGGCCGTCACGCCGGCCAGCGTCGCGTCGAGGTCGTCGGAGTACAGCAGGACGAACGGCCCGCCCCGGGAGACGTCGGCGGCCTCGGCCAGGCGCAGCCCACCTGCCTCGGCAGGCGCCTGCTCCGCGGCCGTGCGGATGCCCGCGTACCCCGGACCGTAGGAGACGAACTCCCAGCCGAAGGCCGCGACGTAGAACTCCTGGGCCGCCGAGAGGTCGGTCACCGGCAGCTCGAGGTAGTCGATGGTGTGGTGGACGCCGTGCGCGTGCTCGCTCATCCCGGCAGCATGGCGCGGCCCTCCGACACGGGTTCTGCGAGACGGCCGGTAGAGTCGCCCGATGCTCAGAACCCTGCGGCGTGCGCTCGCCGGCACCTACTGGCGGCTCAGCCGCTGGACCCTGCGCAGCGAGCCCGCGCCGGCGCAGGCGGGCGTGCTGGTGGGCGCGCCGCACACGTCGAACTGGGACTTCGTCCTCATGCTCGCCATCGCGTGGCGGCTCGGCCTGGACGTGCGCTGGCTGGGTAAGCACACCCTGTTCGCCGGCTGGCGCGGTCCGCTCATGCGAGCGCTGGGCGGCATCCCCGTGGACCGTCGCGACCCCAGCCGCGTGGTCGACGACGTGCTCGCCCACGTCCGCGCCGGCGAGGTGTTCCACCTCGTCGTCACGCCCGAGGGCACGCGGTCGGGCGACGGGTGGAAGTCCGGCTTCTACCGCATCGCCCGGGCCGCCGACCTGCCGGTGACGCTCGGGTACGTCGACCGCACCACGATGACGACCGGCCTCGGCCCCACCCTCCGCCTCACCGGCGACGTGCGCGCCGACATGGACGAGATCCGCGCGTTCTACGCCGACAAGGCGGGCGTACGCCCGGCGCTGCGCACCGAGCCGCGGCTCGCCGACGAGGACCGCCCCGGCTGACGCCACCGCGTCAGCCGCGCGCCACGTGGTCGTAGGCGCCGGCGGCGAGGTCCTCGACCAGGGTCGGGCCGACGGGCTCCCAGCCCAGCCGCTCGCGGGTGATCGCGCTCGACGCCACGGCGTCCATGCCCCAGAACCGGCTGAGCCAGCCGAAGTGGTCGGCGGCGTCGGCCCGGTCGACGGAGACGGCGGGCAGGGGTTCGAGCAGACCACGACCGCGCAGATCGCCGAGCGCGCCGACGTCACCGAGCGCACGTACTTCCGGCACTTCGCCGACAAGCGCGAGGTGCTGTTCGACGGCGGGCACGAGCTCGAGGCGGCCGTCGGGGCGGCGATCACCGCCGCGCCCGACGCCGACGACCCCCTCGACGCCCCGTCGCCGACGAGGTGCGGTCCGCGCTCGCGGCCCTGCGGGCCCAGGCCCGGGGCTAGGCTCGCCGTCGTGCCCGACACCGGAACGACCACCCCGTTCACCGCTGACCTGCCGGCCGGGGTCGTCCTCCGCCAGTTGCACCGGGACGACGGCCCGGCCCTCGCAGCCGCCTACACCCGCAACCGCGAGCACCTCGAGCCGTGGGAGCCGGCCCGGCCGGAGCAGTTCTTCGAGGCCGCCTACCACGCGGAACGCATCCCGGTCGAGCTGCTCGCGCACGGGTCGGGGCGGGGCGTCCCCCTCGTGCTGGAGCGCGACGGCGAGGTCGTCGGCCGCGTGAACCTGTCTGACATCGTGCTCGGGGCGTTCCGCAACGCCCACCTGGGCTACTGGGTCGACGCCTCGCTCGCCGGGCGCGGCGTCATGACCGCGGCCGTCGAGGCCGCGTGCGCGCACGCCCGCGACGACCTGGGCCTGCACCGCGTCCAGGCGGCGACCCTGCTGCACAACGCGGCGTCACAGAAGGTGCTCGCGCGGACCGGTTTCGACCGCATCGGCACCGCGCCGTCCTACCTCCGGATCGCCGGGCGTTGGCAGGATCACGCCCTCTTCCAGCGCATCCTCCACGACGACTGACCCCGCAGCGGCAGGGTCCACCGCCGCGGACCGACGTCGACGGCGCACCACGAGCGCGACCACCCCGCCGGCCGCCGCCAGCACCAGCACGACCAGGCCGGCCCCGGCGGTCGTGGAGAGACCGGCCCGGTCCGACGCCGCGCCCGCGCGCTCGGCGGCAGCGTCCAGGTCGCCGGCGGCGAGGTCGTCCCGCGCCCGCTCGGCCGACCGGTCGACGCCGAGCACCAGCGCCCCCAGCTCCGTCACCGGGTCGCGGTCCGCGTCGGACGCGCGGACGGCCGCGCCGACGCGCGTCGTCACCTCGGCGGCCCGCGGCAGCAGGGCGGCGAGCTCCGCGTAGGCGTCGGCGTCGGACGCGCCCTCGTAGGCGGCGCGCACCGCCGCCGGGACGCCCAGCCCGGCCTCCTCCGCGGCTGCCTGGACGGCGCCGGCGTCCCGCGCCGCGCCGTCGAGGGCGGACCGCACGTCCTTCGCCTCGCCGAACTCCCAGCGGGTCATGGCCGTGCGCAGCCCGAGCGGCGGCGCCCACGCGCCGTCGGCCTCGTCCAGGGTCGCGTACGCCTTCCGCGCGGCGGCCCGGGGCTCGAGCACGGCCTTCTGCTCGGCGTCGAGCACCCACGTGCGCAGCACCTTCGGGGCGCCGGAGACGCCGCCCCGCTCCTCCACCAGGTCGAGGAAGCGCCGCCAGTCGGTCCGGCCGCCGTTCTCCTCCATGGAGCCCGGGCGCTCGTACGCGCCCTCCCCCGCCTGCACCGCCGAGACCACGGCCGTGAACGCGTCGTCGTCGAGCCCGCCCAGCAGCTTCCGCACCGCGGTGTACGACGCCGCGTACCCGTACTGCTCGGCGTCCGCGTCGAGCTCGCCCGGGTGCGCGTCCCAGGCCGAGAGGGGCACGGCGACGTCGGCGTGGCGGTCGGGCGCCGACCACGGGTCGCTCGACGCACCCGTCCGCTCCACGACGCGCTGCGCCACCACCTCCGTCACGCCCTCGGACAGCCACCGCTCCGTGAGGCGGTCCTGGTTCAGCCAGGCGTGCCCGAGCTCGTGGTAGAGCGTCGCGGGGTCGAGGTCCTCCGGGATGACGATCTCGTCCTTGTCCGGGTCGAACCACGCGTACCCCAGCACCTTGGGCGACACGTCCTCGCGGATCGTGTCGAGCCCGCCCGGCCACGGCCGCCCGACGAGGTCCTCCAGCACCGGCAGGCCCTGTCGCAGCCGCTTCGCCACGAAGCCGGTCCACTTCTCGTCGCCCGGGAAGCTCTGCAGGGTGAGCGTCGTGCCGCCCACCTCGACGTCCTTCTCGTCCGCCTTCTTCGGGTCGCGCGCCGACACGACCGCCCAGATGCCGTCCTTGTCCGTGTTCTCCGTGGCCGTGTACGTGACGGTCTTCCCGTCCCGCTCCGACCGGAACGCGTCGGACGTCGCGTCGAACGTCATCGACGCCGGCAGCACCACCTCGACCGTCGTCCGGCCCGCGTCCCCCACGCCCGACGCCGCGAACGTCGCGAAGCCGTCGCCCACCCGCGTGTAGTCCTTCGATCGCACCGGCTCGCCCGGCACGACGAAGCTCCACTCGATGGTGCGCGTCTGCCCGTACCGCAGCGGCGCGAACGTCGCCACGGCGTACCGGGTGCTCGGGTCCTCGGTCGCCTCGAGCCGCACCGGCAGGTCGGCACCGTCGCTCGTCGCGCGCACGTCCTCGGCGCCGGCCGGCACGGCGATCGAGTAGCTCGTGAAGTAGTAGTACGTCAGCCCGCGGTCGGGCGTGACGTTGCCGATGGTGGTGGTCGTCGTGGCCCGCACCTCGGTGTCCTTCGCCCGCAGCACGTACCGGCTGTGCGACTCCTCCGTGAGCCCCTCGTCGGCGACGGCGGCCGGTCCGGCCAGCAGGAGGGCGCCGGTCAGACCCGCGCCGAGCAGAGCGGGCAGCAGGTGCGGCGCGGCACGTCGGCGCGGCGCGGGCGAGGGGATCATCGCGCGCATCCTTGCGCCTGCCGTCGGCACGCCGCAAGCCCGCCCGGAGTGCGCGACGTCGTCCCGTGCGGTAGACCGGAACCCGTCGGGCCGCGGAGGGGGACGCCATGGGTACTGACAGCACCGGTGCCGGCGAAGGCACCACCCGCACGGATGCCGGTTCTTTGACCATCGCCCTGCTCACGGCGTGCTCGGAACCCGACCTCGGCATCCGCTCGCGCGTCGTGCAGGAGCTGCTCGACGAGGCGAGCATCGACCCCCGCCTCGCGCGCGAGGTGATCACCACCATGCTCACGGCGTCGGTGATGTCCCTGCGCGCCTACACCGACGCGACGCGGCGCGACCCGAGCGACGTCCTGCGCGCGCTCGGCACCAGCTGGTCGCAGCGCTCGCTCAACGCCTGAGACCGCGCACCTCGCCGGCCGCACGAGTTCCTGCCGCCGCGGCCCACCGGGGGAGTCGACGGGCGCGCGGCGGCAAGCTAGTCGTGCACCACCGCCACGGCGCACGGCGCGTGGCGCACGATCCGGTCGGGCCCGCCGCGCGCGCGGCTGACCTGCAGCGAGGCGGCGCGACCGCAGACCACCACCAGGTCGTCCGACCGCAGCGCGGCGAGCAGCGCGCCCGGCGCGGCGCCGCCGCGCGTCCCGACCGTCCAGTCGACGGCGGGGTACTTCTCCCCCCACCGCGCGACCCGGGCCTCGAGGTCGGCCCGCGCCTCGGCGCGCAGCCGCTCCAGCCACGCCAGGTCGCCGTCGGTGGCGCCCGCGAACATCCCCTCGTCGGCGGAGTGCGCCGCCGTGAGGGGCACGCCGGCGCGGTCGGCCTCGTCGAATCCCGCCTCGAGCACGCGGTCGGAGGCCTCGCGGGGATCGACGGCGACGACGACGCGGCGCGGCTCCTGGGCGCGGGCGGCGCGCGGCACGACGACCACCGTGCCGGGGGCCAGCGCCGCCACCGTGGACGAGATCGAACCCATGGGGACGCGGTCGAACGTGCCGACGCCCCGGCGACCCACCACCACGACGGCGCCGCGGCGAGCGTGCTGCACGAGGACGGCGCACGCGTCGCCACGCACGGCCACGAGCTCGACCGCGCCGGGCGGCGTGCCGAGCGTCCGCGCAGCCGTCGTGCGCTCGAACCTGACGCCGGCCCGGGCGACCAGCGTCTCCGCCTCGGCCCTCGGCTCCGGGCCGTGGGCCGTCACCGACCCGACGCCGACCGGCTGGGCGTAGGCGTGCACGACGACGAGTCGCGCCGCCAGGCGCACGGCCTCGCCCGCCGCCCACGCCATCGCGTGGTAGCCACCCTCCGAGCCGTCGACACCCACGACGACGTCCCGGACCGGTCCCTCCACGCTGCTGATCGCCATGACGTCCTCCTCCGACCGCTCCAGTGGGCCACGCACGCCGGGACGCTCGGAAGTGCCGAACGCCCCGGCGGCCGGGCCGAAGGTCCCGATCCGGGCCATCGGGGGCATTCGAGGACACGGCGGACTACCGTGGACGCGTGAGGCCGCGGCAGGGGCGCCGGGACCGGGACATCGACGTCCTCCTGGACGCCGTCGTGTCGGTCGGCCGGGGGCTGGACCTGGAGACGACGCTGCACCGGGTGGTGCAGGCTGCCGCCGCCGTCGTCGACGCCCGGTACGCGGCGCTCGGCATCCTCGGCGACGACCACCGCATCGCGCGCTTTCTCACCGCGGGCATCTCGGAGGACGAGATCCGGGCGATCGGCCCGTACCCGACAGGGCACGGCATCCTGGGCGAGCTCATCCGCCATCCCCACCCGCTGCGGCTCCCCGACATCGCCGCGGACCCCCGCTCGGTCGGCTTCCCCGCGCACCACCCACCGATGCGCAGCTTCCTGGGGGTTCCGCTGCAGGTCCACGGGAAGCCGTTCGGCAACCTCTACCTCACCGAGAAGAGGGACCGCGGAGAGTTCACGGGGGACGACCAGCACCTGCTGGAGGGGCTCGCTACCGCCGCGAGCTTCGCCGTCGAGAACGCGCGCCTCTACGAGGAGGCGCGGCTGCGCGAGCGCTGGTCGCGGGCCGACGACGAGATCGCGCGGCGACTGCTGTCCGGCGAGGACCCCGACGCCGTCCTGGAGCTGGTCGCGTCGAAGGCGGCCAGCATCGCGGCCGCGGACACCGCCGGGATCGCGGTCCCGGTGGACGACGCCACGCCCGACGGCACCCCGGTGATGGCGGTGCGGACCGCGGTGGGCCTCCGGGCGGACGCGATGCGCGGCCGGCTCCTGCGGCAGCCGGGGTCGTTCACCGTGACGGCGTTCCTCCAGGGCGAGCCGATCGTCACCGCGGACGCCACGGTGGACGGGCGTGCCCGTGTCGCGCTGCACCCGGACGGGTCCCTGGGTCCGCTCGCCGCGTTCCCCCTCGTCGGCCGAGGCCGGCACGCGCTCGGCGTGCTCGTCGTCGGACGGACACGCGGGGCCGCACCGTTCCCGACCGTCGTCGTCGAGGCACTGGGAGCATTCGCGAACCAGGCCACGGTGGCTCTCGAGCTGGCGGAGCGGCGCGCCGACGCCGCCCGGCTCGCCGTGGTGCGCGACCGGGACCGGATCGCCCGCGACCTGCACGACCTGGCCGTCCAGCGCCTGTACGCGACAGGGCTGTCGCTGCAGGCCGTCGACCGTCGCCTCGTCGATCCCCGTCCCCTGGACGGGGGCTCGCGGGGGGACGTCGGCGCGCGGGTCGGGGAGGCGATCGACCAGATCGACGAGACCATCGATCTCATCCGCACCACCATCCGAGGGCTCCGCGACCCGGGGGGTGACGCCCCGCGCCGTCCGGGCACCCGGTCCCTGCTCCTCGCGGAGGCCGAGGCCGCGACGCACGCGCTCGGGTTCGCGCCCACCGTCCGGTTCGAGGGGCCGATCGACGCCCAGGTGCCGTCCACCGTCACGGCGCACCTCGTGGCCGTGCTGCGGGAGAGCCTGTCGAACGCGGCCCGGCACGCTCGCGCGACGCAGGTGCGGATCGGGCTGCGCGCCGACGGAGACCTCCTCCTGACCGTCGTCGACGACGGCATCGGGATCGCCGCTGACGCGCCTCGCAGCGGGCTCGCGAACCTCTCCCGCCGCGCGGCGGAGCTCGGCGGGTCGTTCGAGGTGCGGCCGGGCCGGGCCGGCGGCACGGCGCTCCGCTGGCGGGTACCCCTCGTGCCGGGTCGCAGCAGCGTCGCCGCCCCGGGTCAGGAGGCGGACGGCCTCTCGGAGTCGTCCGGCCGGCCGACCTGATCGAGCCGCGCCGCGAGGACCGCCGCCTGCACCCGGCGCTCGAGGCCCAGCTTCGCCAGGAGGCTGGACACGTAGTTCTTCACCGTCTTCTCGGCGACGAACAGCTCGGCGCCGATCTGCCGGTTCGTCATGCCCTCGCCGATGAGGACCAGGATGCGTCGTTCCTGGGGGGTGAGGTCGCCGAGCGGGTCCTCGGCCTCGGTCGTCTCCCGCAGGCGCGCCATCACCCGGCCGGTGACCCGGGGGTCGAGCATGGAGCCGCCCGCCGCGACGGTCCGGATGCCCGCGACCAGGTCGGTGCCGCGCACCTGCTTGAGCACGTAGCCGGACGCGCCGGCGAGGATCGCGTCGAACAGCGACTGGTCGTCGTCGAACGACGTGAGCATGAGGACCGCGGCGTCGGTGCGCGAGCGCAGCTCCCGGCAGACGCTGACCCCGTCCCCGTCGGGCAGCCGGACGTCGAGGACGACGACATCGGGCCGCAGGGCCGGGACCCGCGAGAGGGCCTGGGCCGCCGTCCCGGCGGTGCCGACGACCTCGAGGTCGGCCTCCATGCCGAGCAGGTCGGCGACGCCGCGACGCACCACCTCGTGGTCGTCGACGAGGAACACCCGCACGGGCGCGCCGGTCATGGGCTCACGCTAGCCCTCCGGCGCGCCCTCGGCCGGGCGGCCGTCGCGGGCAACCGTCAGGCGCCGCCGTCGAGGTCTTCGAGGCGCGCGACGCTGGGCTCGCGCTCGGCCCGCAGCCGGGCGGCGACGTCCTCCGCGCCGCGCAGCACCCGGAGCACGTTGCCGCTGGTCAGGGCGGCCAGGTCGGCGTCCGACCAGCCGCGGTCCGCCAGCGCCGCCAGCAGGACCGGGTAGCCGGAGACGTCGCGCAGCTCGTCCGCGAAGCCGGCCGCGCCGTCGTAGTCGCCGCCCAGGCCGACGTGGGCCGCTCCCGCGACCTCGCGCACGTGCTCGACGTGTGCGACGACGTCGTCGAGCGTCGTCGGCGGCTTGGGGTGCGTCTCGGCCCAGGCGGTGGAGAACCGGTCGAACTCGGCGTAGTCGTTCGGCGCGATCCCGGCGGCGCGCGCGGCCTCGCCGGCCTGCGCCCGCCACTCGCCGATGGCCGGGGTGACGAAGCTCGGCACGAACGTCACCATGCACACGCCGCCGTTGTCCGCGAGGCGCGCGAGCACGTCGTCGGGCACGTTGCGCGGGACGTCGCAGACGGCGCGCGCGGAGCTGTGCGAGAAGATCACCGGTGCCTCGGAGACGTCCAGGGCGGCGCGCATCGTGCCCGCCGAGACGTGCGACAGGTCGACGAGCATGCCCAGCCGGTTCATCTCGCGCACCACCGCGCGACCGAACGGCGTCAGGCCGCCCTGCGCGAACCGGCCGTCCGCGGGAGGCTCGTCCGTCGCGGACTCCGCCCACGGGGTGTGGTGGTTGTGCGTGAGCGTCATGTAGCGCACGCCCAGCTCGTACAGCATGCGCAGCGCGCCCATCGACGAGTCGATGGACTGCCCGCCCTCCGCGCCCATGAGCGACGCGATGCGGCCCTCCGCCCACGCGGCCACGACGTCGTCGGCGCTCGTCGCGAGGCGGAAGTGCTCCGGCCAACGCGCCACCATGCGCCGGACCGCGTCGACCTGCTCGAGCGTCGCCGTGACGGCGGCGCTGCCGGGCAGGTTGGACGGCACGTACACCGACCAGAACTGCGCGCCCACTCCCCCGGCCCGCAGCCGCGGCACGTCGGTGTGCGTGCGACCCTCGGTGCCGGCCTCGACGTCCAGCCGCGCCCAGTCGTACGCGACCTGGTCGCGCGCCTCCCACGGCAGGTCGTTGTGCCCGTCCCAGACGGGGTGCTCGCGCAGGAGCGCGGCGATGCGGTCGGTGTGGTCCGCGGAGCTGGTCATCCCCCGACCCTAGCGACGGCCGCCGCGCAGCCGGTCGATGTCGCGCCGCTCGCGCTTGGTGGGTCGGCCGGCGCCGCGGTCGCGGACGCCGACGGCCTCGCGCTCCTGGCGGGTGGGCACGGGTGGGCTCTCGTCGCGGTACGCCTTGACCGCCAGCGGCGCGCCCACCCGCTTGGGCAGCAGCTCGACGACGACGACCTTGCGGTCGCGCAGCGGGTCGCGCCAGGTGACGGTGTCGCCCACGGTCACGGACGTCGACGGCTTGGCCACCGTGCCGTTCACCCGGACCCGCCCCGACCGGAGCAGGGCGGCCGACGACGACCGGCTCTTGAAGAGCCGCACCGCCCACAACCACACGTCCACGCGCACGACGTCAGCCTCTCACGACGACCGCCCGACCAGGCCGCTCTCGTACGCCGCGATGACGAGCTGCACGCGGTCCCGGCACGCCAGCTTGCGCAGCACCTCCGACACGTACGACTTGACGGTCTGCTCGCCGATGAACAGCGCGTCGGCGATCTCCGCGTTCGACAGGCCGCGGGCGACGGCGAGCAGGACGTCGTGCTCCCGCGGCGTGAGCGAGCCCAGCCCGGGCACCTCCCGGCGGGGCGACGCGGCCCGGTGCGCGAAGTCGTCCACCAGCCGGCGCGTGACCCGGGGGCCGAGCAGCATCGACCCGTCCGCGACGAGGCGGACGCCCTCGATGAGCCGCTCCGCCGTGACGTCCTTGAGCAGGAACCCGCTCGCCCCGGACCGCAGGGCGTCGTACACGTACTCGTCGAGGTCGAAGGTCGTGAGGATCAGCACGCGGGTGCCGGGGTGGTCGGCCGCGATCCGGGCGGTCGCGGCGATGCCGTCCAGCACCGGCATCCGGACATCGACGACGGCCACGTCCGGCTCGGTGCGGGCGACGACGTCGAGCAGGGCGCCGCCGTCGCCCACCGTCCCCACGATCTCCAGGTCGGGGGCGGAGCCGAGGATCGCGGCGAACCCGTGCAGCACGACCGGCTGGTCGTCGGCGACGACGACCCGGGTCACGCGACGCCCGCGGCGTCGCGCCGGACGGCGGGGACCGGCTCGCGAGGACCGACCGGCAGGCTGACGACGAGCACGAACGCCGACCCCTCCCGCTCCGCCGTCACGACGCCGCCGAGCGCCTCGACCCGCTCCCGCATGCCGATCAGCCCGCCCCCGGGCACGACGTCGCCCGGCCCGCCCGGGTCGTCGACCGGGTTGGTGACCCGCAGCCCGGCGACGTCCGACACGAGCGCGAGCGTGATCGTCGTCGGCGCGCCGGGCGCGTGCCGCCGGGCGTTCGTCAGCGCCTCCTGCGCGGCCCGGTAGAGCACGTAGCCCTGCGCGGCGGGCACGTCTTCGCAGTCCCCCGTCAGGGTGACGTCCTGGCCCGCGGCCCGGGCCTGCTCGACGAGGCCCGCGATGTCGCAGGCCGTCGGCTGCGGCGCCCGGGCGCCCCCGTCGGTGCGCTGCAGCACGGCGAGCACCTGACGCAGCTCGCCGAGCGCCTGGCGCGCGTCCCCGGCGATGTCGGCGAGCACGCGGCGGGCGTCGTCGCCCAGGTCCGGGTACGTGTAGGGGGCGGACTCCGCCCGCACGGCCACGAGCGACACGTGGTGCGCGACGACGTCGTGCAGGTCGCGGGCGAGGCGCGCGCGCTCGACGGCGACGGACTCCACCTCCAGCGCGTGCCGCTCGGTCGCGGCCGCAGCCCGCGAGCGCCGCGACGACGCGCGCACCACCCGGACGACTGCGGCGACCCCGACGACGAGCGCGACGGCCACCGTGTAGATCGCCCCCGCCGCGGGCGAGGGCGCGCCGTCGGAGCTGCCGGCGTTCACCGGGCCGATCGGGAGCGCCGCGGGCACGTTGGTGAGCGCGTAGAGCCAGGCGCCGGCGAGGGTGGCCACGAGCGGCAGGACGGCGCGGCGCCACGAGTCCTGGACCACCAGGCACGTGATCATCAGCAGGGCGAGCCACCACCCCCACGCGAACGTCCCCAGCAGCGGGATCGTGACGAACGGCCACGCCGCGAGCAGCGTCGCGAGGACGGGGCGCCGACGGCAGACGAGGACGGCGGTCACGCAGCTCAGGCCGGCGGCCCAGGCCACGAACCACAGGAAGTAGCCGCTCTCCGGCCAGGACGTGTTCAGCAGGTAGGGCGTCCCGGCGGGGATGTCCCAGGTGCCGTCCGGCTGCTCGACGGCGAGCGGGGCGTCCTCGACCTGCAGCGGCGACGCCAGGAGGAAGAGGACGAGCAGCGCGGCCATCGCCGTGGAGGCGACCCACGCGCGGGCGGGCCGGGGAGCGTGCGTCGCGGCGACGGTCGTGGTCATGGCGACGATCATGTCCGCTCGGCAGCACCGCCCACCACCGCCCTGCGGGGGGATCCGGTCCCCCCGGGCGTGGGGGTCGCTCGTCGGTTACTTGGCCGACGCCGGGTCGCTGTCGCCGATGTGCCCGGGGGCGGTGACGGCGAGCACGCGCTGCACGAACGCGCAGTACTCGTCCATGTAGTGCCGCAGGAAGCCCGCGGTGCTCTCGTTCGTCACCTCGCCGTCCGGGCCGAAGTCGTCGGCGACGTAGGTGATGTACGCCTCCGGGGAGTTGAGCTGCGGCGCGTCGAGGAAGCTGAGGACGGCACGCATCGACGACTGCATGACGGCGGTGCCGATCCCGCCCGGGGAGGCTCCGATGATGCCGACGGGCTTGCGCGCGAAGGAGTTCTGGCCCCACGGGCGCGAGCCCCAGTCGATGGCGTTCTTCAGCGCGCCCGGGATCGACCGGTTGTACTCCGGCGACACGACGAGCAGCCCGTCCGACGCCTCGACCGCCGCCTTGAAGGCCCGGCCCTCGGGCGGGTAGTCGGCGTCGTAGTCCCAGCTGTAGAGCGGGAGGTCCCCGATGGGGATCTCCGTGAACTCGAGGTCGTCCGGCGCCAGCAAGACGAGCGCCCGCGACAGGGTGCGGTTGATGGATCCCTTCGCCAGGCTCCCGACGATGTAGCCGATCTGGTACGTCATGACGACTCCCTGTTCCTGCGGTCCGACGACGGCACCTGTCCCAGGATCGCCTCCGCCGCGGCCAGGTCGCGACCGAGAGCGGGATCCGGGCGACGCGACCCCGACCCGAGCGCCGGCGGGTCGCGGTCCACGCGGACGTGGACGACGGGGGCCCCTCGCGAGTCCGCGGACGGCTTCACGGAGGGCACGCCGGGCGGGAGGTCGCCGTCGCTGATCGCGACGACGCCCTCCACCCGCAGCAGCCGGATCCGCAGCAGCCGCGCGAGGAGCTGGATCCTGACGATCATGTCCGGCGCCGCCTACCCGCCGAGGCGGATGTCGCCGTACGGGTCCGCCCCTGCGCGCGACGACCCGGGCCGGCGTCGCGACTCGCCGTCGCGACCGCCGTCGTCGCTCCCGCCGTCGTCCTCGCCGTCGAGGCGACCGCGCAGGCCCGCGACGAGCGCCCGGGCGCCGGCCTCGATCTGCGCGTACCGCTCCCGCCCGGCCCGCGTGCCCACGACGTACCCGAGCCCGAAGAACAGCGCCCGGCCGAGCGTCTTCCGACCGATCATCCTGACCCCTCCTGGTCCTGCCGCGTGCGGATCGCCGACGCGACCGCGCTCGCGGCCGTCACCCCGACGACCGACCCGAGCGCGATCAGCCCGGACCGCACCGCCGTGCCGCCCGACCGCCGCGGCCTGCGCCCCAGCGCCTCCGCGACCCGGTCGGCGAACGTCTTCTTGCGCCACCACGTCATCGTCGTGCTCCCGTCCCTATCGGTCGTGCTCGTCCTTGTGCCGGCGGATCCTCGTGACGATCTGCTCCTTGCGGAGGGACGTCGGCAGGTCGAGGCCCATCTCCACCCCCAGCGCGCGCAGCTCGTCCTTCGTCATCTCCTTGAGGTCCAGCGGTCCGGTGTCGGCGTCCGCGCCGAGCTGCCGTCCCTCGGACGCCACCTCCCGACGGCGCTCGTCGGCCTCCTCGACCCGCCGGCGGGCCTGCTCCGCCTCCTCCTCGGCCTCTCCCGCGAGCCGGTCGGCACGGGCCCTGGCCTCGTCGGCCGCGCGGCGGGCGTCCTCCGCCGCGGCCTCGGCCAGCTCCCGGGCCCGCGTCATCTGCTGGCGGGCGCGCTCGACCGCCTCCTCGGCCTGGGCGCGAGCCCGGTCGGCCTCCGCCCTGACCTGCTCCACGTGCTTGCCGACGTCGGCCTCCGTCTCCTCCACCTGCCGCGCGGCGAGCTCGGTGGCCCGGCCGCGCTTCGCCGCGACGTACTCGTCCGCCTCGCGCTGCGCCTCCGCGGTGACCCGCTTCACCTCGCGGTCGCCCTCCTTGCGGGCCTCGGCGACCCGGCGGTCGCCCTCCGCCTCGGCCGCGGCCACGGCGTCGGCCTGCTCTTTCGCGTTGCGGGCCTCGTCGTGCGCGCGCACCTCGAGCTCGTGCGCCCGCTCCATCGCGGCGTCCACCCGGTTCAGCCGGCGGTCGCCGCCGTCGCCCGGGAAGGGGTTGGCGTCGGCCAGGGCGGCCACCGCGTGCTGCCCGGCGGACTGCACGGTGCGGCCGGCGGACTGCGCGGTGCGGCCGGCCGAGCGGGCCGGGTTCTTGACCCCCGCGTCCAGCATCCACAGGACGTTGCGCGGCAGGTCGGTCACGCCGCGCCGGGCCTGCCTGCCCAACCACGTCATCGGGTTGGTCCTCGTCATGGGCTCCTCCTCGATCCGGGCAGCCGAACGACCACCGATGGCGCCCCCTGACGACCTCCTGCCCTCTCAGCACACGACGGACCGCGGATGCACGCACCCCCACCCCTCGTCGGGTGTCCGACCGGCGCCGTTGCTAGCGTCTGCCCCATGGCTGAACCCATGGCTGAACCCACGGCCGAACCCACGGCCGAACCCACGGCCGACGTGCGCGTCGAGGAAGACCTGCTCGGACCGAAGGAGGTCCCTGCGCAGGCGTACTACGGGATCCACACCGTCCGGGCGATCGAGAACTTCCCCATCTCCGGGACGACCATCAACGACGTGCCGGAGATGATCCGCGGCATGGTGATGGTGAAGAAGGCGGCGGCGCTCGCGAACCGGGAGCTGCGCGCCATCCAGCGGGACATCGCGGACGCCATCATCGGCGCGTGCGACGAGGTGCTGGTCCAGGGCAGGTGCATGGACCAGTTCCCGATCGACGTGTTCCAGGGCGGCGCGGGCACCAGCGTCAACATGAACACCAACGAGGTCGTCGCGAACCTCGCGCTGGAGCTGTCCGGCTTCCCCCGCGGCCGCTACGACGTCATCAACCCGAACGACCACGTCAACAAGTCCCAGTCCACGAACGACGCCTACCCCACGGGCTTCCGCCTGGCCGTCCACGCCCTGACCGAGTCGCTCGTGGTGGCCGTGCGGCGGCTGTCGCGGGCGTTCGACGAGAAGGCGTCGGAGTTCGCGGACCTGCCGAAGATGGGCCGCACCCAGCTGCAGGACGCGGTACCGATGAGCCTGGGGCAGGAGTTCGCCGGGTTCTCGGTGAACGTCGCCGAGGAGGTCAAGCGCCTGCGGAACGCGGCCGACCTGCTGCTCGAGGTGAACCTGGGCGCGACGGCGATCGGCACGAGCCTCAACACCCCGCCCGGCTACCCGAAGGTCGCGGCGCGGCGGCTCGCGGAGGTGTCCGGGCTCGCCACGGTGCCGGCGGAGAACCTCGTCGAGGCCACGTACGACAACGGCGCGTACCTGGCCGTGCACTCCGCGGTGAAGCGGCTCGCGGCCAAGCTGTCGAAGATCTGCAACGACCTGCGCCTGCTGTCCTCCGGGCCGCGCGCGGGGCTCAACGAGATCAACCTGCCCGAGCTGCAGGCCGGCTCGTCGATCATGCCCGCCAAGGTGAACCCGGTGATCCCCGAGGTGGTCAACCAGGTGTGCTTCAAGGTGATGGGCAACGACGTCACCATCACGCACGCCGCCGAGGCCGGGCAGCTCCAGCTCAACGTCATGGAGCCCGTGCTGGCGGAGTCCATGTTCGAGTCGATCCGGCTGCTCACCAACGCGTGCGACGCGCTGCGCACCAAGTGCGTCGTGGGGATCACGGCCAACGCCGACGTGATGCGCCAGCACGTGCTCGGCTCCATCGGCATCGTCACGTACCTCAACGAGGTGATCGGGCACCACAACGGCGACCTCGTCGGCAAGGAGGCCGCCCGCACCGGCGCCTCGGTGCGCGACGTCGTCGTCGCGCGCGGCCTGCTCACCGCCGACGAGGTCGACTCGATCCTCACCACCGAGAACTTCCTGCACCCGCGCTACAGCGGCCGCTTCTACGCGCCGGACGAGCGCGGCATCCCGGCCCCCGGCGATGAGGGCGAGTCGTCGCGGGTCGTGGAGTCCGACGACGCGACGGGGGCGCCTTCGGACCCGGAGCACGAGCACGACGACGCCCCTGCCGACGAGGAGGGTGAGGCCGCTCGGTGATCGTCGTCCAGTTCGCCGTCGTCCTGGTCTTCGTCTTCATCGGGGCGCGCCTCGGCGGGATCGGGATCGGGCTGGCGGGCGGCGCCGGCGTCATCGTCCTCGGGCTGCTCGGCCTCGAGGTGGACCCGGCGACGGGTGTCCCCTGGGACGTGCTGGGCATCATCATGTGCGTCATCGCGGCCATCGCCGCGATGCAGGCCGCCGGCGGGCTGGACTACCTCGTGGCGAAGACGGAGGTGCTGCTGCGCGCCCGCCCGCGCAGCATCACCTTCCTCGCCCCGCTCGTCACGTACGTGATGACGGTGTTCTCCGGCACGGGCCAGGTCGCCTTCTCCACGCTCCCGGTGATCGCGGAGGTGGCGAAGGAGTCGAACGTGCGGCCGTCGCGGCCGCTGTCCATCGCGGTCGTGGCGTCGCAGATGGCGATCGCGGCGTCGCCCATCTCCGCGGCGGTGGTGGCGATGGCCGCCGTCGTCGAGCCCCTGGGCGTCGACTACCTCACGCTGCTGACGGTGGCGGGGGTGTCCACGTTGGTGGGCTGCATGGTCGGCGCCGTCGTCGCGTCCCGGCAGGGCGTCGAGCTGCAGGACGACCCGGTGTACCAGGAGCGGCTCGCGAAGGGGCTGGTGAAACGGCGCGAGCGCACGGAGTTCGTCGCGAAGCCGCGGGCGCTGCTGTCGCTGATCATCTTCGCGGCGGCGCTGCTCGTCGTCGTGCTCTACTCCACGGCCGTGTCCGACTCGGTCGGGCTGATCGAGGACCCGACCATCACGCGCAGCGGCGCCATCATGACGTTCATGCTGCTGGCGGGGCTTCTCATCGCCCTGCTCTGCAAGATCGACGTCAGCACGGTCATCACGCAGCAGACGTTCCGCAGCGGCATGAGCGCCGCCGTCTGCATCATCGGCGTCGCCTGGCTGGGCAACACGTTCGTGCAGGGCCACGCCGCCGAGATCGAGGAGCTGGGCGGCGACATCATCCAGCGCTACCCGTGGATGCTCGCCGTCGTGCTGCTGCTCGCGTCCGCGCTGCTGTACTCGCAGGCCGCGACGACGATCGCCCTCATGCCTGTGGCCGCCGGCATGGGCGTGGCGGCGACGACGATGGTCGCGTCGTTCCCCGCCGTCACCGGCCTGTTCCTGCTGCCCACCTACACGACGGTCGTCGCCGCCATCGAGCTCGACGACACCGGCACCACCCGCATCGGGAAGTACCTGTTCAACCACTCGTTCATGGTGCCGGGGCTGGTGGCCGTCGCGACCGCCGTCGCCATTGGCTTCGGCTTGGCGCCGCTGCTGATCTGAGCATCACGTCGACCGGCTTCGTGAGGTCGCTTCGTAGCGAGCAGCACGTCGTTCACCGACGATGCGCAGTCTTCCCACATCGACAAGACGTTTGAGTGCCGCCCGAGCCTGCGTCGGAGAGGTCTGGCAGAGGCCAGCCGCCTGGCCCCGTGTGATCGAGCCGTAGGCACTGACATAGTCCAAGATCATGCGCTCTTGTTGAAGCGGGTCCACGCCCTTGATCCGCACGTAAGCGTCACGATCTTGCGCGACGTCGTAGAAGCGTGCCGTGAGATGGAACTTGCGGCTTCGGCCGTTGCCTCGCGCCTCGAGGATCCCCAGTTCGACGAGCCTTGTCGTGACACGCCGAACAGCCGGTGTCGGCAAGGAAAGTATGCTCGCGATCCCCGGCCCGGACTCTGAACCGGCGGCCTTGACCTCGTGCACCACCCGAAGCTCGTCGAGGTCGAGGGGTCGCTGGTGCGAGTCCTCCCAGGTGAGCAGGAAGCGCACGAGATCGATGTCGGCTGAGCCCAAAGACACTGCCACCAACACTGAGTCGGGCGTGGTTCGGGAGTAGTCGGGAGCGTCTCGACCTGCTCGAAGCTGCTGCTCGAACATGTCGTTGACGCCTTTGCCCCGACGCTCGACGAGGCCTGCCCGCTTGAAGGCTGCCGCAAGTATCGGGCTGCGAGGTCGAGATTGTTCGAGGATGTTGTCGATCGTCACGCCGGGCGGGAGGCTGCCTGGGTTCGCGACGACGAACTCACCAGCCGTCATCTGTACTCGGGTGGGTCCGAGCGCCGCGTAATCGCGATGCACCAACGCGTTCGCGATCGCTTCGCGGCGAGTCACCGAAGGGATGAGAGGTATCTCGATCCTGTGGAGCCCAGCAAGCAACTCGGTCGTGGAGTTGCGCGCGTCGAGGAGTTCCCCCAGATCGGACGCGACCCGCAGGAGCGGACCGACCACGCGATGATTCACGGCGTCATCTGTCCCCCGTAGATCCTGAAAGAGGAACTCTGCGTTCGGGATCCACCGTTGGACGGCGGCTTCCTGGCCGAACAGGAGAACGGCGCCCAGGCTGACGGGTGCCGTCAACGGCACCAGTCCGAGCGCCTTGAGCACGTCGGAGTCGGAGAGTCGTCCCAGGTCATCACCGCTGGCGGCACACATCGCTCGGAAGCGATCGAACTCCCGCGGGTCGAGGTCGCTCATCGTCGCCTCCGAGGCGACAGCCGCGGCATAGTCCTGCCCCCGGGTGACCATCCCCATGCTGACGATCTCGTGCGCGGTCATCGGAGCACACTGCGGTTGTCCCGTGGCGTCGATGGCACGCCGGGTGAACACGCCTTCTTTCGTACCCACGGGTCCTGGATCGGCGCGGGGTACGTCGACGCGCACGACCTCTAGCCCTTCGATCAGGTCGACACTGACTCGAACGGCCAGGGGCGGTTCGGTCAGATTCTGTATGACTGCGGCGACGCGCTCCGGCACCGTCGCTCTCCCGTGCCGTGGTCGAGCCCCGACCACTGTCCCGTCGTCGTCGACAGTCATCGTGATACACATTTATGAGACCGGCAAGACCTTCACGCACGGAGCCATAACTTTTGAAACGTTTGGCGCCGATCAGACGTCGAGCCACGGCGCGCGGGCGTACTCCTCGTCCGTGACGTGCTCCAGCCAGGTGGTCGTGGCCGCCGGGTCGTCGGCGTTCTCGAGCATCGCCAGGTGCTCCATGAAGTCGTCCGGTGAGGCCCCGTGCCAGTGCTCCTCCCCCGGCGGGCAGTACACGGTCTCCCCGGGCCGGGCCTCGACGACGACGCCGTCGCGCGTGCCGACCAGCGCCACGCCCGACACGACGTGCAGCGTCTGCCCGCGGGCGTGCGAGTGCCACGCGGTGCGGGCCGCGGGCGCGAACCGCACCAGCGCCACGACCATCCGCTGGTCGCCCTCCTGCGGCGTGACGATCGGGTCGAGCCACACGTCGCCGCGGAACTGCTCGGGCGGGTTCTTGGTGGTCGCCGGGCGGGGGAGCTTCTTCATCGGTCGGTGGCTCCTTCTCGGGTGGAGGCGTCCTCGGCGGGCGCCGCGAGCGTGGTCGCCGCCCACGACGCGAGCAGCGCGAGCCCGTCCGCTGACGGCGAACCGGGCTGCGCGGTGTAGACGTTCATCTGCAGGCCCGGGTCGGCGGGGAGCACGAGCGCCTCGTAGTCGAGCTCGAGCAGGCCGACGGCGGGGTGGTGGAACGCCTTCGTGCCCGTGCGGTGCAGCCGCACGTCGTGCGACGCCCAGAGGCGGCGGAAGTCCTCGCTGCGGGTGGACAGCTCGCCCACGAGGGCGGTGAGGGCCTTGTCGTACGGATTCTTGCCCGCCTCGGCGCGCAGGATCGCGACGGCGTCGTGCGCCATCCGCGGCGACTTCTCGCCGAAGAACGCGGCCGCGGCGTCGGGGTCGAGGAAGTGGAAGCGGGCGCTGTTGACCGGCTTGCCCGCGACCTGCTCCCGCGAGTCGTACAGCGGCGCGTACAGGGCGCGGCCCAGGACGTTCGTGCCGAGGACGTCGAGCCGGCCGTTGCGGACGAAGGCGGGGACGTCGCCCATCGCGTCGAGGATCCGCTGCACGGACGGTCGCACCGAGCCGGCGGGCGTGCGGCGCGCTCGCGACCGGGCCGCGCCGGAGGCGTTGGCGGCCCGCGCGAGGTCGAACAGGTGCAGCCGCTCCGCCTCGTCGAGCTGGAGCGCCTCCGCGAGCGACTCCAGCACCTCCTCGGACACGCCGCCGAGGTTCCCGCGCTCCAGCCGGGTGTAGTAGTCGACGCTCACGCCCGCGAGCATCGCCACCTCCTCGCGCCGCAGCCCCGGCACGCGCCGGTTGCCGCCGTACGCGGGCAGGCCGGCCTTGTCCGGGGTGATCCGCGCCCGGCGGGTGGCCAGGAACTCGCGCGTCTCCGCCTTCAGGTCCATGCCCTCGACGGTACGTCGAAGCCCTCGGGGCCGGGAGGTACTGGCGTTACCGGGCACGTCCGGGACTCCCCGCCGCCCCGACCGGGCGTCGACTGGTCGCCATGACCAGTTTCTCGCGGATTCGCGGCGCCACGTCCGTGGGTTCGCGGCGGCTCGGCATGACGAGCACACGCAGGTTCAGGGGTTTGACCAGCCAGGTACCAGCAGGGTCTCCCAGGATCGGCGACACGTTCGTAGCGTGGACGACATGACGAACCCCGTCCCCACCCTCACGCTTCACCACGGCGTCACCATGCCCGCCCTCGGGTACGGCGTCTTCCAGACCCCGCCGGACGAGACCGTCGCGGCGACCGTCGAGGCGCTGCGCGTCGGCTACCGGCACGTCGACACCGCCGCCGCCTACGGCAACGAGCGCGAGGTCGGCGAGGCGCTGCGCCGCTCCGGCGTCCCGCGCGACGAGGTCTTCCTCGAGACGAAGGTCTGGATCAGCGACTACGGCTACGACGCGACGCTGCACGCGTTCGACAAGTCCGCCGGCAAGCTCGGCGTCGACACCATCGACCTGCTGATCCTGCACCAGGCGCTGCCGAGCCGGTTCGACCTCACCGTCGAGGCCTACCAGGCCCTCGAGACGCTGCTCGCCGACGGCAAGGTCCGCGCCATCGGCGTCAGCAACTTCATGCCCGAGCACCTGGACCGGCTCCTGGCCGAGACCTCCGTCGTGCCGGCGGTGAACCAGGTCGAGGTGCACCCGTACTTCCGCCAGCCCGACGTCCTCGCCGCAAACGCGAAGCACGGCATCCTCACCCAGGCCTGGTCGCCCATCGGCGGCATCACGTTCTACCGAGACACCGGCCACACCAGCACGCTGCAGGACCCGACGATCGTTGGCCTCGCGGAGGCGCACGGCGCGACGCCCGCACAGGTGATGCTGCGCTGGCACCTGCAGCAGGGCCGCTCCGCCATCCCCAAGTCGGTCACCCCGAGCCGCATCGCGGAGAACCTCGACGTCACGGGCTTCGAGCTGTCGGCCGACGAGCTGGCCGCGATCGACGCCCTCGACACCGGCCGGCGCGGCGGCCCTGAGCCCGACGCCATCACCCTCGAGACCTTCGGCCGCGAGATCCCGGAGGCCTGACCGATGCCCCTCGCCGCTACCTCGCTCGCCGCCACCGACCCGGAGCTCGTCGCGATCGCCGACCGGTTCGCCGACGACGTCGAGCGCGACGCCCCGCTCGACCCGCGCCTGCGGGCCCTGCTCCGGGTCGCGGCGCTCGTCGCCACCGGCGGCACCGCCGTCCTGCGGGTCGAGATCGACGACGCGCTCGCCGCCGGCGTCACGCCCGTCGCGCTGAAGGAGGTGCTGTGCCAGGCGGTCCCGTACGCGGGGCTCGGCCGGGCGGTCGACGCGCTGGTCGTGGCGAACGAGCTGCTCGCCGACCGCGACGTCGAGCTCCCCCTGCCCGGGCAGGCCACGGTGACGCCCGCGACCCGCGCCGCCGACGGCCTCGCCGTCCAGAAGCGCATCGTGGGCGCCGACGCGGTCGACGCCATGCACGCGAACGCCCCCGCCGACGAGCAGCACGTGCAGCGTGCCCTGGCCGCGCACTGCTTCGGCGACCACTACACGCGCGGCGGCCTCGACGTGCCGACCCGCGAACTGGTCACGCTGGCGCTGCTCGTCGCCCTCGGCGGCGCCGACCCGCAGGTGGCCGGGCACGTGCGCGCGAACCTCAACGTCGGCAACGATCGCGCCACGCTGGTCGCGGTCGTCACCCAGCTGCTGCCCGTCGTCGGCTACCCGCGCGCGCTCAACGCCCTGCGCGCCGTCGACGACGTCGCCCCGTTCACCCCCGAGCCCCCCACCGAGGAGGAGTCATGACCGACTGGAACCCCGCCGACCTGGCGGCGATCGACGGCGACGGCGAGCTCCGCGTCGCGGCGCACCGGCCCGACGGCTCGCTCCGCACGCCCCGGATCGTGTGGCACGTCGTCGTCGACGGCGCGTTGTACCTGCGGTCGGTGCGCGGCGCCGAGGGGGCCTGGTACCGGGGCGTGCAGCGCACCGGTACCGGCGTGATCGACGCCGGCGGCGTCCGCGCGGAGGTGACCTTCACCCGGGACGACGCCCACGACGACGCCGTCGACCGCGCCTACCACGCCAAGTACGGCGACGGCTCGGCGGTCCGCTCGATCACGAGCCCGACCGCGACGTCGACCACGCTGCGCGTGGACCCGCGCTGACCTTCCTGCGGTCGCGACCCCCGGGTGCGACCCCCGGCGGCGGGGCCCACCATCGAGGAGGTATCGGAGGTGGGCCCATGAGCACCCGTGACGACGTGGCAGAGCAGCTCGCGCCGCCCCCGCCGACCGACTTCGGGCTCCGGGCCGAGCACGGCCGCGCCGCCCGACGCCGCGCCCCGAGGTCGTCCCACGCGGGGTGGGCGCCCCCGCCTGACCGCCCCGACCCGGTCGCCCTGCTCGAGGAGCAGGAGGCGACCCGGGAGCCGGACCTCGTGCCGATCCGTCACCGCCGGATGATGGTGTCGCCGTTCACCTTCTACCGGGGCGCTGCGCTGCTCATGGCGACCGACCTGGCCCGCACTCCCGTGTCGGGGATCGTCACCCAGGTCTGCGGCGACGCGCACCTGTCGAACTTCGGCGTCTTCGGCACGCCGGAGCGGGCGATGGTGTTCGACATCAACGACTTCGACGAGACCCTCCCCGGCCCGTGGGAGTGGGACGTGAAGCGGCTGGTCGCCAGCGTCGAGGTGGCGGGCCGGCACCGCGGGTTCGACGCCGGACAGCGCCGCGACCTCGACCTCGCCGTCGTGCGGGCCTACCGCGAGCGCCTGCTGCGGCTGGCCGGGTCCGGTGTGCTCGAGGGGTGGTACGACCGGCTCGACGCGGACCGCGTCGTGGCCTGGATCAAGACGGAGCACCGCGCCAAGCGCCTCGGCCGCAAGCAGGTGGAGCGGATGGAGGCGGACCTCGCGAAGGCCCGCACGAAGGACAGCACGCGTGCCGCCGCCAAGCTCGTGGAGGTGGTCGACGGCGAGCCGCGGATCGCCGCCAGCCCACCGCTCGTCGTCCCGGTCGAGGACCTCGTGCCCCTCGCACGCGACCGGGAGCGGGCGGAGGACTGGATGCGGGGCCTGATCGCGTCGTACCTGTCGACGCTCCAGCCGGAGCGCCACCCGATGGCGGAGTTCTCCTACGTGCACATGGCGCGCAAGGTCGTCGGCGTCGGCAGCGTGGGCACGCGCGCGTGGGTGGTGCTGCTGCGCGGCCGGGACGAGGCCGACACCCTCGTGCTGCAGGCCAAGCAGGCGGAGCGGTCGGTGCTGGAGCGCTTCCTCCCGCCGAGCCGGTACGACAACCACGGCGAGCGGGTCGTGCGCGGGCAGCGGCTCATGCAGGCGGCGGGCGACGTCTTCCTCGGCTGGCAGCGCGTCGCCGGCGTCGACGGCGTCGTCCGCGACTACTACCTCCGCCAGCTCTACGACTGGAAGGGCGGCGTCGACGTCGAGGTGATGGACGCCGCGGGCGCGCGCGCCTACGCCCAGCTCTGCGGCGAGGCGCTCGCGCGGGCCCACGCCCGCACCGGCGACCGCATCGCCCTCGCCGCCTACCTCGGCCGCAACGACGTCTTCGACCGGGCGGTCGCGGACTTCGCCGCCGACTACGCGGACCAGAACGACCGCGACTACGCCGCCTTCCTGGACGCGGTCGCGTCAGGCCGGCTCGCTGCCGCGGAGGCATGACCACCGACCACCGACCACCGACCACCGACCACCGACCACCGACCACCGACCACCGACCACCGACCACCGACCAGCAGGAGACCGCACATGCACACCCGCACCCTCGGACAGGGCCTCGACGTCTCGGCGATCGGCCTCGGCGCCATGGGCATGTCCCAGAGCTACGGGCCGAACCCGGGCAGCCGCGACGACATGATCGGCGTCCTGCGCGGCGCCGTCGACCGCGGCGTCACGTTCGTCGACACCGCCGAGGTGTACGGCCCGTACGTCAACGAGGAGCTCGTCGGGGAGGCCCTGGCGCCCGTCCGCGACGCCGTGGTGATCGCCACCAAGTTCGGCTGGGACATCCGCGACGGCCGCAGCGTGGGCCTCGACAGCCGGCCCGAGCAGGTCCGCCGCGTCGCCGACGCCTCGCTGCGCCGGCTGCGCACCGACCGGATCGACCTGTTCTACCAGCACCGCGTGGACCCCGACGTGCCGATCGAGGACGTCGCGGGCACGGTCGGCGAGCTGGTCGCCGAGGGCAAGGTGCGCCACCTGGGGCTCTCCGAGGCGTCGGCCGCGACGATCCGCCGCGCCCACGCCGTGCACCCCGTGACCGCCGTGCAGAGCGAGTACTCCCTGTGGACGCGCGACCCGGAGGCCGAGGTGCTGCCCGCCCTCGCCGAGCTGGGGATCGGGTTCGTCCCGTTCAGCCCGCTGGGCAAGGGGTTCCTCACGGGCACGGTCGACCCCGGCACGTCCTTCACGCACGGGGACATCCGTCGCACGATCCCTCGGTTCACCGCAGAGAACCGGGCCGCGAACCTCGCCCTGGTCGACCACGTCCGCGCGCTCGCCGACGCGAAGGGCGCCACGCCCGGCCAGGTCGCGCTCGCGTGGCTGCTCGCCCAGCAGCCGTGGGTCGTGCCCATCCCTGGTACCCGACGCCTCGAACGCGTCGAGGAGAACGCCGCCGCCACCGCCGTCGCCCTGTCGGCGGACGAGCGGGCGGGCCTGGACGCCCTCGCCGCCCGGCTCGGCGTGCACGGCAACCGGTACAACGACTTGCACCTGGGGCTCGTCGGGCGGTGACCGACGCGCGTGCTCAGGGACGCCCGGACCAGACCATCCCGAGGCTCTGCGGCGCGGACTCGACGAACCCGAGGCTGCGGTACAGCGGGCGGCCCGGCGCGTCCGCCATGAGCGTGACGTACGGGTGCGCGGGCGCGCGCTCGTCGATCTGGGCGAGCAGCCACTCGAGCACCTGTCGTCCCAGTCCCTGCCGCTGGTGGTCGGGCAGGGTCGCCATGTCGGCGACGTGGAAGTACCAGCCGCCGTCGCCGAGCACCCGCCCCATCGCGACCGCCTCGCCCGTCGGCCGGTGCCTGACGTGGACGAACGCCCAGCTGTTCGCGACCGCGTAGCCGGCCTGCTCGGCCGTCTTCGGGCTGAGGCCCGAGTCCCGACGCAGGCGCAGGTACGCGTCGACGTCGGGCGCGGTGGGGACGAGCTCGTACGGGTCGTTCGCGGCGGCCATGCGGTCACCCTAGGCGGGCTCAGACGTCCGTGCCGCGGACGACGGCGGTGCACTCGCGCTGCAGCTCGTCGTCCTGCCACATGGCGTGCTGCGGCGCGGCGTTGGAGCACACGACCGAGCCCCAGGCGCCGACGTCGGCCGCGTGCCGCACGGCGTCCCGGCAGATCTGCGCCCCGACCGGCCCCTCCTCGAACCGGGTGTCGCGCGGCGTGTAGCCCACCCAGCCCTCCCCGAGCACGAGCGGGATCCCGAGCCGGGCGGCGTGGTCGGCCGCGACGCCGATCCACTCGCGCAGCCGCTCCGCCATCGCGATGCGGTGCGCGCCGTAGCGCTCGTACAGCCACCGGTCCACGGCCTGCGGGTCGCACCAGTCGTGCACGTAGATCTCGGCGTGGCCGACGATCGACGCGCGCCGCTTCCACTCCTCGTCCGGCGGCGGCGCCCACTCGCCGAGCCGCGGCGCTCCGGGCCGGAGCAGCTCGGCGTCGGCCCGCGCCTGCGGGAAGTCGGCGGGGTCGCCGCGCAGCGCGAACTCGCGGACCAGGTCGTCCAGGACCCCGTAGACGTACGGGTGGACGCCGAGCACCTGGGCGTTGCGCGGCAGGCCCCGCATCGCGGTGACCGGGACGGCGGCGTAGTTCGGGCCGCAGAGCACGCCGGGGTGGCGCGCGGAGAACGCGGCGATGCCGCGCTCGAGCCGGTCGCGCAGCTCGACGACCGGGTCCTCGACGCCGGGCAGCCCGGCGGTGAGGTGCCCGGCCTGGACCTCGTTGTGCGGCTCGACGTATGCCAGCACGTGGTCGAGCCCCTCGTCCCGCAGCAGGTCCACGAGGTCGGCCATCGCCTCGCCGAGCACGGTGAGACGGTCCTCGGGATCCACGGCCTGGAGGGCGTCGTACCAGGCGCGGTCGGCCGCGAACGCCGGGCTCTGCTGGTACTCCCACGACGACGCGATCACCGTCATGCCGTGCCGCTCGGCGCCGCGGAACAGCTCCAGCAGGTGCGCGCGGGCGTCGATCGTCGTCGGCTCGCGCACGTCGTACCAGCGCACCCGCGACGCGTAGCCGCCGCCGATCGGCCCGAGCCGCAGGGCGGTCGTGTCGAGGCCGGACCGGAACAGCAGGAACGGCATCGCGCAGACCCGCACGGCGTTGTACCCGAGCTCCACCGCGCGGGCGAACGCCGCGTCCAGGTCCTCGAAGGGCTCCCCCGGCCCGGTGCGCACGTACCAGGAGAAGTCCCACAGCGTGATCGCCAGCCGCCCGGGCAGGTGTGCGGGCACCCCCGCGGCGGCCGCGGTCCCCGTCACCGCGCCCGCGCCCGCGCCCGTCACCATGCGGGCCGCCGTGCCGCTCATGCCCCCTCCCCCACGGCCAGGACCACGCGCGCCACCCGGACGACGTCGACCGCGGCGACGGCGATCCCGTCGGGCACGTCGCGCACCGACGGGTCCACCCAGACGCCGGTCGCGGCGCGCCACGGCAGCAGCTCCAGCGTCAGGCCGTCGCGGGCGACGTCGTCGCGCCACGGCGTGAGGTCGACGTCCCACTCGCGGCCGTGCCAGAAGTGGTCGCTCACGACGACGTCGCCGCCCGCTCCGTGCACGACGGCGCGGCCCACGTCGCCCTTCCACGCGACGCGCAGCAGTGCGCGGTCGACGCCGCCCAGCGCGTCGGCGGGCACGTCCAGGGGCACGCGGGCCGCGCCGGAGAAGTCGGTCGGCGCGCCGAGCCGGTCCATCGGGCCGCCGCGCGTCGGCTCCGGCGGCGCGGGGGCGTCCGGGTGCAGGTCCGTCGCGACCCGGCGACTCCCGGCAGCGGGCACGGCGAGCGTCCACGACGACCACAGGCCGGCGGCGCCGGACGGGTCGAGGTGGGCCTCGTCGCCGCCCGCCACCTCGAGGGTCCGGGGCGCGGGCAGCATCGACACCGTGACCGCCGGGTCCTCCGTGTGCACGACGAGCGCGCCGTCGAGCGCGTGCACCGGGGCGTCGGCGAGGACGAGGCGCTCGCGGCCGCCGACGTCGAGCCGGTACAGGCGGTTCGCGGACGCCTCGTCGAGCACCAGGACGTCGACCTCTCCGGACGGGCCGCGCAGACGCACGACCGTCTCTGGCCCCGGCTCGCCGACCAGGTCGAGGACGGTCACACCGTCCTCGGCGCGCGCCTCGACCGGGCCGGTCGCGGCGACGTCACCGTCGACAGCGAGCTCGACGGGCACGCCGTCGGTCGCGACGAGCACGACGAGGTACCGCCCGGCGTCGATCCGTGTGAGGACCTGCGCCGTCGCGCTGCGCAGCACGAGCCCGTCGGCGAGCGGGTACCGGACGGGCCAGGCCACGGAGACGCCCGCGGGCAGGTCGACGGGACGCGTGGGCACGGTCAGCGTCGCGTCGTCGAGCTCGACGGCGACCCGGACGCCCGGCTGCGGCGGCAGCGGCCGGCGCGCCGGCTGGTACGTGGTGAGGAAGACGTACCCGCGGTGCCCGTCCGACCGCACCGACCAGCGCAGCTCGTCCGGTTCCTCGCTCCCGCCGCCCACGGTCGTGGTCATGGCCGCGAGCGCCGCCCCGTCCGCCTGCAGCCACAGGTGCTGGCGGCGCAGCAGGTGGTGGTGGCGGCGCACCTGGCCGTGCTCGCCGACGGGGGCCCCGAAGTCGTAGGTGCGCGTGGGCACGTCGTTCGGGTAGCCGGTGGCATGCGACTCCTGCTCGGTGCCGCGCGGCCCCACGCGCTGCGTGCCGCCGGCGTACATGTAGTACCCCTGCCACACGGAGCCGCTGCCGATCTTCGCCAGCGCGAGAGCGGCCACGTCGTCCGGCGTCACCAGCGGCCGCCGGTGGTAGGCGACGTGCATCCCGCCGCCCAGCTCGCACGTCGCGTACGGCAGGGCGTCGTCGTCCTTCAGGGGGACGGCGTCGGGCGCGACGACGACGCCGTCGAGGGCCTCGCGCAGGTCGGCGCCCACGCTGAGGTCGTCGCGCACCGTGCTGTACCGGAAGTGCACCGGCGAGAACGCCGGCCACTCGGTCTCGCCGTCCTCCCAGAACCCGTCGGCGTACGCGGAGTAGAGCGGCAGCAGGGTGGCCGGCACCTGCGCGCCGCCCCACCCGGTCGCGGTCCACAGCGGCACGCGCAGGCCCAGCTCCTCGGCAGTCGTACGCAGGGTGGCCAGGTGCTCGGGCTGGTCGTAGAGCTCGTTGTCCACCTGGGCCCCCACGACGGGTCCGCCCTCGGCGTGGGTCAAGCCGTCGAGCTGCGCGACCGTCTGCGCGTAGTAGGCGCGGACCAGCTCCAGGTACGCCGGGTCGTTCGTGCGCGTCGCCAGCCCGCGCTCGACGAGCCAGTCGGGGAAGCCGCCGTACCGCGCCTCGCCGTGGGCCCAAGGCCCGAGCCGCACGACGACGTCCAGACCGTGCCGCCCGGCGAGCTCGACGAAGGCACGAAGGTCGAGGTTCCCGTCCCAGCGGAAGTCGCCCGGCGCGGGCTCGTGCGCCTGCCAGAACACGTACGTGGCGACGGAGTCCAGCCCGCCCGCCCTCGCGTGCCCCAGCACCTCGGACCAGCGTTCCCGCGGGACGCGCGAGTAGTGCACCTCGCCCGTCACCGGGAACCAGGGCGCCCCGGCCCGCTCGAGGTACCGGCTGGTCACCGCCACCAGGTCCGGCGCACCGGGCGGGTCGCCCAGCTCGAGGTGGTCGCGGCGCGGCGGGGACGGACGGTCGACCCGCACGCGGTGCGTGACGGACCGTCGGCTGTCGAGGGCGTCGGGCATGGGCTCTCTCCTTCGAGAAGCGGGGTCGGGTCGGGGCCGGTCAGGCCGAGGCGGTGGCGGCGACGTGCCGGTCGAGGGCCGCGAGCTGGTCCCGCAGGGCACGGACCCGGTCGTCGTGGTCGTCCTGCACGTCGTGGGCGAACAGCAGCATGGCGGGCAGCGACGTCGCGAAGTAGTCGACGGTCGCCCGGTGGCCGGACTCCTCCTGGACGTACCGCGCGAGGCCGTCGCGCAGCCGCCGCGCCTCGTCGTCGCGGCCGAGCCTGCGCAGCGCGAGCACGGAGGCCCCCGTCCGCTCGGAGAACTCCTGGACGGCCATGCCCTCGAAGTCGCCCTGCTGGTCGGCCGCGGTGCGCCAGGCGTCCCGGGCCTCGTCGGCCCGCGACGGGTCGACGACGGAGAGCGCGTCGAGCGCGTCGCCGAGGAGCAGGTGCAGGTCGGCGGTGTTGGCGAGCGGGTGGCGCGCCTCCCCGAGCGACTGCGGCGGAGTGAGGGCCGCGGTGGCATGCCCCAGCCCGGCCGCGGCGTCGCCGCCGTCCAGGGCCTGGCGGCCGAGGTCCAGGTGCGCGGCGTCCCAGGCCGCCAGCACGCGCCCCTCCCCGCCCTCCCACGGCTGGAAGGACCGGCCGGCCAGGACGTCGAGCGCCTCCGCCGCGCGGCCGAGCGCGGTGAGCAGCTCCGCGAGCTGCACGGACAGGTCGTCCCGGGCGCCGACCAGGTCGGGGCGGTCGAGCAGCGTCGCCAGCCGGCGCTCCGGGGCCGTGCCCCGCCGCGCCTCGAGCTGGTCCGCCTCGTACAGCAGGCGGGCGTCATCGGGGGCGAGGTCCCGCGCCCGGGCGTACCAGCCGGCCGCCGCCGCGGCGTCCCCGCGCACGTTGTAGGCCGCGACGCCGAGGTTCCGCAGCACGACGGGGTCGGTCCCGTCGCCCGCCGCCGCGACCTCCCAGGCCCCGACCGCGTCCTCGCGGCGGCCCGCCGCGTAGAGGCGGTGCCCGGCGAGCCCCGCGACGAGCGGGTCCTGCGGCCAGGCCCGGCGCAGCCGCGCGAGGGCGTCGTCGTCCGTGGCGGCCGGGAACGCCCAGCCGCGCGGGGCGCGCCGGGCCCGCTCGAGCGCGTCAGCCGCGGCCGCCCGGTCGCCGCGGGCCAGCTCGAGGTCGGCGCGGTGCAGCAGCGCGAGCACGCGAACGTCCCGCTGCCCGCGCGGGGACGGGCGCGTCGCGACGTCCTCCAGCAGCTCGACGGCGTCCGCGACCTCGCCCGCCGACGCGTGCTCCAGCGCGACGTCGAGCGCGATCGTCGGGTCTGAGGTCGGGCCGGCCGGCATGTCGGCGAGCCCGAGCCGGGCGCCGAGGTCGCGTGCCCACGCGTCGAGGGGGTCGACGGCGAGCGTCCCGCGCACCAGGTCGCGGGCGCGGTCCGCGTCCCCGACCCGCCGCGCGGTGATCGCCGCGAGGTTGCGCCCCTGCACGTGCTCGGGGCTGCGGCGCAGCAGCGCGTCCAGCCCCTCCGCGGCCTCGCCGTCGCGCCCCTCGGCGAGATCGAGGCGCGCCGTGGCGACGGCCGCGGCGTCCCGCCACGCCTGGTCCCACGACGCCGTCCCCAGCGCCTCGCGCGCCTCGGCAGTCCGGCCCTGCCGGGCGAGGACCACGCCCAGCCGGTAGTGCGCCTCGCCGTCGCGCGGGTTGGGGTTGCGCACCGTGAGTCGCGCCGTCGCGGTGCGCAGCAGCCGCTCGGCCTCGTCGAGCCGGCCGGCGCGCGCCCGCCGGGCCGCGAGCGCCGTCGCGCACCGCGCGTCCCCGGGATCGCGGCGCAGCGCCTCCGCCCAGTACGGCTCCGGCGAGCGCGTCGCGTGCCGGTACTGCTCCAGGTGCAGCCCGGTGACGTACAGCTCGTCGACGGAGCCGATCTCCGCCGGCGCGGGCGGCTCGGTGGCTGGTGCCGGTGCGGGGGCGTCGGGGTCCGCCGCGGCCCGCGGACGCCAGGCCACGAGGGTCGCGCCGGCGTGCTCCACGACCAGCTCGTAGGCGGTGGGGTCGACGCCGGCGGGCCCCGACAGCTCGCGGACCAGCGGCGCGCCGGGCGCGACGTCGGCCCGCTCGTCCAGCAGCACCTCGCCGCCGGCGCGCAGCACGACCCGCGCCCCGGGCCGCGGGGACGTCGCCGCGACGCCGACGCGGACCGCCGTGCCCTCGACGTCGAGCCGGACGGCGGCCTCCCGCGTCGCCTGGTGCACCGGGCCGACGTCCTGGATCGGGTACCAGTACTGCGAGAAGGCCGTCGTCTCGCCCGGGCGCAGGAACGCGAAGTCGGGCTGGTTGTCGGTGAAGACGCCCGCCATGAGCTCCACGTACGGGCCGCCCGTGTCCGTGAGGTGCCGGTCCCACGCCCAGCCGAACGGCGCGTTCCCCCACGTCCACATCTTCTTGCCGGGCGAGACGCGGTGGTCCGCCCAGTGCACGAACCCGGCGCCCGCCGCATGGTCGTAGCCGCCGAAGAAGTCGTCCTGCGACCCCAGGCACATGTACGACGTCGGCACGGGGATGTTGCGGTACCGGTCCAGGCGGTCGCCGTCCGGCCGCTCGGGCGTGCGCCGCGCCGGGTAGTCGACGCCGTAGTAGCGGTCCGACGCCGCGGGGAAGGTCGTCACGGCGCGCTTGGCGTGGTCGGCGACGACCGTCACGTCCGTGGGGAAGAACGCCTGGTAGTCGTCGTGCACCGCCGCGGCCACGTTGGCCCACCACAGGAACGTCTGCACGTCGTCGGTGCGGTTGACGAGACGGACGCGCAGCTCGACGAGCGCGCTGTCCGGGCGCAGCCGCACCCCGTGCATCCCCTGCATGCGCGCGAACGGGTCGTGGTCGGAGCACCAGACGGTGACCGCCCCGTCGGGCTCCTCCTCGATCCACGACTCGGTCGGCAGGAAGGTGGCCGGGCGGTGGTGCTGCGGCCAGTTGAGCTCGACACCGCCCGAGAGCCACGGCCCGAGCAGCCCCACCAGCGCGGGCTTGATGACGTCGTTGCGGTAGAAGAAGTCGTAGCCGCGCGTGCGGTCCAGGCCCACGTGGATGCGCCCGCCGAGCTCGGGCAGCACCATGAGCCGCACGAACGCGTTCTCCAGGTGGACCGCGTCCCACTCGCGCGGGGCCTTCTGCTGCTCGACACGGTCCACGAACGGCATCGGGTACACCGCCCCCGACGACCCCTGGTACACCCGCTGGTCCAGGTACGCCGGGTACCGGTCCGGCTCGCCGATGTCGTACGTGTCGATGGACACCGGTTCGCGCCACCCGCGCACGGGCCGGTCGGCGAGGCTGTCCGGGACGGCCGGCAGGACGATCCGCGACTCTTCTCCTGGCATGGGACGAACGTAGGCCGCTTGGCCGCGCGGCACGATGGGCGATTCCCTGGCGCACATGGACGAAACGACGGTCGACGCCGCTGCGGCGCTCCGGGACGGCTTCGCGGGTCAGCGCATGGTCGTCGTACCGCGCCCGACGGTGCGCGCGGCGCTCGCGCGCCCCGTGACCGGACGCCTCCTCGTCACCGACGCGGGCTTCTTCCCCCACGCCGCTCGGCACGGGCGCGCGCGGCCCGAGGGCGCGCGGCAGCACGTCCTGCTGGTCTGCACCGACGGGTCCGGGTGGTGCCGCACGCCGGACGGGCGGACGGCCGTCCGGCCGGGGGACGTCGTCCTGCTGCCCGCCGGCACGGCCCACGAGTACGCCGCCGCGGACGACGACCCCTGGACACTCTGGTGGCTGCACGTGACCGGGCGGGACGCGGACGAACTCGTCGGCGCCGCCCGCGACGCCGCCGGGGGCCCGGTCTCGCACCTCCGCGAACCGGCGTCCGTGGCGAGCCTCGTCTCGCAGGCCATCGACGCCCTCGACGACGGCACGGCGGGCGGGCTGGTGCGCGCCGGCGGGGCCGCCTGGCACGCCCTCGCGCAGGTCGTGGCCACGGGGCGCCGTTCCCCGGGCCCCGCACCGGACCCCGTCGAGCGCGCCGTCGAGCACCTACGGTCGACCGCCCCGCGCCGGACGTCGGTGGAGTCGCTGGCGGCCATGGTCGGGCTGAGCCCGTCGCAGCTCGGCAGCCTGTTCCGGGCACAGGTCGGCACCTCGCCGCTGCGCTATCAGACCGGGCTGCGGATGGCCCGGGCGCGAGAACTCCTCGACAGCACGGACCTCCCGGTGACAGCCGTCGCGCAGGCCAGCGGGTACGACGACGCCCTGTACTTCTCGCGCCAGTTCACCCGCGTGCACGGGTCGTCACCGACCACCTATCGCGCCCGGGGCCGCTAGGCGGGAGGGCCGAGGTCCCGGCGCGGCAGGGTCGAGCGCCCCTCAGGCGGAGGCGTCCCCCTGGATCAGGCGGCGGTTCCAGCGTCGCTGCCACTCGACGTTGTCCCAGCCGGGGTGGTGGGGCGCCGAGTTGGAGCCGAGGACGGCGCCCCAGGCGCCGAGCTCGATGCACCGGGTGATCGCTCGTTCGGCGATACCCTGCCCGACGGGGCCGTCCTCGAACTCGGCGAGCAGCGGGGTGTAACCGACCCAGCCCTCGCCGATCACGAGAGGGGTGCTCGTGCGCTGCGCGTGGCGCGCCAGCACGTCGAGCCGCTCGTCGACCGCGGTGCTCATGGCCTCGCGCCACTGACCGTAGTTCTCGTACAGCCACCGGTCCCAGCGTGCGGTGTCCATCCAGTCGTGGCTGTAGAACATGCTCGCGGAGACGCCGGTGGCGGACAGACGCCAGGGGTCGACCGTGCCCTCGTACGACGCCACGTCGGGGGCGTCGTCGCGCAGCAGGGACCGCAGCTCCGGGGAGGGGAAGCCCTCCGTCGAGCGCACCCCCGCCCACTTCTCGAGCGCGCCGAGCACGCCGTAGACGTAGACGTGGAAGTGGGCGACCTCGCCGTTGTCGGGGACGGCGGCGATGTCGAGGTGCGGCGGGATGCCGTAGCAGCTCGTGGCCAGGATGTCGGGGTGGCGCTGCTGCATGCGGGTGACCGCAGACTCCACGAACGGGCGCTGCGGCCAGTAGACGTCGGACGGGCCGCCACCGCCCGCCAGGGAGAGGCGGCTCAGGTCGACCTCGTTGTGCAGCTCCGCGTAGGCGATGCGCTCGGCCAGGCCGTGGTCCTTGAGGAACTGCACGAGGTCGGACATGGCGTCGGCCATGACGCGGTGACGGTCGTCGGGATCCACCGCCATGAGGGCCTCGTACCACTCCGGCCCCTCGAGGAATGCCGGGCTCTGCTGGTACTCCCAGGACGACAGGATGACGTAGCAGCCGTGGCGCTCCGCCGCCCGGAAGAGCTTCAGGAGACGGGCCCGCCCGTCCAGGACGGCCCCGCCGGCGGCGTCGTACCACCGCGTCCGGACCCCGACGTCGCCGCCCATGCTCGTGAGGCGCAGCGCGGAGGTGTCGATGCGGTGCTCGCCGAAGAGGAGGAACGGCATCGCGCAGATGCGCACGGTGTTGTAGCCCCGCTCGACGGCCTGCCCGAACGCGGCGTCGAGGTCGGCGAACGGCTCACCCGGGGTGGTCTGGGTGTACCAGGTGAAGTCCCACAGGCTGATCGTCAGGCGGGTGGGGAGGTGCGAGGGCACCCTCGACGCGGGGTGGGGCACGGCGCGGCCTTCCGGTGATCGGGTGTCGTGCTGGTCAGTCGTGCGATGCGACCGAGGCACGAGGACCGCGACGCCGCCGTGGCGTCGCCCCCTCGTCCTCGAGCGGCCTGACGATCACGGTAGGGACCCCGCGCGGGGGCGGGGAATGTCCGATCCGGCGGACGACATGGACGAATCAGCGGTCGCCCGCGTCCGCCCGCTCGAGCACGAACAGCCGCACCACCCGCCCGGACTCCCGCTCGTAGGCGCGGTACCCCGGCCACTGCGCCTCGATGCGCGCCCACAGCGCGTCCCGGTCGCCGTCGTCGGTGACAGGCGTCGCGCGGACATCGAAGCGCCGGCCGCGGACGCTGACGGCGGCGTCCGGGTGCGCGAGCAGGTTGTACGTCCACGCAGGGTGCCGGTCGCGCGCGAACGACGTGCCGGCGACCACGAGCCTCCCCCGGCCCACCGGTGTGTACATGAGGTACGTGTCGCGCGGCTCGCCCGACCGGGCCCCGACGGTGTGCAGCACCAGCGAGGGCACCAGCACGGCGGAGAGCTGGAACCGCCCGCGCGTGAGCCGCGCCAGTGCGCGCTCCACGGGCGGCAGGGCGGCGGGGGCGACGGCCCGGAACGCGCGCGTCCGGGTGATCGGCGCGACGACGGACCGGACGACGTGCAGCACGCTGGCCATGCCCCATCCTGGCGGGTGCCCGGCCACGCACGGAAGGCTCGCCTCCCCCGTTCACATCTGTGCACGCCGACTAGTCGGCACGGCAGATCGTTGACCGTGATACCGGTCCGCACGTTCCCTGAACCCGTCGAGCTGGTTCACCTGGGACGAAGGAGACGCCGATGGCGACCTCAGCGCACGAGCACGGGGCACGGGCAGGGACGGACACGCCGAGGACCGGGCAGAGATGCCGGCGGGCCTCCGGCTACGGCCTCACGGCGCTCGTCGTCGCCGGTCTCGTCATGACGGGGATGCCCTCCGTCGCGTCGGCGCAGACGGCCGGCACCGCGCAGCAGTCTCCGGCGGTGACCGCGACCACGCCGACCCCGGGCGGCGAGACCACGACGGACACGCCCGCGCTGGTCACCGGGCTGGAAGAGAAGGCCGACGCGTCGGCCACCCCCGCCACGGCCGCGCGGGGCTACCTCAAGTCCCGCAAGGCCCGCTTCCACATCGCCGACCCGGCCACCACCCTGAAGGCCGCCGGCACCGAGAGCGCCGACGGCCAGGAGGTCGTCCGCCTGCAGCAGCAGTACCAGGGCGTCGACGTCCTCGGCGGCGAGTACGTGGTCCGGATGGAGAAGTCCGGCGGCCGGCGCACGGTCACCGGCACGTCGGGGAAGTACTACACCGACCTGGAGCTGGACACCGTGACCCCGGCCGTCTCGGAGAAGGTCGCGGTCCGGCGCGCGGTCGCCGCCGTCGCCGGCACCCCCGGGGGGATGCTCCGCAAGGACACGCCCGAGACCCTCACGTCGTTCAGCGGCGAGTCGCAGGGCGTGGCCATCCTCCCGCAGGGGGACGGCGTGCTGACCCGCCACATCACCGTCACCGGCGTGGACGCCGACGGGATGCCGGTCAGGCAGGAGGTGTACGTGGACGGCGCCGGCGGCTTCCCGGTGCTGCAGTACAGCGCGATCAAGACCTTCGGTGCGCCGGACGGCGACCCCGCCGCCGCGGCGGCCGGGTCCGCCTCGACCGCCGAGGCCCCGGAGGCGGCCTTGAGCTCCACGCCGGGCTCCGTCGTGGGGACCGGCGTCCGCTACGACGGCGAGACGGTCGACCTCGGCCTCTACCAGGCCGGCGCGGACAAGCCCTTCCAGATGCTCGACTACACCCGCCGGGCCGAGGACAAGCCGTTCGAGGGCCCGCTGATCAAGACCTACGACGCCCACGGCGCCGAGGCCGCCTACGCCTCCGGCGTCTGGCCCAGCCAGGCGACGATCGGCGAGAGCGCCACCGCAGACCTCGGCCAGGAGTTCACCGACTCCGGCATGGTCGACGCGCACTGGGCGGCCGGCCAGGTCTACGACTACTACAAGGACACCTTCGGCCGGGCCGGGCTCGACGGGCGGGACGGTTTCATCAACTCGATCGTGGGCGTCACCTCGAACGGCGGCCCCTACAACAACGCCTTCTGGGACGGCCAGAAGATGGTCTACGGCCAGGGCGGCGGCGACTTCCGCACCTTCTCGGCGGACACCGACGTCGTCGGCCACGAGATGACCCACGGGGTCGTCGAGCACACCGCGAACCTCGTGTACGTGGGCCAGTCCGGGGCGATGAACGAGGCCGTCGCCGACTACTTCGGCAACGCGATCGACCTCGAGGCGGGCGGCGTCTCGATGGACGACCCGGACGCCGCGCTCCTCGGCGAGGACCTGTGCACGACCGCCGCCCCGAGGGACTGCGCGCTGCGCGACCTGAACGACGGCGCCACCACCTTCGCCGACTTCGTCGGCGCCGGCATCAGCGGCGACAACGGCGGCGTGCACCTCAACTCCACGATCTTCTCGGGCTCCCTGTGGGACGTCCGGGAACGGCTCGGCTCCGAGCTCGCCGACCAGATCGTCTACCGTGCGCTGTCCGCGTACATGACCCCGCTCGACGACTTCCTCGACGGTCGCGCGGCCGTCGTCGCCGCCGCGAAGGAGCTGGGCGCCACCAAGGCGCAGCTGAAGATCGTCAACGGTGCCTTCGACGCGCACGGCATCGTGGCCGGCTGGGAGAAGACGCTCGGCGTCGACAGCGACCTCCTGATCGCGGACGTCAACGTCGGCGACACCGGGGTCGGCGCCGGCGGCGGCAGGTACGCCGTCTCGCGGAGCAACGAGGACGGCTCGATGCCGTACTCGGTGTGGGTGGGCAGGACCGACGGCAAGGGCCGGCCGGAGCTCGTGAGCGGCAACAACGGCAGCTTCAACGTGTACGCCGACACCGACGGCACCACCGTCGTCTGGGCCGAGTACACCGGCAGCTCGATCGACATCTGGTCGCGTGCCGTAGCCGGTGGCCTGCCGAAGCGGGTCGTCTTCAGCCACAACGGGCCCGTCGGGTCCCTGGCCGTCGACGGCGACCTCGCGGTCCGGACCGTGACCGACTACACCACCGGCACCCAGCACGTCGGGTGGGTGAACCTGAAGACCGGCGCGTCCGGCCTGGTCGACCCCGGCACCCCCGCGGTGTCCACGGCGCTGCCCTCGGTCAAGGACGGCAAGATCGCCTACGCGAAGCTCTGGTACACGGCGGACGGCCCGCGGCTCGGCGTCGAGGTCTTCGACACCGTCGCCGGCACCAAGACCCTCATGCCGATGGACAACGCCACGGTGATGGGCATCGGGCAGACCGCTGTCACCGACGACGGCGTCGTCTGGATCGAGGACACGGACATCACCGACGCTGGCCAGGCCGCGGTGCGCAAGGCGTCCTTCGACGGCTCCACGCCGGTGACGCTGGCCCCGGAGGCGCCCACCAGCACGCTCTACCCCTACACGCTGACGGCGTCCGGCACCGCGGTGACGATCACGTCGATCCCGCCGGCGACGACGTGGGCCAACGCGACGCTGCCGAAGCTCTTCCAGGTCGGCGCCGACGGCACGAAGGGCACGCAGCGGATGTCCTGCAGCCGCGGCGAGCAGATGTTCGCCGCCGCCGACGAGGGCTCCCGCGTGCTGTGGTTGGACGGCACCACCAGCCACACCAACCTGGTCAAGCGGGACCGCCCGGTCGGCAGGTGCTGACCTGTCGTTCCTGACAGGCCGCGGCCGGGTGCCCCACGGGGGCGCCCGGCCGCGGTCGTGCGCGGACGACGTGTCGGCTTGTCTCCCCTGTCGCCAGACCGCACACTCCGGGCGTGCCCACCGCCGAGCCCGACCGCCCGCGGACCGAGGACGGGACCGCCCCCGTCGACCTCGGGTCCGACCCGCCCGAGCTGTCCCGGCTCGGGCTGGACGACGACATGCTGCGGCTGTACCGCGCGGCCCTACGCACCGGCGCGACGGCGTCGGGCGAGCTGGCCGCGCTGTCGGGCCTCGACCTCGACCGGACGGAGCGCGGGCTGGCGCGGCTCGCCGCGGACGGCTTCCTCACGGCGTTCGGGGCGGTGGCCCCGCGCGCGGCTCTGCGGACCGTCGTCACGCGGCGGATGGCCGAGCTCGCGGAGCAGGAGGCCGAGCTGCGCACGGTGGACGCGATGGTCGACGGCCTGGCGGACGGGCTGTGGCCCTCCGACGCGCGCCTGCCCGTCGGCGACGCCAGCCTCGTGGTCGGCACGCCAGAGATCGCGCGTCTCACGACCCACCTCGTGATGTCCGCGCGGCACGAGGTGCTCGTGCTGGACACGCCGCCGTACGTGCAGATCGGGACCGGTCGCTCGGACGCCTCGTCCGCGCACTTCAGCGTCGGCGCGGACGACGACGTCGACCAGGCGCTCGCCCGCGGCGTCGTCTCGCGGCGCATCGTCTCCCAGGACGGGCTCGACACGCCCGGGCGGGCCGAGGGGATCCTCGAGCTCGGGGGCGCAGGGATGACCGTCCGCGTGCGCGCGACGCTGCCTACGAAGCTCCTGGTCGTGGACCGCGAGACCGCGCTGCTGCCGCCGTCGTCGTCCGCCGACGCCGCCACCACGGCCCTGGTGCTGCGCGGCGGAGTGCTCGCGCACGTCCTCGTGCCGCTCTTCGAGGCCCTGTGGGAGGACGCGGTGCCGGTCGTGGCACCGCCGGGCGACGCCCCGCACCCGGACGGCGCGCTCACCACCGAGGAGCGCGAGCTCCTGACGATGCTGGCGGCGGGCCTCAAGGACGAGGCCGTGGCGCGCCAGCTGGACGTGCACGTGGCCACGGCCCGCCGCCGCATCACGGCGCTGCTGGCGCGCCTCGGGGCGAGCAGCCGGTTCCAGGCCGGCGTGCAGGCGGCCCGGCGCGGCTGGCTGGCGGACTCCTGACATCGGGCCAGGGGAGCCGTCCGGTCAACGGGGCGGGCGCAACACCTCTGACCGAGCAGGCACAGGCCGGGCCCGAGGGGTCACCCCGGGCCCGGCCCTGCCGGTCACGCGACGGTGGACGTCACCACCCGCGGGTCGGCGACGGTCACCTCGTAGGTGTCGCCGGTGACGACGAGCGTCGCGCGCGGCGTCGCCGTCCCCGGCAGGTCGCGCTTCTCCGAGCGGCGGGCGCTGGTGATGGCGCCGCCCGTGGCGTGCTGGACGTCCTCGGCCTCGGCGTCGGGCGTGGCGGCCACGTGCGACCCCACCCACACCTCGACGTCGCCCGGCTCGACGACGCGCACGAGGCGGCGGTCGGCGAACGCGAGCCGCGTCGTCGGCACGTCGAACGTCACGATGACGGACTCCCCCGGCTCGAGCGCGACGCGGCGGTACCCGAGCAGCTGCGCGACGGGCCGGGTCACCGACCCGATGACGTCGCGCCCGTAGAGCTGCACGACGTCCGACCCGGCGACGGTCCCGGTGTTGGTCACCCGGACGGCGGCGGCGAACCTGCCGCCCGCGGCGACCTCGCCGTCGACGGCCAGGTCGGTGTACGCGAACGTCGTGTACGACAGGCCGAAGCCGAACGGCCGCAGCGGCGTCGAGTCCGTGGACGTCACGTCGGACGGCCCGCCGAGCACGGGGTGCAGGTACGAGTACGGCTGCGCCCCGGCCGACCGCGGCAGCGACACCGGCAGGCGGCCCGACGGGTTCACCGCGCCCGCGATCGCCGCGGCGACGGCCGTGCCGCCCTCCTCGCCGGGGAAGAACGCCTGGAGCACCGCGCCCGGGCGCCGGTCGTCGGAGTCCCCGGCGACGTCGAGCGCCCAGTCGATCGCGTACGGCCGGCCGCTGAGCACCACCATGACGACGGGGGTGCCGGTGGCGAGCACGGCCTCGACGAGCCCGCGCTGCACGCCGGGCAGCTCCAGCGACTCCGCGTCGTTGCCCTCGCCCACGGTGCCGCGGCCGAACAGGCCCGCGTGGTCCCC
Organism: Isoptericola sp. NPDC019571; assembly: GCF_044389385.1. Lineage (NCBI taxonomy): Bacteria > Bacillati > Actinomycetota > Actinomycetes > Micrococcales > Promicromonosporaceae > Isoptericola > Isoptericola sp. NPDC019571. The sequence continues at coordinate 264,776 of NZ_JBIRXZ010000006.1, forward strand.
CACGACGACGACGGCGACGTCCGCCGACGACGCGGCGGCGACCGCCTCGGCGAAGCCGGACGTGTCCTCGCCCTCGACGTCGCAGCCCGCGGCGTGCACGAGCTCGGGCTGCGGCAGGCCCGCGGTGCGGAACGCGCCGCCGAGCGACTCGAACACGGTGGGGATGTGGAAGCCCTTCGGCACCTCGGGGTGGTGCGCCAGCACGTGGTTGGCGAACGAGTAGCAGCCCATGAGCGCGTCGCTGCGGTGCGCGTTGGGGCCGACGACGGCGACGCGCGACGGTGCGGCGCTCCACCCGGTCAGCGGCAGCACGCCGTCGTTGCCGAGGAGCACGAGCGACTCCTCGGCCAGGCGGCGCGCCACGTCGCGGTGGGCGGGCGAGTCCAGGTCGACCACGGCGGGCGGCTCGCCGGCGAAGGCGTCGTCGTCGAGCAGGCCGAGCTCCTCCTTCTGCGCGAGGGCGCGCAGCACGGCGCGGTCCACGTACCGCTCGTCCAGGCCGCCCGCACGGACGACGTCCGCGAGCGGCTCGAGGTACGCGTCCCCCGACGGCAGCTCGACGTCCAGGCCGGCCGCGAGCGCCTGCGCCGCCGCCTCGCCGCGGTCGGCGGCCACCCGGTGCATCACCTCGAGGAACGCGACGCCGAAGTAGTCCGCGACGACGGTGCCGTCGAAGCCCCACTCGTCGCGCAGGATCCCGGTGAGGTGCTCCGGGCTGGCGTGCATCGGCACGCCGTCGACGTCGACGTACGACGCCATGACCGACCGCACGCCGCCGTCGCGCACCGCCATCTCGAACGGCGGGAGGAAGACGTCGGCCATCTCGCGCGGGCCCGCCGAGACGGGCGCGTGGTTGCGCCCGGCGCGCGACGCCGAGTACCCGACGAAGTGCTTGAGCGTCGCGTGCACGCCGGCGTCCTGCAGGCCCCGCACGTACGCGGTGCCGACCGTGCCGACGAGGTACGGGTCCTCGCCGATGCACTCGTCGACGCGGCCCCAGCGGGGGTCCCGCACGACGTCGAGCACGGGTGCGAGGCCCTGGTGGATGCCGAGCTCCCGCATGGACCGCCCGATGACGTCGCCCATCTCGGCCACGAGGTCGGGGTCGAACGACGCACCCCAGGCGAGCGGCGTGGGGAACGTCGCCGCCTTCCACGCGGACAGGCCCGTGAGGCACTCCTCGTGCACGAGGGCGGGGATGCCGAGCCGCGTCTCGCGCCGGAGCCGCTGCTGCTCCGCCCACAGCCAGGCGGCGCGCTCCGCCGGGTCGACCGGCCGCGTGCCGTAGACCCGGGTGTAGTGGCCGATGCCGTGCCGGGTGACCTCCTCGAGGCGGCCGCCGTCGCCGGCGGCCATCTCGCCCTGCATGGGGGCGACGACGTCGCCGCCCTGGTCGAGCCAGTAGCCGACCAGCTGCGCGAGCTTCTCCTCCAGGGTCATGCGGGCGTGCAGCGCGGTCACGCGCTCGGACACCACGGGCAGCGCCGGCAGCTCCGGCGCCGTGGGGACAGGGTGGGTCACGTGCTCTCCTTGGGTCATCCCTTCACGGCTCCCTGCAGGCCGTTCACGATGCGCTTCTGCATCGCGAGGAAGAACACCAGCGCAGGGATCATCGCCAGCGTCGTGAAGGCGAACACGCCCGCGGTGTCGGCCGAGTGCTCCGAGGAGAAGTCGGCGACGCCGAGGGGCAGCGTCCGCATGTCGCCCTGCAGCAGCAGCAGGGGCAGGAGGTAGGCGTTCCAGGAGCCGACGAACGCGAGCACGCCGACGGTCACCATCCCCGGCCCGGACAGGGGCAGCAGGATCCGCCAGAAGAACCCGACGCGGCTGGCGCCGTCGAGCTGCGCCGCCTCCTCGAGCTCGGTGGGCAGCGCCTGGAGGAACGGGCGCAGGATGACGACCGTCATCGGCAGCGCGAACGCCGCCTGCGGCAGCGCCACCCCCCACCAGGTGTTGCCCATGTGGTAGTTCTGCGTGATCAGGATGAACAGCGGGATGATCGCCACGGTCGCGGGGAACAGCAGCCCGATCACGAACACCATGAACAACGCCTCGCGCCCCTTGAAGCGGTACCGCGCGAGGGGGTAGGCGGCCATGATGCCGAACACCACGACGACGGCGGTCGTGACGACGGCGATGATCGTGGAGTTGAGGAAGTAGCCCCAGAACGGCGAGCCGGCCGAGAGCACGCCGGCGTAGTTGTCCCACACCCACGGACTGGGCAGGCCGGCCGGGTCCTCCGCGAGCTGGGCGTTCGTGCGGAACCCGCCGAGCACGCCGTACAGCACCGGCCCGAGGGTCACCGCCACCACGACCAGCGCGATCGCGTAGACCAGCGGGTTCCCGCCGGAGAAGGTCGTCCTGCGGCCGCTGCGGGCGGGGGCAGGGCCGGAGGTGCGGGCGGGGGTCGTCACGGCGCTCATCGGCCGCCCTCCTTGCTGTCGCGGCTCAGGATGAACTTCTGGTACGCGAGCGCGAGCACCAGCGCGATGACGAACAGCACCACGGAGGCGGCGCCGGCGATGCCGAAGTTCTGCCGCTTGGTGCCCTCGTTGACGAGGAACGTCGCCATGGTCGTCGTGGCGTTCGCGGGCCCGCCGCCGGTGAGGATCCACACCATGTCGAAGAGCTGGAGCGAGCCGATCATCGACAGGAAGCCCCAGGTCCGCATGGTCGGGCCGAGCAGCGGGATGGTGATGCGCCGCTGCACCTGCCACCAGGAGGCGCCGTCGAGCTGGGCGGCCTCGTAGAGCTCGTCGGGCACTCCCTGCAGCCCCGCGAGGAACAGGATCACGGCGAGGCCGAGGTACTTCCAGGTGAGCACCACGAGCACGGTCCCCAGCGCGTACTCGGGCGTGCCGAGGAAGCCCTGCTCCGGCCCGTGCAGGCCGACGGCGGCGAGCATCGTGTCGATGACGCCGTACTCCGGCTGCAGCAGCTGGAACCACACGACGCCGGCGATGACCTCCGCCAGCACGTACGGCACGAAGATGATCGTGCGCAGCAGGCCCTGGCCCCACATCTTGCGGTTGAGCAGCAGCGCGATCGCGAGCCCGAGCGGGAGCTGCAGCAGGATCGAGCCCACCACGATGACGAGGTTGTGCACGACGGCGTCCGTGAAGACCTCGTTGGTCAGCACCGACACGTAGTTGCGCAGGCCGACGAAGTCGACCATCGGCCCGAAGCCCTTCCACCTGTACAGCGACATCTGCACGGCGGTGGCCACGGGGACGACGACGAACGCGACGAGCAGCGCGAGCGCCGGCGTCACGAACAGGGCGATCTCCGCCCGCTTGCGCCACACGGCGGACCTGCCGCGGCGCTCCGGACGGCGGTCCGCCGACCGTGCCGGGGCACGGTCGGCGGCCCGGACTGCGGTGTCCGTCATCGTGCGGTCACTGGTCCGCTTCCGCGGCGGACTGCACCGCGTCGACGATGTCCTGCGGGGTCGCCTTGCCGGCGAACTGCAGGGCGATCGCGTCGTTCATCGCGCCACCCACGGACGCGCCGAGCAGCGTGTCGAGGTAGAGCTGGATCTCCGGGGCGCTGTCACGCACCTCCAGCAGCTCCGCCAGGGCGGGGTCGGAGACCTTCTCCGAGGCCGTCGGGTTGGTCGGCAGGCCCATGTCGAGCTCGGCGAAGCCCTGCTGGACCTCGTCGCTCAGGAGGTACTGGGCGAAGTCGACCGCGACGTCGGGCGCGTCCTTCGACACGGCCCAGGCGTCGCCGCCGCCCATCTGGGCGCCGTCGGTGCCCTGCTGGCCGTCGATCGAGGGGTAGGGGAACCAGCCCGTGTCCTCGCCGAGGCCGGACCCGTCCTCCGTGAGCCCCTGCATGACGCCGGGCTCCCAGTGGCCGGCCAGCTCCATCGCGACCTTGCCCGAGGCGAGCAGGCCGGACGCCGACGTCGCGCCGGTCTGGGCCGGGGTGGTGAGGAAGCCCTTGTTGAACGGCTCCGTGGCGAGCAGCTCGTCGAGCGTCTCGCCCGCCTTGACGAAGCACGGGTCGGAGTAGTCGACCGAGGTGACCGCGGTGTCGAGGGTGTCGGCCGAGCACTGGCGGATCACGTTGTAGTACCAGTAGTGCGCGGCGGGCCACTTGTCGCCCGCACCGACCGAGGCCGGCGTGATGCCCGCGGCCTGCAGCTTGTCGAACGCGGCGTACAGCTCGTCCATCGTGGTCGGGGTCTCGGTGATCCCCGCCTTCTCGAACAGCGACTTGTTGTACCAGAAGCCGACGACGCCCATGGAGAACGGCAGCGCGTACGACGCGCCGTCCGCCTGGAAGCCGGACATGTACGGCTCGATGGTGCTGATCGTGTCGGCGGCCGGCTCCGACAGGTCCTTGAGCAGCCCGGCCTCGACGTGGTCGGCGAGCTCGCCGCCGCCGCGCTCCATGAACACGTCGGGCGCGTCGCCCGCCTGGAAGGCGGCGTCGAGCTTGGTGAGCATGTCCTCGTGGGCCATGGCGCTGACCTCGACGGTCGTGCCGGGGTGGTCCTTCTCGAAGTCGGCGGCGACCTTGTCGTAGTACTCCTTGCCCTCACCGGTGTTGGAGTTGTGCCACCACGTGATGGTGCTGGCGTCGGCGCTGCTGCCGTCGTCGTCGCCCTGCGAGCCGGTGCCCTGGCCCGCGCAGGCGGCGCCCAGGAGCGCCACGGTGGTCCCGAGCGCGACCGCGGTGGCGCCTCGCATGAACCTCGTCCTCGTCATCATCGATCCCTTGTCCTCGTCGACGGGCACGGCAGCGACGCTGCCGCGAGGTAGGTGTTGTGCCTGACACGAGAGTGGCAGGCGGACAGCGCGACCGTCAATCGTTGTCGATAACGATTTCGAAACCTCACCCGTCGTCGCCCCCGACGCCGGACGACGCCGCGTGACCGCCGCCCTCATGGCGCATACTGTCGACTCGTGAGCACCGCCGCCGACCCGTCCAGGGGTCCCTCCGCGCCCGTCGCCGGGCGCGTCACCATCTCGGACGTCGCCCGCGTCGCCGGCGTCTCGGTCGCCACCGTGTCGAAGGTCGTCAACAACCGGTACGGCGTGGCCGCCGGCACGTCCGAGCGGGTGCTCGCCGTCGTCGAGGAGCTCGGCTACGAGTCCTCCCTGGTGGCCCGCAGCCTGCGCCGCACCAGCACCAACGTCATCGGCGTGCTCGTCGCGGAGTTCGAGCCGTACTCCACCGAGCTGCTCAAGGGCATCTCGGCCGCCGTCGACGGCACCGGCTACGAGCTCCTCGCCTACGCCGGCCGCACCGACGGCGGTGCGCGCACGGGCTGGGAGCGACGGTCGCTGTCGCGGCTGGCCGGCACCCTGGTCGACGCGGCGATCGTCGTGACGCCCACCATGGTGATGTCGGCGGACTCCCCCGTGCCCGTGGTCGCCGTCGACCCGCACACCGGGCCCGAGGGCACCCCCACCGTCGACTCCGACAACACGACCGGCGCGCGCGAGGCCGTCGAGCACCTCATCGACCTCGGCCACCGGCGGATCGCGCACCTGGGCGGCCGCACCGACCTCGAGTCCGCCCGCCTGCGCGAGCTCGGCTACCGGCAGGCGCTCGAGGGCGCCGGCATCGCCGTCGACCCCCTGCTCATCAAGGTGGGCGGCTACCGGCCGGACCTCGCCGACGCGCCCGTGCGCACCCTGCTCGACCGGCCGGACCGGCCCACCGCGGTGTTCGCCGCGAACGACCTGTCCGCCATCCACGTGCTGGAGGTCGCCGCCGAGCTCGGCCTGCGTGTCCCCGAGGACCTGTCCGTCGTCGGCTTCGACAACATCCCCGAGTCCTGGGGCAGCGCTCCCCCGCTCACCACCGTCGCGCAGCCCCTGCACCGCATGGGCGCCGAGGCGCTCCGCATGGTGCTCGACCTCCTCGAGGGCACCGCCCGCGAGCGGCACCTGCGCCTGCCCACGTCACTCGTCGTCCGTGCCTCCACGGCGCCCCCGCCGAGGTAGTACCCGCCCTGCCGAGGTAGTACGAGATCCCGCGAGGTAGTACCCGCACTGCCGAGGTAGTACGAGATCCCGCGAGGTAGTACCCGTCCTGCCTCGGCGCCGTCAGCGGGCGCGTCCGTGCCGGCGCTCGGGCTCGCGCGGACCGCGCCGGGCGAGGTAGCGCTGCCGCAGCCGCACCACGACGAACCACAGCACGAGCAGCCCGATGACGACGAGCACGGCGTTCGAGATGATGCCGCTCCACTGCGCCAGGACCGGCTCGATGGCGGGGCCGAAGGCGTAGCCGAGGCCCACCCAGATGCCGTTCCACACGCCGGAGCCGATGGCCGTGTACAGCGTGAACGACCAGAACGGCATGCGCTCGATGCCCGCGGGGATCGAGATGAAGCTGCGCACGAGCGGCACGCAGCGCCCCACGAGGACCGCGACGCGCCCCCACTTCGCGAAGAACGCCTCAGCCTTGTCGAAGTCGGAGCCGTCCATCAGGGGGATGGCGTCGACGATCGCGCGGGTGCGGTCGCGCCCGAGCAACCGGCCCAGGTACCACCAGACCCAGGCGCCGAGCACGGCGCCGACCGTGGCGGCGAGGATCGCCAGCCAGGCGTTCATCTGCCCGTCGTAGGCGAGGAAGCCGGCCGCCGGCAGCACGGCCTCGGACGGGATGGGCGGCACGAACGTCTCGATGAGGACGGCGGCGCCGACGCCGATCTCGCCGAGCGTGGTCATGAGGCCCAGCACCCAGCCGATGAACCCGTCGTACTCGGCGGACGGGTCCGTCGCCGAGGCTGCGACGGCGGCGGCGTGCACGACGCCGGTCACGCGCCCGCCCCGGCGTCGGGCGTCGCCGCGAGCGCGGCGTCGAGGGCGGCACGGGTCGCGGCCACGACCTCGGGGTCGGTGACGTCGTAGCCGCTGCTGCCCCCGCCCCCGGGGCCGCCGTCGGCGACCACGGTGCGCTTGGCCGAGAGGTGGACGGCGTGCACGCCCGCGCCGACGAGGGCGGGGACGTCGTCCAGGCGGACGCCGCCGCCGGCCATGACCTCGACGCCGAGCTCGCGGCCGCGCGTCGCGAGCGCCGCCAGGACGTCGAGGGCCTCGCCGGCCCGCGGGGCGCCGCCGGAGGTGAGGACGCGGCGCACGCCCGCGCTCGCGAGGACGTCGAGGACGGCGACCGGGCCTGGCACCTGGTCGATCGCGCGGTGGAACGTGACGTCCGCGCCGCCGGCCGCGTCCACGAACGCCGCGAGCGCCGCGGCGTCGACCGCGCCGTCCGCGGTCGTGGCGCCGACGACGACGCCGTCCGCGCCGGCGTCCAGCACCGCGCGCACGTCGCGCACCTGCACGTCGACCTCGTCGGCCGCGAAGACGAAGCCCCCTGCCCGCGGGCGTACCAGCACGTGCACGCCGACGCCCGAGCCGCGCAGCGCGTCGGCGACGGCGGCGACCATGCCGACGGACGGGGTGAGCCCGCCCGTGCCGGCGAGGGCGGCGCACAGCTCGAGGCGGTCCGCGCCGCCCGCCACCGCGTCGCGCGCGCCCGCGACGTCCTGCACGGCGATCTCCAGGGCGACGCCGCCCCGAGGGGCGGAGTCCTGGCCGGTGGAGAGCATGGGCACGGGGTCTGTCGAGGGGTCGGCAGTCACGGCGGCGAGTCTACGGGGGCGCAGGTGTCCGGGACCGGGGCGACCTGTGACGGGACGGTGCCGGTCGGAGGCGCTGTCCCGTGAGGGTGGCAGGATCGCCGGGTGCCCTCCTACCGCGTGAGCCTCGCCGTCGGCCTGCTGCAGCCCGGGGTGGACCCCGCCGACGTGCTGCCCGCCGCGGCGGACGCGGCGCGCGAGCTCGTCACCGTCGAGGCGTACGACGTCGGCGTCGTGCGGGGCCGGGCACGTCTCACGGTCCGCTTCACCGCGGAGGACGACGCCGCCGCGCACCGCGTGGCGGACGCCGTCCACGACCGCGTCGACGCGCTGGCCGACACCTTCGGCGGCACGCTCACCCGGCGGTGGGGCGGCCGCTGGCAGCCCGCCTGACGCGGGGCCCCGACGGCACGGGCGAGCCCGCCGGCCCCGAGAGGCGCGGCGGGCTCGTCGTGCGGGCGGCGTCGGGGCCGCCCGGGATCACTGCCCGAACGCCTCCAGCAGGTTCCGGCGTTCCGCGTCGGTGAGGTTGGTGCTGACCAGCGTCGCGTTGACGCCGTGCAGCCGCTCCCCCAGCCGGTCGGGGTCGATCGGCTCGGTCACGATGAAGAGGGCGGACGTGCCGGGCACGATCTCCTTCTTCATCTGCTCGATGTCCTTCGCGGTGATCCCGACGTCGGACAGCGACCGGGTGATGCCGGCGATCGCCGCCCCGGCGGCGGCCCCCAGGACCGGCAGGAAGAACAGCGCCCCGAGCAGCAGGCCCCACACGGCCCCCCAGCCCGAGGCCTTGGCGGTGTCGTCGTGCGAGCCGTGCGTGTCGGGCTTCTTCGCGCCTTCCGGCCAGCTCACCACAGCGTGGTCGACGACCTTCACCAGACCGTCCGCCTCGCCGCCCTTGACGGCCTTGAAGGCGCGGTCGGCCGCACCCGGGTCGTCGAACTTCCAGACCGTGAAATTCGCCATGCGTGCCTCCGTTGCGCCAGGCCGGGTCCGTCCCCGGCAGTCGTCATCCTGGCAGCGTGAACAGGCCGCGCAACCGGGCGGGGCGGTCAGTACCGTGGGGCCCATGACCTCCTCCCCCGTCGATCCCACCACCACGACCTCCTGGGGCGACCTGTACGCCCACTACCAGGAGTTCCGGGGCGACCTGCGCGGCTGGTTCGCCGCCGACCCCGGCCGCGCCGCGCGCATGACCCACGTCGCGGGCGACCTGCACGTGGACCTCTCGAAGAACCTCGCCACGGACGAGACGCTGGACCTGCTGGTCCGCCTCGCGCACGAGGTGCACCTGCCCGAGCGCATCGAGGCGATGTTCACCGGCGAGCACATCAACGTCACGGAGGACCGCGCCGTCCTGCACACGGCGCTGCGCCGCGCACCCGGCACGCAGCCGCCGCTGGTCGTGGACGGGCAGGACGTCGACGCCGACGTCCAGGCCGAGCTCGACAAGCTGAGCGCGTTCGCCGACCAGGTCCGCGACGGGTCGTGGTCGGGCATCACGGGCAAGCCGGTGCGCACGGTGGTCAACATCGGCATCGGCGGCTCCGACCTCGGGCCGGTCATGGTCTACGAGGCGCTCAAGCCGTACGGCCGCACCGGCAGGGACGCCATCGAGGCCAGGTTCGTCTCGAACATCGACCCCACCGACGTCGCGCAGAAGACGGCGGACCTCGACCCGGAGACCACGCTGTTCGTCGTGGCGTCCAAGACGTTCGGCACCCTGGAGACGCTCACCAACGCGCGGCTCGCCCGGGCCTGGCTGTGGGAGAGCCTCATCGCGGCGGGCGTCATCGAGGACGACCCGGACGCGAAGCAGGCCGCCGTCAAGGCGCACTTCGTGGCCGTCTCGACCGCCCTCGACAAGGTGGCCGACTTCGGCATCGACCCGGCCAACGCGTTCGGCTTCTGGGACTGGGTGGGCGGCCGCTACTCGGTGGACTCCGCCATCGGCACGTCGCTGGCGATCGCGTTCGGCCCCGACGTCTTCCGCGACCTGCTGGCCGGCTTCCGCGCCGTCGACGAGCACTTCCGCAGCACGCCGTTCGAGGCGAACGTGCCCGTCCTCATGGGCATGCTGAACGTCTGGTACGGCAACTTCCTCGGCGCCCACACGCACGCCGTCCTGCCGTACGCGCAGCAGCTGCACCGCTTCCCGGCGTACCTGCAGCAGCTCACCATGGAGTCCAACGGCAAGTCGGTGCGTTGGGACGGGTCCCCCGTCACCACCCAGACCGGCGAGGTCTTCTGGGGCGAGCCGGGCACCAACGGCCAGCACGCCTTCTACCAGCTCATCCATCAGGGCACGCGCCTCATCCCGGCGGACTTCATCGCCGTCGCCACCCCCGCGTACCCCCTCAAGGACGACGAGGGCGACGGGAAGGCCGTGGCCGCGGGCGCCGACGTGCACGAGCTGTTCCTCGCCAACTTCTTCGCCCAGACCAAGGCGCTCGCCTTCGGCAAGACGGCGGAGGAGGTGCGCGCCGAGGGCACGCCCGAGGAGATCGTCGCGGCCCGCGTCTTCTCCGGGAACCGGCCGACGACGTCGATCGTCGCGCCGGCGCTCACGCCGTCGGTGCTCGGTCAGCTCGTCGCGCTGTACGAGCACATCACCTTCGTGCAGGGCGTGGTGTGGGGCATCGACAGCTTCGACCAGTGGGGCGTGGAGCTCGGCAAGAAGCTGGCGCTGGAGATCGCGCCCGCCGTGTCGGGCGACGACGCCGCCCTGGCCGCGCAGGACTCCTCCACGCAGGCGCTCATCCGCTACTACCGGGAGCACCGCGCCTGAACCAGACGGCGAGCGGGTGAAGTTTGCCGGGTGCGCGGGGACTGCGCCGCTGGTCACGGGAGCGCTGCCGCACGACGGTGCGGCAGCGCTCCCGGCGCTGCGTACACTGACCGCGGTCGAGCAGACGGCCAGCCCCCCTCGTCCGGAAGGATCCCGCGATGACTGCTGTCGCGCCGAGTGCCCTGGCACAGACCCTCGTCGACCATGCGGAGACCGTCCGCCCCGCCTGGCTGGACGCCGCGGTGGACGAGCTGCGCGGACGCACCACCCGCGGCGAGCTCGAGCGCGAGCAGTCCGACATCTACCAGGCCCTCGTCGACGGCCTGCAGGCGGGAGGCACCGACCTGCAGTCGGAGGCCTTCGACCAGCTGCGCGGGATCCTGGCGGACGTCTCCGCCGCGCGCGCCCGGCTCGGCTTCACGCCCCGCGAGACCGCCGTGGGCGTGTTCGCGCTCAAGGAGGGGCTGTACGGGCTGGCCGGGTCGGACGACACCATGACGCGCGTCCTGCCGCTGCTGCGCCTCGTGGACGAGCTCGGGCTGTTCACGTTCGAGGCGTTCGCCGCCGCCCGCGAGTCGATCATCAGCGAGCAGGCCGAGCAGCTCCTGGAGCTGTCGACCCCGGTCGTCAAGCTCTGGGAGGGCATCGTGGCGGTGCCGCTGGTCGGGACCCTCGACTCCGCGCGCACCCAGGTCGTCATGGAGAAGCTGCTCAACACCCTCGTCGAGACGGGCAGCACGCAGGCCATCATCGACATCACCGGCGTGCCGGCGGTCGACACGCAGGTGGCCCAGCACCTGCTGCGGACGGTCGTCGCGGCGCGCCTCATGGGCGCGGAGTGCACGATCAGCGGCATCCGTCCCCAGATCGCGCAGACCGTCGTCGCGCTCGGGATCGAGTTCGGGGACATCCGCACCCGCGCGACGCTGGCGGACGCGCTCGTGGACGCGCTGCGGGAGGGTCGTCGCTCGCACACCGAGGTGACCGCGTGAGCGACGCCGTCCCCATCCTCAAGATCGGGTCGACGCTCCTCGTGTCGATCCAGGTGGACCTCCAGGACGACACCGCGCTGCAGCTGCAGGAGGACCTGGCCGAGCGCATCACACGCACCGGCGCGCGCGGCGTCGTCATCGACATCTCGGGCCTGGAGATCGTCGACAGCTTCATCGGCCGGATGCTGGCGTCGGTCGCCGCGATCTCCCGCGTCCTGGACGCGCAGACGGTGGTGGTCGGCATGCGGCCCGCCGTGGCCATCACGATGGTGGAGCTGGGGCTGTCCCTCGGCGGCGTCCGCACCGCGCTGGACGTGGAGCGCGGCCTCGCGATGCTCGCCCCGGCCCACGAGTCCGCCGAGAGCGTGCTGCTCGCGGCGGCCGCCGAACGAGAGTCGAGATGACGACCGCGCCCTCGGCCACGGCGACGGAACGGCTCGAGGTGCGTGCCGACTCCGACGTGGTCCGGGTCCGACAGCTCGTCCGCACGGTCGCGCAGCAGGCGCGGCTCTCCCTCGTCGACCAGACGAAGCTCGTCACGGCCGCGAGCGAGCTCGCGCGGAACACGCTGGTCTACGGCGGCGGCGGCGAGGTCGAGGTGGAGCTCGTCGCCGACGGCCGACGGTCCGGGGTCCGGGCCGTCTTCTCCGACGAGGGTCCGGGCATCGCCGACCTCGACCTCGCGCTGACGGACGGCTGGACCAGCGGCAACGGGCTGGGCCTCGGGCTGTCCGGCTCACGGCGGCTGGTGGAGCAGTTCTCGATCGACACGGCACCGGGAGCCGGGACCCGGGTCGAGATCGTGACCTGGTCGCGATGATCTCCCCGTCGGGGCCGTCCTCGCCCGACGCGGCGGTCGCCCTGGAGGCCGGGGTGTGGCACACGGTCGACCATCCCTCCGCCGTCGGCGCGGTCCGGCGCGCCGCGACGACGGCCGCGCTGAGCCTCGGGCTGGGCGAGGCGCGCGCCGCGGAGGCCGGCCTCGTGGTGTCCGAGCTGGCGTCCAACCAGACCCGGCACGCCGGCTCGGGGTCGGTCGTGCTGCGCGTCCGTCGTTGGGACGACCACGCCGCGCTCGAGGTGCTGGCGGTGGACTCCGGCCCCGGAATGCGCGACCTCGACGCCGCGATGCGGGACGGGGTGTCCTCGCGCGGCACCCTCGGCATCGGGCTCGGCACGCTGCCGCGGCTCACCTCGTCGTGGGACGCCTGGTCGGCGCCCGGGCAGGGCACGGTGGTGGCCGCCACCTTCGCCTCCCCCGGCTCCCGCCCCGATCCCGCACCGGGGGCGGGGCTGACGCGGCCGATGACCGGGCAGGCCGTCTGCGGCGACGCGTTCGCCCTCCGGACGGACGACGGTGTGACCTCGGTCCTCGTCGCCGACGGGCTCGGCCACGGTCCCCTGGCCGCCGTCGCGTCGCAGTCGGCGGTCCGCGCGTTCCTCGAGGCGGAGCCCGCCGGCCCCTCCGCACTCCTCGCACGGGTCCACGGCGCTCTGGGCGGCACGCGCGGCGCGGCGGTCTCCGTGTCGCGGGCGGAGCGCGGGACGCTGCGGCACGCCGGGCTCGGCAACATCGGCGGCACCGTGCAGGGCGCCGACCGGCCGCGGAGCCTCGTGAGCCAGCCCGGCATCGCCGGCACGCACGCACGGGCCGTCCGCGAGGTCGCCGTGCCCGTCGGCGCCGGCGACCTGCTCGTGCTGCACTCCGACGGGCTCACCGACCGCGCGAGCCTGGCCGCCTACCCCGGGCTGACGGCTCGCACCCCTCTCGTCGTCGCGGGCGTGCTCATGCGCGACTTCGCCGTGCGACGGGACGACGCGTGCGTCGTGGTCGTCCCCCTGGGAGGCACCCCGTGACCACGGCCGGCACCCCGCTCCTCACCACCCGGCTCGAGGGCGACACGGACCTGCTCGCCCTGCGCCGCGCGGGCCGCGAGATCTCCCGCGCCCTGGGCCTCGACGTCCACACCCAGGTGCGGGTCGCCACCGCGCTCTCCGAGGTCGGTCGTGCCGCCGTCGCGCTCGGGCCCGTGGAGGTCACCATCGGCCTCGACCGGGGCGCCCGGCCGCTCCTGCGTGCGGACCTCGAGTCGGCCGCCGGCCTGACCACGACGGGCAGCGCCGCCGACGGTGGCGTCCCGGCGGCACGGCGTCTCGTCGACGAGGTCGTGCTCGGCGCGGACGGCCGCCACGTCACCCTCGTGGTCGAGCTGGGCGCCTCCGCGCCTCTCGACACGGCGACCACCGACGCCCTGCGCCGCGCGATCACCGTCGGCTACGGGGCCAACGCCCTCGACGAGCTGCGGGTGCAGAACGCCGAGCTGCTGCGCACGCACGACGAGCTGGTGACGCAGCGGGAGGAGCTCCGCCGGCTCAACACCGAGCTGGAGGAGACCAACCGCGGCGTCCTCGCGATGTACCACCAGCTCTCCGCAGAGCTGGAGGAGACCAACACCGGCGTCGTCGCGCTGTACGCCGAGCTCGACGAGCGCGGCCGGGAGCTGGCGGCCGCGAACGAGGCCAAGTCGCGCTTCCTGCGCAACGTCAGCCACGAGCTGCGCAGCCCGGTCAACTCCATCATCGGGCTGACCTCGCTCCTGCAGGCGTCGACGATGTCCGGGGACCAGGCCGAGCAGGTGGAGTTCGTGCGCGACAGCGCGGCCACGCTGCTCACCCTCGTCGACGAGCTCCTCGATCTCGCGCGCGCGGAGGCCGGGCACCAGGACGTGGCGCCCGCGCCGATCGTCGTGCCCGCGCTGCTCGACGAGCTCCGGGGCACGACGCTCCCCCTGGTGCGCGACGGGGTGGAGCTGGTGGTCGCGTGCGAGCCCGGGCTGGCGCTCGTGAGCGACCGACGGCTGGTCGCGCGGGTCCTGCGCAACCTCCTGACGAACGCCGTCAAGTTCACCGAACGGGGCAGCGTGCGGCTCGACGCCCGCGTCGAGGGCGACGCCGTGCGGTTCGTCGTCGAGGACACCGGCCTGGGGATCGGCCCCGAGCACCTGGACGCCGTGTTCGAGGAGTTCGTCCAGGTGCCCAACCGCCTCCAGCCGGGCGTCCGGGGGACCGGCCTCGGCCTGCCCTACGCCCGGCGCACCTCCGAGGCTCTCGGCGGGACGCTGACGGCGAGCTCGGCCCCCGACGTCGGCAGCACGTTCACCGTCGTCCTCCCCGTCGCGCCCCCGGACCCGGCGGGGACCGCGACGGCGGTGCCCACGCCCACGCGCTCCCCCGCCACGGCCGGGCGGGACGCGGAGACCGGGCTCGGCCACGTCCTGGTCGTCGACGACGACCGGTCGTACGGCGCGTACGTCGCGGGACTGCTGCGCGAGGACGCCGGCCGCGTCAGCGTCGCCCACGACGGGCGGCACGCGCTCGCTCTCCTGCGGGACGCCCCTGCCGATGCGGCCGTCGTGGACGTGCGGCTGCCGGAGCTCGACGGCGTGGGCCTGCTCGCGCGGCTCCGTGCCGAGCACCCCCACCTGGCCGTCGCGCTCATGTCCAGCGGCCCCGCCCCGGACCAGACAGGGGTGGGGCGGCCGGCGCCCTTCCTGCCGAAGTCGACGCTCGACCGAGATTCCCTCACCCGCGCGCTCCGTGGCGGCGGTGCCGCATGACGCCCGCCGACCGCACCGTCCTCGTCGTGGACGACACCCGCGCGCACCGCTACGTCATGGCGACGTGGCTGCGGGGCGCGGGCTTCGACGTGCTCGAGGCGGGGACCGGCGCGGAGGCGCTGGACCTGGTGACCGCGACGATCGACGCGGTGGTCCTCGACGTCAACCTCCCGGACCTCACCGGGTCCGAGGTCTGCCGCCGGATCAAGGCGGACCCGCTGACCGCCCACGTTCCGGTGATGCACGTGTCCGCCACGTCGATCGACGCCGCCGCACGGACCGCCGGGCTGGCCGGCGGCGCCGACGCCTACCTGCCCGAGCCGCTCGACCAGGACGAGTTCCTGGCCACCGTGGGCGCACTGTGCCGCGCGCACGACGCCCATCGCGGGGCCGGGCGCGCCGTGCGTCGGTTCGAGGCGCTCGCCGACGCGCTCGCACTCCTGCACCAGGCCCGGACCCAGGAGCTCGTGGCCGACCTCGTCGCCCAGGGCGCCTGCGCCGTGCTCGGGCGGCCCGCCGTCGCGATGGTGGTCGTCGACCAGCAGACCGTGGTCCGCGCGGTGTGCCCTGCCCCGGACGCGCCGCTGGTGCGCGGGCGAGGGACGCTCCCCGTGCTGCCGCCGGGGCCGGTCTCGTCGGCCACGTTCGGCGCCGACGACGTGCCCGACCACTGGGTCCCCCTGCTGGCGCAGGCGGGCGTGCCGCGGTCCGCCTGGTGGACGGTGTGGCTGCGCGACGCCGAGGGCAACCTCGTGGGCGGGCTGGCGCTGCAGGCCGACGACGCCTCCAGCAGCCCGTCGGCGGAGGAGCGTGAGGTCGCCGCCCGGTTCACCGAGGGCATCACCGTGGCCCTCCGGAACCTCAAGACGTTCGCCGAGGAGCACCGCATCGCGATGGCGCTCCAGCGGCGGCTCCTGCCCTCCGGTCTCACGGTGCGCGGCGGTGTCGAGGTCGCCGCCCGCTACGAGGCGTCGGACGAGCGCCTCGACGTCGGCGGGGACTTCTACGACGCCTTCGACCTGCCCGACGGCCGGGTCGCCGTCGTGATCGGGGACGTCCAGGGGCACTCGCTGCGGGCGGCCACCGTCATGGCCGAGGTGCGCCTCACCCTCCGCGCCTACCTGCGCGAGGGCCACGATGCCGCTCGCGCGCTCGACCTGCTCAACGACTCGCTGCGGCAGGACCACCCGGAGCTCACCACGGTGTGCGTCTGCGTCATCGACCCCGCCGACGGCAGCATCGAGATGACCGACGCCGGCCACCTGCCTCCGCTCGTGGTCCGGACCGACGGGACGGTGGTCGCGGAGAAGTCGCCGGCCCGCCTCCTGGGCCTGGCGAGCCCGGACGAGCGGCCCGCACGGCGCGACGCGCTGGGCCCGGGCGACCTCCTGGTGCTCGTCACGGACGGGCTGGTCGAGCGCCGCGACCGCACCCTGCGGGAGGGCGTCCACGAGCTCGTGGACGCGGCCCGCACGCTCGCCGGGCTCACCCCTGCGGAGGTGTGCGCACGCCTCGTGGACAGGTTCACCGACGCCGGCCGGGAGGACGACGTCGCCGTCGTGGTCGTCCGTCGGACGAGCGACCCTCAGTCGCCGCTCGGCACCTGACCCTTCACGTCGTCGTACCCCGCCAGGCTCGGCAGCTCGCCCGGCGCGTAGACCAGGCGGACCACGCCGGTCGGGAAGGCCTCGGACCGGCGCAGGGCCAGCGGGTAGACCGTGTCGCCCTCGTCGAAGAGGCGCGCGCCGCGGCGGGCCGCGACCGGGTGCACCAGCAGGCGCAGCTCGTCGAGCAGCCCCGCCGCGAGGAGCTGGCGGACGACCGACAGCGACCCTGGCACGAGGATCTTCTCCACGCCGTCCTCGGCCTTCAGCGCCTCGACTGCGGCCGGCAGGTCGCCGTCGAGCCGCTCGACGTGGCGCCAGCCGAGGTCGTGCGTCGAGCGGGTCACGACCACCTTGCGCATGTCCCCCAGCCGCCGGGCGAACGCCGCGTCCTCCTCGCCCGCCTCCTCCCGACCGGGCCACGCGCCGGCGAAGCTGTCGTAGGTGACGCGGCCGATCAGCAGGACGTCGGTGTCGCGGTAGTCGTCGTCGACGGCGCGGGCCATGTGGTCGTCGAAGTAGGGGAAGTGCCAGGCGGGGTCGATCTCCGCGACGCCGTCGAGCGAGATGAACAGGGTGGACACGACCGTGGCCATGAGGGCTCCTCCGGGACGGGCGGACGGCGGGGTCGACCTGGTCCGCTGGGGAGATCATCGCGGTGCCGCAGCCCCGTCGCACCTAGGATCAGGGCCCATGCCGGCCCTGGACCCTCGCGCGATCCTCGACGGGCGCCCCACGCGCCGCCCGTCGGTGGGCGTCATCGTCGCGATCGCCGTGTCGTCGGCGTGCCTGCTCGCCGCGCTGGTGGTGACGTCCGCGGAGGGCCCGACGTTCCTCGAGGGCCTGTTCCTCGCCGTCCTGCCCCTCCCGCTGCTGCTGGCGGGCGTGCTCGCCCTCGACCGCCTCGAGCCGGAGCCGCCGGACGCCCTGGTGCTCGCGTTCCTGTGGGGCGCGGGCGTGTCCGTGCTGGTCGCGATGGGGATCAACACCGCCGGGCTCACCCTGCTGTGGACGCCGCTGCTCGGCCAGGAGGAGGGCTTCGTCGCGACGGCGGTGCTCACCGCGCCCGTCGTCGAGGAGACCCTCAAGGCGCTGGTCCTCGTCGGCATGCTCTGGTTCCGCCGGCACGAGCTCAACGGCCCGACCGACGGCATCATCTACGGCTCGATGGTGGGCCTCGGCTTCGCCACGATCGAGAACATCCACTACTACACGGTCGCCGGCCCGGAGGGGCTGGCCGCGACGTTCGTGGCCCGCGGCCTCCTGTCGCCGCTGATCCACCCGCTGTGCACGTCCCTCACCGGCCTGGGGATCGCGACGGCCGCGCTCGCCCCGCGCGGCTGGGCCCGGGTGTGGCCCGTGCTCCTCGGCCTGCTCGGCGCGATGACGTACCACGCGCTGTGGAACGGCGCCGCGTCGCTCGGCGTCGAGGCCGTCGTCGCGGTGTACCTGCTGGGCCTGGGGGTCGTCGTCGGGCTGCTCGTCGTCGTGCGTCACGACCGCGCGCGCATCGTGGCGCTCATCGGGCAGCACCTGCCGCAGTACGGTCCGCTGGGCGTCGTCGCCCTGCCGGACGTCGTGATGCTCACGTCGCTGAAGCGCCGCCGCCGGGCCCGGGCCCAGGTGCGTGCCGCGGGCGGCCCCGGCCCGGCCCGCGCGATGCGGGACTACCAGCAGGCGGCGACCGAGCTGGCGATGCTGCACCGCCGCCTCGACCGCGGGCTGGTGGACCGGGCCGCGTTCGAGCGGCAGCGCGGCCCCCTGCTCGCGCTCATGCTCGCGGCACGGGACGTCGTCACGCCGCTCTGGCGCCCCGAGGCTCCGCCCCGCTGAGGCCCACCATGATCACGCCGCCGACGGCGAGGTGCTCCAGCAGGAGCAGCACCGTCGCGCCGGCGTTCTCGGCACCCAGCGGGCCCAGCAGGGACACCAGCAGGACGGCGCCGCTCAGCACCAGCCACGCCGTGCGGCCGCCTTCCGGGCGGCGCAGCAGGAGGGCGCGGACGCCCCAGCCACCCAGTGCCGCCGTGAGGCTCGTGGCGATCACCAGGGAGATCGTGACCTCGAGGGTGCCCGACCCGGCCCGGACCTGGGGGTCCACGCCGGCCAGCGTGCCGACCAGGAAGACCACCGCCCCCGTGAGCACGGCACCCACCACGACCGTCCGCGGACGGTTCCACCACGCCCGGTCGCGCCACGTGCGCCCCGCCGGTCCTCGCGGCGTGCGGCCCTGCGTCCCGCCGGTCCTGTTCGTCGTGGTGTCCATGTCGTCCCCTCCTCGGCGCCGGCACCCTGCCGGCACGACGACGTTCCCGCGCGGCGTGCCTGCCGCGCGCCCTGCCGCGGTCGGTCGTCGCCTGGTCGCCGGTCGGGACCACCCCCGACTTTCGACGGTGTCGCGGTGCGACCGCCCGCCGTAGCGTCCCGGTCATGACGTCCACCGGCACCACCCCGCAGCCCGCCGTCGTCGGCCCCCGGCCGGCCGGCGTCCCGGGCCCGCCGCCCGCCCAGGGACCCCCGCCCGTGCCGCGCGGCGTCGTCGCGACCGCCTGGGGGCTCGTCGCCGTCCTCACCGCCGCCGCGACTGCGGCCGTCGTGACCGCCGCACCGGACACCTCCGTCGTCGGCACGACGCCGCAGGTGCCCGCCGTCGTCGACGTCGCCGTCGCGCTCGCGTCCCTCGCCCTCGTCCCGTTCCTGTTGACGCGCCGCAGCGTGCCCGCCGCGCTCGCGCTCGCCGCCCTGGCCGCCGTGTCGGGGGCGGCGACTCCCGCGGCGACCGTGGGCACGCTGCAGGTGGCGCGCTGGTACCCGGTCCGCACCGCCGCGTGGGTCGCGGGGGCGGGGATCCTGGGGCACGCGGTCCAGGCGCTGTGGCGTCCGGTGGGCCTGCCGCTGGGCTGGTGGCTCCTGTGCGACGTCGCGGTCCACGCCGCGCTCTTCGGCTGGGGCGCGTACGGGCGCGAGCGGTCCCTCGTGCTGTGGTCCCTGCGCGACCGGGCGCGCCGCGCGGAGGCCGAGCAGGAGCGGCGGGTCGCGGAGGCGCGCACGGCCGAGCGCACCCGGATCGCCCGCGAGATGCACGACACCCTCGCGCACCGCCTCTCGCTCCTGGCTGCCACCGCGGGCGCGATGGAGTACCGCCCGGACGCCGACCCGGCCGCGCTCGCCGCCGCCGCGGGGCGGGTCCGCGCGGGCGTGAGCGACGCGCTCGAGGACCTGCGGCAGGTCATCCGCCTGCTCCGCGCCGGCCCGGACGACCTCGGCCCCGTACCCGGCCTCGACGACGTGCGCCGGCTCGTCGACGACTCCCGCGCCGCCGGGACCGACGTGACGTACGAACGCACGGGCGACGACGTCCCGCCGGCCACGGTCGCGACGGCCGTGTTCCGGGTCGTGCAGGAGTCGCTGACCAACGCGCGCCGGCACGCGCCGGGCGCGGCCGTGCGGGTGACCGTCGCGACCGCTCCGGGCGAGGTCCGGGTGCGGGTGGTGGACGACGGCGCGGCACCGGGCGCCGTCGCCCCGGACGGGGTGGGCACGGGCACGGGGCTGGTCGGGCTGCGCGAGCGCGCCACGCTGCTGGGCGGCACGCTGGCCACCGGGCCGAGCTCGGGCCCCGACGCGTCGCGCGGCTTCACGGTGGAGGCGTGGCTACCGTGGGACGCGTGACGACGACGCCCGGGCCCGGCCCGCTCCCCGCCACCGGCCCCGTGGACGAGACCCCCGTGCGGATCGTCCTGGTGGACGACGACGCGCTGGTGCGCGCGGGCCTGCGCCTCATGCTCGACGGCGCGCACGGGATGCGGGTCGTGGCGGAGGCGGCCGACGGTGCGGAGGTGCCCGGCGTCCTGGACGCGCACCCGGCCGACGTCGTGCTCATGGACCTGCGCATGCCGGGCGTGGACGGCATCGCGGCCACCCGGCGGGTGCGCGCCCGCCCGTCGCCGCCGGCCGTCGTCGTGCTCACCACGTTCGACACCGCCGAGGAGGTGGGCGGGGCGCTGCGCGCCGGGGCCGCGGGCTACCTGCTCAAGGACATGCCGCCCGCCCGCATCGCCGCCGCCGTCCACGCGGCCGCCGCGGGCGAGCCGGTGCTGGCGCCCGACGTCGCGCGGCGGCTGATGGCCGCCGTCGCCGGCTCGGACGGGTCGCGCGACCGCGCCCGCGCCGCCCTGGACGCGCTCACCGCCCGCGAGCGGGACGTCGCCGTCGAGCTCGGCCTTGGCGCGTCGAACGCCGACATCGCGGCCCGGCTCTACCTCAGCGTGCCGACCGTGAAGGCGCACGTGTCGAGCGTGCTCGAGAAGCTCGGGCTGGAGAACCGCACGCAGGTCGCCCTGCTCGTGCACGACGCCGGCGAGGCATGAGCGCAGGCCCTGTCAGCCCCGCACGGGCTCCTCGGGGCGGCCGGGCACCGGCACGTCGCCGTCCGCGGACAGCCCCAGGAACTCCGCGACGCGCGGACTCGCGGGCGCGCGCAGCAGCACGTCGGGGGCGTCCACCTGGAGCAGCTGCCCGGCGTCCATGACGGCGACGCGGTCGGCGACGGTGAAGGCCTCGTCGTGGTCGTGCGTGACGAAGACGGCGGTGGTGCCGGTGGCCTGGAGGGTGTCGCGGACGTCGACGGCGAGCCGCTCGCGCAGGCGGCGGTCGAGGGCGGACAGCGGCTCGTCGAGCAGCAGCAGCCGCGGGCGGGGCGCGAGGGCCCGGGCGAGCGCCACGCGCTGCTTCTCCCCGCCCGACAGCGTCGCGACGGACCGGCGTTCGTAGCCCGCGAGCCCGACGTCGGCGAGCAGCTCGGCGACCCGCGCGGCCCGCTCGGCACGCGGCACGCCCAGGGTCTCGAGCCCGTAGGCCACGTTACGGCCGACGTCCCGGTGCGGGAAGAGCTGGCCGTCCTGGAAGAGCAGGCCGAAGTTCCGGCGGTGCACGGGCACGCCCGCGAGGTCCGCGCCGTCGAACGCCACGGTGCCGCCCGCGAGCGGCTCCAGCCCGGCGACGGCGCGCAGCAGCGACGACTTGCCGCAGCCGCTCGGCCCGAGCAGCGCGACGATCTCGCCTGCCGCGACGTCGAGCGAGACGCCGTCCACCGCGACCGCCCCCGGTCGGCGGCGCGTGGCGCCGTACCGCACGACGGCGTCGCGCACGACGAGCCCCGTCGTCTGGCCCTGCTCCATCAGAACTCCCCTCCCGGCCGGTCGCCGCGCAGGCGCTCGGCCACCATCATGACGGTCGCGGTGAGCACGGCCAGCACCACGGACGCCGCGAGCGCCATCCCGTAGTTCTCGGCCCCGGGCCGCCCGATCAGCCGGTAGATCACCACAGGCAGCGTGGCCGTGTCGGGGCGGGCGAGGAACGACGTCGCACCGAACTCTCCGAGCGAGACCGCGAACGCGAACCCGATCGCCAGCCCCAGCGACCGCGCGCCCAGCGGGCCGTCGACGGTCCGCAGCACCCGCCCCGGCGCCGCGCCCAGCGTGGCGGCCGCCTCGCGCAGCCGCGGGTCGATGGCGCGCAGCACCGGCAGCATCGTGCGCACGACGAGCGGGATGGCGACGACGGCCTGCGCGATCGGGACGAGCGCGCCGGAGGTGCGCAGGTCGACGTCGAGCCCGAACGGCTTGTCCAGCGTGATGAGGAAGCCGAAGCCCACCGTCACGGCGGAGACGCCCAGGGGCAGCATGAACGCGGCGTCGAGCACCCCGACGGCGCTCCGCAGACCCGCCCGCCGCGGGCGACGCGACACGACGAGCGCCACGAGGCCGCCCACGACGACGGCGATCAGCGCGGCCCACGCCGCGGTGCGCAGCGAGTTGCCCAGTGCCTCCCAGACCGTGACGGTCAGGGCGTTGCGCCCGCCGGTGGTGCCGAGGGCCACGTAGTTGTCGAGGCCCCAGGAGCCGTCGGGAGCCCGCAGCGACCGCGTGACGAGCCCCGCCATGGGCAGCACGAGCAGCCCGGCGACCACGACGAGGGTGACGAGCGCCGGCACGACGTCCGTGCCGTCGGCACCGGTGCGCAGCCGCAGCCGGTGCGCGGACACGCTGTCGCTCGTGAGGTGCAGGGCCCGCTCCCGGCGCGCCCGGGCGCGGGAGCTGACCAGCAGCGCGCCGGCCACCACGACGAGCTGCAGCACCGACAGCACCGCCGCCGAGCGCAGGTCGAGGAACTGGGTGGTGCGCGTCCAGATCTCCGTCTCGATCGTGCCGTAGCGCAGGCCGCCGAGGACGAGGACGACGCCGAACGCCGTCGCGCAGAACAGGAAGACGACCGCGGCGGCCGACGCGATCGCCGGGCCGAGCGCGGGCAGCGTCACGGTGCGGAACGCGCGCCACGGCGTGGCGCCGAGCGCGCGGGCGGCCTGCTCGGCGCGCGGGTCGAGCCGCTCCCACATGCCGCCGACGGTGCGCACCACGACCGCGTAGTTGAAGAAGACCAGGGCGAGCACGATGCCCGCGAAGCTCTCCTCCAGGTGCGCCCAGCCGAGCGGCCCGCCGGGGGCGAAGAGCGCGCGGAACGCGACGCCGACGACGACGCTCGGCAGCACGAACGGCACGGTCACCAGGCCGCGCACGAGGGTGCGCCCCGGGAACCGGCACCGGTACAGCACGTACGCGCCGGGCAGGCCGAGCAGCACCGACAGCGCCGTGCCCGTGATCGCCTGGGCGAGCGTCTGCCCGACGATCCGCCACGTGCGCTCCTGGGACAGCACCTCTGCGAAGCCGGACAGGTCGAGCTCCCGCCCCGCCGCGGTCTCGGTGAAGAACCCCTGCAGGACGAGCGACACCACCGGCCACGCGAAGAAGACCGCGAGGAAGCCCAGCGGGAGCGCGACGGCCGCGCCCCAGCCGAGCCACGCGCCCCATCGGTCTGCACCCCGCCGGGCGGCGCGCCACCGCGCCGCCCGGGCTGCCGGGCGGGCGGTGGCGCGCGGGACGCGGGGCACGGGGCGCGTCAGCCGACGACCGTCGCCGTCCACTGCTCGATCCACTCGTCGCGGTGCGCGGCGACGTCGGCGGGCGCCACCTCGAACGGCTCGTCGGCCAGGGGCGCGAACTGCTGCCAGTCGGCGGGCAGCTCCACGCCCGGGTCCGCGGGGTACATGTACATCTGGCCGGGCACGTCGGCCTGGAACTCGGCGCTCGTCAGGAAGTCCACGAGCTTCTCGGCGCCCTCGGGGTTCTCGGCGCCCGCCAGCACGCCCGCGTACTCGACCTGCCGGAAGCAGGTGTCGAGCATCGCGCTCGTGGCGGAGGTCTTCCCGTCGTCGCTCACGGTGAACGCGGGCGACGTCGCGTACGACAGCGCGATCGGGCGCTGCCCGCCCTCGCCGGCGCCGGAGAAGTCCACGTAGTACGCGTCCTCCCAGCTCTCGGCCACCTTGAGGCCGTTGTCGCGCAGGTCGGCCCAGTAGGCCTCCCAGCCGTCCGCGCCGAACGCGCCGATCGTCGCGAGCAGGAACGCGAGGCCGGGGGACGACGTCGCCGGATTGGTCACGACGGTGAGGTCCGCGTACTCCGGCTTCGCGAGGTCCTCGAGCGTCGTCGGGGGCGTGACGCCGTGCTTCTCGAACCAGCCGTCGTCAAGGTTCATGCACACGTCGCCCACGTCGACCGGCGTCAGCGTGCCCGCCAGGTCGTCGGGCGCGTAGGCCGCGACCTCCGGGGCGAGGTCGGCCGGCTGGTACTCCTCGAAGACCCCGGCGTCGACGGCCCGCGACGCGTACGTGTTGTCCACGCCGAAGACGACGTCGCCCAGCGGCGCGTCCTTGGTGAGCACGAGCTGGTTCACCAGCGTGCCCGCGTCGCCCGGGGCCACCTGCTCGACGGTGAGACCGGACTCCTTCTCGAACGCGGCCAGGACGTCGTCGGAGACGGCGAACGAGTCGTGGGTGACGAGCGTGACCGTGCTCGACGCCGCGCCGCTCGCGTCGTCCGTGGGCGTCCCGCCGCACGCCGCCAGCAGCGGCAGCAGGGCGACGACGCCCGCGGTGGCGGCCGTGGTCCGGGCCGTGGTCGTGAGCTTCATGCTGTCCTCCTCAAGGTGCGAGAAGGGGGTCCTGCGGGCACCCGGCACCGTCGTGGTGCGGCCGTCCGCAGGGAACGAGATTCCCGACTTCCTCCACCGGTGCTAACCGGGTCAGGTTCGAGGGTCTGCGGCGGTCCGCACTCTCAGCGCCGGTGGGCGCTCCCCTGTCGTATCACCACGAGCCTACCCGCCGACGCCGCGCTACCGTGGTGCAGTCCTCGGCCTCGGGGTGTGACGTGCCTGACGTGCCGTGACGCCGTCCGGCGGCCGCGGACGCACGCGAGACGACGCGCGGTCGTGCCGCGGCCGCGCCGGGACCTACCGAGGGAGAGCACGTGACGGACACCGAGCAGCCGCTGGGCGTGAAGGTCGGCACGGTGGTGCTGACGATCGCCGCCGGATGGGTCGCGCAGAAGCTGATCGGGGTGGTCTGGGAGAAGACGACGGGCAGCGTGGCGCCCACCAACGTGGACGACGACGAGATCTCGATCATCCAGGCCGTCACCTTCGCGGCGGTCTCGGGCGGGGTCGCGGTGCTCGCGAAGCGCCTCGCCCGCAAGGGCGCCGTGCGCGCGGCGGCCCGGTTCGTCCCCGGCCGCTGATCCCCCGCTCCTGACGGGCCCGCCCTGCGGGTCAGTGGCTCGCGCGCGGACGCCGGCGGGCGAGCTGCGCGTCGTGCCCGTGCGGCCGGTCCACCGGCCGCACGGTGGCGAGCGCCTGGCTGAGCCGGTCCGCCGCGTCCTGGGCCGGCGGGGCGGACCGCACCACCTCCGCCGCCGTGAGCGCGGCGTCGCGGTCCCCGACGGGCCGCGCGAGCCCTTTCATCACCTGTTCGCCCGCCGACTGGGCGGAGATCCCGACCTGCGCGCCGGCGTCCGCGAGCACCTCGGTGGCGACCGACTCGTCCACGCCGCACACCGCCATGATGGCTCCCTTGGCCTGCTCGGCGGCCGCGGCCGCGACGAACGCTCGGGACACGGCCCGGTGCGCCTCGCGCTCCAGCGCGTCCCGCACGACCGGGCTCGCGTCGATGACGTAGCCGACGATCTGCGACGACGCGCCGTCGGCCCCGTGCCTTCCCTGTCCGGTCACGACGACGGTATGGGTGCGCCCGTGGTCGTCCACGACGCGGTGCGCCCCCGAGAACGGCCGCCCGGTGCCGAGCGCGACCACCGCCGTCCGGGAGAGCCGCTCGCGGTCGTCGGGATGCAGGTGGGCGCGCAGCACCTCCGGTCCCGGCGCGATCTTGCCCGGCTCGCGACCGAAGATCCGGAAGACCTCGTCCGACCACCACCACTCCCCCGTGGCGACGTCGACGCGGTACCGGCCGACGAGCAGCTGGCTCCCCGCACCCAGCAGCTCCGCGAGGGCGACGAGCTCGCGGCGCGGTGTGTCGTTGGTCGTGCTGGACATCGAGGCTCACCCCCAGTGCCGTGCAGCTGGGTCAGGCGCGCAGTTCTCCTGGCTTCACCACCGTACCGGGACGGCGCGACACCGCCACCGCACGGCGGGTGACGTGCGGTGGCGGTGTTGTCGGTGGCCTCGGCCGTGCCGGGGCAGGCGTCAGGCGACCGTCGTCGCCGCGGCCTCGGGGTGCTCGCCGGCCGCCTCGGCCCGCTCCGCCGCGACCGCCTTGCGGTGCTCGCGGAACGAGTAGGCGACGGCGGCGGCCCAGCCGACCGCGATGAGCCCGAGGACGAGACCCCGCACGCCGTCGCTCACCGGGAACTCGTCGAGGCTCAGCAGGGTGCGGACGTTGGTGAGCACGATGATCCCGCCGACGGCGGAGCCGAGGACGCGCGGCGGCACCAGGCGGACGAGCCACGCCGCGATCGGCGCCGCGATCAGGCCGCCGATGAGCAGCGCCAGGGCCCAGGTCGGGTTGATGCCTGCGGTCCCGAGGCCGAAGAGGAAGCCGAGGCTCGCGGCGACGGCCACGAAGAACTCGCTGGTGTCGATCGAGCCGATCACCTTGCGGGGCTCCATGCGGCCGCTCGCGAGGATGGCGGGCGTGCCCACCGGCCCCCAGCCGCCGCCGCCCGTGGCGTCCATGAACCCGGCGACCAGGCCGAGCGGGGTGAGGAACCGCTTCCGGAGCGGCTGCCCGAGGCGGTCCGTGCGCAGCCCGCGGAGCGTGAAGCGCAGCAGCACGTACAGGCCCAGCCCCAGCAGCAGGATCGACATCAGCGGCTTGGCGATCTCGGTCGACAGCCACGAGAGGAAGGTCGCGCCTGCGAACGCGCCGACCGCACCGGGGATGCCGATCTTGGTGACGACCTTCCAGTCCACGTTCCCGAACCGCCAGTGCGACGCACCGGACGCCAGCGTCGTCCCGACCTCGGCGAGGTGGACGGTCGCCGACGCGGCCGCGGGGTTGGTACCGATCGCGAGCAGCAGGGTGGTCGAGGTGACGCCATAGGCCATGCCCAGGCTGCCGTCGACAAGCTGCGCACCGAGGCCCACGAGGGCAAGGAGGACGAGAGTCCGCACGGGGGTTCCCTCCGTTTCGGCGCGGCAGCGGGTCCGCCGCGTCTGCAGTGAAGTTACCCGATCGGCTCTATCGGATTCAACGGTCTCAAGAATCTGTCTGCATGCTGAGACGCGCCTTCCGGGGTCGGCGCGGGCCGTGCCGCGCCCCGACCGCCCCGTGCCGGTCAGGCCGCGGGAGCGGGGCTCACGGGTTGATCCACGCCGATTCCTGCTCGGTGAGCCGGCGCACGACGTCGGGGATCGTCCCGGCCGCGAGGTCCGCCAGGGTCACCTGTTCCAGCACGGCCCGGACGTTCACGCGCAGCGCCACCCACACGTGCAGCAGCGACGCCGCCGCGCCCGTGTACTCCAGGTCCGAGGGCCGCGCGTCGCGCACGAAAACCAGCGGCCCGTCCACGGCGCGCACGACGTCGGCGACGGTGACCTTGTCGGCCGGACGGGCCAGCACGTACCCGCCGCCCGCGCCGCGACGGCTCGCGACGATGCCCTCGCGCCGCAGGTCGCTCAGGATCGCCTCGAGGAAGCGGTGGGGCACCTGCTGCGCGCGGGCGAGAGCCTCGGCCGGCACGGGGCCCTCGCCGGACGCGGCGAGCTCGGCGGCCGCCCGCACCGCGTAGTCGGCCTTCGCGGAGATCCTCACGAGGTCGTCACCGCGTCGCCCAGTCGCGTGCCGGCCAGCAGCGGCCCGGCCTCCCGGGCGGACGCCGCGAACGACCCGGTGAGGGGCAGGTCCGGCAGGATCACGGCCTGGGCCGCGTGGTAGATGTCGGGCTTGCCGACCCAGGTCCGGCCCGAGGGGCGGTTGGCCGTGTCGAGCTCGTGGAACCAGGAGCCCCGCTCGTGGTCCACCAGGTGGGCGTCGATCCACGCCCACCACGTGTCGGCGAGCTCGGCGTAGCGCGCCTCGCCCGTCGTGCGGTGCAGGACGTCGGCCGCCGCGGCCGCTTCGGCCGCCACCCAGTGGAAGCGGCGCGCCTCGACCGGGGTCCCGTGCCAGTCCGTCGTGTACACGAAGCCGCCCCCGGGCCCGTCCCACCCGTCGGCCACGGCGCGATCGAACAGCTGCCGTGCTGCGTCGGTGCGCCGGCCCTGCGTCCCCGCGGCGACGTCCACCTGCAGGAGCAACCGCGCCCACTCCAGGCCGTGGCCCGGTGTGGCGCCGTACGGCTTGAACGGGTCGTGCGGACGGTCGGCGTTGTACTCGAGCTGCGGCCGCCACTCCGTGTCGAAGTGCTCCGGGATCCGCCAGTCGTTGCCCGCAGCCCAGCCGATCACGCGGTCGGCCACGACCGCCGCCCGATCGAGCCAGCGGGTCTCCCCCGTGGCGTCGTGCGCGGCAAGGAGCGCCTCGACGGAGTGCATGTTCGCGTTGACCCCGCGGTACGGGTCGACCGTGCCCCAGTCGCGCGACCGCTCGTCGAGGTGCAGCTGGTGCTCGGCCTCCCAGAACCGTCGGTCGAGCACCGACAGTGCCGCCTCGAGGAGCGTCACGGCACCTGGCACGCGCGCCACGGTCCCGGTCGAACCGGCCAGCACGACGAACGCATGACCGTACGCCTGCTTGATCCCGTCGAACGCGTCGCCCGGACCCCGGGAGGCCAGCCAGCCACCCTCGTCGGCGTCCGCCAACGCCCGCGACAGGCCGGCGATCCCCCGGTCCAGCAGCGCACCTGCGCCCTCGACCCCCAGGAGATGTCCGAGCCCGTAGGAGTGCGTCATCCGGCAGGTGATCCACAGGTGAGCCGGCTGTGCCGGGTCGACGGCCCCGGCCTCGTCGAGCCACCCGGCGGTCCCGTCCCCTCCCAGGGACGGCCGCGCGAAGTCCAGCAGGCTCACGAAGTGTTGGGCTCGCCACGACGACGTCGGTCCGGTGGCAGGAAGGTGCGGTGCTCCAGTCACCCGACGAGCCTATCGGCACGGCGGCATGGTGGGGTGTTGCGGGTATGCGAAAGGCCCACCCCGGTGTGGGGTGGGCCTTTCGTGAATGGGTGTCCGGCGGCGTCCTACTCTCCCACCCCCT
>NZ_JBIRXZ010000007.1:0-250040 GCF_044389385.1 Isoptericola sp. NPDC019571
TACTGCCCTCGCGAGGGGGTGGGAGAGTAGGACGCCGCCGGACACCCATTCACGAAAGGCCCACCCCACACCGGGGTGGGCCTTTCGCATACCCGGATGCGGTGCACTGGGCTTTGTGCGCCGTGTGCGCGTCGTGTCCAGTGGCGTGTGCGCGCGTGCGTGGAGCCGGGACGACCACGAGGTCCGCCCTCCTGTGAGCACGTCGTGCTCGGACGGCTTCGCTCGGCGCCACTCGGGCTTCGACGAGCCCCATTGCCGCGGAGCCCGTCATGACGGCAGCACGGGTTCGGCGCCGCCGTGGCGCGCGTGCGCCTGGCATGGGCGCAGGGCCCGTGGTGGCATGGATCGTGAGGGCTCGGCCCCGTGCCTGCCATCACATCCGGAGGGGGCTTCGCGACCACTCTTCCGAGGATGTGGCGTGGGAGAATACCGGTCGTGTCGGCGTCGGAAAGGAAGACCGTGAACGATTCACCGCGGGACGAGAGCAAGGGCGGTGCGGGGGGTCGTGCACCGTCGTCCCGTGAAGGGGGCGCGCGCGGGGGCTCGCGGAACGGGAGCCGAGGCTCGCAGGGCGGACGCGATGAGCGTCCGCAGCGCGAGGGCATGCAGCGCCGGCAGGGCGCGGGACGTCCGGCGCGAGGTGACGCGGCGCGAGACGGCCGAGGCGGGTACGGCGGCCGGGGTCGCACGGACCGCACGGACCGCACGGACCGCACGGACCGCACGGACCGCACGGACCGCACGGCGGAGCGTCGCGGCCGTCCGGCCGACCGCGAGCGAGGCGACCAGGAGCGTTCCGGACGGCGACCCGCGGGCGGGCGCGCGTACGGCGACGACCGTCGCACCGAGCGTTCGTCCCGTGACACGGGGGACCGTCGGGGCCCCGCGTCCCGCGATCGCCGGGAGGAGCGGCCCTCGCGCGGTCGTGAGCAGTCTCGTGACGGGTACGACCGCCGGGACGAGCGTGGCGGCGCCCGCCGGGGGGCGGAGCACCGTCCGAGCCAGGGTGACGGCCGTGACCGGGGCGACTTCTCCCGACGGGCCGGGCAGCACGACGCGCGAGGGCGTAGCGACGACCGCGGAGACCGGCGTCCGTCGTCCCGCGACGGCCGCGGCCGGGACGACCGGGCGGGTTCGGGTGACCGTCGCGGCTACGCGGGGGACCGAGGACGCTCGGACGACCGGGGTGACCGCCGCGGCTACGGGAGCGACCGTGCGGCGCCGCGCGACGGCAGGAGCGGCGGTCCGCGGCAGGACTCCCGTGGTGCCGGCTCCCATGGTGCCGGCTCTCGCGGTCCGGCGACCGGACGGCGCAGCGGAGAGGGGCAGGGCCGCGCGGGCGGCGGACGACCCGCCCGTCCGGCGGCCGGTGCCGAGCGGCGCCCGCGCGCCGTCGAGCCGGAGATCGCCGAGGACGCGTCGATGGGTCAGCTCAGCCGCGACGTCCGGGGTCGTCTGCGCGGCCTGACGAAGGAGAACGCCGAGCGCATCGGCCTGCACCTCGTGATGGCGGGCCGACTCCTCGACGTCGACCCGGAGCGTGCCTACGAGCACACCCAGGCGGCGGTGCGTCGCGGAGGTCGGGTGGACGTGGTGCGGGAAGCCGCGGGGATCGCGGCGTACCGCACCGGGAGGTTCGCGGAGGCGCTGCGCGAGCTGCGCACGGTACGACGCCTCAACGGCTCCTCCGAGCACCTGCCGCTGATGGCGGACGCGGAGCGCGGCCTCGGGCGCCCGGAGCGTGCCCTGGCTCTCGCCGCGAGCGAGGAGGCGCGGACGCTCGATGCCGAGGGGCGCACCGAGCTCGCCATCGTCGCGAGCGGCGCGCGGAGCGACCTCGGGGAGCACGACGCCGCTATCGCCGTGCTCGACCGGATCCCCGCCGCCGAGCGGCGGGGAGACCTGGGCCTCCGGGTGCTGCAGGCACGGGCGGCCGCCCTGGAGGCTGCGGGCCGTGAGGACGAGGCGGCGCGGCTCCTGGCAGGGGTCGACCCGGCCGAGCTCGAGCGGGCGTCCGGCCTGACGCAGGAGTCCGACGACGTCGTCGTCTACGACACGTACGACGTGGACGCCGTGGACGAGGACCTCGACACGGAGGACGACCCCGAGGACGGCGACGTCCTTGCAGGTGCGCCCACCGCGCGCGAGGACGCGCACGAGGCCGACAGCTCCGGCGAGCTCGACGGTGACGCCGACGAGCTCGACGCTGACGCCGGCGAGACCGAGGCCGCTCGGACGGAGCAGGCGGCGGGCGCCGAGCCGGACACGGAGGCCGGCGCCCCGGACGCGAGCCAGGCATGACGGCGACCCTGGCGGGGAGCGCCGTCCCGCTCGCGTCGGCGCACGACCTGGCGCTGGTCGACCTCGACGGCGTCGCCTACAAGGGCCACCTGCCCATCCCGCACGCCGCGGACAGCCTGACGGCGGCACGGACCGCGGGTCTACGGCTGGTCTTCGTGACGAACAACGCGTCGCGCGAGCCGGAGGAGGTGGCCGGCCAGCTCACGGGCCTGGACATCCCGACGGGCGCGGACGAGGTCATGACGGCGGCCCAGGCGTGCGCGGCGCTGCTGCGCACGCGGCTGGAGCCGGGCGCTCGGGTCCTCGTCGTCGGCGGGGCGGGTCTGAGGACGGCGGTCGCCGCCGCGGGGCTGACGGTCGTCGACTCCGCGGACGACGCCCCCGACGCGGTGGCCCAGGGCTACGCGGCGGGCCTGGCCTGGAGCGACCTGGCCGAGGCGGCCTACGCCGTGGCCGGCGGCGCCTGGCACGTGGCGAGCAACCTCGACCTGTCGCTCCCGACGGCGCGGGGCTTCGCTCCCGGCAACGGCGCGCTCGTCGGCGCGGTCGTGGCGGCGACCGGTGTCGAGCCGGACAGCGCGGGCAAGCCGTCGCCCACGATGTACCACCTGGCGGTCGACCGGGCGGGCGCGGAACGGCCGTTGGTGATCGGCGACCGCCTCGACACGGACCTCGCCGGCGCGCGCGCCGGCGGCTACCCCGGCCTGCACGTGCTCACGGGAGTGTCCACGGCACGCGACGCCGTGCTGGCCGAGCCCGGCCTGCGCCCGGACTTCGTGGGTGCCGACCTTCGTGCCCTGCTCGAGCCGCACCCCGTCCCGGAGCGGACCGCCGAGGGCTGGTGGACGTGCGAGGGTCGCGCGGCGCGGATCGTGGACGGAGCGCTGGAGCTCGATCGACAGGGGCCCCACGGGATCGACGTCGTCCGCGCGGCCTGCGCGGCCGCGTGGGACGCCGCGGACCGGGGCGCCCCGGTGTCGGCGTCGACCGTCCCGGAGCTGCACGCCTGACCGCGGCGTGACGAGCGGGCGCGGGGTGACGCGCTCCCGCCGGGCGGGCATGACGACGGCCGACGGCTCGGACGCCGGCCACGGACCTGGTCGCGGGCTGTGCGTCGTGCACGGGACGTCCGTGCCAGCAGGTAGCGTGGACCCGGACCTCGGACGGCGGCCCACCCGCGCGACCAGCCGCCCCTCGGACCGGCGGTCCGTGCGCACCCGTCAACGGTGCTGGCGAAGAGACCGCGAGCGGTAGGGAGGGACCATGAGACAGGATCAGTCGACGCCCGGAGCGGCGGCCGGGTCGGCGGACGACCCCGCTGCCGATGCCCCTGTCGGGGCCCGGCCGACCCCTCGGACTCCTGCCGGGACCGGCTCGGCGTCCGGCGCCGACGAGCTCGAGGGCCTGGACGACCTCCCCCTCGCCGAGCACGTGGAGCGCTTCACCGCGGTGCACGACGGTCTGCGGGCGCGCCTCGACGGCGCGCCGGGCACCACCGGGCTGGACGGGGTGCAGGACACGGGGCCACGGCGTTGACGGCGGTGGCACGCACGGACGCGCGGATGGACGCGGAGCTCGTCCGCCGCGGCCTGGCCCGCTCGAGGCGGCAGGCGGTGGAGCTGATCGACGCCGGACGCGTGCGGCTCGATGGCCGCGTGGTCACGAAGCCGTCCACGCCGGTGCCCGACGGCGCGCCCGTCGCGGTGCACACGGATCCCGAGGACCCGGGGTACGCGTCGCGCGCCGGGGGCAAGCTGGCCGGTGCGCTGGACGCGCTCGCCGCCGACCCGGCCGGCCAGGAGCTGCTGCGTGCGGTCGACGACGGGTGGTGCCTGGACGTCGGCGCCTCGACCGGCGGCTTCACGGACGTCCTGCTGCGCCGGGGTGCACGGCAGGTGGTGGCCCTCGACGTCGGGCACGACCAGCTCGTGCCGGCGCTGCGGACCGACCCGCGGGTCACGGTCGTCGAGGGGTTCAACCTGCGCGACCTCACGCCGTCCGACCTGGAGCGCGCACCCGACGTCGTGGTGGGGGACCTGTCCTTCATCTCCCTCACGCTCGTGCTGGGGCCGCTCGCCGCGGTGCTCTCCCCGGAGGGTCACGCCCTGCTGCTGGTGAAGCCGCAGTTCGAGGTCGGCCGAGAGCGGCTCGGCAGCGGCGGCGTGGTCCGCGACCCGACCCTGCACGCCGAGGCCGTGCTCGCCGTCCTGCGGGCCGCGGCGGGGCACGGCCTGCGGGCGCGCGCGGTGGTGCCGAGCCCGCTGCCAGGGCCCAGCGGCAACCGCGAGTACTTCTGCTGGTTCCGACCCGACGGCGGGGATCCGGCGGCCGCATCCGAGTCCGCCGCCGAGCCGGCCGACGAGGCCGTGGCGGCCGCCGTCGCCTGGCGACCCGGCGACCCCGGCACGCCGCCGTCCGTCCCGCCCGTCCTGCCCGTCGGAGGAGCACAGTGACCCGCCGAGTCCTGATCGTCACCCACGGGGGCCGCCCGGAGGCCGTGGCGGCGCTCTCCGAGGCCGTGCGCGAGCTCACCGAGGCGGGCTTCGAGGTGGCCCTGCACGACGACGACCTCGCCGAGTCGTTCGGCGACCACATGGCCGCGGCGCGCGTCCGCGAGGGCGTCACCGACTCCGAGGCCGTCATGGTCCTGGGCGGCGACGGCACGATCCTGCGGGCCGCCGAGCTGACG
The DNA here is from genome assembly GCF_044389385.1 of Isoptericola sp. NPDC019571. Classification (NCBI taxonomy): domain Bacteria; kingdom Bacillati; phylum Actinomycetota; class Actinomycetes; order Micrococcales; family Promicromonosporaceae; genus Isoptericola; species Isoptericola sp. NPDC019571. The sequence goes on from NZ_JBIRXZ010000007.1 coordinate 4,991, forward strand.
CACGGTACAGGGGTCCCGCTCCTGGGGGTCAACCTGGGGCACGTCGGCTTCCTCGCCGAGAGCGAGCGCGACGACCTGCGGCACGCGGTGCGGCGGCTGGCCGCCCGCGACTACGAGGTCGAGGAGCGCGCCGTCGTCGACGTCGCCGTGCACCTGCCGGGGGAGGAGACCCCCCGGACGGGGTGGGCGCTCAACGAGGCGACCGTGGAGAAGGCGCGGCGCGAGCGGATGGTCGAGGTCGGCATCGCCGTCGACGGTCGCCCGCTCTCGTCGTTCGGCTGCGACGGCGTGGTGATGTCCACGGCGACCGGGTCGACGGCGCACGCGTTCTCCGCGGGCGGGCCGGTGATGTGGCCCGAGGTGGACGGTGTGCTGCTGGTGCCGCTGTCGGCGCACGCCCTGTTCGCGCGCCCTTTGGTGATCGGCCCCCGGTCGACGTACACGGTCAAGGTGCTCGAGCGCAGCCCGGTCCCGGCGGTGCTGACCTGCGACGGCCGGCGACGCATCGACCTGCCGGTCGGGTCGTTCGTGGAGGTGCGGCGGGGCGCGCTGCCGCTGCGGTTCGCGCGGCTCTCGCCCGCGCCGTTCACCGACCGGCTGGTGTCCAAGTTCTCGCTGCCGGTCGTCGGGTGGCGCGAGCTGGCGGCCCAGCGCCCGGACCATCGGGCGCCGGCGCCCGGGCCCGGCCACGACGAGAAGCTCGACGAGCACGACAAGGAGGCGTGAGGTGCTCGAGGAGATCGCGATCGAGAACCTGGGCGTGATCCGCGCCGCCCGGGTGCCCCTGGCCGACGGGCTGACCGTCATCACGGGCGAGACGGGCGCGGGAAAGACGATGGTGCTCACCGGGCTGGGCCTGCTCATGGGCGGCAAGGCCGACCCCGCCGCGGTCCGACCGGGCGCGGACGGCGCCGTCGTCGAGGGGCGGCTCCGCGTCGCCGCGCACCCGGGCGTCGCCGCGCGGGTCGACGAGGCGGGCGGCGAGGTCGACGACGACGGGACCGTCGTCGTGCTCCGCACCGTCGCGGCGGCCGGCCGCTCCCGCGCCCACCTGGGCGGGCGCGGCGTGCCGCAGGCGGTGCTCGCGGAGATCGCGGACGAGCTCGTGACCGTGCACGGCCAGGCCGACCAGCTGCGGCTGCGCACGGCGGCCAAGCAGCGCGAGGCGCTGGACTCCTTCGCGGGCCCCGACCACCAGGACGACCTCGACACCTACCGGGCGGCGTGGTCCGAGCGTGCCGGGCTGCAGGCCGAGATCGACGACCTCACCGCGCGGGCCGCCGAGCGCGCCCGGGAGGCGGAGCTCCTGCGGCTCGGCCTGGCCGAGGTGGAGCGCGTGGACCCGCAGTCGGGGGAGGACGCCGAGCTCACGGCCCTCGTCGGGCGGCTGGGCAACGCCGAGCAGCTGCGCGTGGCGGCCCAGGAGGCGCACGACGCCGTCGCGGGCGACGACGTGGAGACGGCGGGCAGCGCGGTGGAGGCGGTCGAGCGCGCACGTCGGGCGCTGGAGGCGGCGGCCTCCGACGACCCGACTCTCGGCGGCCACGCGACCCGGCTCGCCGAGGCGGGGTACCTCCTCGCCGATGTCGCGACCGAGCTGTCGTCGTACGTGGACGACCTGCAGGCGGACCCGGCGGGCCTCGAGACCGCGCACGCACGCCTCGCGGAGCTCACGACGCTCACCCGGAGCTACGGCGAGACCATCGACGACGTGCTGCGGTGGGCGAGCGACGCGGGGCTGCGGCTGCTCGACCTGGACGACGGCGGCGAGCGGCTCGCCGGCATGCGCGAGCGCACGGCCGAGCTGGACGCCGAGCTCGCGGGCGCGGCGGAGCGGCTGACGACCGGCCGGCGCAAGGCCGCGGAGGCGCTCTCGGACGCGGTGACGCAGGAGCTGTCGGGTCTGGCCATGAAGGGCGCGCGGCTCGTCGTCGACGTCGCGCCCGCCGACGAGCCGGGGCCCTGGGGTGCCGACCAGGTCGCGTTCCTCCTCGAGCCGCACCCCGGCGCGCCCGCCCGCCCGCTGGGCAAGGGCGCGTCGGGCGGCGAGCTGTCCCGGGTGATGCTCGCCGTCGAGGTGGCGCTCGCCACCGCGCGCGTCGAGGCCGGGTCCGGCGCGGGCTCGGGCCGGGCCACGGCGCCCCTGCCGACGTTCGTCTTCGACGAGGTCGACGCCGGCGTCGGCGGTCGCGCGGCGGTCGAGGTCGGCCGGCGCCTGGCGGTGCTCGCGCGCAGCACGCAGGTCGTCGTCGTGACGCACCTCCCCCAGGTGGCCGCGTTCGCGGACTCGCACCTGGTGGTGACGAAGTCCACCCCCGACGGCGCTCCCGACGACGCTCCCGACGACCGGGCCGGCGTCACGGTGACGGGCGTGCGCGAGGTCACGGACGACGCGCGGGTCCGCGAGCTGGCGCGGATGCTCTCAGGGCAGGAGGAGTCCGCGACCGCCCGTCAGCACGCGGTCGAGCTCCTGGAGTCCTCCACCGTGGGACGATAGGGGCGATGAGAATGATCCTGCGCAAGTCCGAGCGTGCGCCCGACGCCGGCGACGAGAGCACCGACGTGACAGGGCCCGCCCGGGTCGGTACGCGGACCAAGGACCTGACCAAGCGCCTGCACGCCGGCGACGTGGCCGTCATCGACCACGTCGACATCGACCGGGTCGCGGCGGACGCGCTGGTGGCGGTCGGCCCGGCGGCGGTGCTCAACGCCGCCCGCTCGACGTCGGGCCGCTACCCGAACGCGGGGCCGGGCATCCTCGTCGACGCCGGCATCACGCTGGTCGACGACCTCGGCCCCGCCGTGATGGCGCTGCCCGAGGGCGCCACGGTGCGGATCGACGGCGGCACCGTGGTCGTCGACGGCACCACCGTGGCGGAGGGCGTCCGCCAGTCCCCGGAGACCGTCGCGGCGGACATGGTCGCGGCGCGCGAGGGGCTGTCGGAGGAGATCGAGAACTTCGCCGAGAACACGATGACGTACCTGCGGCGTGAGCGGGACCTCCTGCTCGACGGCGTCGGCGTGCCGGACGTGCGGACGAAGTTCGAGGGCCGGCACGTGCTGATCGTCGTCCGCGGCTACCACTACCGCGAGGACCTGGCGATGCTGCGGTCCTACATCACGGAGAACCGGCCGGTGCTGGTCGGCGTCGACGGCGGCGCCGACGCAGTCATCGACGCGGGCTGGAAGCCGGACATGATCGTCGGCGACATGGACTCGGTGTCCGACCGGGCACTGTCGTCGGGCGCGGAGATCGTGGTGCACGCGTACCGCGACGGCAACTCGCCCGGGCTGGACCGCGTGCAGGCGCTCGGCGTCGAGCCCGTGGTGTTCCCCGCGACGGGGACCAGCGAGGACATCGCCATGCTCCTCGCGGACGACAAGGGCGCCGAGCTGATCGTCGCGGTCGGCACCCACGCGACGCTGGTCGAGTTCCTCGACAAGGGGCGGGCGGGCATGGCCAGCACCTTCCTCACCCGGCTGCGCGTGGGCGGCAAGCTCGTGGACGCCAAGGGCGTGTCCCGGCTGTACCGCACCCGGATCTCGAACCTGCAGCTCACGCTGCTGTCCCTGGCGGGCGTGGCTGCCGTCGTCGCGGCGTTGTGGTCCACCGCCGCGGGGCAGACGCTCTTCGGGCTGATCGGTGCCCGGATCGACGACCTCGTCTCCTGGGTGGGTAGCCTCTTCGGCGGGTGACGCCCCCCGCGCGCCCTCCCGGCATCCTGCTCGACCCGACCCGACCGCTGCGACCCGACCGCTCCGACCCGACCGCTCCGACCGACAAGGAACCTCTGCCGACCGTGATCGACTTCAGGTATCACCTCGTCTCGCTGATCTCCGTCTTCCTCGCCCTCGCGGTGGGCATCATCCTCGGTGCCGGCCCGCTCCAGGGCACCCTCGGGGACCAGCTCACCGAGCAGGTCGACGCGCTGCGCACCGAGCGCAACACCCTGCGCGAGGAGCTCGGGCAGGCGCAGACCACGGCACAGGACCAGCGGCGCTTCATCGAGAGCGCCGGCGACCAGCTCGTCGCCGGGTCGCTCGCGGGGATGAACGTCGCCGTCGTCGAGGTGGACGAGGTGAGCGACGCGAACCGCAAGGCCGTGCTGGACCAGCTGGAGGCGGCGGACAGCACGGTCGTCGCGCAGGAGCGGCTGGCCGCGTCGTGGACGTCGGCCGACGAGCTGACCATGCGGGAGACCGTCGCGGACGGGCTGCGCGAGAAGCTGCCCGCCGACGCCGTCGAGGGAGTCGTCGACGAGGACTCCGGCCCGGCCGAGCTGCTCGCCGCGTCGCTCACGGTGGCGCTCACCGACTCCTCGGGCTCTTCGGGCTCCGCGGGCCCGTCCGCGTTCAGCGAGGCCGCCCTCGAGCAGCAGCATCTCTTGGAGCAGGTGGGCCTCGTGGAGCAGGTGGCCGAGCCGAGCGCGCCCGCGGACGCGATCCTGCTGCTGTCGAGCGGCGCCACCGGTGCCGACGAGGAGGAGCAGACGCAGGACGCCGACCCGGAGCAGACGGGGATGGGCGCCCTCGCCGCGCTCGCGGGGACGTCCGCGGAGATCGCGGGGACCTCGGTGGTGGCCGGGCCGACGACGCACGACGGCGACCTGATCGCCACGATCCGTGCCGACGACGGGCTCTCGGACCTGGTGAGCACGGTCAGCGGCGTGGAGCAGACGACGGGGCAGATCGTCGTGCCGCTCGCCATCGCCGCCCAGGACGCCGGCGCCGTCGACCAGTACGGCTTCGAGGAGGGCGCGTCCGTCCTCCCGCCGGTGGTCGAGCAGGGCGAGACGCAGGGGGACGGCTGATGGCCGGCGGGGCCGGCGTGGGCGCGCTGCTGCGAGGCGCGGTCGTCGCGGCGGCGGGCACGGCGCTCGCCCGGCGAGCCCTGGACACCGACCCGCCCGGCGGCGCCGCGCGCTGGACCCGCACCAACCATCGCGGCGAACCGGTGAGCATGCTCGAAGGTCCGGCCGTCGCGGCCGGGCTCGTCGCCGGGACGCTCGCTGCGGGCGGCGGCCGGGAGCGGGCCGGCGCCGCGCTCGCGACCGCCGGCGCGGCCGCGTTCGGGCTCGTGGACGACCTCGCCGAGGACACGAGCACGCGCGTCAAGGGGCTGCGAGGACACCTCGGCGCGCTCGCCGAGGGCCGCCTCACGACCGGCGGGCTCAAGGTGCTCGGCATCGGCGCGACGGCGCTGGTCGGTGCCGCGGTCGGTACCCGACGGACCGGTGGCGCGGCGGGGCACCTGCTGGACGTCGCGGTGAACGGCGCCCTCGTCGCGGGCACGGCCAACCTGCTCAACCTCCTCGACCTGCGTCCCGGCAGGGCGCTCAAGGCGTCGGCCGCCCTGAGCCTGCCCGTCGCGGGCGGCACCGCGGGCGCGGCGACCGGGGTCGTCCTCGGTGCGGCCGCCGTCGCGGCCCCCGGCGACCTCGCCGAGCGGGACATGCTGGGCGACGGCGGCGCGAACGCGCTCGGCGCGCTGGTCGGCGCGCAGTGGGCGTTCGGCGCCCCGCGCGCGGTGCGGCTCGCCGCGCTGGCGTCCGTCGTCGGGCTCACGCTCGCGTCCGAGCGCGTGAGCTTCTCCGCCGTCATCGAGCGCACGCCGTGGCTGCGCGCCGCGGACGGCTGGGGTCGCCGCCCGGCGGCGACGCCGGGCCCGGCGCAGGAACCCGCCTCGGGGGAGTGAACCCATGACGTCGCGCCCGGGCGGGCTGCGGGCGGCGACCCAGACCCTCGCCGGCGCCGCCGCGATGATCACCGTCGTGACGGTGGCGAGCCGGCTGGTCGGGTTCGCCCGGTCGCTGGTGCTGTCGTGGGCCGTGGGCACGGAGGGCGTCGGCCCCGCGTACACCGCGGCGAACCAGCTGCCGAACGTGCTGTTCGAGGTCGCTGCGGGCGGCGCGCTCGCGGGCGCCGTCGTCCCGCTGCTCGCCGGGCCGATCGCGCGGCGCTCCGCGAAGGAGACCTCCGGGGTGGCCTCGGCGCTGCTCGGCTGGACCCTCGCCGTCCTGGTGCCGCTCGGCGCCCTGCTCGCGATCCTCGCCGGGCCGATCGCGTCGCTCCTCATGGGCGACAAGCACCCCGAGCTCGTGGACGTCACCGCCACCTTCGTGCGGACGTTCGCGCTCCAGGTGCCGCTGTACGGGCTCGCGGTGGTGCTCGGCGGCATCCTGCAGGCCCACAAGCGCTTCTTCTGGCAGGCGTTCGCGCCGCTGCTGTCCAGCCTCGCCGTGATCGCCGTCTACCTCGTGTTCGTCGGCATGGCCGACGGCGACCAGGGCGACGTCGCGGCGCTCTCGACGACGGCCATCGGATGGCTGGGCTGGGGGACAACGGCGGGCGTCGCGTTCCTCGCGCTGCCGCTCGTCCTCCCGGTGCTCCGGACGGGGACGCGGCTGCGCCCCACGCTGCGCTTCCCCGGGGGCGAGGGCGTCCGTGCCCGCAACCTCGCGCTGGCGGGCGTCGGTGCACTGGTGGCGCAGCAGCTGTCCGTGCTCGCCGTGATGGGGGCGGCGTTCCAGTTCGGGCCGGAGCAGACGTTCCCCACGTACACGTTCGCGCAGCAGGTCTACCTGTTGCCCTACGCCGTGCTGGCGTTCCCGCTCGCGACGAGCGCGTTCCCGCGGCTCGCCGAGCACGTGGCGCACGGACGCCACGACCGGTTCCGCGGCCTGCTCGCCACGACCACCCGCACGCTGCTCGTGGTGTCCGGGCTGGGCGTGGGTGCGCTCGTCGCCGCGTCAGGGGCCGTGGAGGCCGTGTTCGCCCGCATCGCGAGCGGGTCGGTCGCGGGGCTCGGCGGCGCCGTCGCGTGGATGGCGCCGGGGATCGTCGGGTTCGCGCTGATCCTGCACCTCTCGCGGGCGCTGTACGCGATCGACCACCAACGGGTGGCGGTGGTCGTCACGGCGGCCGGGTGGCTGGTCGTGGCCGTGGCGGCGTTCGCGCTGCCCGCCGTGACGGGAGTCCGGGACCAGGCGGGCGTGCTGGCCCAGCTCGGCCTGGCCACGGCACTGGGCATGACGATCGCCGGGGCGGGCCTGCTCGCGGCGGTGGGCCGGTACGCCGGCCGCGAGGCGCTGCGGGGGATCCCGCGGACCCTCGTCGTGCTCGTCGTCGCGACCGGGCTCGGTGCGTGGGCCGGGTCGCTGGTGTCGGGCGCGCTGCTCCCGGCGGACGCCTCGATCCTCCCGGCTCTGGGCGTCGGGGTGCTCGCCGCCGTGGTCGGGGGCGTCGTCGTCGTGGGCGGCTTCCTGCTGGCCGACCGGTCCGCCGTGACGGGGATCGTGCGCCGCCGCGGCCCCGCGCCCACCGACGAGCCTGGCGAGCCTGGCGAGCCCGCCGAGGCTGCGGAACCGGCCGACCGACCCGCGGAGTGACCAGGCGCACCGCGCGGCCCGCGTGCCGCCGTCCGACCCGCTGTTAGGATGGAGTTCCGTGGCCGACAGCGCGAACAGACTCCAGCCCCGCTCCTCCAGCCGTACGGGTGCGACGCACCAGACGCGGCACATCTTCGTGACGGGCGGTGTGGCCTCGTCTCTCGGCAAGGGACTCACCGCCTCCTCGCTCGGGCGCCTGCTGCGCTCGCGGGGCCTGCGCGTCACCATGCAGAAGCTCGACCCGTACCTCAACGTGGACCCGGGCACGATGAACCCGTTCCAGCACGGCGAGGTCTTCGTCACCGAGGACGGCGCCGAGACCGACCTCGACATCGGCCACTACGAGCGGTTCCTCGACGTGGAGCTCCCGGCCTCCTCGAACGTCACCACCGGCCAGGTCTACTCCCGCGTGATCGCCAAGGAGCGCCGCGGCGAGTACCTGGGCGACACGGTCCAAGTGATCCCGCACATCACGGACGAGATCAAGTCGCGCATGCGCGACCAGGCGGGCCCCGACGTCGACGTGATCATCACCGAGATCGGCGGCACCGTCGGCGACATCGAGTCCCAGCCGTTCCTCGAGGCCGCGCGCCAGGTGCGGCACGAGCTCGGCCGTGACGACTGCTTCTTCCTGCACGTCTCCCTCGTGCCCTACATCGGCCCGTCGGGCGAGCTGAAGACCAAGCCGACCCAGCACTCGGTGGCCGCGCTGCGCTCCATCGGTATCCAGCCCGACGCGATCGTGCTGCGGGCCGACCGCGTGGTCCCGGAGCCCATCAAGCGCAAGATCGCGCTCATGTGCGACGTGGACAACGAGGCCGTCGTCAACGCCGTCGACGCGCCGAGCATCTACGACATCCCGCGCGTGCTGCACGCCGAGGGCCTGGACGCCTACGTCGTGCGCCGCCTCGACCTGCCCTTCCACGACGTCGACTGGGACGGCTGGAGCCAGCTCCTGGAGCGCGTGCACGAGCCGGAGCACAACGTCGAGATCGCGCTCGTCGGTAAGTACATCGACCTGCCCGACGCGTACCTGTCGGTGACCGAGGCGCTGCGCGCCGGCGGCTTCGACAACGACGCGAAGGTCGGCATCCGGTGGGTGGCCGCCGACGACTGCCAGACGCCCGAGGGCGCGCAGGAGGCGCTGGAGGGCGTCGACGCGGTGCTCGTGCCCGGCGGCTTCGGCGTGCGCGGCATCGACGGCAAGGTCGGTGCGTTGCGCTGGGCGCGCGAGAACCTCGTGCCGACGCTGGGCATCTGCCTGGGCCTGCAGTCGATGGTCATCGAGTACGCGCGCAACGTGCTCGACCTCGAGGACGCCTCGTCGACCGAGTTCGACCCGAACAGCACGCACCCGGTCATCGCGACGATGGCCGAGCAGCTCGCGATCGTGGGCGGCGAGGGCGACCTGGGCGGCACCATGCGCCTCGGCGCGTACGACGCCCACCTCGGGGCCGGCTCCGTCGTCGCCAAGGCGTACGGCAGCGAGCGGGTGTCGGAGCGCCACCGCCACCGGTACGAGGTCAACAACGCGTACCGCGCGCAGCTCGAGGAGGCGGGACTGGTGTTCTCCGGCACGTCGCCCGACGCGCAGCTCGTGGAGTTCGTGGAGCTGCCCGCCGACGTGCACCCGTACTACGTGAGCACCCAGGCGCACCCGGAGTTCAAGTCGCGCCCCACCCGCTCGCACCCGCTCTTCTCGGGGCTGGTCGCGGCGGCGCTCGAGCGCCAGGGCGCGTGACGGCGCCCGACGGCGGGGCGGGCCCGTCCGTCGCGGACGAGCAGGCCCCGCGGCCGGTGCTGCGGCACGAGGTGCTGCAGCGTGGCCGCATCGTCGACCTGGTGCGCGACGACGTCGACCTCGGCGCCGCGGGGACCGTGACCCGGGAGTACGTGGTGCACCCGGGTGCGGTCGCGGTCGTCGCCCTCGACGACGCCGACCGGGTCCTGCTGCTGCGGCAGTACCGGCACCCGGTGCGGTCACGGATGTGGGAGGTCCCGGCCGGGCTCCTCGACGTCGACGGCGAGCCCCCCGCGGAGGCGGCTGCCCGCGAGCTCGCGGAGGAGACCGACACCACCGCGGCGCGGTGGCACGTGCTGGCCGACTTCGCGTCGTCGCCGGGCAGCAGCGACGAGGCGGTGCGCGTCTTCCTCGCCCGCGGCCTCGGTCCGGTGCCCGACGCCGACCGCCACACGCGCACGGGCGAGGAGGCCGAGATCGAGCTCCGGTGGGTGCCGCTGGACGAGGCGGTCGCCCGGGTGCTCGACGGCAGCCTGCACAACCCGTCGGCCGTCGTGGGCGTCCTCGCCGCCGCCGCGAGCCGTGCGGGCGGGTGGGCGTCGCTGCGGCCGGCGGACGCGCCCTGGCCGTCGCGACGGGGCGCCTGAGCGGCCGGTAGGCTCCACAGGCGTGCGTGACGCCACCGACCCCGGTCCCGTTGCCGACGACGCGCCCGCGGTGCGGGTCCTCGGCCCGGTCCGGGTCGCGGGTCCGGACGGCGCCGAGCGCGCTCCCCGCGGGGCTCGCGCCGCGGCGCTGGTCGCGCTCCTCGCGCTCGCGGGGCCCCGGGGTGTCTCCTCCGGCGGCCTCGTCGACCGGCTGTGGCAGGAGTCGCTGCCCGGCGACCCGCGGGCCGCGCTCCAGAACCTGGTCTCCCGGCTTCGGGCGGTCGCCGGTCGCGGTGTCGTGCGCGCGACGGAGACCGGCTACGCCCTGGGCGTCGCCTCCGACCTGGACCGGGTGCGCGACGGGCTGACCCGGGCGCGCCGCGAGGTCGTCTCGGGCGACCCGGCCGCCGCCCAGGCGACCGCTGAGGACGCCCTGCGCCTGTGGACGGGCACACCCGGCGGAGACCTCGAGGGAGGCGAGTTCGCCGACGTCGCGCGCGAGCTCGCGACCGTCGCGCAGCGTTGGCGCGACGAGCTGCGGCTCGTGCGCCGCGACGCGGCCGAGGCCGCGGGCCGGCACGCGGTCGTCGCCGAGGTCGCCGGGGCGGACGTCGCCGCGGACCCCACGGACGAGGACGCCGCCCGCGCGCTCATGGGCGCCCTGGGCGGGCTCGGCCGGCCGGCGGAGGCGCTGCGCGTCTTCACCCGGCTGCGGTCGGTCCTGGTGCGCGAGCTGGCCAGCGAGCCCGGACCCGCCACCGTCTCGCTCTACGAGCGGCTCGCCGCCGACGTCGCCAGGGAGGGCACGCCGTCGGCGCCGTCATCGGCCCCGCCGTCGCCCGTTCCGACCGGCACGGGAGCAGTCGGGACCCCGGCCCGGGCGGCCGCCGGGACGGCCCGCGGCCTCCGGCGCTACCCGACGCCCCTGCTGGGCCGGGAGGCCGACGTCGCCGCCGTGCGCGACGCCCTCGGGACGGCCCGGCTCGTCACCGTCCTGGGGCCGGGCGGGCTGGGGAAGACGCGGCTCGCGCAGGAGGTGGCGCGCCGCGCGGTCGCCGGCACCGGGCTCGTGGTCGTCGTCGAGCTGGTTGGCGTGCGGGCCGACGACGACGTCGTCCTGGCGCTCGCCGACGCGCTGGGCGTGGCGCCCGGCTCGAGCACCCTGCGCCTGGCCGACCGGCTCCAGGCCGGCGACCTGGCGAGCCAGGTCGCCGGCCGGCTGCGCGACGCGGACGCGCTCGTCGTCCTGGACAACTGCGAGCACGTGATCGAGGGAGCTGCCCGCTGGGCCGGCGTGCTGCTGGACGTCTCGCCGCGGCTGCGGGTGCTGACCACCAGCCGGACGCCGCTGCTGCTGGACGAGGAGTCGACGTACGCGCCCGCGCCGCTCGGCGCCGACCCGGACGAGGAGGACGGCGGCCCCGCGGTGCGCCTGTTCGTCGAGCGGGCCCGCGCGGTGCGTCCCGACGCCCTGCTGGACCGCGCGGCCGTCGCGCGCCTGTGCGACCGCCTGGACGGGCTCCCGCTGGCCATCGAGCTGGCGGCCGCGCGCGTGCGGACCCTCAGCGTCGCCGAGGTCGAGGAGCGGCTCGACGAGCGGTTCGCCCTGCTGCGCGTGCGCGACCGCTCGGTGCCCGACCGGCACCGCACGCTCGAGGCCGTGCTCGACTGGAGCTGGAACCTGCTCACGCCCGGTCAGCAGGCGCTGTGGCGGCGTGCCGCCACGCTGCCCGACGGGTTCTCGGCGGAGGCGGCGCGCGCCCTGCTGCCCGACGTGCCCGGGTGGCAGGTGGACGACGACGTCACGACGCTGGAGCTGCAGTCCCTCGTGCGCGTCGAGGAGGCCGACGGAGGCACCCGGTACCGGATGGTCGAGACCGTGCGGGAGTTCGGGCTGCTGCGGCTCGCCGCGGCGGGGGAGGAGACGGCCGCCGACGCGGCCGTGCTCGCGTGGTCGCTGACCGTGTCCAGGCGGTGCGCCTCGCGGCTGCTGAGCCCGCGGCAGCGCGAGGCCGTCGCGGAGCTCGGCCGGGAGCAGGAGAACCTGCTGTTCGCGGTGCGACGCGCGATGGACCTGGGCCGGCCCGACGCCGTCGTGCACGGCTTCGTCGGGCTGCTCGGCACCTGGGCCGTGCGCGGCGCGGAGGAGCGCGTCATCGGGCTGGTGCCGGGGGTGCTGCGTTCCCTCGAGGGGTGGGTGGTGCCGGACGAGCACGCGGACGCCACCGCGATCGCGCTCGAGGCGATCGCGGCGTCCTCGGTCTTCGGCGTCCCCGGTCGGGCGGCGCGCCCGCTGGCGCGCCTGCGCCGGCTGCTGCGCACGAGCGGGTCCGTGGGGTCGCGCACCCGAGAGCTCGCGGACCTCGTCCTGGCCCGGACCCCTGAGGACGCGCAGGCCGTCCTCACCCGGCTCCAGGGGTCGGACGACGGGTACACGGCACTGCTGGGGCACATGTTCGAGGCGCAGCAGCGGGAGAACGACGGCGAGATCGCGCGTGCCGTCGAGCTCGCGCGGGCCGCGCACGACGTCGCGCGCGGGATCGACGACGCCGCGGCGTCGGCCATGACGGCGATGGTTCTCGCGTCGTTCCTCGCGGAGCGGGGCGAGCAGGCGGAGGCGGTCCGCTGGGTCGCCGCCGCGAAGGAGGGCGTCCTCGCGATCGGGGCGGAGGAGATGCAGTGGCAGGTCCGCTGGATCGAGCTGGGCGCCGCCCTCTCCCTCGGGGACCTCGACGCGGCCGAGGCCGTCGTCGCGTCGATGGTCCCCACCGCCGAGGGCGCGCACGACGGGCGGGAGGCCCAGGCGCGCGGCGTCGTCGAGCTCGGCCGTGGCGAGCTGGCGTGGGCGCGGGGCGACCACCCGGCGGCGCTCGCGCACCTCGCGCGGTCGCTGGCGACGTTCGGGGCGGGACAGCCGGAGGGGGACGCCGCGCCGTGGTTCCTCCTGCTCGCGTCGGCCACCCTGGTCCGGCGGGTGCAGGCGGGGGCCGACGAGACCGGGCTCGCTCGCCGGATCGTCGACGTGGGGCGGAGGGTGCGCGGCGGCGGCCGCGGCTTCGTCGACCGTCCCGTGCTGGCGACCTCGTCGGTCGGCGTCGCGTACTGGGCCTGCCTCGTCCCCGTGGGGTCGGGCGACCTGGACCTCGGGCGGGTGACGGAGGGCGTCGAGCTGCTGACGATCGCGGGCCGGCTGGGGGCGCGCCAGGACCTGCCCGCCCTGCGGCTCGACGCGCTGCGCGCGGAGGTGGCCGCCGCCCTGGCCGAGCACGGCGCGGACGTCGTACGCGCGGGGGAGCGGCGGGCCGATGCCCTCGACCGGGACGACCTGGTGGCGCGCGCGGACGAGCTCCTGGTCCGTCTCGCGGCGGAGTCGGACCAGGAGCTCGGGCCGGACGGGCCCGGTCAGGCCTTCTTCATGTAGCTCCGCACGGCGAGCGGGGCGAAGATCGCCACGACGACGGCGCAGCTCAGCAGCGCGATGCCGACCTGACCGGTCACGCTGCCGGTGCTGGCGAGGTCGCGGACCGCGGTCACGAGGTGCGACACCGGGTTGACGTTGACGAAGCCCTGCAGCCAGCCCGGCATCGTGTCCACCGGGACGAACGCGTTGGACAGGAACGTCAGCGGGAAGAGCACCAGGAACGAGATGCCCTGCACCGACGACGCGGACCTGCCGATGACGCCGAAGAACGCGAAGATCCAGCTCAGGGACCAGGCGCACACGATGACCAGCAGGCCGGCGAGCAGCACGCCGCCGACGCCGCCGCCCGGTCGCCAGCCCATGACCAGGCCCATGACGATCGTGAGCGTCGTGGCGATGAGGTAGCGGACGAGGTCCGCGACCAGGGCCCCGGCGAGCGGGGCGATGCGGGCGATGGGCAACGACTTGAACCGGTCGAACACGCCCTTGTCCATGTCCTCGCGCAGCTGGGTGCCGGTGACGGCGGAGGCCGTGATGACGGTCTGCACGAGGATGCCGGGGATGATGACCGGCAGGTAGGCCGCGATGCTGCCGGAGATCGCCCCACCGAAGATGTACGTGAACATCAGCGTGAAGATGATCGGCTGCACCGTGACGTCGATGAGCTGCTCCGGCGTCCGGCGGATCTTGATGAGCCCGCGGCGCGCCATGGCCAGGGAGTCGGAGACGGCCTGCCCGGCGGTCACGCGGTTGCGCAGGGTGCGCTCGGCGCCGGGGACGATGCGTCCCCTGGGCGCCACGGGCGCGGAGGCGGTGGTGAGGGTGGTCATGCGGAGATCTCCTCGGGCTCGGGGGAGCCGGCGGCTCGGTCGGTCGTGGACTGGTCGGTGGCGTCGTGGCCGGTCAGCGTCAGGAACACCTCGTCGAGGGTCGGCTTGTCCATCGACAGCCCGTCGAGGTCGACGCCGGCGCCGCGCAGGCGGACCAGCAGGTCGGTGACGCGGGCGGGGTCGGCGACGGGCACGGTGAGGCGGCGCGCCTCGGGGGAGACCGTCGCGGCCACGCCGAGAACGTCCAGCACGGCCGCCTGGGCGGCCGGGGCGTCGTCGGGCCGCACGAGGGCGAGCTGCAGCGACTGCTGGCCGACCGACGACTTGAGCTCGTCCCCGGTGCCCTCGGCGACCACGCGGCCGCGGTCGATCACGGCGATGCGGTCGGCGAGCTGGTCGGCCTCGTCGAGGTACTGCGTGGTGAGCAGCACGGTCGAGCCCGTCGCGACGAGGCGGCGGATGGTCTCCCACATCTGGGCGCGGGTGCGCGGGTCGAGGCCGGTGGTCGGCTCGTCCAGGAAGAGGAGCGGGGGCTGGGCGATGAGGCTCGCGGCCAGGTCGAGGCGGCGCCGCATGCCGCCGGAGAAGTTCTTCAGCGGGCGCGCGGCGGCGTCGGTGAGGCTGAACTCCTCGAGCAGGTCACGGGTGCGTCGCGTCGCGGCGGACCCCTTGAGCCCGTTGAGCCGGCAGAACAGCAGGAGGTTCTCGGTGGCGCTGAGCGTCTCGTCGACGGACGCGTACTGCCCCGTGACGCCGATGAGCTGGCGCACGACGAACGGCTCGCGCGACACGTCGTGGCCGAAGACGGACGCCCGGCCGGCGTCCGGCCGCAGGAGCGTCGCGAGCATGCGGATCGTGGTGGTCTTCCCGGCGCCGTTCGGGCCGAGGACCCCGTAGACCGTGCCGGTGGCGACCTCGAGGTCGACCCCGTCCACGGCGCGGTTGTCGCCGAAGGTCTTGACGAGGCCCTCGGCCTCGATCGCGGTGGTGGTCATGGCACCACCGTGCGCGGTGCTGCTCCCAGCGTGCTGTCACGGCGCTGTCACGCGCTCGCCTCGGCAGTCATGCGCCCGCCGACCAGCGGCTACGGCGCCTCCCACGGGAGGGCGGCGACCCGGCGCCGGATCTCCTCCACCCGCCCGGTCGCGTCCGGGAGGGCCGTCCCGTCGACGGACGCGACGCCGACGATGCCGATCGAGTTGACGAGGAACGCCCCGGAGGCGCGGCGCAGGTCGCCGAGGTGCACCGGACCGGTGCGGGTCGGCGTCGTCTCCTCGACCAGCGCGAGGCCGGTGCCGCGCAGGTGCGGGGCGTCGGGCCACAGCACGCCGCCGTCGGGCCCGAGCACGCCGACGTTCGCGATCGTCGACTCCGCGACGGCGCCGTCCGGGCCGACGAGCAGCGCGTCGTCGTACCCCTCGCGCCCGACCTGCCGCGCCCACTGCGCCTGCGCGAAGCCGCCCAGGTGCTTGAGGTGCGCGAACGGGCGCAGGTACGGCACGGAGCGCAGGCGCTGCGGACGGGTCGGGGCGAGGCGAGGGGCGCCCACCTGCACGGCGACGTGCTCCGGGTCGCGCAGCACGACGCGGACCGAGGCGTCGTCCTGACCGGCGAGGGCGTGCCGGAGGAGCCTGCGGACGCGGTCGCCGTCGAGCGGGAGACCGAAGATCTCGCGGTGCGCGACGTCGAGCCGGGTCAGGTGGTGGCCCAGGCCCTGCACACCACCGCCACGCACCTGCATGGCGGTGAAGTGACCGTCCGTGGACGCGACCTGCTCGGCCGTCGCGGGGCGGCCGTCGACCTCGATGCGCACGCCTGCACCGTAGCGCGGGGACGCCTGCGTCAGGCGCGGGTGCGCAGCTTCAGGACGGCGTTCGCGGTGGCCCAGGCGAGGCAGCCGGCGCCCACCAGGTGCACGCCGACGAGGATCTCGGGCAGGCCGGTGAAGTACTGCACGTAGCCGACGAGGCCCTGCGACAGGGTGACCGCGAGCAGCACCCACGCGCCCTTGCGCGCGGCCGCGACCCGCGGGCCGGCCGGCGCCCGGTGCAGCAGCACCAGGAGCACGACCAGGGTGATGAGGAACAGCCACACGGACTCGGAGTGCGCCCGCGTCATGGTCAGCGGGTCGAGCGCCAGCCGGTAGCCGACCGTGTCGTCGCCCGAGTGCGGACCCGAGCCCGTGACGAGCACGCCCAGCGTCACCACCGGGATCAGCAGCAGGCCGAGCAGGGCGCCGGTCGTCGCGACGCCGCGGCCCGCGATGCGCTGCGGGGGCCCGTCGCCCTCGCCGTGCCGGTGCAGCAGGTACGCGCTGAACCACACGAGCGCGACCGAGACGCCGAAGTGGAGGGAGACCCAGCCCGGGTGCAGGTGCAGGAGCACGACGATGCCCCCGATGACCGCCTGGGTGAGCACGCCCGCCAGCGGCACGATGCCGAGGGCCCGGTACGACTCCGACCGGCGGCGGTCCGTCCATACCAGGACCAGCAGCATGACGCCGATGACGCTCAGCACGCCCGTCATGGTGCGGTTGCCGAACTCGACGAACGAGTGGATCGAGGACGCCTCGTGGAACACGGGCGTGAAGTGCCCCGGCTCGCACATCGGCCAGGTGGAGCAGCCGAGCCCGGAGTCGGTGAGGCGCACCGCGCCGCCCGTGCCGATGACGAGAATCTGCCCGATGACGTTCGCCAGGAGCACGCCGCGGGTCCAGGGCCGGAACCGGGCGAGGCGGTCGGGGCGGTCGGTCCGGTCGGGCGTGGCGCCGGCACCCGCCTCGGGGGCGGGCGCGGCGGGGCTCGGCGAGGTCACGGGTCCACGCTATCCCTCGGGCCGGGCCGTTCGGGCGGCGACGGCCGCCCCACGGTGTGACGTTGGCCCGGTCCTGTCAGCTCCTGGTCACTGCCAGCGGAAGAAGCGGGCCGCGGCCCACCCCAGCAGCGCGGTCCAGGCGGCGAGCACCACCAGCGCGAGCGTGGGTACGCCGGTGCCGAGCAGCGCGCCCCGCATCGCCTCGCCGAGGGCGCCCGACGGCAGGAACGTCGCGAGCTGCTCGAGCGGACCGGGCAGCTGGGCCGGCGGTACCAGCAGGCCGCCGCCCACGACGAGCAGCACGAGGACGAGGTTCGCGAGCGCGAGCACGCCCTCGGCGCGCAGCGTGCCAGCGAGCAGGAGCGCCAGCGCGGTGAAGCAGGCCGTGCCGAGCAGCCCGACGCCGACGGCCGCGAGGATCCCGCCCGCGGCGGGGTGCCAGCCCAGCGCGAGCGCGACCGCCCCGATGACGACGACCTGCACGACCTCGACGGCCAGGACGCCGAGCAGCTTGCCGGCGAGCAGCCCGCCGCGCCCGAGCGGCGTCGTCGCCAGGAGTCGCAGCACGCCGTTGCGGCGGTCGAACGCCGTGGCGATGGCCTGCGAGGTGAACGCCGTCGAGACGCAGGCGAGCGCGAGCACGCCCGGCGTCACGAAGTCGATCCGGTCCAGGCCGCCGGTGTCGATCTCGACGACGCTGGTGCGCGTCAGGCCGAGGAGCACCATGACCGGCAGCACGATCGTGACGAGGAGCTGCTCGCCGTTGCGCAGCACGGCCCGCGTCTCGAACCCGGTCTGGGACAGCACGCGGCGCCACGCGGGGGCGGCGGCGCCGGGCCGGCTCGTGCCGCTGGTCGGGTGCGGGGTGGTGGTGGTCATCGCAGGTGCCGTCCCGTCAGGTCGAGGAAGACGTCCTCCAGCGTGCGCCGGCCCACGGTGAGGCGGCTCGCGAGGACGTCGTGGTCGGCGAGCCAGGCCGTGAGGACGGCCAGGGTACGCGGGCCGGCGGGGCCGGCGACGACGTACGAACCGGGCTGCGGCTCGGTGACCACCCAAGGCCCCTCGCCGGCGGCGTCGAGGGCTGCCGCGACGGCGGCGGGGTCGAGGCCCGCGGCGGCGTCGAAGCGCAGCGTGCGGTCGTCCTGGGCGTCGGGGGAGAGGAGCTCGGGCACGGAGCCGCTGGCGATGAGGCGGCCGTGGTCGACGACGTGCACGCGGTCGGCGAGGTCCTCGGCCTCGTCCATGAGGTGCGTCGTGAGGACGACGGCGGTGCCCTCGTCGCGCAGCTCGCGCACGAGGTCCCACACGGCGTGGCGGCTCTGCGGGTCCATGCCCGCGCTCGGCTCGTCGAGGAACACCACCTCGGGCCGCCCGACGACCGCCGCCGCGAGGGACAGCCGCTGCCGCTGCCCGCCGGACAGCCGCCGCACCGTGGTGCGGGCGAACGACCCGAGGCCCAGGCGCTCGCCGAGCTCGCCCAGGTCCCGCGGCGCCGCGTACATGGAGGCGACGTGGCGCAGGACCTCGCCGGCGCGGGCGCCGGTGGGCAGCCCGCCGTCCTGCAGCATGACGCCGACGCGGGGGCGCAGCGCGCGGGCGTCGGCCACCGGGTCGAGGCCGAGGACGCGCACCGTGCCGCCGTCGGGGGAGCGCAGGCCCTCGCAGCACTCGACGGTGGTGGTCTTGCCCGCGCCGTTCGGCCCGAGCACGGCCGTCACCGCCCCGGCGTCGGCGACGAGGTCCAGACCTGCGACGACGTCGCGCCCGTCGTAGCGTTTGACCAGGCCCCGCACGCGGACGGCGGCCCCGGCAGCGGGATCGACGGAGCCGGCGCGCGGGTCCTCGGCAGAGTGCGCGGACGGCGTGGCGCCGTCCGCGCCCGATGGCGCGATCGAGGTGGGCACCGGAAGATTCTACGGACGTCGCCCGGCCGGGCGGCGCACGCTCGTACGACCCGAGGAGCACGACGGACATGACCTTCTACGCGTTCACGCCGCCGCAGGACGTCGCAGCCCTGGCGCGGCGGCTCTGGTACTGGCCGGTCGTGCGTGGCGTGCTCGCCCTGCTGTTCGGGCTCCTGGCGATCTTCCTGCCCGACAAGACGCCGACGCTGCTCGTCCAGGTGTTCGGGGTGTTCGTGCTGGTCGACGGTCTGGTGAGCATCGTCGACGGGATCCGCCGGCGCGGCACCTCGGCGGGTTCGGTGAACACGGGCGTCGGGATGGTCGCGCTGGTGTTCGGCGCCCTGCTGCTGCTCCTGCCGAAGGTGTTCCTCGGCGTCGTCCTCATCCTCGTGGCCATCTGGGCCCTGATCTTCGGCCTCCTGCAGCTGTTCGTCGTCCCTGCCATGCGTCGGCGCGGCGGGGCGTCGTGGGTGTGGAACCTGCTCGCGGGCCTGCTGCTGGTGGCGCTCGCGGTGGTGTGCTTCGTCAACCCGGCCGACGCGATCGTGGGCCTGTCCATCGTGATCGGCGTGTTCGCGGTGATCATCGGGATCGTGATGATCGCCCTCGGGATCAAGCTGCGCCAGCTCGGGCAGCAGGCGTCCGGCGGGGGCGCGGGCGGCCGCCCGGGCGAGGTCATCGAGGGCCGCATCGTCACCGACGAGTGACGTTCGCGACACCGGGGCTCTCGACGGGCCCCGGTGAGGCTTGCCTTGCTTGACATCCTGGATTACGCAACAAGGATGTTCCCTATATCGACGTCGTCGCCGGGGTGAGGTTTGCCCCCGGTGGTCCACGAGCCGCACGGGGGTGAGCGCATGCCGACCAGCACGACCGACCGCACGCCCGCACGCGTCGACCCCCGCCTGCTCGACGGCGCGCCCGAGGCCGACGGCACCACCCGTCGCCGCGTCCTGGAGCTCGTCGCCGGCGAGGGCCCCGTGACGGCGGGGGAGCTCGCCGACAGGCTCGGCCTCACCTCCGCCGCCGTCCGCCGGCACCTCGCCTGCCTCGAGGAGGACGGCACCATCGCGGTGCACGAGGCCGGTCCGTCGTCGGGCCGCCGGGGCCGCCCCGCCCGCCGCTACGTCGTGAGTGCCCGCGGGCAGTCCGACCTCGCGGGCGGCTACTCCGAGCTCGCGGCCCAGGTGATGCGCTACCTGCGCGAGATCGGCGGAACGGACGCCGTGGCGCGGTTCGCCGCCGACCGGTACGACGCCGTGGTCGCGCGGTACGCGCCGCGCCTGACCGCCAGCGATCCGCAGGAGCGCGCGGCCCAGCTCGCCGACCTGTTGTCGGCCGACGGCTATGCCGCCTCGGTCCGCCCGGTGAGCGGCCCGCTGCTGCCCACCGTCCAGCTGTGCCAGGGCCACTGCCCGGTGCAGCACGTCGCCGAGGAGTTCTCCGAGCTGTGCGAGGCCGAGGCCCGCGCGTTCTCCGAGCTGCTCGGCACGCACGTCCAGCGCCTCGCCACGATCGCGGGAGGCGCGCACGCGTGCGTCACGAACGTCCCGATCGTCTCCACCCCGACGTCCCCCCAGAACCTCCCCACCCCGGCCCACCGCACCCGCGGCACGCAGGAAGGAACACGATGAGCGCTCCCACCCAGGACGCCGCCCAGGCGGCTTCGGCGCAGGGCACCGAGAAGCGGTCCGATGACGAGATCATCGACTCGATCGGTGCGTACGAGTACGGCTGGCGCGACAGCGACGCCGCGGGCGAGGCTGCGCAGCGCGGTCTGAACGAGGACGTCGTCAAGAACATCTCCGAGCTCAAGAACGAGCCCGAGTGGATGCGCAAGGCGCGCCTGAAGGCGCTGCGACTCTTCGACAAGAAGCCGATGCCGAACTGGGGCGCCGACCTCACCGGGATCGACTTCGACCGGATCAAGTACTTCGTGCGCTCCACGGAGAAGCAGGCCGCCAGCTGGGAGGACCTGCCCGAGGACATCCGCGCCACCTACGACCGGCTCGGCATCCCCGAGGCGGAGAAGCAGCGCCTCGTGGCCGGCGTTGCCGCGCAGTACGAGTCCGAGGTCGTGTACCACCAGATCCGCGAGGACCTCGAGGCCCAGGGCGTCATCTTCGTCGACACCGACACCGGTCTGCGCGACTACCCGGAGCTGTTCCAGGAGTACTTCGGCACGGTCATCCCGGCGGGCGACAACAAGTTCGCCGCGCTGAACTCCGCCGTGTGGTCCGGCGGCTCGTTCGTCTACGTGCCGCCGGGCGTGCACGTGGAGATCCCGCTGCAGGCCTACTTCCGCATCAACACGGAGAACATGGGCCAGTTCGAGCGGACGCTGATCATCGCGGACGAGGGCTCCTACGTGCACTACGTCGAGGGCTGCACCGCGCCGATCTACTCGAGCGATTCGCTGCACTCCGCGGTCGTCGAGATCGTCGTGAAGAAGAACGCCCGCGTGCGCTACACGACCATCCAGAACTGGTCGAACAACGTGTACAACCTGGTGACGAAGCGCGCCACGGCCGCCGAGGGCGCCACCATGGAGTGGGTCGACGGCAACATCGGCTCCAAGGTGACCATGAAGTACCCGGCGATCTACCTGCTGGGCGAGCACGCCCGCGGCGAGACGCTGTCCATCGCCTTCGCGGGCGAGGGCCAGCACCAGGACGCCGGCTGCAAGATGGTGCACGCCGCGCCGCGCACGTCGTCGTCGATCGTGTCGAAGTCCGTCGCCCGCGGCGGCGGCCGCACGTCGTACCGCGGCCTGGTGCAGGTGCTCGAGGGCGCCAAGCACTCCGCGTCCACCGTGCTGTGCGACGCGCTGCTCGTCGACCAGATCTCCCGGTCCGACACCTACCCGTACGTCGACGTCCGCGAGGACGACGTGTCCATGGGGCACGAGGCGACGGTCTCGCGGGTGAGCGAGGACCAGCTGTTCTACCTCATGTCCCGAGGCATGGAGGAGACCGAGGCGATGGCCATGATCGTGCGCGGGTTCGTCGAGCCCATCGCGCGCGAGCTGCCCATGGAGTACGCGCTCGAGCTCAACCGCCTCATCGAGCTGCAGATGGAAGGGTCCGTCGGCTGATGGCCATCACTACCGATCACTCCCGCGCCGTGGCCGACGGCGCCCACTCCCACGGCGTCGTGCCGGCGGGCTCGCGCGCCGAGCGCAAGACGTCGTTCGACCTCGCCGACATCCCCGTGCCCACCGGGCGCGAGGAGGAGTGGCGCTTCTCGCCGGTGGCGCGGCTCCAGCCGCTGTTCGGCGAGGAGCACGGCGCCGGCGGCGTGCTGACGACCGTCGTCGAGGCCCCCGAGGCCAAGGTCGAGATCGTCGGCAAGGACGACCCGCGCCTGGGCACGACCGGCAAGCCGGGCGACCGCACCGCGGTGACCGCGTGGAACGCGGCCGCCGAGGCCACCGTCGTCACGCTCCCCGCCGAGGCCGTCGCCACCGACGTCACCTCCGTGCGCGTCGAGGGCGCGACGAAGGACCTCACGGCGCAGCACCTGCTGGTGCACGCCGAGCACCACGCCGAGGGCGTCGTCGTCATCGACCACCGCGGCGACGCGACCCTCAACCAGACGGTCGAGATCGTCGTCGACGAGGGCGCGCACCTCACCGTCGTCAGCGTGCAGGACTGGGCCGACGGCGCCGTGCACGCCTCCAGCCACCGCGCCCGCATCGGCCGCGACGCCAAGCTCAAGCACGTCGTCGTGACCTTCGGCGGCGACGTCGTGCGCCTCACGCCGGACGCGACGTTCACGGGCGAGGGCGGCGAGGTCGAGATGGTCGGCCTGTACTTCGCCGACGCCGACCAGCACCAGGAGCACCGCCTCTTCGTGGACCACGCCGTGCCGCGCTGCAAGTCGCGCGTCACGTACAAGGGCGCCCTGCAGGGCGCCGGCGCGCACGTGGTGTGGGTCGGGGACGTGCTCATCCAGGCCGAGGCCGAGGGCACCGACACCTACGAGCTCAACCGCAACCTGGTCCTCACCGACGGCGCCCGCGCCGACTCGGTGCCGAACCTGGAGATCGAGACGGGCGAGATCGAGGGCGCGGGGCACGCGTCGGCGACCGGCCGGTTCGACGACGAGCAGCTCTTCTACCTCATGGCCCGCGGCATCCCCGAGGTCGACGCCCGTCGCCTCGTCGTGCGCGGCTTCTTCGCCGAGCTGATCGACGAGATCGGCGTCCCGTCGGTCGAGGAGCGCCTGCTCGCGTCGATCGAGGCGGAGCTGGAGAAGTCGATGAGCGCCATCACCGGCGTCGCGGAGTGACGCGGCGATGACCTCTCAGCTGGCCTGCATGGCCGACGACCTCGCCCCCGAGGAGGCCATGCTCGTGGAGCTCGACGGCGCGGACGGGGCCCCGGTCCCGGTCGCGGTCGTCCGCGACGCCGACGGCGGCTGGCACGCCCTCTCGGACATCTGCTCGCACGGACAGGTCTCCCTGTCCGACGGGGAGGTCGAGGGCTGCCTGGTCGAGTGCTGGCTGCACGGCTCGCAGTTCGACCTGCGCACCGGCAAGCCGGTCCAGCTCCCCGCGACGCAGCCCGTGCCGGTGTACCCGGTGACCGTGGACGGCGACCGCATCCTCGTGGACGTCGACGAGCGGCTCGCCGTCGCGTCCTGACCTGCCTCAGACTTTCGCAACACAGACCTGGAGACACGAAGCATGCCCACCCTGGAGATCCGCGACCTGCACGTCAGCGTCGAGACCAAGGAAGGCGCCAAGCCGATCCTGCGCGGCGTCGACCTGACCATCAACTCGGGCGAGACGCACGCCATCATGGGGCCGAACGGCTCCGGCAAGTCGACCCTCGCCTCGGCCCTCGCCGGCCACCCGAAGTACACGGTGACCTCCGGCACCGTCACGCTCGACGGCGAGGACCTCCTCGCGATGACCGTCGACGAGCGCGCCCGCGCCGGCCTCTTCCTCGCCATGCAGTACCCGGTCGAGGTGCCCGGCGTGTCCGTGGCGAACTTCCTGCGCACTGCCAAGACCGCCATCGACGGCGAGGCGCCCGCCCTGCGCACGTGGGGCAAGGAGGTCAAGGGTGCGATGGAGAACCTCCGCATCGACTCGACCTTCGCCGAGCGTTCCGTCAACGAGGGCTTCTCCGGCGGTGAGAAGAAGCGCCACGAGATCCTCCAGATGGAGCTCTTCAAGCCGCACTTCGCGATCCTCGACGAGACCGACTCCGGCCTCGACGTCGACGCCCTGCGCGTCGTGTCCGAGGGCGTGAACCGCGCCAAGTCAAACACCGACGTGGGCGTGCTGCTCATCACGCACTACACGCGCATCCTGCGCTACATCAAGCCGGACTTCGTGCACGTCTTCGTCGACGGCAAGATCGCCGAGGAGGGCGGCCCCGAGCTCGCGGAGCAGCTCGAGGAGAACGGCTACGACAAGTACGTCGGCACCGGCGCGACGATGGCCTGACCTCCCCGTCGAGCATTCGACCAGGAGCCGTCACCAGGAGGACAGCATGACCACCACCGACACCGTGCGCCCGTCGCTCACCGCGGCGGAGCTCGCGGCCGTGCGGGCGGACTTCCCGCTGCTCGGGCGCACGGTGCGGGGTGGCCGGCCGCTGGTCTACCTGGACTCGGCCGCGACGTCGCAGAAGCCGAACGTCGTGCTCGAGGCCGAGGTCGACTTCTACGAGCAGCGCAACGCGGCTGTGCACCGCGGCGCGCACCAGCTCGCCGAGGAGGCGACCGAGGCGTTCGAGGACGCCCGGGCCGCCGTGGCGAGGTTCGTCGGGGCCGACGAGGGCGAGATCGTCTGGACGCCGGGCGCGACCGCGGCCCTCAACCTCGTGGCGTACGCGTTCTCCAACGCGACGGCCGGGCGCGGCGGTGCCGCCGCCGAGCGGTTCCGCCTGTCCCCGGGCGACGAGATCGTCGTCACCGAGGCGGAGCACCACGCCAACCTCGTGCCGTGGCAGGAGCTGTGCGCCCGTAACGGCGCCGTCCTGCGCTGGTTCGGCGTCGACGACGACGGGCGGATCGACCTGTCGGACGTCGCGAGCGTGATCACCGAGCGCACGCGCGTGGTGGCGTTCGGCCACGTGTCGAACGTGACGGGCGCGATCGCCCCGGTGGCGGAGCTGGTCGCCGCCGCGAAGAGGGTCGGGGCCGTCACGGTGCTCGACGCGTGCCAGTCGGTGCCGCACCTGCCGGTGGACCTGCACGCCCTGGACGTCGACCTCGCCGCCTTCAGCGCGCACAAGATGCTCGGCCCCACGGGCGTCGGCGCGCTGTACGGGCGGCGCGAGCTGCTCGAGGCCATGCCGCCCGTGACCACGGGCGGGTCGATGGTCGAGGTCGTGACCATGGCCGAGACCACCTACGCCCCGCCGCCGCAGCGGTTCGAGGCGGGCACGCAGATGGTCGCGCAGGCCGTCGGCATGGGCGTGGCCGCGCAGTGGCTGGACGAGCTCGGCATGGACCGCGTGGCCGAGCACGAGCGGGAGCTCGCGGCCGAGCTGGTGCGTATCGGCGAGATCCCCGGCGTGCGGATCGTCGGGCCGGCCGACGCGCGCGACCGCCTCGCGGTCGTCTCGTTCGTCGTCGACGGCGTGCACGCGCACGACGTCGGGCAGGTGCTCGACGACAAGGGCATCGCCGTCCGCGTGGGGCACCACTGCGCGCAGCCGCTGCACCGCCGGTTCGGCGTGGCCGCGACGGCGCGCGCGTCGGCCTCCGTGTACACCACGGCCGAAGAGATCGCGGCGTTCCGGGAAGCATTGTCGGGCGTGCGCGCGTTCTTCGGTGTGGACTGACGTAGGCGGAGAGGACAGCAGTGAGCTCGCTCGAGCAGATGTACCAGCAGGTGATCCTGGACCATGCGAAGCGCCCGCACGGACGGGGCCTCGTCGACCCGCCCGCCGACCACCGGTCGGGGGAGTCGCACCAGGTGAACCCGACCTGCGGCGACGAGATCACGCTGCGCGTGGACGTCGACGGCTCCACCGTGTCCGGCGTGTCCTGGGAGGGCCAGGGCTGCTCCATCTCGCAGGCGTCCGCCTCCGTGATGACGGAGCTCGTCACCGGGCACGACCTGTCCGACGTCGCCCGCCTGGACGCCGTCTTCCACGACCTCATGGCCTCGCGGGGCAAGGGTCTGGACGACGAGGACGCGCTGGACGCCATCGGCGACGCGAGCGCGTTCACCGGCGTCTCGCAGTACCCCGCCCGCATCAAGTGCGCGCTGCTCGGCTGGGCGGCGCTCAAGGACTCGCTGGCGCGCAGCGGCGCGCTGGGCTGAAGCCGACCTGAACCTGAGAGGACACGATGACCGAGAACACGACCGAGGCGGCCGCCCCGCCCGTCGCCGAGCCGGCCGCGGCCCCCACGCCCACCACGGCGGCGGACGTCGAGGAGGCCCTGCGCGACGTCATCGACCCCGAGCTGGGCATCAACGTCGTCGACCTGGGCCTCGTCTACGGCATCCAGGTGGACCAGAACAACATGTCCACGATCGACATGACGCTCACGTCAGCGGCCTGCCCGCTCACGGACGTCATCGAGGACCAGGCCGGCACCGCGCTGGAGGGGCTCGTCGACGGCTTCCGCATCAACTGGGTCTGGATGCCGCCGTGGGGTCCGGAGAAGATCACCGACGAGGGCCGTGAGCAGCTGCGGATGCTGGGGTTCAACGTCTAGGACAAAGCTCTCAAAACTGGCAAAGCAGATGAGGCGTGCTTCTCTCGTCGCGAAGGGCCCCGCCGTGCCGCACGGTGGGGCCCTTCGCGTGCGGAACTTCGGTTCGAACGGGTGGACGGAGCCCAGGCGACCGACGAACTTCGTGGCTGTCACTCGCTGACCGCGACGGACCCGCGTATTGCATCCGACTCGCGAGGGCGAGGTCTGTGCATGAATGGCTCTCGGGCGAGCCCGTCCTTCCCGCAGCGCTCCTCGGCACCACGGGTCAGGTGGCACCCATCCGTGCAGCAGTCCCTCCCGATCGGTGCCGGGCATGTGGGGTACAACCCGAAGCAGAAGAACGACAAGCGCAAGTACGACACGTGCACGAAGGCGATCTCGTGCGTGCGGACGGTGCGCGACGAGCACACGCATACACCCGTGCGCGTGCGCTCGAACTACACAGCGTATGCAAATACGTACTTTGCCAAGAGCCCTCGAAGGTCGTACGCCGACATCACCGTTGACCGTACGGGCTCGATCCAGCGGGCGCGCTCCGACGCGCGCCATGAAGGAATTAATCGGAAGCGTGCGGCCGAGAGGGAAGCTGCCGCCGCGGCGGCAGCCGCGCAGGAGAAGGAGCGGGGTGACTGGTTCGGCAACCTCAAGT
This sequence comes from Isoptericola sp. NPDC019571, assembly GCF_044389385.1. NCBI lineage: Bacteria > Bacillati > Actinomycetota > Actinomycetes > Micrococcales > Promicromonosporaceae > Isoptericola > Isoptericola sp. NPDC019571. Next base: position 32,068 of record NZ_JBIRXZ010000007.1, read on the forward strand.
CTTGGGCTGCCAGTGATAAGGGGCAGGCCGCAAGCCAGGTACTCTCAACGGTTGCGCTAGGCATCGGTGTTCTCGCGATGGTCTCCAATCCGGTGGGTTGGGTGGCAGGGGTAGCGATCGGCGGCAGCATGCTTCTGGGCGCGGCAAGTACAGGGATTGACTGTGTGAACGGCATGTCTGGTGGCTGCGCACTCGGAATTCTGGGAACTCTAACGGGCGGCGCAGGATACGCGCTCAAGGCCGCGCGAGCCGTTCCTGCAGTTGGCCGTGCGGTCCGAGGAGTCAATGAGAGTATGCGAATGCCTGGTGAAGCGGCAAGCGACATCATCGGGAACGGTGTAGATGTTATGTCGGACGTCATGGGAACGAGTTTCGACACAATCGGTTTGAGCTACTCCACGGCTCAGACTGCCGGCTGGATTAGGGATTGATTATGGGAACGGGTGATTGGAAGCCAGGTCAGAAAGTAGATGTTCTGCCCGGCCCTGCGGCCGTGCGATACGGCGTGGCAATGCTGGTTTCGGTGACACTCCTTTTTGTAAGCGCGGGGGTTCTAGTGATCGGAATGCTAGCGACCGGAGACGGATATCCGGACCACCCGGTGACTCTGGTTGCAATGATCGGCATGTTGGTAGCGATCGTTTCATGCCTGCTCTCTTGGGGGCTGCATGTTCGAAAGCGAAACGCGGAATTTCGGGCTGGTTACACCACTGCCGAGGCACAAGAGTATGCAGAGTTAGATCTCAAGAGTGGCCAGATAATCCGCATCGCGGGGGAGGGCCTGCTTACAAAGGCGGAATATCGACGGCGAATTGCCCTCATTCGGGAAACGGAAAAGCATTGAACTGCTCATATCGCTAGATTTGTCCGGACGATCGGAGCATGTTCATGCTGGGATGTCGCCATCGCGGTAGAAGAATTATGCGGTATCGGTGGGTGGCAAAAGCGAAGTGCTGGACCGGCACGAGTTCGACAAGGTCGGCAACCGCGGTCTATAACGTTGTGCCACACCGCACGCCCTGTATCCGAGTAGCGCCGCGATTGGGAGTCCGGTATTTACGCCACCTAGGACGGTCTCATTCACACAGCGACGACCTCGAGGGCACAGCATGAGAGCCAATTCTGAGACAGTCGGAAAGGTCGATGCATCTGCCGCTAATGTCCGGAGGTGGCAACCTATTGCGACCTTCGTTGTTGCTGTCGGCCTGCTTGTCCTATCAATCTCGGTCGGGTTCGTTTGGATGATCGCCATAGTGGCGGTGGCAAGCGTTCCAAGCGGGGTGTTGACCGGCAAATTTTTCGGAAGAGGTCTTGCTAGAGTGTCGGTTCCTGGCGCGATAGCGGTTCGAACTTGGGTCCTGATCCTCTGCGTTCTGGCGGTCGGGGTGCTGCTATCCGCTTGGACGGGAGTTGCTTGGCTGACATCCTTCCTCGCGGTTCTCGTAGTTGCGGCCGAATTGTTGCTCGGTGTGAGGGTGTTTCTGCGCGACGCTCCGACTCAGGGAAGTGAGGGGTAGCGGAAGCCGGACTGATATGCCGTCGTGGATGTAGCGTGAGGGGGCGTCGGTGTTCCAGTACGTCGCGGAGTCTTCGTAAGACGAGGCGGGGAACGTGTTGCGTTGTCGCGGACACTCCGAGCGGTGGCAAGGGCAGATGGTCTGCGGCGGATGACGGAAGCGTGGACGCATCATCAGTGTGGATCCGGTGACGGATCTGTCCGATCCGCAGCAGTGGAACGCGTACTCGTACTCGAACAACATTCCGGGTCAGGAGGAACGGTCAACGGCGCTGGCGAGGGAGCCATGCCCTTCGCGGTTGCACTCCTCGCGACGTGTTGCGGCTCGGTCGAGGGCGCGGGATCTCGTGTGCTGAAGAGCTCTCGATAGACTCAGCACGTGGCGTCGCCGACGCCACATTGGAGATCTCGACGTTCCCGTCGGGATCCTGCTGTCCCCGCCGCAGCGGGGGAGCGCTCCTTGCTCTGATTCCCCCGCGGTTCCCCCCACAGGTCCGCAGTCCACGGTGGAACCGCAGGTCAGAGCACGGTTGTGCGTTCAACGTCTGACCCGAGCGTCGGACGGCTCGTCGACGAAGGTCTCGCCCTCTCGGGAGGGCGAGGCCTTCGTCGTCCCTGAGGGGGACGGCGGCGCGTCCCGCCCGATCAGCGCAGCACGAACCCGGGGGTCAGCGTGTCGTCCGGGTCGACCTCGAAGACCGACGTGGCGACGTGGTGGGCGGTGCCGGTGACGACCGGGACGACGGCGTCGCGGCCGTGGTCGGTCACGTGCTCCAGGACGCGGGCGCAGAACCGGGTGCCGACGATCGAGTCGTGGACGAGCACCTGGTCGTCGCCCAGCCGCCCCGTGGCGGCGAGGACGGCGACCCGCGCGGCCGTGCCGGACCCGCAGGGGGAGCGGTCGACCTGACCGTCGGCGAAGATCGTCACGTTCCGCTGGTGCGGGCCCCCGTCGGGCGACGTGCCGAGGTCGTCGACGACGATCGTCCCGTACAGGCCGCTCAGCCGGGGGTCGGTCGGGTGCTCGAGGCGGGGGTCGCCGGCGAGGGCGGCCTTGACCTCGCGGCCGAGGGCGATGAGCTCGCCCAGGTTCTCCGGCGCCACCGTGAGGCCCGCGCTCGCGGCGTCGACGCACGCGTACAGGGCACCGCCCCAGGCGAGGTCGGCACGGATCTCGCCGCGGCTCGTCACCACCGGCACGCCGGCGGCGACCAGCGCGCTCGGCACGTTCACGAAGTCGACCTCGCGCACCCGGCCGTCCTCGCCGGTGCGCACGCGGGCGGTCACCCGCCCGGACGGCACGTCGATCACCACGTCGGTGACCCCGGACGGATCGGCGGGCACCAGGCCGGAGCGCACCGCCCACGCGCCGAGCGCGATGGTGCCGTGGCCGCACGCGGTGGAGAACCCGTCCTTGTGCCAGAACAGGACGCCGAGGTGCGCGCCCTCGTCGTCCGGCGGGGTGACGAAGCCGCCGTACATGTCGGCGTGGCCGCGCGGCTCGAAGCACAGCAGGCGGCGGAGGCCGTCGACGTCCGGGTCGTCGATCGCGCGCCGGCGCCGCTCGGCGACGGTCGCGCCGGGGATCGGCACGGGCGGCTCGGGCACGATGCGGAACGGCTCGCCCGCCGTGTGGTAGTCGATCGTGCGCACCGGCCCCGCGATCCGAGGCCGTTCGTCGGTGGCGGCGGTGCCGCGCTGGTCGGTCATGCGCGGGACCCTACGGCACCTCGACGACGCGGTGGCTCTCGTCGACGTCCGCGCGCGAGCCGTCGGTCGGCGCCGGGGACGCGGGCGGGCCCACCCCCCAGGGCGCCGTCGTGAGAGGCGTAGTCGCCGGCCGAGGCCTACCGGGTCGTGGTCTCGTTGCGGAGGAACCGGTCGATGGTCGGCTCGGGTCGGGTCGAGGGTATGAGCGCGGCGGGGGCCGGGGCGTCAGGCATGGGTGCTCCCCTCGGCGGCGGCCGCGAGCGCGAGCCAGGTGTCGACGACGGTGTCGGGGTTGAGGGACACGGACTCGATGCCGCGCTCGACGAGCCACTGGGCGAAGTCGGCGTGGTCGGACGGGCCCTGGCCGCAGATGCCGATGTACTTGCCGTGGCGGCGGCAGGCGTCGATGGCGAGCCCGAGGAGCTCCCGGACGGCGGCGTCGCGCTCGTCGAACGCCTGGGCGACGAGCGCGGAGTCGCGGTCGAGGCCGAGCGTGAGCTGGGTCAGGTCGTTGGACCCGATCGAGAAGCCGTCGACGTGCTCGAGGAATTCGTCGGCGAGCAGGGCGTTGGACGGGACCTCGCACATCATGACGACCTGGAGGTCGTTCTCGCCGCGCCGCAGCCCGTTCTCGGCGAGGAGCTCGACGACCCCCTCGGCCTCGGCCACGGTGCGCACGAACGGGATCATGACCCGCACGTGGGTGAGCCCCATGTCGTCGCGCACGCGGCGCAGCGCCTCGCACTCCATGTCGAAGCACTCGCGGAAGTCCGGGGAGAGGTACCGGGACGCGCCCCGGTAGCCGATCATCGGGTTCTCCTCGTCGGGCTCGTACAGCGTGCCGCCGAGGAGGTTCGCGTACTCGTTCGACTTGAAGTCGCTGAGCCGTACGATGACGGGCTCGGGCGCGAAGGCGGCGGCGATCGTGGACACCCCCTCGGCGACGCGCTGCACGAAGTACTCGCGCGGGGAGGGGTAGGCGGCGACGCGGCCCGCGACCTCGTCCCGCAGCTCGGCCGGCAGCCCGTCGGCGTCGAGCAGGGCGCGGGGGTGGATGCCGATCTGCCGGTTGATGATGAACTCGAGGCGGGCCAGCCCGACGCCGTGGTTCGGCAGCCGGGCGAAGGAGAACGCCTGGTCGGGGGTGCCGACGTTCATCATGATCTTCACGGGTGGCTCGGGCATCCGGTCGAGCTCGGTCGCCGCGTCGTCGAACGCCAGCAGGCCCTCGTAGACGCGACCCTCGTCGCCCTCGGCGCAGGAGACCGTCACCTCGCGCCCGTCGGGCAGGTCGGCGGTCGCGGTGCCCGTCCCGACGACGGCCGGGATGCCCAGCTCGCGCGCGATGATCGCCGCGTGGCAGGTGCGCCCGCCGCGGTTCGTCACGATCGCCGCGGCGCGCTTCATGATGGGTTCCCAGTCCGGGTCGGTCATGTCCGCGACGAGCACGTCCCCGGGCGCGAAGTCGTGCATCTGGTCGACGGAGGACAGCACCCGCGCGCGGCCGGCGCCGACCTTCTGCCCGATGGCGCGCCCCTCCAGCAACACCGTGCCCCGCTCGCGGAGCGTGAAACGGTGCACGACGTTGCCCGAGTCGCGCGAGACCACGGTCTCGGGCCGCGCCTGCAGGACGTAGAGCCTGCCGTCCACCCCGTCCTTGCCCCACTCGATGTCCATGGGGCGCCCGTAGTGCTCCTCGATGACGAGCGCGATGCGGCCGAGCTCCGTGACCTCGGCGTCGGTGAGCGAGAAGCGGGCGCGCTCGGCGGGGTCGACGTCGGCGAACACCGTGCTGCCGCCGACGTGCCGGCCGGCGGCGTAGCGCATGGCGACCGCCTTCTCACCGACGGAGCGCTTGAGGACGGCGGGCCGACCGGCGCGCAGCGCGGGCTTGTAGACGTAGAACTCGTCCGGGTTGACCGCGCCCTGGACCACGGCCTCCCCGAGCCCGTAGGAGCTGGTGACGAAGACGGCCTGGTCGAACCCGGACTCCGTGTCGACCGTGAACATGACGCCGGAGGCGCCGACGTCGGAGCGCACCATCCGCTGCACCCCGGCCGAGAGCGCGACGTCGTGCTGGTCGAACCCGTGGTGCGCCCGGTAGGCGATCGCGCGGTCGTTGTAGAGGGACGCGAAGACGGAGCGCACGGCGTGCAGCACGTTGTCGATGCCCCCGATGTTGAGGAAGGTCTCCTGCTGCCCCGCGAACGACGCGTCGGGCAGGTCCTCGGCGGTGGCGCTGGAACGCACGGCCCACGTCACCTGCTCCGGCTCGGGGTCCTCGGCCACGAGAGTCGCGAACGCCGCGCGGACGTCCGCCTCGACGTCGGCCGGGAACGGCTGCTCCTCGACCCAGCCGCGCACGGTCGACCCCACCCGTGCGAGGGCGGCGACGTCGTCCGTGTCCAGGCCCTCGACGGTGGCGCGGATGCGGCCGGCGAGGTCGTCGTGCTCGAGGAACCGGCGGTAGGCCTCGGCGGTGGTGGCGAACCCGCGCGGCACGCGGACGTCGGCCGCCGCGAGCCGGGACACCATCTCCCCGAGGGAGGCGTTCTTGCCGCCGACCCGGGCCAGGTCGTCCATGCCGATCTCGTCGAACCAGAGGATGTGGGCCATCGTCGGTCCCTTCGTGGGTGCGGATCGTGGGTGCGGATCGTGGGGTGTCAGCCGCGCAGCTTCATGGTCTGGAGGATGACGGCGGACATCTCCTCGACGCTCTTGGTGGAGGAGTTGAGGAACGGGACGCGCGTGCGCCGGTAGAGGTCCTCGGCCTGGCGCAGCTCGAGCCGACACTGGGCGAGGCTCGCGTACTGCGAGTTCGGGCGCCGCTCGTGCCGTACCTGGCTCAGGCGCAGGGGCGTCGTGGTGAGGCCGAAGCACCGCGCGGCGTAGGGCGCCACCACCGGCGGCAGGTCGTCGGTCGGGAAGTCGTCCTCGGTCAGGGGGTAGTTCGCGACGAGGAGGCCGTGCTGCAGCGCGAGGTACATCGTGGTGGGGGTCTTGCCGCAGCGTGACGGCGCGATGATCACGACGTCGGCGAGGTCGAGCGCGCGGCGGCTCTGCCCGTCGTCGTGCTCGATGGCGTACTCGACCGCGCGCATGCGGGCGAAGTAGCGCTCCAGGTCGCCGACGCCGTGGGACGGGACGAGGTGCTCGCTCGACGTCGTGCCCAGCGCCCGCTCGAGCTCGACGAGGTGCCCGCCGAGGAGGTCGATGAGGACGCCGCGCGACCGTTCGAGCTCCTCGCGCACGGCCGGCGCCCGCACCGTGGTGAAGACGATCGGTCCCAGGCCGTCCGCAGCGGACCGGTCGATCTCGGCGACGAGGGCGCGCGCGGCGCGGTCGGTGTCGACGAACGGCACGGTGTGGCGGCGGAACGTGACGCCCGGGAAGTTCACGAGGAGCGCGCCGCCCAGCGTCTCGGCCGTGATGCCGGTGCCGTCGGAGACGAAGTACACGGCACGCTCGCCCGTCGGCGGCGTGCCGGCCTCTTCGCCGGCCGTCGCCCGGTGTGCTGTCATCCGCCGTCACCTCCGGGTCCAGGATCGCCTCGTCGGGGCGTCGTGGCCCGCCGAGCGCGACGTGCGTCGTCCTGCCGCACCCCGTGCCGCCTCTGTGAATCGCGGTGAACGTTCGACGCCCCACGCCTCGTGCGCGGCCGCGGGCTACCCCGGGCGCACCGGCCCCGTCGACTCCCGCACCACCAGGCGCGGGCTGATCGCCACGCGGTGCACGGGCCGCTCGGGGTCGGCGAGGCGCTTGAGCAGCAGGTCGACGGCGGCGTGACCGACGGCGGCGCGCGGCGGCCGCACGGCGGTGAGGGCCGGGCTGAAGAGCCCGGCGACCTCGTCGTCGTACGACAGCACCGAGAGGTCGCCCGGCACGCCGAGGCCGCGGTCCATCGCCTCCTGCACGACGGCGGACGCCTCGGGGTCGGAGTGCACCAGCAGCGCCGTCGTGCCGGAGGCGACCGCGGTGTCGACGACCTCCGTCACGACCCCCGGGAACTCGGGGTTGCGGCGGTCGGGCGCGAGCCGCTCGAAGTGCTCCTCGGTCGACAGCCCGAGCTCGGCGCAGGCGGCGCGCCAGCCCGCGGCGATCTTGCGAGACGTCGGCGACTCGCGGGACAGCACGAGTCCCACCCGGCGGTGGCCGAGGTCGGCGAGGTGGTGCACGGCCATGAGCGCGCCGAGGGCGTGGTCCGAGACCACGGACTCGAGCGCCTCGCGGTGGGGAGCGAGCGCGGCCTCGCGCTCGACGAGCACGTGGGGCAGGCCGGAGTCCCGGAGCCACTGGGCGACGTCGGCCCCCCGGGTGCCGTCGGTGCGCGGGGCGAGGATCAGCCCGCTGACCCCGTCGGCCTCGGCCAGCCGCTGCAGGGCGAGCCGCTCGTCCGGTGCGTCGTAGTGGGAGCCGCGGAGCACGACGCGCAGCCCGTGCTCCCGTGCCACGGCCTCCATCCCGCGCACCACTCCGGGCCAGTAGTAGTCCAGGGAGGGGACGAGCACCCCGACGGCCTGCGAGGTCGGCGACGGGGCGGGCGCGCCGCCGCCCGCCGGCGCGGCGGCGGGCACGGCGCCCCCGTGCACGCGCACGAGCCGGCCCTCACGCTCGAGCTGCGTGATGTCGCGTCGCACGGTCACGGCCGTCACGCCGAGGGCCTTCGACACGTCGGCGACCCGCACGACGCCGTCGCGGTCGAGGGCGGCGAGCAGGGCGGCCCGGCGCTCGGCCGGGAGCGGGGCGCGCAGCTCCGGATCAGTGGTCACTCTTCCTCCTCGCTGCGGCGGGCGACGGCCCGCCGCCCGGTCGTCCTGCCCCCTCCGCGTCGACGTCCCGCGCGATGGCGACCTGCAGGTCGGCGCGGGCGGTGACGTCGAGGTCGAGGCGTGCGAGGCGGTCGCCCCACACCTCGCTCAGCACCGGGTCGTCGAGGGGGCGGTCCACGAGCGCGGCGGGGACGTCCGGCGGCCACGTGAGGCGCAGGGGAGGGGCGCCGTCGAGCGGGACGACGACGGCGCTCCCCGGCGTCAGCGAGACGTCGCCGGCGAGGAGGAAGCGGACCGTCGTCGCCGCGGGGTCGTCGCGCCCGTCGTCGCGCCGGTCGTCGAGGTCCCAGGCGTCCGACACCACGACGCGGGCGTCGGGGCCGCGCTCGAGGCGTGCCGAGCGCCGCCAGGACCGCAGCCCCGCCACGGGGTACGCGGCGGCGAGGTCCAGCGTCACGCCGGACGGCGCCCCCGCGTCGTCGCCCCGGAGGGCGGGGCGGACGTCGCGCGCCCGCGCCCCGGCGCCCACCGCCTGCGCGGTCCCGGCGACCTCGGGCACCGAGTGCCACGACGACTGCATGGTCCAGATCCGGTAGCGGTCGGGGCCGAACGTCTGCGCGGTGTACGTCGGACGCCCCGCGTCGACCACCACGGGCACGCCGTCGGACGCGACGACGACGGACCCGACGTCGTTGTGGTTGTGCGCCTCCGCGTTGTGCCCGCCCTTGACGGCGAGCGCGAGCCCGGCCGCATCGCCCGTGCGTTCGCGGGCCACGAGCACCTCGGTGGAGCCGAGCCAGGTCTCGGCGGGGAGCGGCGGGAGCGCGTCGGACGTCGCCTGCCAGTCGCGGTCGGTGAGGGCGCGCAGCAGCCGCCCGAGCCCCTGCTGCTCCTCGGCGCCCGCCCCGGCCACCCGGTGCGCGAGCGCGTGTGCCGCCGCGTCGGGGTCGCCCGTGCGGAGCGCCGCGCGGTGCAGGGCGCGCCAGGGCGGCGTCAGGTGCGGCCTGGCCTGGCCGTCGGCCAGGTTGAGGTACCACGCCCCGCCCAGGTGCATCCGGTGCGGGAACGCGACGGTCCCGCGCAGCGCGGCGGGCGACCGCCCGGCGTCCAGGGCGTCGACCGCGCCGCCGGTGGCGTGCGCCAGCACGTCCAGGGCCTCGAGCGCGCGGCAGGCGCCGTTCCACCAGTAGGCGTAGCCCTCGTCGATCGCGCCGTCGTCGGGCAGGCACCCGACGTAGCGGTCCAGGCCCTGCAGCACCAGCTCCACGACGCGGGCGCGCTCGGCGGTCTCGTGCTCGCCGTCGAGCAGGCGCAGGGCGGCGACCAGCACGTTCCCGTGGATCCACGGGTTCCAGTTGTGCACGTCGCCGTCCCGCCCCAGCCAGTGCCAGTCGCGGCGGCGCAGGAACGGCTCGACGACGCGGGCGCGCGCCTCGTGGCGCACCCGCGCACGCAGGCCCGGGTAGCGCGCGTCGAGCCCCGCCCCGAGCAGGTGGTCCACCCACGCGAGCTGACCGACCACCTCGCCGGCCCCGAGGTCGAGGTACGGGTCGGTGACCGTGGGCAGCACCGACCCGTGGCGGAGTCGGGAGTCGTCGTGGGCCGGCCAGCACCAGGAGCTCTGCTCGCACAGCTGCCAGACGCCGTCCGCCACCTCGTCGAGCCACCGGTCGGCTCCCGGCGCGCCGAGCGAGACCGCCGCGGCGACGGCCGCGCGGGACAGGCGTCGCTCGCGGCCGTGCACGAGCTGCTCGTGCGTGTCGCGGTCGCCGTCGCGGTGCAGGCGGGCCGCGGTGCTCGCGAGCGGGAGGGGCCACGGCGTGCCGAGGTCGGCCTCGGCGCGGTCGACGACGGCGGTCGCGGTGGCCGCGTCGAGCGCGCCGCGGGCGGGGTCCCACCGCCCGCGCTCGGTGGCGGGCGGGACGGGGAGCGCCGCGTCGGGCGGGAGCAGCAGGGCGTCCAGGGCCGCCGCGCGCTCGGCTCCGGGTGGTGGCAGGGGGAGGGTCGCGGCGAGCGGCCCGGCGAAGCGGTCCTGCGGGGTGTCCACGACGACCTCGTCTCGGATCAGTGACCGACAACGAACTCAAACGATCATGACAGTACAGCCACGTGCTTGACGTGGCGAGAACCGGAACGCTTGACTCTGTTCCTGGTCGATCGCGGATGATCGGGCGTGATCGCCACGGCGGTCGGATCCCTCGAGGAGGAAGGGTGCGATGGATCTCGCAGGCGCGACCCGAGAGGTCCGCGGCGCACGACCGCCCGGCCACCACGCCGTGAGCGGCCGCTCCCGCTGGGACCGAGGCCGCTGGGCGGCGCTCGCGGACACGATGCTCGACTCGGTGCGGCCGTTCGCCTCGCCGGACGGCTCGCTCGTGACGCTCCCGGGGCCGGCGGGCGGCTACGGCCGCGCCGTCGACGGTCTCGAGGGCTACGCCCGCACCTTCCTGCTCGCCGGGTTCCGGCTGGCGGGGGAGTGCGGCGCCGACCCGCACGGGTACGCCGAGCGGTACGCCGCGGGCCTCGCGGCCGGGACCGACCCCCGCCACCCCGAGCGCTGGGTGCGGCTGTCCGAGCACGGGCAGGCCAAGGTGGAGGCGGCGTCGATCGCGCTGGTCCTGGACCTGACGCGGCCGTGGATCTGGGACCGGCTCGACCCGGCCGTGCAGGAGCGCGTGGTCGACTACCTCGCGGAGGCGGTCGGCGACGACACCTATCCGCGGATCAACTGGGTCTGGTTCCGGCTGGTCGTGCAGACGTTCCTGCGCTCGGTCGGCGGGCCGCACTCCCTGGACGAGATGGCCGCGGACCTCGCGACGCACGACTCCTTCGAGCGCGCGGACGGCTGGATGTCCGACGGCGCCGAGCGCGCCTTCGACCACTACGCCGGCTGGGCGCTGCACCTGTACCCGACCCTGTGGGCGCGGATGGCGGGCGCGGCGGACCTCGCGGCCCCGCGCCGCGAGCGCGACGTCGCGCTGCTCGACCGCTACCTGCAGGACGCGGTGGCGCTGGTCGGCGGCGACGGGTCGCCGCTGGTGCAGGGCCGCTCCCTCACCTATCGGTTCGCGGCGGCCGCGCCGTTCTGGGTGGGCGCGATGGCGGAGGTGCCGTCGCTGCCCCCGGGCCTGCTGCGGCGCGCGGCGTCCGCCGTGGTGGGGCACTTCGTCGAGCGGGGCGCCCCGGACGACGACGGCCTGCTCAGGCTCGGCTGGCACCACGCCTGGCCGCGCCTGGCGCAGTCGTACTCGGGCCCCGGCTCGCCCTACTGGGCGAGCAAGGGGCTGCTCGGCCTCGCGCTGCCCGCCGACCACCCGGCCTGGACCGCGCCGGAGGAGCCGCTGCCGGTCGAGCGCGGCGACGTGCTGCGCGTCGTCCGCGCGCCCGGCTGGGTGGTCAGCGGCACCCGGGCCGACGGCGTCGTCCGAGTGGTCAACCACGGCACCGACCACGCCCGCGAGGGCGACCGCACCGGCGACTCGCCCCTGTACGCGCGGCTCGGCTACTCCACCGCCACCTGCCCGTGGCTCGACGACGACAGCTGGCTCTCGCCCGTCGACCAGTCCGTCAGCCTCGTCGATGCGACCGGGCGGGCCACGCACCGCACCGGGATGACCACCCTCGAGGTGGGCGTCGTCGAGCCCGCCGCCGGCGAGGCGGAGGCGGCGGTGGCGGCGTCGCGCGTCGCGGCGCACTGGGTGCTCCCCGCAGAGGACCGGCAGGGCCACGGGTCCGGCGCGACCGGGGACGCCGTCGACGCGGGCGTCCTGACGGTCGTGTCCGTCGTCCGCGGGCCGTGGGAGGTCCGCTGCGTCCGGGCGGACGCGCTCGCCGCCGGTGCGGACTGTGCCGCCACGGCAGCACGGCTGCGCGTCTCGGGCTGGCCGACCGTCGCCGGCGACGGCCTGAGCTCCGTCGTCGTCCCGCTGCTCGGCGACGGGACGGGCGGCACCACCGCGCGCGACGACGTCAGCCCGCTCGGCGAGGGCGCGCGCGTGCCCTGGGTCGACCTGCCCGCGGCACCCGGCGCCTGGGCCGCCTGCCTCGTCGCCCTGCGCCGCAGCGACGGGTCCGGCGACCCGTCGACCCACGGCGCCGCCGTGACGGTCGACGGGGCGACCGCCGTCGTCGTCTGGTCCGACGGCGCGCGCACCACCGTGCGCCTGCCCTGACGGACGCCCCGCTCGACTCCCGCGCGAGATCACGACGCCCGGCGTCGCTGAGGACGGTCCGGTGTCGCCCAGGCTGCGGGCCGCGAACCTCCGCTCGCCGACGCGCTGGTGGGCCGCGGCGGCGGTGCGCGACGGTCGTGTGGCCGAAGCGAACAGAAACGAAACGGCGCATCGACCAAATGTTGACGTAAACATTCCGACGTGCCAGCCTGCGTGCGGGCGACCGACGGCGGTCGACCGCCACGCACGTCTCGCTTCGACGACGAAGGAGAACGACATGCCTCACCCCCGCGACGACCGCGGTGCCGCGCCGCCCCTGGGCCGGCGGGCCGCGGCCGCTGGCGTCGGCCTCGCCCTCGCGCTGGTCGGCCTGCAGGCCACGGCCGGCGCCGCGGCCGACGACCCCTCAGGCAGCTCCGACGGCTCCGGCGGAGTTGCCGACACCGCCGGGTACACGCGCTTTCCCGCCGTCCTCGACCCGGGGACCGGCGCCGACGACTACTTCTCGCCGCCCTGGCTGGACGACGGCGGCGAGCACGTCCAGGCGCACGGCGGCCAGGTGGTGCAGAGCGAGGAGGACGGCCGCACCGTCTACTACTGGTACGGCGAGGACCGCAGCAACGGCTACTACGGCAGCCCCGGCGTGCACGCGTACAAGTCGTACGACACCAAGAACTGGACGGACGAGGGCGTCGTCCTGCGGTCCGTGTCCGACCCGTCGGACCTGGAGTCGGAGTACTTCGACGCGCTCTACGACACCGTGGACGACGCCGGCCAGCCGCGCGCCGACCGGATCGCGGAGCTCGACTACCACCTCGACACGAACGAGGCGGCCGACCGCACGACGATCTTCGAGCGGCCCAAGGTGCTGTACAACGCCGCGACCGACCAGTGGGTGCTGTGGTGGCACTCGGACGGCCAGACGACGTCGGGCGGCAGCATGTACGCGCGCTCCATGGCGGGCGTGGCGGTGTCGGACAGCCCGACCGGCCCGTTCCGCATGACGGGCGTGTACCGGATGCCGAACCGGACGGGCTACCAGGACTGCATCTCCGCCGCGGTGCCGGGCCAGGCGCGCGACATGACCGTGTTCCAGGACGACGACGGCACGGCGTACATCGTCTACTCCTCGGAGGAGAACCGGTCGCTCTACGTGGCCGAGCTGGACGAGACGTACACGAACGTCACGCACACCACGGGCACGGACATGGCGGGCGCCGGGCAGTACTCGGAGGACGGCCGGTACCCGTACCTCTTCGCGGACGGCACCGCCGAGGCGCCGGTGCGCGGGGAGGACTTCCAGATCGTCAAGGAGTGCGGGATGCTCGAGGCGCCCGCGCTGTTCGAGCACGGCGGCCGGTACTACGCCGTCGCGTCCGGCGCGACGGGGTGGGACCCCAACCCGCAGACGTACTACACGGCCGACAGCATCCTCGGGCCGTGGATCCGCGGGGTCGAGCCCGACGACCGGTACGAGGACGTCCCGTACGGCTCCATCCCCGAGGGCGGCGACGGGCTGCTGTCCGTCGGCGACACGCGCCGGTCCACGTTCGGCTCGCAGTCCACGAACGTGCTCGACCTGGGCGGCGGCCGGTTCGTCTACATGGGCGACCGCTGGAACGCCGGTGCTGCCGACTCGACGTACGTGTGGCTGCCGATCACCATCGGCGAGAACGGGCGCGCCGAGATGCGCAACCCCGCCGTGGAGGACCCGGAGCGCTGGGGCGACGGCTGGGACGAGAGCTACTGGGACGCGCGCGGCCTGGGCGACGGCGTCTGGTCGGTGGTCGACGACGGCCTGCCCGAGCGGGTCGGGCCCGGCGAGGACTTCGGGGACGACCTGCCCGCGACCGTGCCGGTCGAGGTGGACGGCGTCACCGCCGACGTGGCCGTGACCTGGGACGCGACGTCGTTCGCCACGCGCGGCGAGCACACGATCACGGGCACCCTCGCCGCCGACGACCGGTTCTCCGCGGGCCGCACGTTCAGCCGTGCGATCGAGGTGTCCGAGGACGGCGTCGTCGAGCTGTGCGGGGTCGACGGGACGACCGTCTCGGCGAGCTTCCACCAGACGGACTGGGAGACGATGCCGGCCGAGAGCGCCTGCGACGGCAAGGCGTCGACGTCGTGGTCCACGTGGGCGAGCGGCTCGACGCAGGACGAGGTGACCTTCACCGTGGAGCCCGCCGCGGCGCACGTCGTCGACCAGGTCGCGTTCACGAACATCGAGGGCACGATCGCCCGGTTCGGCGTCGAGTACCGGGACGCCGACGGCGCCTGGCACGCGACGACGGCACAGGACGTGGCTCCGGGCGCGAACGGCACCCGGACGGCCGTCGCCCTCGACCCGGTCTGGGCCTCGGCGGTGCGGATCACCTTCGCGACCCCGGGCTCGTACCTCAAGATCCCGGAGCTCACGGTGGACGCGCCGCCGACGGCGGTCGAGCCGTCCGTGGCCGCGCGCTGCGTGGGCCAGGGGCGCGTCCAGCTCGTGACGACCGTCCGCAACGCGACGGACCGCGCCGGCGACGTCGAGATCCGGACGGCGGTCGGGGACCGCACCGTGCGGGGCGTGGCACCGGGCGCCAGCGGGTCCGCGGTGGTGAGCACGCGGGGGCGGGCGCTCGACGCGGGCACCGCGACCGTCGCGATGGGCGACGGGCCGGCGGTCGCCGTCGGGTACGCGGCACGTACCTGCGGCTGACGCGGGGCCGGGCCGGGTCGCCCGGCCGCCGTGACCACTTCGTGATCCCTGAACCGTCGACATCTATTTATCCAGGGGTTAGTTTTACCAACGTTGTAATCGAGGGGACGGTCGACGACGACCGGCCCACCGCAGAGAGGCGGAGACGATGAACGCAAGGACGCGATGGAGCAGGGGCGTCGCCGGGGTGGCGCTCGCCGCGCTGGGCATGTCGGCGCTGGCGGCGTGCGGCTCTGGCGAGGACTCGGGCGACGGCGGGGTCACGACCCTGACGATGACGGTCTGGGGCGGCGACGTCGACAAGACGTCGTACCAGGAGCGCGTCGACATGCTCGAGAAGGCGCACCCCGACATCAAGGTCAAGCTCCAGCTCATCCCGAGCGACCAGTACGAGCAGAAGGTGCAGACGATGATCGCGGGCGGCAACGGCCCGGACATCATGCAGGTCGCCGAGGGCGTCAACGTCTACTCGTCCAAGAACCAGATCCTGCCGCTGGACGAGTACGTGTCGAAGTCCGGCATGGACCTCGACGAGCGCTTCGGACCCACCGGCTCCCTGTACTCCTACCAGGACAAGGTCTACGCGATCCCGGACCGCTCCGGCGCGATGATCGTCTACTACAACAAGGACCTCTTCGACGCCGCCGGCGTGGACTACCCCACGGCGGACTGGACGCAGGAGGACGCCCAGGCGGCGATGGAGAAGCTCACCGTGCCGGGCGAGCAGTGGGGCTACGGCGGCGCCGGCTGGTGGGCGCAGTGGTGGAGCTTCGCCTACCAGAACGGCGGCCAGATCATCGACGACTCGGGCGCCCCGACGGTGAACACCCCGGAGGTCGTCGACGCGCTGCAGTGGGCGAACGACCTCACCTTCAAGGAGCACGTCGTGCCGACCGCGGCCGAGTACGCCGACATGGGGCCCGACATGGGCGGCGACCCGGCGTTCGCCGCGCAGAAGGTCGCGATGAACACGACCGGGTTCTGGGCCATCGGCGGCCTCCTCGAGTCGGACTTCGACTGGGACATCGCCCCGATGTGGCAGGGCGACGAGCAGGCCGTGTCGGCCTTCGGCTCCGGCCTGGCGATCTCGCGCGACTCCGAGCACGCGGACAAGGCGTTCGAGGCGATCGACTACCTGACCGACGCCGAGGCGCAGCAGGTCATCATCGACAACGCGCAGGACGTGCCCGCCAACGTCCAGGTGCAGCAGTCGGACGCGTTCCTCGAGCCGGAGTGGGCCACGAAGGACATCAACATGGGTGCGTTCGCGGAGTCGTCCGACTTCGTCTTCACGTCGCCCCTGATCCCCGAGTGGAACGAGATGCAGGCGACGTTCGACGACAACCTGGGCACGTTCTGGAACGAGGGCGGCGACGCGAAGACGCAGCTCGACGCGATCCAGACGAAGCTCGAGTCGATCGTCGGCCAGGGCTGACGATGGCCGCCGACCTCGGCGCCGTCCTCGGTGCGGCGCGGGCCCAGAGCCCGCGCCGCGCGGGGGGCCGGCGCGCCGCACGCCTGCCCCGCCCGAAGCTGTCCCGGCGGGGCCGGACGGAGGCCCGGTTCTTCTGGCTGTTCATCTCGCCCTGGCTCGTCGGCTTCGTCGGGTTCCTGCTGGGCCCGATGATCGCGTCCGTGTACATCTCGCTCACCGAGTGGGACTCGTTCACGCCGCCCGTGTTCGTCGGGCTGGACAACTACGTCCAGGCCCTCACCGGCGACCCGGTGTTCTGGAAGGCCCTGTGGAACACCTTCTTCTACGCCGCGGTCTCGGTCCCGCTCGGCCTGGCGGTCGGCCTCTGGCTGGCCAACCTGCTCAACAAGAAGGTCCGCGGCCGCAAGTTCTTCCGCACGATGATCTACCTGCCCACGCTGGTGCCGCTCGTGGCCACCGCGATGGTGTTCAAGATGGTGCTCGCGCCGTCGGGCCCGCTGAACGACCTGCTCGGGGTGCTCGGCATCCAGGGGCCCGACTGGCTGCTCGACCCGCTGTGGGTCAAGCCCGCGCTCGTCGTGCTGTCGGCGTGGGGCGCCGGGAGCGCCACCGTCCTGCTGCTCAGCGCCATGAACGGTATCCCGCGGGAGTTCTACGAGGCCGCCGAGATCGACGGGGCGGGTCCGTTCCGGCAGTTCTGGTCGATCACGTTCCCGCAGATCACGCCGATCATCTTCTTCAACCTCATCATGGGGCTGATCGGCGCGTTCCAGATCTTCTCCCAGGTGTACATCCTCACCCAGGGCGGACCCGACAACGCCAGCCAGATGGTGGTGCCGCTGCTGTTCGACCAGGCCTTCGGCTTCTACCACTTCGGCTACGCGTCGGCCGTCGCCTGGCTGCTGTTCGTCGTCATCATCGGCTTCACCGCGCTCGCGTTCCGCACGTCGCGGCGCTGGGTGTTCTACGAGACGGAGGTGCGGTGATGGCCGCAGCGACTCAGGCCCCACCCGCCGCCGTGGCCGAGCCGGCCGTCGCGCCCGGCCGCGGCGCCACGGCCCGCACGCTCAAGGCGTTCAAGGCGTCGCCCGCCACCTACGCGGTGCTGCTGATCGTCTCGGCGGTCTTCTTCGTGCCGCTGATCCTCATGGTCTCCATCGCGCTGGCGAGCGACCAGACCAGCGCGCAGAACGCGTTCACCGTGATCCCCACGGAGTTCCTCTGGTCGAACTTCAGCGACGTCTTCACGGCCACGGGCCTGCCCGTGGGCCGGTTCGTCCTGAACTCGGTGATCATCGCGACCCTGTCCGCCGTCGGCCAGGTGCTCTCGTCGTCGCTGGTCGGCTACGCGTTCGCCCGCCTGCGCGCGCCCGGCAAGAACGTCATGTTCGTCGTCGTGCTCGCCACCATGATGATCCCCGCGCAGATCACGATGATCCCCCAGTTCCTGCTGTTCAAGGAGCTGGGCTGGGTGAACACCTACCTGCCGCTTATCGTGCCGAGCTTCTTCTCCAACGCGTTCAACGTGTTCCTCGTGCGGCAGTTCGTCTCCCGCATCCCGAGCGAGATGGACGAGGCCGCGCAGGTGGACGGGCTCGGCTACTTCGGCATCTACCGGCGCATCGTGCTGCCCATGATGTGGCCGATCCTCACGGCCATCGCGATCTTCACGCTGACGCACGCGTGGGGGGACTTCATGGGGCCGCTCATCTACCTCAACTCCGAGGAGACGATGCCGCTCGCGCTCGGCCTGCAGTACATGACCTCCACGAGCAACGCCATGCAGCTGCCGCCG
Organism: Isoptericola sp. NPDC019571; assembly: GCF_044389385.1. NCBI lineage: Bacteria > Bacillati > Actinomycetota > Actinomycetes > Micrococcales > Promicromonosporaceae > Isoptericola > Isoptericola sp. NPDC019571. Next base: position 50,169 of record NZ_JBIRXZ010000007.1, read on the forward strand.
TGGAACCTCGTCATGGTCGGCTCGATCATGCTGACGCTGCCGATGATCGTCGTGTACTACCTCGGCCAGAAGTACCTCTACGAGATGAACGTCTCCGTCGGAAGCGCGGGTGTGAAGTGACGGTCGTGACCAGCAGCGTGACGAGCAGCGTGACCAGCAGCGTGACCGGCAGCGTGACCGGCAGCGTGGTGCTGGGCCCCTCGGGCCTGGTGGTGGACGGCGAGGAGAAGGCGCTGCTGTGCGCCTCCCTCTTCTCCTTCCGCCTGCCGCGCGAGGAGTGGGCGGCGCGGCTCGCCCAGGTGCGGGCGACGGGGTACGACGCCGTCGACGTCTATCTGCCGTGGAACTTCCACGAGCTCGAGCCCGGCCGGTGGGACTTCACCGGGCGGCGCGACGTCGGGACGTTCCTCGACCTCGCCCACGAGGCGGGGCTGCTCGTGGTCGCCCGCCCCGGGCCGTACATCTGCTCGGAGTGGGACGGCGGCGCGCTGCCCGCCTGGCTCACGCTCGAGCCGGGGCTGCGGCTGCGCCAGGCCGAGCCGCGCTACCTGGCCCGGGTGCGGGAGTGGTTCGACCAGGTGCTGCCGATCCTGGCCGCTCGCCAGCACGGCCGCGGCGGCAGCGTCGTGGCCGTGCAGCTGGAGAACGAGCTCGACTTCTTCGACTGCGACGACCGGGCGGGCTACGTCGGGGCGCTCGCGGCCACGGCGCGCGAGCACGGCATCACCGTGCCGCTCGTCGCGTGCGCCGGCCAGGGCGACCTGGTCGGCGCGACGGGCGGGGTCGACGGCGTGGCGCCGGCGTTCAACTTCTACCCGGACGACCGGTCGCCCCACGTCGAGGCGGAGGTGCGCCGCTACGCGGACCTCGTCGCCGACCGGGGGCTGCCGCTCCTGGTCACCGAGACGAACCGGCGGCACGTCACCCTGCGCCGGCTGCTGGTCAGCGGCGCGACGCTCCTCGCGCCCTACCTGCAGGCGTCCGGCTTCGACCTCGGGTACACGCCGTCGGTGGGGAACTGGGGCGACCCGGGCAGCTTCATGACGCACGACTACGACTTCGGCGGGTTCCTCTCGCCGGTCGGCGCCCCGCGCCCGGAGACGGCCCAGGCGCGCGTGCTGGCCGCCGTCGTGCGGACCCTCGGCCCGGCCCTGGCGCGCGGCGTGCCCCGGGCGGCGCCCGGCGCGTACGCGACGTCGGCGCCGACGAGCGCGTCGCCGTCGTGCCTCGGGCTCGACGGCGGCGGATCGCTCCTCGGCGTGCCGAACCTCGGGGAGTCGTGGGCCGAGGCGCTGCTGCCGGTCGACGCCGAAGGCTCGGCGACCGTGGAGGTGGCGCTGCCGCCCGCGTCGTGCCTGCTGGTGCTGCGGGACCTGCCCCTCGGCCGGTTCGGGGCACCCGGGACGCTGCGCCTGTCGACCGCCGACCTCGTCGCGGCGGGACCCACCGGGCTCGAGCTCGCCGGCGAGGGCCGGGCGGTCCTCGTCCTCGAGGCGCACGACGGCCGCACGACGCTCGTGGAGCTGGCCGCGCCCGCACCAGGAGCGCCGGTCCGCGCGACCGCGCGTGCCGGCGACGACCGGTGGGACGTCGTCCTGCGCCACCCGCAGGACGTGCCGGGGCCGGGGGAGAGCTCCGCCCCGCCCGTGCCCGCGGGGGACGTGGACGCCGACCCCGCGCAGGACGCGACGGTCCGCGTCACCGACGTGGCGCGGGCCGTGCGGCTCGACCTGCCCGTCCGCGACGGCCGACCCGAGGCGTACGACCTTCCGCCGGCGTCGGAGGAGGTCGGAGTCCACCGCGGCCGCACGCACTACGCGGCCGACGTCACCGGCGCCGCCGCGCTGCTGCTGGAGGGCGCGGGCGACATGGTCGACCTCGCCCTCGACGGCGTCGTCCGCCCGACCCTCGGGCGCTTCGGCGCGACGACGGTGGTGGCGACCGGCGGCGCGAGCCGGCTGACCGCGACCGTCGAGACCTGGGGCCACGCCAACTTCGACGACGCCCGGCTGCCCGGCCTGCGCGCCGGGTCGCTGCGCGGCCTCGGGCGGGTCTGGTCGGTCGCGGCCCGTGACGACGTGTCCGCGCACTGGAGCGTCGGGGGCGGGGAGCAGTGGGCGGGCGACCCGGCGCCGCTGCGCACGCTCGGCGGCTGGAGCAGCACGCGGGTCGGGCGGCCGGTCACGTACCGGCGGTCGCTGCCCGTGGACGGCGTCCGGCACCACGCCCTGCGCCTCGACGGCGTGCCCGGGGCGGTCGACGTACGGGTGGACGGCGCGCGGCGCACGGTGACGGCCGAGGACCCGTGGCTCCACCTGGCGCCCGGGGAGGGCGCGGACGTCGCCGTCACGCTGTCGCACACGCCGGGCGCGCTGAGCGGGGCGGAGCTGCTGCGCCTCGACCCTGTGCGCGGCTGGCAGGTCGAGGCGCAGCCGGACACGGCGCTCGTGGGGCTGGCCGCGCGGCCGGCCCCGGGCGCGGACGTGGGGCTGCCGCTGGAACTCGAGCCCGGCGACGAGGCGTGGTTCGACGTCGCGCTGCCGCCCGGCGGGTGGTCCCTGTGGTTCGCGGGCACCCAGGTGCGTGTGAGCGCCTTCGCGCACGGCGAGCTGCTCGGCCGGGTCTGGCTCGACGACCCCGCCGCGCCCCGGTTCTCCGGGGGCCGGCCGACCCGCCTCTGGCTTCCTGCGGCCTGGAACGAGGGCGGGCTACGCTTGCTCGTGCGCGCGACCGCCGGGCCGAACCGACCGCAGCTGGCGCGTCTTCGCACCGTCGCCACCCAGGAGTGACCATGGCAGTCGAGAGGCGGACGTCGCGCGACATCCGCAGCGAGTCCCGGCTGGACGTGATGCACGCCCTGCTGTCGGCCGAGGAGGCCACCCGCAACGAGCTGGCCCGCTCGACCGGGCTCAGCCCGGCCACCGTGGCCACCGTCGTCGGCGACCTGCTCTCCGAGGGCATCGTCACCGAGTCGCGGCTCAGCGCCGGCCGGGTCGGGCGGCCCACCGCCAGCCTGCGCATCAACGCCGACCGCGGCCGCGTGGTGGGCATCGACGTCGCGGAGACGTACGTGCGCGCGATCGTGTTCGACGCCGCCCTCGACGAGGTGGCGGCGGCCGAGACCCCGCGCGACGAGCACGAGAGCTCACCCGAGTACGTCGTCGAGGGCATCGGCCGGACCTTCGACGCCGCCCTCGCGAGGGCCGGCGTGGACGCCGCCGACGTCCTCGGCGTCGGGGTGGCCCTCCCCGGCATCGTGCAGCGCGCGTCGGGGGTCGCCGTCGTCGTCCCGCACTGGAGCTGGCGATCGGTCGAGCTGGACAGCCTGCGCGACCGGATCGGCGTGCCCCTGGTGCTCGACAACCCGCTCAAGGCGATCGCGACCGCGGAGCTGTGGTTCGGCACCGGCCGCGGGGCCGACTCGATGGTGACGGTGAACCTCGGCACCGGGGTCGGGGCGGGGATCGTCCTGGAGGGCCGCATCCTGCGCGGCGCGACCAACGCCGCGGGGGAGTGGGGGCACTCCCTGCTCGCGGTCGACGGCCGGCGCTGCCGGTGCGGTCGGAGCGGCTGCGTCGAGGCGTACGTCGGCGCGCCCGGCATCCAGCAGACGCTCCGCGAGATCGCGCCCGAGCACCCGCTGTGCGACCTGGACCTGCAGCGGGAGTTCATCCAGGCGCTCGCGAGGGCCAGCGCGGCGGACGCGCCCGACCCGGCGGTCGAGGAGACGCTCGCGACGACCGCGCGCTACCTCGGGTCCGCGCTCGCGGACCTGGTGGCGGTGGTGAACCCGGAGCGGGTGACCCTCACGGGCTGGACGACGTGGGCCATCGGCGACCGTCTGCTGCCGCTCGCCCGCGCGCGCCTGGTCGAGGAGGCGCCCGGGGTGTCCGCCGCCGGGCTGAGCCTGGAGATCTCGACGGTGCGGGGGAACTCGGTGGCCACGGGGGTCGCGATGATCGCGCTGGAGCGCTTCCTCGGCGACGTCGGCCTGGTCACGACCCGGGCCGCGATCGCGCTCTGACCGGGCCGGGCGTCACGGCCGTCGCGGCGCCGGACCGGTGCTCTCCCGCACGACGAGCCGTACGGGCACGGTCTCGTGCGTGCCGCTCAGGTCGACCTCGTCGCGCACCTGGCGCAGCAGCAGGTCGACCAGGCTGCTGCCGATGCGCGCGAAGTCCTGCTCCACGGTGGTCAGCGGCGGCCACAGGTGCTCGGCGAGGGTGATGCCGTCGAAGCCGACGACGGACACGTCGTCCGGCACCCGGCGCCCGGCCTCGTGCAGGGCGTGCAGCACGCCGGCCGCGGTCTCGTCGTTGGCGCAGAACACCGCGGTGACGTCGGGGTCGGTGGCCAGCTCGCGGCCGACGGCGTACCCGGTCCGGGCGGTCCAGTCGCCGTGCAGGGGCTCGGGGACGGCTCGGCCGCCGGCCTCGAGCGTGGCGCGCCAGGCGTCGATGCGGCTCCGGGCGGGCAGCGAGTCGTCGGGGCCCGCGACGTGGTGCACGGTGCGGTGACCGAGGTCCAGCAGGTGCTGCACGGCGAGGCGCGCGCCCTCCGTCTGGTCGGCGCGCACGGCGGGGTGCGTGCCGACGAAGCGCGAGTCGGAGACGACGACGGGCAGCTGCGCGGGCAGGGCGAGCGTGTCCGGGGTGGCGGACTCGGCGCGCACGATGACGAGCCCGTCGATCGCCTGGTGGGAGAGGCGGGTGACGGCCGCGGAGACGTCGTCGGGGGACGGGCTCTCGACGTCGACGATGGTGACGGTGTAGCCCTCCGCGCGGGCGGCCTCGACGACGGCCTCGACGGTGCGCGACTCGCCCGTGCGGGCCAGCTGGTGCGCGATGACCCCGAGCGTGCGGAAGCTCCCGTACCGCAGCGCGCGGGCGGCGGTGTTGGGCGCGTAGCCCAGCTCGGCCATGGCGGCGAGCACGCGGTCGCGCGTCGCGGGCTTGACGTTGTCGAGCCCCATCGAGACGCGGGAGACGGTCTGCGAGGAGACGCCCGCGAGCGCCGCGACCTCGGCCATCGAGGGCGCCGTCCGGGGGCGTGCCCGCCCTCGAGTCTGCACGCCGGGCACGCCGTTCGTCTCCACCATCGCCGCCTCTCGTGCCGCTTCTCGTGCGGCATCGCGTGACTCTGCCGACGTCCGGGGCTTGACATCCCCGGCGCCTCGCGACACTCTAGTCCGGCCAGGATGTTTACGTAAACATTTGGCTCCGTCCTCCTGGGAGTTGCTTCGTGACCGCAGACGCTCCGGCATCCTCGCCGCCCGCCCCGACCGCCGTGCCCGCCGTGCGCCGCAGCCGTCGGCGCTGGACGGGATGGATGTTCGTCGGCCCGTTCATGCTGGTGTTCGCGCTGGTGTTCCTCGCCCCGATCGCCTACTCGCTGTACCTGTCGGTGTTCCGCACGCAGATGGTGGGCGGCACCACGTTCGTCGGGCTCGAGAACTACGCGCAGGCGCTCGCCGACCCGCAGTTCTGGGAGGGCCTCGGCCGCGTCAGCCTGTTCCTGCTGGTGCAGGTGCCGATCATGCTCGGCATCGCGCTGCTGGTCGCCCTCGCGATCGACAGCGGCCGGCTGTACGGCAAGAGCTTCTTCCGGATCTCGATCTTCATGCCCTACGCGGTGCCGGCCGTCGTCGCGGCCCTCATGTGGGGCTTCATGTACGGCACGCGCTTCGGCCTGGTGGGCAACATCAACGACGCCTTCGGCGTCAGCCTGCCGAACCCCCTGTCGCCGGACCTCGTCCTGGCGTCGATCGGCAACATCGTGACCTGGGAGTTCGTCGGCTACAACATGCTGATCTTCTACTCCGCGCTGCGCGTCGTGCCGCACTCGCTGTACGAGGCGGCGGAGATCGACGGCGCCGGCCAGTGGCGCGTCATCAGCGCCATCAAGCTGCCCGCCATCCGCGGCGCGCTCGTCATCGCGACGATCTTCTCGATCATCGGCAGCTTCCAGCTCTTCAACGAGCCCAGCATCCTGCAGTCGCTCGCCCCGAACGCCATCACGACGTCGTACACGCCCAACCTGTACGCCTACTCGCTGTCGTTCTCCGGCCAGCAGTACAACTACTCCGCGACCGTGGCCATCATCATGGGCCTGATCACCATGGTGATCGCCTACGTGGTGCAGCTGCGCGGCATGCGCAAGGAGGCGTGACCCGTGTCGACGCTGACCGCCCCCGCCCGTCCCGCCCCGAGGCTGCGCACCCCGCGCCACCACTCGGTGGCCCGGCCGCGCCGCAGCCCGCTGCTCACGGTGCTCACCGCCGTCGTGCTCGTGTACTCGCTGGTGCCGCTGGCCTGGCTGCTCATCAACGCGACCAAGACGCAGGAGGACCTGTTCTCCTCGTTCGGCCTCTGGTTCGGCGACTCGTTCTCGCTGTGGGACAACATCGTCACCACGCTGACCTACGACGACGGCGTCTTCGTGCGGTGGTTCGGCAACACCGTGCTGTACGTGGTCGTGGGCGCGGGCGGCGCGACGTTCCTCGCCATCCTGGGCGGCTACGCCCTCGCGAAGTTCGACTTCCCGGGCAAGCGCGGGGTGTTCGCGCTCGTCATCGGCGCGGTGGCCGTGCCCGGCACGGCGCTCGCCGTCCCGACCTTCCTCATGTTCAGCCAGCTGGGCCTGACGAACACCCCCTGGGCCGTGATCATCCCGTCGCTGATCTCGCCGTTCGGCCTGTACCTCATGTGGACCTTCGCGGCCGAGGCCATCCCCGGCGAGCTGCTCGAGGCGGCCCGGATCGACGGGGCGGGGGAGTTCCGCACCTTCTTCCGGGTGAGCCTGCCGCTGCTCGCGCCGGGGATCGTCACCGTGCTGCTGTTCACGATGGTCGCCACCTGGAACAACTACTTCCTGCCGCTGATCATGCTGCGCGACTCGTCCTGGTACCCCCTGACGCTGGGCCTGAACGCCTGGAACGCGCAGGCCGCCACCGCCGGCGGCGAGGCCATCTTCAACCTCGTCATCACCGGCGCGCTGCTGACGATCCTGCCGCTGGTCGCCGCCTTCCTGCTGCTGCAGCGCTACTGGCAGTCCGGCCTGGCCGCCGGGTCCGTCAAGGAGTGACCCCGTACCTCCCCGCGTATCCCCCGTCTGACAACGAAGTGAGGACCCCATGAACGCACGATCCCGCCACCTGGCGCGCGGTACCGCCCTCGCCGGCGTGCTCGCCCTCGGCCTGGCCGCCTGCGGCTCCGGCGACGACGGCGGCTCCGGCGGCGGCGACGCCGCGCCCGTCGACACCGCCGCCGTCCTCGAGAAGGGCGGCGAGATCACCGTGTGGGCGTGGGAGCCCACGCTGGAGCAGGTCGTGACCGACTTCGAGAAGACGTACCCGAACGTCACGGTGAACCTCGAGAACGTCGGGACGGGCAACGACCAGTACACGGCCCTGCAGAACGCGATCTCGGCGGGCGACGGGGTGCCCGACGTCGCGCAGGTCGAGTACTACGCCGTGCCGCAGTTCGCCATCTCCGAGGCGCTGACGAACCTCGGCCCGCTCGGCGCGGACGACCTGGACGGCACGTTCAGCACCGGCCCGTGGAGCTCCGTGCACAGCGGCGACGGCGTCTACGGCCTGCCCATGGACTCCGGCCCCATGGCCCTCTTCTACAACGAGGACGTCTTCGAGAAGTACGGCGTCGACGTGCCGACCACGTGGGACGAGTACCTCGAGGCCGCCCGGACCATCCACGAGAAGGACCCGAAGGCGTACATCGCCAACGACATCGGCGACGCCGGCTTCACCACCAGCATGATCTGGCAGGCGGGCGGGCACCCGTACCAGGTCGACGGCACCGACGTGACGATCGACTTCGCCGGCGACCAGGGCACGCAGAAGTTCGCGGAGGTGTGGCAGCAGCTGATCGACGAGGACCTCCTGGCCCCCGTCGGTTCGTGGAGCGACGAGTGGTACCAGGGCCTCGGCAACGGCACCATCGCGACGCTGACCATCGGCGCGTGGATGCCCGCCAACCTCGAGTCCGGCGTCCCGCAGGGCAAGGGCAAGTGGCGCGTCGCCGAGATGCCGCAGTGGGAGGCCGGGCAGCACGCCACCTCCGAGAACGGCGGCTCGTCGCTGACCGTGCCCGCCGCCAGCACGAACGCGGAGCTCGCCTACGCCTTCGTCGACTACGCCACGAACGGTGACGGCGTGCAGGCCCGCCTCGACGGTGGCGCGTTCCCGGCCACCACGGCCGACCTCGAGTCGGACGAGTTCCGCAGCGCCGAGTCCGAGTACTTCGGCGGCCAGAAGATCAACGAGGTGCTCGCCGACTCCGCGGCCAACGTCGTCGAGGGCTGGCAGTACCTGCCGTTCCAGGTCTACGCGAACTCGATCTTCAACGACACGGTGGGCCAGGCGTACGTCTCCGGCACCACGCTGACGGACGGCCTCACGAAGTGGCAGGAGCAGTCCGCCACGTACGGCAACGGCCAGGGCTTCACCGTCAACAAGTAGTCCCGACGAGCGTCTCTGTCGGTCAGCGTCCCGGACCGGATCCCTGACCGGCAGAGACGCTCGCGCCGCCCGGCGCGACCTCGCGCTCCTCGATCCCGGAGAGGTTTTCCGCCCCATGCCCACGTTCGAGATCGGCGAGCGGGACTTCCTGCTCGACGGCCGCCCCTTCCAGGTGATCAGCGGGGCGTTGCACTACTTCCGCGTGCACCCCGACCAGTGGGCGGACCGGATCCGCAAGGCGCGCCTGATGGGGCTGAACACGATCGAGACGTACGTGCCGTGGAACTTCCACGCGCCCGAGCCCGACGTGTTCGACCTCGCCGGACGGCGCGACCTGGGCCGCTTCCTGGACCTGGTCGCCGCGGAGGGGCTGCACGCGATCGTGCGGCCCGGGCCGTACATCTGCGCGGAGTGGGACGGGGGCGGGCTGCCCGCCTGGCTCTTCGCCGGCGGGAGCGCGGGGGTCCGGCGGCACGACCCCGCGTTCCTCGCGGCCATCGGCACCTACTACGCGCACCTCCTGCCGCTGGTGGCCGAGCGGCAGGTGACACGCGGCGGCCCCGTGCTCCTGGTGCAGGTGGAGAACGAGTACGGCGCCTACCCGGGCGTGCCCGCCGACGAGCGCACCCGCTACCTGCGGGCGCTCGTCGACCTCACGCGGGAGCAGGGCATCGAGGTGCCCCTGTTCACGTGCGACCAGGCCGACGACGAGCACCTGTCGCTCGGCGGCCTGCCCGAGCTGCACAAGACCGCGAACTTCGGCTCGCGGTCGCTGGAGCGGCTCGCCGTGCTGCGGCGGCACCAGCCCACCGGGCCGCTGATGTGCACGGAGTTCTGGGACGGCTGGTTCGACTCCTGGGGGCTCGAGCACCACGTCACCGCGCCGGAGACCACGGCGGCGGACCTGGACGACCTGCTCGGCGCGGGCGCGTCGGTCAACCTCTACATGTTCCACGGCGGCACCAACCTGGGGCTGACCAACGGGGCGAACGACAAGGGCACGTACCTGCCCATCACCACGTCGTACGACTACGACGCCCCGCTGTCCGAGCACGGCGGCCCCACCGCGAAGTTCCACGCCCTGCGCGCGGTGATCGCCAAGCACGCGCCGGTGCCGGACGAGGTGCCCCTCGAGCCGGCCCCGGCACCGGAGCTCGACGTCGTCCTCGACCGGCGCGTGGCGCTCGACGCCGTCCTGGACCTGGTGTCCGGGCGGAGGTCGCGGACGTCGGCCCCGCAGCCCCCGACGATGGACGACCTGCGCCAGTGGTCCGGCTTCGCGCTGTACGGCACGAAGATCACGGCCGACGACGCCGTCCTGGTGGTCGAGGAGGTGCGCGACCGCGCCGTCGTCGCGCTCGACGGCGACCCGGTGGGCGTGCTCGACCGCACCGCCCACGCCTGGTCGCTGCCGCTGCCGCGGCGGGCCGGCACCCTGACGCTGCTCGTCGAGGACCGGGGGCGCGTCAACTACGGCCCCCGGATCGGCGAGCCCAAGGGGATCGTCGGGACGGTGCGCACCGCCACCCGCGAGCTCACCGACTGGGAGGCCGTGCCCCTGCGCCTCGAGGACGCCCCGGCGCTCCTGGACGACGCCCTGTGGGCGGCCGCGGACGACGCCGGCCGGCTCGACGGGCAGGTCGGCGGGCCCGTCGCCGGGCCGTCGTTCCACCGCGGCACGTTCGGCTCCGTGGCGGGCGTCGACCACTTCCTGCGCCTGGACGGCTGGACCCGCGGCCTCGTGTGGGTCAACGGCGAGCTGCTCGGCCGGTACTCGAGCCAGGGGCCCACGGGCACGCTCTACGTGCCCGGCCCGCTCCTGCGGACCGAGGGCAACGAGCTGGTGCTGCTCGAGCTGCACGGCGCCGCCGCGCCCCGCGCGCGGTTCGTCGCGGCCCCCGACCTCGGCCCCACGGAGGCCTGATGGGGGCGCAGCCCGTGGACGACGCCGGCTGGCACGTCGCGTGGTCGCCGGCCGAGGGCGCCCGGCGCGCCCGGGACGTCTTCGCCCGGGCGTTCGGCGGCGACCCTGCCGGCGACCCGGTCGTCGGCGTGTGGTCCGCGCCGGGCCGCGTGAACCTCATCGGCGAGCACACCGACTACAACGCCGGGCTGTGCCTGCCCACCGCGCTGCCCCACCGCACGTACGTCGCGCTGCGGCCGCGCACCGACGACGTCGTCCGCCTCGCGTCGGCGCAGGCCGACGGCCTGTGGGAGGCGGACCTCGCCGACGTCGGCGCAGACGGGGGCGCGGCCGGCGGCGTCTCCGGCTGGGGCGCCTACCTGGCCGGGGTGGCGTGGGCGCTGCGCGAGGCCGGGCACGCGGTCGGCGGCTTCGACGCCGCCGTCGACTCCTGCGTGCCGTTCGGCGCCTCGTTGTCCAGCTCCGCGGCGCTGGAGAGCGCTGTCGCCGTGGCGCTGGACGACGTGCACGGGCTCGGCCTGGGCGGCTCCGTCGCCGGCCGGTCCCGCCTGGTCGAGGCGTCGGTCCGCGCCGAGAACGACGTGGCCGGCGCGGCGACGGGCGGGCTCGACCAGTCCGCCTCCCTGCTGTGCCGCGCGGGCGAGGCGCTGCTGCTCGACTTCCGCGCGGGCCTGCCGCCGGAGGAGCACGCCGTCCCGCTGCCGTGGGACCTGGCGTCGGCCGGGCTGGCGCTGCTCGCCGTCGACACCCGCGCGCCGCACCGGCTCGTCGACGGGCAGTACGCCGCCCGGCGCGCGTCGTGCGAGCGGGCGGCCGCGCTGCTCGGCCGCGACAGCCTGCGCGACGTCGGCCCCGTGGCCCTGGACGACGCCCTCGCCGCGCTGGCCCCGCACGACCCCGACGGCGTGCTGCGCCGCCGGGTGCGGCACGTCGTCACGGAGACGGCGCGCACGGCGGACGTGGCCGAGCTCGTGCGCGCCGGCGCGTACGAGCAGGTCGGGCCGCTGATGACCGCCTCCCACGTGTCGCTGCGCGACGACTTCGAGGTCACCGTGCCCGAGCTGGACCTGGCCGTCGACGCGAGCGTCGCCGCCGGCGCGCTCGGCGCCCGCATGACGGGCGGCGGCTTCGGGGGCTCCACGCTCGCGCTGGTGCGGGACGTCGACGTCGACGCCGTCGTCGCGCACGTCCGCGCAGCGTTCGCCGACGCCGGCCTCGCCGCGCCCGCGTTCCTCCTCGCCCCGCCGTCCGCCCCGGCCGGCCGCACCGACTGACCGCACCGACCTCACATCCGCACGAACCGACCCGCACGAACCGACCCGCACGACCCGTCGCACGACCCCACCCATCGCACCGACGCGAGAGAGAGGTTCACCGATGAGCCCGACGAGAAGGCACCACCGACGACGCATCGCCGTCGTCGCCGGGGCGGCGGGCGCGCTGCTCGCCGCCGGCCTGGCCCCGGCGTCCGCACAGCCCGCGACCTCCCCGGTCCCCGCCGCAGCGGCCGGGTCCGACGCCGCCGGCGTGACGGTCCGCCCCGACCCGTCGTACGCGGGGGAGCCGTTCGAGGGCTGGGGCACCAGCCTCGTGTGGTTCGCCAACGCCACGGGCGGCTACCCGGACGAGATCCGCGACCGGCTCGCCGACATGGTGTTCGGCGACGAGGGGCTGAACCTCAACATCGCGCGCTACAACGTGGGCGGCGGCAACGCCCCCGACGTGCCCGACTACCTGCGCGCGGGCGGCGCCGTCGACGGCTGGTGGAAGGCGCCCGAGGGCACCACCCGCGAGGACGTGGACTGGTGGGACCCGGCGGACCCGGACCACTGGGACGCGGACGCCGACGCCACCCAGCGCTGGTGGGTGGACCGCATCAAGGACGACGTCACGCACTGGGAGGCGTTCAGCAACTCCCCGCCCTGGTTCATGACCGAGTCCGGCTACGTGTCGGGGAACTTCGACGCGAACGCCGACCAGCTCAAGACCGCGAGCGTCGACGACTTCGCGCAGTACCTCGTGGGCGCCGTCGAGCGCCTCGAGGACGCGCACGGCATCGACGTCGACACGATCGACCCGTTCAACGAGCCGAACACGAACTACTGGGGCACCCAGCTCGGCGCGGACGGCAACCCGACCGGCGGCCGCCAGGAGGGCGCGCACATCGGCCCCGAGCTGCAGCAGCAGGTCATCCCGGCGCTCGCGGGCGCCCTCGACGGCTCCGGCACCGGCGCCGTGATCTCGGCGATGGACGAGACCAACCCCGGCCGCTTCGCCACCAACTGGAACTCCTACCCGGACGCCGTGCGCGACCAGGTGTCGCAGCTCAACGTGCACACGTACGGCACGGGCCAGCGCACCACGGTCCGCGACATCGCCAAGGGCGAGGACAAGCCGTTGTGGATGAGCGAGGTCGGCGGCTCCTGGTCGAGCACCGGGCAGGACTTCGAGTCCATGGAGTCCGGCCTGGGCAGCGCGCACCAGATCGTCGACGACCTGCGCGAGCTGGAGCCGACCGCGTGGGTGTTCTGGCAGCCCGTGGAGGACTACGACAACATGGCGCCCGGCGGCGAGAGCCCCGAGGGCGGCAACTGGGGCGAGATCCAGCTCTCGTTCTCCTGCACCGCGGACGACACGCTCGAGAGCTGCCCGATCTACACCAACACCAAGTACTGGGTCACCCAGAACTTCACGCACTACATCGCGCCCGGGGACCGGCTGGTCGGGGTGGACGACGCGGACAGCACCGCCGCGGTCTCGGCCGCGGGCGACGCCGCGACCGTCGTGCACGTCAACGACACGACGGCGTCGCGCGACGTCACGCTCGACCTGTCGGGCTTCGCGACCACGGCGGGCGCGACGGTCACGCCGGTGACCACCAGCACCGACGGGTACCTCGTCGAGGGCGAGCCGGTGGCCGTGCAGGACGCGGCGGCCACGGTCACCGTGCCGGCGGAGTCGGTGACGACGTTCGTCGTCGACGGCGTCTCGGGCGTCGCGGACGACGCGCCGCTGGCGCAGGACGGCCACGTCGTCCGGCTCGACGGCGCGCAGTCGGGCCGCTCGCTGGCGCCTGACGGCGACGCCCTCCAGATCGCGACCGACGACCCGGCCGCGGCCGAGCAGCTCTGGACCCTCGAGGATCTCGGTGCCCCCGAGGGCTCGGGCTCGCACCGCACGCGGTACGCCGTGACGAACGTGGACACGGGGCAGCAGCTCGCGGTGAGCGAGGACACCTCCGCGGTGCTCGCGGACGCCCCGGCCGACCCCGCCGACACCCCGGAGGTCGCGCGCTGGATCCTGTCCACCACCGGCGACGGCACGTACACGCTGGTCAACGCGTCGTCGCGCACCCTGCTCGAGGTGGGTGGCGAGGCCACGGCCGGCGGCTCGCCCGTCGGGACCTACCGGGCGACGTCCGGCGCCAACCAGCGCTGGGCCGTGGTCGACGAGACCGTGCTCGGCACCGAGCCGGTGGACGTGTTCACGACGCCGGGCGTCGCGCCGGTGCTGCCGGACGTCGTCACCCCCGTCCACCCGGGCGGCGCGCGCGGCGAGCTGCCGGTGACGTGGGACGTGCCCGGCGACGACGCGTGGGCGCGTGCCGGCACGGTCGAGGTCGGCGGCACCGTGCAGGTGCCGGCCGGCGGCACGGTCCAGGCGACGGCCACCGTGCTGGTCGACACGCTCGAGCGGACCGAGACGGCCCGCGCCGAGGCCTACGCGGGCGAGGCGGCGGCCGAGGTCGGGCTGCCCGCCACGGTGACCGCCGTCGCCGCCGGCGGCGGCGCGGTGCAGCGCCCGGTGACCTGGGACGACGTCCCCGCAGGCGCGTTCGACGAGCTCGGCGTGGTCGAGCTGACCGGGGCCGCCGACGACGGTGCGGGCGGCACGCTGCCCGCCACGGTGCGGGTGCTGGTCACCCCGCCGGGCGAGGCGAACGCCGCGCTCGCCGAGGGCACCACGGCGGCCGCCACGTCCACCGAGCCCGGCTACCCGGCGTCGCGCGTCATCAACGGCGACACCTCTGACAAGGGCTGGTCCAACTGGCGCCCCGACGCCAAGAACCCCGAGGACACGCTCACCGTGACGCTGCCGGGCGCGCGCGACGTCACCGGCGTCGTGACGCGGTTCTTCCGGGACGGCTCGCACCGGAGCTGGGCCACCGACGTCGCCGTCGAGGCGCGCGTCGACGGCGCCTGGCAGGCCGTCGGCGAGGCGTCGACCGACGACGGGACGCTCGTGGCCGAGGTCCCCGCGGACGTGCGCGCGGACGCGGTGCGCGTGGTGATGACGGCGCACCCGGACACGCACATGATCGTCAGCGAGGTCGAGGTGCTGGCGAAGGTGCCCGGCGACGCCGAGCCCGCGTGGGACGCGAAGGCGACCTACGACGACGGCGACGTCGTCTTCCACCAGGGCGGGCAGTTCGCCGCCACCTGGTGGACGCGCGGCCAGGAGCCGGGCACCTCCGCGAGCGGGCCGTGGCAGGAGCTCGTCCGCGCCGGCGACGGCACGGCGGTCTGGACGGGGTCGCGGATCTTCGACGACGGCGACGTCGTGGTGCACGACGGCGCGCGGTACGAGGCGCGGTGGTGGACCCGCGACCAGGAGCCGGGCACGTCGAAGCACGGGCCGTGGAGGGTCGTCGCGGCCGGCCGGTGAGCACCGCCCGCGCCCGTCGTCGCGCGTCCACGACGCGCGGCGCGTACGGTCTGACCAGGCGGGACTTGTGAGGGGGAGAGCCGGTGTCCGACGACACTTTCCGTGCGCTGGTGCTCGAGGACGACCCTGATTCGGCGGAGTTCGTCCGCATCGCGCTCGCGCGGTACGGGGGGATGCACGTCGACATCGCCACGGACGCCGAGGAGGCGCTGGCCGCGCTGAGACGCTCGACCTACGACGTCCTCGTGAGCGACATCCAGCTCCCGGGGCGCTCCGGGCTGGACATCCTGCCCGAGGTCCGGGCGATCGACCCCACCCTGCCGATCATGATCGTCACCGCGTTCCCGACCGTGACGCACGCCGTCACCGCCCTGCGGGAGGCCGCCGACGACTTCCTGGTCAAGCCGGTCGCGGCGTCCACGGTGGTGGAGCGGGCCACCGAGCTCGCGCAGCGCGCCCGCCGGGAGCGGGAGTCGTCGCGGCAACGGGTCCTGGCGGTCGGCGCCCACCCCGACGACGTCGAGATCGGGGTGGGCGCCACCCTGGCGGCCCACGGCGCGGTGGGGGACGAGCTGGTGATCCTCACGCTCTCGGGCGGCTCGGTGGGCGGTCTGGCCGCGGAACGGCACGAGGAGGCGCTCGCGGCGGCGGACGTCGTCGGCGCGCGGCTGGTGCACCTCGACTTCCCGGACACCCACATCGACCCGGCCACTGGCGTGATCGGGGCGATCGAGGAGGTCGTCGCCGAGGTCGACCCGCACCGCGTGTACACGCACAGCGCGAACGACCGGCACCAGGACCACCGGGCGGTGAACGGTGCGGTGCAGATCGCGGCGCGCCAGGTGCCCAGCCTGTGGTGCTTCCAGAGCCCGTCCTCGACCGTGGCCTTCGCCCCGAACCGGTTCGTGGACGTCGACGGCTTCGTCGAGGTGAAGCTGCGGATGCTCGCGGCCTACGTGTCGCAGGCCCACCGCGAGTACATGCAGCCGGACGTGGTGCGAGCGACCGCGCGGTACTGGGCGCGGTTCAGCCCGGCGCGCGAGGTCGAGCCCCTGGAGACGGTCCGGGCCAGCGAGACGCTCGCCCGGTCGTCGGCCGTGCGTGCGACGCCCGCCGTGGACGGGCAGGACTCGGGCGCCCCGGTCGACCTGTCCTCGCTGCTGACCCCGCGGGCCCCCGCCGCGCACCAGAACGTCCGGCGGGGCGGGGCGGGGGCGGGCCCCTGATGACCCGAGACCTGGTCCACCGTCTCGGTCGGACGTCTGACCGGGTCTGGGGCGCGTGGTTCGCCGACGAGGCCGTGGGGCTGCGGCAGCTTCCGCTCACCGTCTCGTTCCTCGTGGTGCTGGTGATCATGCGCATCAGCGGGATCGACGGGGACCCGGTGTGGCTCACGCTCGCCGTGGTCCTGGTCGTCGCGGTGCAGCTGGCGGGCAGCCTCGGGCGCTGGGACCGGTGGTCGCCGGGCTGGCGATGCGTGCTCCCCCTGACGCAGATGGTGGCGATCGGTGCGCTGGAGGTCGGCTCCGGCCTGATCCTGGCGAGCTTCGACGCGCTGCTGTTCCTCCCGGTCGTGAGCCTGGCGCTGCAGCGGGAGGCCTGGGGGCTGGTGCTGGCGATGGGCGGCTCGGTGCTGGTCCTGTTCGGCCCGATGATGATGCCGGTCACGGCCGTCGAGCGGGTCCATCCCGCCATGCACGCGCTGGTGGTGCTGCTGGTGCTCGGCCTGGTGGCGGTCGGGACGCACGGCTTCGTGGGGGTGGCGCGCGGCCAGGCCCGGGAGCTGGGTCGTGCGCGCGACGAGCTCGCTACCGCGGCGCGGCACCTGCGCGAGTCCCGGGACGACCTGCGGGGCATCATGGCCGCCGCGACGGAGCAGGGCTTCGTGGCGACCGACGTCTCGGGCAGGATCGTCTGGGCCAGCCCGGGCACCGTGCGGGTGCTCGCGCGCGCCGAGGAGGACCTGATCGGCCTCGACGTCTCGCAGCTCGTGGAACCGGCGGCCATCGCCGCGCGGCTGGCCGAGGCGGACGGCCCCGGCACGGGACGAGCCCCGGACAGGGTCGCGGCGAACCGGGTCGTGCTGGGTACCGCGGTCACGGGAGCCACCCACGTCGCCGAGTGGCCCGTGATGCTGCCCGACGGGGAGCGCCGGTACCTCGAGCTCACCGTGACCGAGCGATCCGCGCTCGCCGGGGCCGCGTCGGACCTCCCCGCGGGCTTCCTCGTCGTCGCCACCGACGTCACCGCCCGCCACGAGGAGGAGCGCATCCAGGACGAGTTCGTCGGGCTCGTGAGCCACGAGCTGCGGACTCCGCTCGGGTCGATCCTGGGGTACGTGGACCTGCTGCGGCTCGAGGAGGACCGGCTGGACGACGAGCAGCGGCACTACCTGGGGGTCGTCGAGCGCAACGCGCGACGGCTGAGCGCGCTCATCGACGACCTGCTGACCAGCGCCCAGATCGTCGCGGGTCGTCAGGTGCTCGAGGGGCACGAGCTGGACGTCGTCCAGGTCGTCCGTGACGCCGTCGAGAGCGAGCGCCCGGCGGCCGAGGCCGCCGGGATCGAGGTGGTGGTCGAGGGAGACGCCGTCGTCCCGCTCGTCTCCGACCCCCACCGTCTGGGCCACATGGTCGAGAACCTGCTCAGCAACGCGGTGAAGTACAGCGACCGGGGCTCCCAGGTCAAGGTCTCCGTGACGAGCGGGGCGACGCCCACCGGGTCGCACCTGGCGCGCCTGCTCGTGGCGGACGCGGGGATCGGCATCCCGGCCGACGAGCTCGACCGCGTCACCCAGAGGTTCTACCGCACCCGCAACACCCGACGGCGACGCGTGCGCGGCG
The DNA here is from genome assembly GCF_044389385.1 of Isoptericola sp. NPDC019571. Lineage (NCBI taxonomy): Bacteria > Bacillati > Actinomycetota > Actinomycetes > Micrococcales > Promicromonosporaceae > Isoptericola > Isoptericola sp. NPDC019571. Next base: position 68,077 of record NZ_JBIRXZ010000007.1, read on the forward strand.
CGGGCCTCGGGCTCGCGCTCGTCGACCGGGTCGTGCACGACCACGGCGGCGTGATGTCGATCCGCAGCGTGCCGGGTCAGGGGACCGAGGTGGACGTCACCCTCCCGGACCTGCCGACGCGCTAGGCGCTGCGCCGCCCCAGACCCGGGCCAGCGTCGCCCGGTGCGCCGGGGACAGGTGCGAGAGCGGCGTGACGTTCACGTCCCCGACGCCGTGGGTGGTCGCGGCCCGGAGCGTCGCAGCCATGCGCTCCGGCGAGATCGCCTGGGGCGGGTCGGCGTCCGCCGAGGCCGCCCACAGACCGACGGAGACCGTGAAGCGGGACATGTCGAAGCCTGCCGACTGCAGCGCCGCCGTGACCCGCTCGACGTCCGCGGGAGTGCGTGCCCTGGCCCCGACGTACGCCCAGACGACCAGGCGGTCGGCGGACTGCAGGAGGATCTCGTAGTCGTGTCCGCTCGCGGGCGCACCGGCGGCAGGGTCGTCCCAGCCGACGCGGACGTCCATCGCGAGCTCGATCTGCTCGCCCTGGCCGTCGCGCACGCCGTCGAGACCGGCGCGCATCCGGGCCAGCAGCCCGGCCAGCACCTCCGACCGCCAGGTGCCGAGCTCGGGGTCGTCCTCGTCGATCTGGCCGTCGGCGTCCCGCGGCCAGTCGTCGGCGCCCGTCATCTCGCGGTAGAGGGCGAGGTCGTCGTCGCCGAAGCTGTAGAAGTTGAGGAAGAGCTCGGTGACGGCGATCCGACTGGGGTTGTAGCGCTCACCGAGATCGGTGACGTACTCGACGAGCCGGTCTCCCACCTCGCCTGTGGCGAGCTCCGAGGCCGACGCGCGGTAGGGGGAGGGGGTGCCCTTGGCCGAGACCCCGGCGATCGACGGGTCGGACTTGATCCACTCGGGGACGTAGGCGTCGACGATGAGCCCGATCTCGCGCGGCGTGCCGTCGGCGGCCCTCTGCAGCGCGCGGGCAGCGCGCGACAGGTGGTCGCTGCCGGGCTCGGCCGCGACCTCCGGGTGAGCGGGCCAGTCGAACGCCGTGAACTCGACCCGTCCCGCGTTGAGGTCGACGCCGTTGGCACCCACGGCGTCGAGGTGCCGGTCGATCGCGGCCCAGTCCGTGTCGGGGTCGGTCACGATGCCGAAGTCGACGCTGACGGAGCGCTCCTGCTCGGGGACGACGGTGGGCCGCATGGTCGGCGGCACGTCCTCCCACGGTCGCGCGAGGAGCACGGCGGCTCCGACGGCGACGCCGAGCGTGGCGACGACGGTCAGGAGCCAGGGCCGTCGTCGTCGACGAGCCCGCGCACCGACACCGTCCCGCTCCGGTCCAGCTTGTTCCATCGGTTCTCCGCGTTCCCCAGCTCCAGTCGCGCGGCGTCGAGCACGACGAAGGTCATCATCAGCGAGTAGACGGGCCACAACGGGAGGGTCCACAGCTGCCGGAGGTCCCCGGGTGCCCGGTCCAGGAGGACCGCGAGCAGCAGCAGCGCGAGCGACAGCGGCAGGCCGAGCAGGAGCACCCATCCCCACCAGGACGACGGCACCCACGAGGGCCCGTCGACGAGCACGAGGACCGCGAGCGCGATCATGGCCAGCACCTGCACGAACGGCGCGACGACCTGGGCCGCGGTGTTGTACAGCAGGTACACGCCGAACGCACCGTAGCGCGGGTTGCCGACCATCGAGCGGTGCATGGAGGTCACCTGGAGGAGACCGCGGGCCCACCGGACGCGCTGGCGCCACAGGCCGCGCAGGGTCGACGGGGACTCGGCGTAGACGAGGGCGTCGGGCGCGAACGTCACCCGGTAGCCCGCCCGCGCGACGCGCCATGTCAGCTCGAGGTCCTCGCCGAGGGTGTCGGTGTGCAGCGCGCCGACGCGGTCGAGCACGTCCCGCCGGAACGCGCCGATGTTCCCCGACACGATCGGCAGGCACCCCAGGACGTCGAGCGCACGGCGCATGAGCCCCGTCCCGACGTGGCTGATGAGGGACAGCAGCCGGGTGAGGACGCGGTCGAGGTTGACGGGCCGGTCGTTCCCGCACACGGCGCCGACCCGGTCGTCGCGGAACCCGCGCAGCAGCCGCGTCACCGTGTCCGGCCGGAACAGGCCGTCCGCGTCGACGAGGACCAGGACGTCGCCCCGCGCCGCCGCGATCCCCGTGTTGAGCGCCGCCCCCTTGCCGGCGTTGTCCTGGCGCAGGGCTCGCACCTGGGGGTGCTCCGCTGCGAGCCGTTCCATGCGCGCGAACGTGTCGTCGGACGAGCCGTCGTCGACGCACACGATCTCCAGCGAAGGGTGCTCGCTGCGCAGCACGGAGCGCACGCAGTTCTCGATCACCACGGATTCCTCGTACGCCGGCACGACGACGCTCACCATGGGCGCCTCGGGGAACATCGGGCCGCAACCCGCCGGGCCGGGGTCGTCGCGGCGGCGCCGGGCCTCGAACACGAGAGCAGCGGGCACGAACGCGAGGCGGACCAGCCCGACCACCAGCAGCGAGAGCCCGAGCACCAGGACGAGCGCGACGAGGACGGACGTCACGGCGCGACCCGGTCGCTCGTCGAGGGCCACTCGTCGAGGACCGCGTCGAGCACCTCCGGTGCGGCCGCCGAGACGGCGCCGAACCGGGCGTTGACCTCGAGGACCACGGGCGTGCCGTCCGCGAGGAGCCGGACGTCCATGTCGAGCGGGCCGACGAGGTCGAGCGCCTCCGCGGTGCGGGAGGCGAGCTTCGCGACGTCGTCCGCCGTCCCGGTGGCCAGCCGTTCCACCGCGGTGGCGTTGCCCACGCGTCCCTCCTTGCGGCCCGTCTTCTCGAGCACGACGACGATGCAGCGACCGTCGACGGGGGAGCGGTACACCTGGGGGCTGTACTCGGTGCCTGGGGCGAAGGCCTGCACCACCCACGACGCGTCCGTGCTCGCCCAGACCGGGTCGTCAGGGTCCTCCACCACGTGCACGCCCCGCCCGCCGCGGGCGACGCGCGGCTTGACGACGACCGGTCCGTCGGCCCACGCCAGGGCCTCGGCCGCCGAGCCCAGCGCGTCGGCGGGCAGGTGCCGGGGGACGGAGACCCCGTGCCGTTCGAGCGACCACATCGTGAGGAGCTTGTCCGCGGCGACGGCGGTGGGGCCCGGCGCCGACAGCACGACCGACGTCCCGAGCCCGGCCGCCCCCGCGAGCACCGCGAGCCGTGGCAGCTCGTCGGAGACGGTGGGCACGACCAGACGGGGACGGTGACGGCGCAGCAGGTCGAGAGTCGCCGCGTCGTAGGCGGGGTCGGCTGCCGCGGGCACGGCTTCGACCACGTCGTAGCCGGTGCCCGCGGCCGGTGCCAGGTCGACCCCCACCACCCGCCGGAGGTCCGCGTCGGCGCGGCGTGCGAGCTGAGGGCCGAGCGCCCTGCCCGCGGGCCCGGCCGCTCCGGTCACCAGGATCGTGTGCAGCCGTGGCGCGTCACCCATGCTCGGATCGTAGGGGCCCGTCTGCGTCGATGCAGCCGGGAGCGCCCTGCGCGGCCGGGTCGAGCGTCAGAGAGCGCGCGCGGCCAGGGCGTCGCAGTCGTCCAGGGTGCCGCCCTCGTAGCCGACGGTGAACCACCGCACCCGCTGCTCGGAGGTGCCGTGGGTGAAGCCCTCCGGGCTGATCTGGCCGGTGGCCCGCTGCTGGATGCGGTCGTCCCCGACCGCTGCGGCAGCGTCGAGCGCCTGGCGCAGCTCGGCGGAGGAGACCGGGTCGAGGAACGTCACGCCCGAGTCGGGGTCGACCTCGGTCGCGGCGGAGCCCGCCCACATGCCGGCGAGGCAGTCGGCCATGAGCTCGATGCGCACGGAGTCGGACTCGGGCCCGCTGCCGCGCCGGTCGGCGGCGTCCATGGCGCCGGTGAGCTGCTCGACGTGGTGGCCCACCTCGTGCGCCACGACGTACTCCTCGGCGAGCGGCCCGCCCTCGGCGCCGAACTGGGAGCTCAGCTGGTCGAAGAACGCGACGTCGACGTACACCGTCTGGTCCGGCGGGCAGTAGAAGGGGCCCGTCGCGCTGGTCGCGGCCCCGCACCCCGTCGTCGTCGACCCGGAGAAGCTCTCCACCGACGGCAGCGCGTACTCCACGCCGGCCTGCTGCGGCAGCACGCGCTCCCAGTAGGCGTCGAGCGACTGCACGGTGGCCGAGAGCCGGCACTCGCGGTCGGTGTTCGCCTGCTCGGCCGTGCACGCCTCGACGTACTGCTCCTGCCCGTCGCCCGCGGGCGCCCCGGCGTCCTGCCCGTCGCCCGCGGGCGCCCCGGCGTCCTGGACGGCGCCGCCGAGGGCGCCGGTGAGCTGGCCCAGGTCGCCGCCGCCGAGGAACACGGCCAGCAGCGCGACGACGATGGCGCCGATGCCGCCGCCGACGACCGCGCCGCGGCGTCCGCCCCCGCCCTTGCGGACCCGGCCACCCTCGAACTCGCCGCCCTCGTTGAAGGTCACGGGACCACGCTAGGCCGGGGTCTGGGCGATCGCGCGGGAAGCGGCCGCGCGGAAAACAGCGGGCCGGGGCGCCGCCCGCTCCGTAGGGTGCGGGCATGCTCGCGACGATGCCCACGGGAATGACCGGTACGGTGCTCGCCCTCGGCGGCGGCGGATTCTCGATGTCGGACGACGGCTCCTCCGCGATCGACGACCACCTGCTCGACCTCACCGGCAAGGACACCCCGAGGGTCTGCTTCGTGCCCACCGCGAGCGGCGACGACAACGGGTACGCGCGCCGCTTCGAGGAGGCGTTCGCCGGTCGGGCCCGGACGTCGGTGCTGTCGCTCTTCTGCCACGAGCCGTGGGGGTACGCCGACCCGGAGATGCTGCTCGAGCAGGACGTCGTGTACGTGGGCGGGGGCTCGACGGCGAACCTGCTGGTCGTCTGGCGTCGGCACGGCCTGCCCGACCTGCTCGCCCGCGCCGCGGCGCAGGGGACGGTCCTCGCCGGCATCAGCGCCGGGATGAACTGCTGGTTCGAGTCCTCCTCGACCGACTCGTTCGGCCCCCTCGCGCCGCTCGACGACGGGCTCGGGTTCCTGCCCGGCAGCGCCTGCCCGCACTACCTGGGCGAGGCGGACCGCCGCGACGCCTACCTGGGCTGGGTGTCGTCCGGGGCGCTCGCGGACGGGTACGCGGTGGACGAGTACGCCGCCCTGCGGTTCGTCGACGGCGTGCCCGTCGAGGCCGTGAGCGAGCGACCCGACCGCCCCGTCCTGCGCGTCGAGCGCGACGGCGACGGTGCGCGCGAGGTGCCGTTCGACGTGCGACGCCTCCCCGGGGCGTGACGGGACGTCGCCGCCCGGCTCCTCAGTACTCCGTCGGCGTCTCCACCGACTGCCAGTGCCACGGCTCGGGCAGCCGGCCGTCGGGCTCGGCCCAGCCCGGGTGGGTCCAGCCGTGCTCCTCGGCGTGCTTCTTGAGCCAGGCGTAGCGCGCGCCGTCGAACCCCTCGGGGCCCATGGAGATGTCGACGGCGGTGCCCAGGCCGTGGTTGGAGCAGCCGGGCGGCGCGGCCAGCGGGTTCGGGTCGTCCGGGTGGTACACCTCGACCTGCTGGTCGTAGCTGCGGTAGGCGGAGTTCACCGTCAGGTGCTGGCCGAACTCGGCGCGGTAGGCGGCGTCGAGCGCCACCAGCCCGTCCAGGACGTCCGCGCGCACGGAGTGCTGCGGCGCCCACGGGATCGGCGCGAGCTTCGTCGCCGAGATCTTCCCGGCCTCCGGGAACCACACCTGGTCCGGCTCGGGGCAGACGACGGCGTCCTGCGCCGTCAGGAGGTCCGTGGTGGCGTCCGCCAGGTCGGCGCGCAGCGCGGCCAGGTCCGCCGCGGCGGACTCGAGCTCCGTGAACGACGCCGTGGCGATCCGGTCGTCCTGGGTCTCGGCGGTCAGCTCGTCCGCGGTGCCGAGCGCGTCGCGGGACGACGCGCGCACCCTCTCGCCGGCGTCCCGCCCGCTCTCGGCGAGCTCGTCGGTCGCGGCCAGCACGCGGTCGGCGCGACGCGCCACCGGGGCGAGCGCGTCGCGCGCGTCGGCGGCCTGCGTGCGGGCGAGGACGAGGCGCGAGGCCTCCACCGCCTCGACGTCGCCGTCGAGCCGCGTCGCGAGCGCGGGCGCGTCGCCGGGCATCCGGTCCAGGACCGGCGTCGCGTCGAGCAGGGCGCGGGCCTCGTCGATCGTCGCGGCGAGGTCGTCGCGGACGCCGGCGTCGGCCACCCGGTCGGCGGAACCGTCGAGGGCGTCCTGCGCGACGACGACGCGCGCGGAGAGCTCCTGGGTCTCGGAACGCAGCACCCAGGCCAGGGCGCCGCCGCCCGCGGCGAGCGCGACGACCAGCACCACCGGGACCGCGACACGCGCCCCCCGTCGTCGGCCCCCGGTCTCGGCGCGCACGTGCCGCAGCGAGAGGTCGACCCCGCGCGGCCGGGGGCGGGTCAGGGCGATCAGCGCCCCGCCCACCACGGCCCCCGCGGCGTACCACGCCAGGTCGGTGGGCGTGAACGCCGTGCCGAGCACGTACCGCGTGAGCGGGAACCGCGCGACCACCTGGGCCGGGACGTCGGTCAGCCAGGCCGCCTCGATCCCCGCGCACACGACGAGCCCGACGACGCCGGCCACGACGGGGCGCGTGCGCGGGGCGAGGAACGCGACGAGCAGCACGACGAGCGTCGCGTAGAGGGCGTCCCCGAGCGGCCCGCCGACCGCGGGCGGGAGCAGGGCGCGGCCACCGAGGCCGGCGAGGACCACGGCGACGGCGAGGACGGCCGTCGTCGGGCGAGGGGCGCGGTTCACGCGCGAACCTTACCGAGCCCGGCGGGGGTGTGACCTAGGTCGTCGTGGGCCGGACCCCGGGAGCACTAGACTCGGGGGGCCTCCCACCCCCTGTCGAAGGACACCCCTGCCTTGATCACCGCCCACGGCGTCGAGCTGCGCTTCGGCGCCCGCACCCTCCTGCACGAGGCGACGTTCCGCATCGCCCCGGGCGACCGCATCGGCCTCGTCGGCCGCAACGGCGCGGGCAAGACGACGCTCACCAAGACGCTCGCGGGCGAGACGCTCCCCGCGGCCGGGCAGATCACGCGGGGCACCGACATCGGCTACCTGCCGCAGGACCCGCGCACGGGCGACCTCGACGTCGTCGCGATGGACCGGGTGCTCAGCGCGCGGGGGCTCGACCACATCGTCACGCAGATGCGCGAGACCGAGGGCCTCATGGCCTCGGCCGACGCCGACACGCAGGCCGCGGCGCTCGAGCGCTACCCGAAGCTCGAGGCGCGGTTCCTCGCCGCAGGCGGGTACGCGGCGGAGTCCGAGGCGCACCGGATCACCAGCAACCTGGGCCTCGACGACCGGGTCCTGGCCCAGCCGCTGAACACCCTGTCCGGCGGTCAGCGCCGCCGCATCGAGCTGGCGCGGATCCTGTTCTCGGGCGTCGACACGCTGCTCCTCGACGAGCCGACCAACCACCTCGACGCCGACTCGATCGCCTGGCTGCGCGACTACCTCAAGGCGTACAGCGGCGGGTTCATCGTGATCAGCCACGACAACGACCTCCTGCGCGCCACGGTGAACAAGGTGTTCCACCTGGACGCCAACCGCGGCGAGCTGGACCAGTACAACCTCGGCTGGGACGCCTACCTCGCACAGCGCGAGACCGACGAGCGCCGCCGCCGGCGCGAGCGCGCCAACGCCGAGAAGAAGGCCGGCGCCCTGGTCGCGCAGGCCGAGAAGATGCGCGCCAAGGCGACCAAGGCCACCGCCGCGCAGAACATGATCAAGCGCGCGGAGCGCATGCTCTCCGGCGTCGAGGGGGAGCGGCGCGCCGACAGGGTCGCGCACCTGCGGTTCCCGAAGCCCGCGCCGTGCGGCCGCACCCCGCTCACCGCCGAGGAGCTGTCCAAGAGCTACGGCTCGCAGGAGGTCTTCGCCGGCGTGGACCTCGCGATCGACCGCGGGTCGCGCGTCGTCATCCTCGGCCTCAACGGCGCCGGGAAGACGACGCTGCTGCGCATCCTCGGCGGCGTGGAGGAGCCGGACACCGGCCGCGTCGTGCCGGGGCACGGCCTGAAGATCGGCTACTACGCCCAGGAGCACGACACCCTCGACCTGGACGCCACGGTCGTGGAGAACCTGCGGCACTCGGCGCCCGACCTCACGGACACGCAGGTGCGCTCGGTGCTCGGCTCGTTCCTGTTCAGCGGCGACGACGCGGAGAAGCCGGCGAACGTGCTGTCCGGCGGCGAGAAGACCCGCCTCGCCCTCGCCACGCTCGTCGTCTCGAGCGCGAACGTGCTGCTGCTCGACGAGCCCACCAACAACCTCGACCCGGCGTCGCGCGCCGAGATCCTCGGGGCGCTCGACACCTACGAGGGCGCCGTCGTGATGGTCACCCACGACGACGGCGCCGTGGAGGCGCTCAACCCGGAGCGGGTGCTGCTGCTGCCCGACGGCGACGAGGACCTGTGGTCCGCGGACTACGCCGAGCTGGTGTCGCTGGCCTGACGCTCGCCGGCGGGCCTGTCGGCGTCGGCCCGCGGCCGCTCGGCGGCGTCCAGCAGCGCGTCCTCGTAGTCCTCGTCGACCTTCCGTCGGCGGGGGCGCTGGGGGCGCACCGCGGCGCCCGGCCGCCCGGTCCCGTCCAGGGGGTCCGGGCCGTCGCCCGCGGCGAGGAGATCGCCCGCCGTCACGTGCACCGGCCGGGTCTCGCGCCGCCACAGCACGACGTAGCCGCCCAGCGCGCCGAGCGCGAAGATGCACCACTGCACCGTGTAGCTGAGGTGCGACCCCGGGTCGGTGTCCGGCTCGGGAAGGGCCCCCGGCGTCGTCGCGGCGGCCGGGTCCTCGGAGCGCAGCTGCCCGTACCCGCCCACGGTGTCGCCGTCGGCCCACGCGGCGCCGTCCGGGCCCGCGGCGAGCACCTGGTCGGTGTGGATCGCCTGCACCTGCCCCGCCGGGGTGCCCCGGTCGGAGGCGGGCTCGTCGGGCCGCATCGTCATGGTCACCTCGACCTCGCCGGCCGGCGGGTCGGGCACGGAGGACGGCGCGCTCGCGTCCTCGCCCAGCGGCACGAACCCCCGGTCGACGACGAGGACGACCGGCTGCCCGTCCGCCCCGGTGGTCTCGAGCGGCACCAGCACGTGGAAGCCGGGCTGGCCGCCGACGGGGCGGTTGCGCAGCAGCACCGTGTCCTCGGGGCGGTAGGTGCCGGTCGCGACGGCGGGGCGCCACTCGTCGTCCGGGTCGAGGACGGCGCCGGGCTCGGGCAGCACGTCGGCGAGGGGGACGGGGGACGCCGCGTAGTTGGACTGCACCAGGTCGATCTGCGCCTCGCGCCAGGTGTACCGGTGCCACTGCCACACAGCCGCCAGGACGCACACGGCGGCCAGGAGCACGGCGCCCAGGCCGAGCGTGATCCACTGCCGGCGGGTGCGCGGGGGTGTCGGCGCGTCGGGGGAGCGGTCGGTCGTCACGCGCGATCGAGCTCCGCGACGGGGACGGTCTGCTTCCAGAACGAGCGCGCGCCGAGGAACTGCTCGAGGTGCTCGCGGTGGTCGTCGCACGCGAGCCACACCTTGCGGCGCTCCGGGGTGTGCAGCCGCGGGTTGTTCCACAGCAGGCCCCACGCGGCCTCGGCGCGGCAGCCCTTGGCGGAGCAGACCAGCTCGCCCACGACCGGGTCGGCGTTCGTCCCGAGCACGTCCATCAGCGGGTCCCTCCGGGGTTCTCGTTCTCGTTCTCGTCCTCGTCCTCGTCCGCCGGGTCGTCCTGGTGCTCGACGACGCGGTGCGGGCCGTCGAACGTCTCCGGCCCGGAAGCCTCCTGGCGGTGCGGGTCGGCGTCGCCCTGGGCGGACGCGGTCAGCTCGGTGGGCGCGACGTCGACCATCGGCGACGTGTCGTAGGAGACGCGGTCGCGGCCGGCGTTGGCGAAGAGCACCGCCGAGTAGGGCAGGACGACGGCGAGCACCACGAGCGTCCAGCGCACCCAGCCGTCCGCGGCGATGGCGCCGAGGAAGCACACGATCCGGATGCCCATCTGGACGAGGTAGCGCCGCGTGCGGCGCGCCTGGTCCTCCTCCAGCGGCTCGGGGGCGCTGGTGATCGAGGGGACCTCGGCGCCCTGGTCCGCACCGTGGCGCCGGCCTCCGGAGGGGCGCGGACCGGGAGAGGTCGCGCGGGCGTTGCTCACCCGGCCAGTCTAGGACGGCGCGCGAAGCCCCAGGGACCTCTCCGCCGAGCGACCCGCCTTGTAGGGATCCGACAAAGCGTCGCGAGGACGTGTGAGGCGCCGCGACCCTGCGTGGCCGCTCGCTCGGGGTAGCGTCACCAGGGCGTCGACGGCCGCCCGCACGCCGTCCCGCCCACCCCCCGTCCGTGACCACCCGCACGACCGCCGAGGAGAACCCGTGACCGACGCCCCCGCCCCCCAGCCCGCCGCGCCCGCCGGACGGGTCGTCGTCGTGACCGGTGCGGCGCGCGGCATCGGCCGCACCATCGCCGAGCGCTTCGTCGCCGCGGGCGACACGGTCGCCACGCTCTACCGGGGCGGGGACCTGCCGGACGGGGTGCACGGCTACGTCGCGGACGTGACCGACAGCGCCGCCGTCGACGCCGCGTTCTCGGCCGTCGAGTCCGACCTCGGCCCGGTCGAGGTGCTCGTCGCCAACGCCGGCGTCACGCGCGACCAGCTCCTCATGCGCATGAGCGACGAGGAGTTCGAGACGGTGCTCGACGTCAACCTCACCGGCACCTTCCGCTGTGTCCGTCGCGCCTCCAAGGGGATGATCCGCGCGCGCAAGGGCCGCATCGTGCTCGTCGGCTCGGTCGTGGGCCTCTACGGCGGCCCCGGCCAGGTGAACTACTCCTCGTCCAAGGCCGCGCTCGTCGGCATGGCCCGGTCGATCACCCGTGAGCTCGGCGGTCGTGGCATCACCGCGAACGTCGTCGCGCCGGGCTTCGTCGAGACCGACATGACCGCGGCGCTGCCCGAGGCCACCCAGAAGCAGTACCAGGCGTCCATCCCCGCGGGCCGCTTCGCCTCGACCGACGAGGTCGCCGGCGTCGTGGAGTTCCTCGCCTCCGACGCCGCGGCGTACGTCTCCGGCGCCGTCGTCCCGGTCGACGGCGGCCTCGGCATGGGTCACTGACCAGCCCTGGCCCTGCCCCCTCGCTTCCTCACCCCCGCACAACCGGAAGGTCATCATGGCTCTGCTCGACGGCAAGAAGCTCCTCGTCACCGGCGTCCTCACGGACAGCTCCATCGCGTTCCACGCGGCCCGCCTCGCCCAGGAGGAGGGCGCCGAGGTGGTGCTCACCTCCTTCGGCCGCCAGATGAAGCTCACGCAGGCGTTCGCGAAGCGGCTGCCGGTCACGGCGCCCGTGGTGGAGCTGGACGTCACCAGCGAGGAGGACCTCGCGGCGCTCCCCGAGCGCGTCAAGGAGCACGTGGACGGCCTCGACGGCGTCGTGCACTCCATCGGCTTCGCCCCGCAGACCGTGATGGGCGGCAACTTCCTCGCGGCCGAGTGGGGCGACGTCGCGACGGCCCTGCAGGTCTCGACGTACTCGTACAAGTCGCTCATCGAGGCGGCCCGCCCGCTGATGTCCGGTGGCGCCTACGTGGGGCTCACGTTCGACGCCTCCTTCGCCTGGCCGGTCTACGACTGGATGGGCGTCGCGAAGGCGGGCCTGGAGTCCGCCAACCGGTACCTGGCCCGCGACCTCGGGCCCCACGGCATCCGGTGTAACCTCGTCTCCGCCGGGCCCATCCGCACCACGGCCGCGAAGTCCATCCCGGGTTTCGCGACCATGGAGGACGCCTGGCCGCAGCGGGCCCCGCTGGGTTGGGACCAGACGACGGCGGAGCCGGCTGCGCGCGCCGTCGTGGCACTTCTCTCGGACTGGTTCCCCGCCACGACCGGGGAGATCGTCCACGTCGACGGCGGTGTGCACGCGATGGGTCAGTGACGGGTCGGGGGCCCGGCACGGGCCCCTGGGACGACCTGTGAGACGGAGCGCATGAGAGCGGTAACGCAGGCCGAGGGCGACGCGCCGACCTGGCGCCTCGTGCTGTTGCGGCACGCCAAGGCCGAGCCCGGCAAGGGCGTGATCCCCGACGACCGGCGCCCGCTGGCGCTGAACGGTCGCAAGCAGGCGAGCCGCGTCGGCATGGCGCTCACCGCGGCGGGCCTGCGGCCGCAGGTCGCGCTGGTGTCCTCCGCGCTGCGCACCCGGCAGACCTGGGACCTGGCCTCCTCGCACCTGGACGGCTCGGCCGACGCCGCGCTCGACGTGCGCGACGAGCTCTACGAGGCGAGCGTGCGCGACGTGCTCGGCCTCCTGCGGGAGGTCGAGGCGTCCGCGCGCACCGTGCTCGTCGTCGGGCACGAGCCGACCATGGCGGCGACGGCGGCGTACCTCGCGGGCGACGGCTCGGACGCCGCGGCCGTCGCGCAGGTGCGCGTGGGCGTCCCGACCGCCACCTACGCGGTGCTGGAGTCCGCGGAGCCCTGGGCCGAGTGGGGCCGCGACGGCGCCCGCCTCGTGCACGTCGGCCGCCCCTCCTGAACCGTCAGGACGTGCCGCGACCGTCGTCGGGCAGCTCGCCGAGCACCTCGTCGACCGTCGTGACCTCGACCAGCGGCGCGTAGAGCCGCATCGCGTCGAGCGCCCGCGCGTGGTCGGCGTCGCTCGCCCCGGCGCACGCGTCGGCCACCACCCGCACCCGCCGCCCGGCGTCCGCGGCGGGCAGCACCGTGGACAGGACGCAGCAGTCGGTCGAGACGCCGGCCACCACCAGCTCGTCCGCGTGCCCGGTCGCCGCGTCGAGCTCCGGCCCCCACTTGCCGAACGTCGTGGCGGTGACGACCGGCGCCCCCGCGGGGTCCAGGCCGTCCGCGAAGCCGTACAGCGGGTCGTCGGGCGGCACGAGGGCGAACGGCCACTGCGCGAAGTACTCCCGCCACGCGCCCTGCGGCGCGAGGGGCGCCACGTAGCGGGTCCACGCCGTCCGGCCGGCGAAGGCCGGCAGCAGCCGTCGCAGGTGCGCGGACGCGGCGTCGAAGCCCGGCGCGGCCCACGGGCTGCCCGGCCGGCCGAAGACCACCTGCATGTCGACCACGACGAGCGCGGCGCTCACGCCGACTCCTGCGCCGAGTCCTGCACCGAGTCCTGCACCGACTCCTGGCGTCGCACCGCGCGCGCCGAGAGGACGAACGTGCCCAGCAGCCCGAGCGCGAGGGCCACGAGCACGCCGAGGTTCGCGCCCGCCCACTGGCCGTCGCGGCCGCCGAGGCCGAGCGGCCCCAGCAGGTAGCCCTGCCACGACAGCCACCCGGCGTACGTGTTGGTGACGAGACCCCAGCCGATGGCGGTGCCCGCCACGACGAGCAGCACCGCCGACCACCGCACGCTGCCGTACCGCCCGCGCCGGTCCGCGAGCTCGTCGTCCGCGTAGTCCTTGCGGCGCAGCGCGATGTCGGCGAGCAGCACGCCGCACCAGGCGGCGATCGGTACGCCGAGCGTGATGAGGAAGCCCTGGAACGGGCCGAAGAAGTCGTCGGCGACGAAGACGACGTAGGTGGCACCGAGCACCATGAGGACGCCGTCGATCGCGGCCGCCACCCAGCGCGGGGCGGGCAGCCCCAGCGACAGCAGGGCGAGGCCCGAGGAGTAGATGTCGAGCGCCGCGCCGCCGATCAGCCCGGCCAGCGCCACGACCATGAAGGGGATGAGGAACCACTCCGGCAGCAGCACGGCCAGCGCGCCGATCGGGTCGGCGCCGATCGCGTCGGCGAGGGCGGGGTCCGAGCCGGCGAGCAGCATCCCGGCGACGAGCAGCAGCACCGGCGGGAGGGAGGCGCCGAACGTCGTCCACCCGACGACGCCCGCCCCGGACGCCGTGCGCGGCAGGTAGCGCGAGTAGTCGGCCGCCATGTTCACCCAGCCGAGGCCGAAGCCGGTCATCATGAAGACGAGCCCGCCGATGACCTGCGGCGCCTGCCCGGCCGGGATGGCCGCGACGGTCGCCCAGTCGACGTGGCCCGCGACGAGCACGACGTAGACCACCGTGAGCACGGCGGTCAGCACGGTGATGACCTGCTGCAGCTTCATCACGAGCTGGAACCCGAAGATCCCCGCGGCCACCACGACCAGGGCCACGACGGCGAGCGTCACGACCTGCGTCACGGTGCCGCCGCCCCACCCGAGCGTGCCGAGCACGGTCGCGGTGGCGAGCGTCGCGAGGGCGACCAGCACCGTCTCCCAGCCCACGGTGAGGATCCAGGACAGCAGCGACGGCAGCCGGTTGCCGTCCACGCCGAACGCCGCCCGGCTCAGCACCATCGTGGGCGCCGACCCGCGCCGGCCGGCGAGGGAGATGAACCCGCAGGCCAGGAACGATGCCACGATGCCGACCGCACCCACGGCCACGGCCTGCCAGAAGGACACGCCGAACGCCAGCAGGTACGCGCCGTAGCCCAGGCCCAGCACGGACACGTTGGCCGCGAACCATGGCCAGAACAGGTCCCGCGGCCTCCCGTGCCGCTCGGACTCGTCGATGGTGTTGAGCGCGTTGGTCTCGACCGTCGTCGCCATGGTCCGATCCTGGCCCCTGCCAGGGGTTTCGCGCTACGGGTGCGCGCTCGGGCCGGTGCGCTCGGGCCGCCGGCTCAGGGGCGGGCGCTCCCGGGCCCGCGGCCCGCCGCGGCGTCGACGGCGTCGATGACGCCGAGCACGTCGTCGAGCCGGGGGCCGTCCACGCTGAACGGCGCCTGCGCTCGCACGAGCGGCTTGGCCGCGAAGGCGATGCCGATGCCCGCGGCGTCGATCATGTCGAGGTCGTTGGCGCCGTCCCCGACGGCGACCGTGTCGACCATCTCGAGCCCGCACTCGGCGGCCCAGCGGCGCAGCGTGGCGGCCTTGTCGGCACGGTCGACGACCGGACCGACGGTGCGGCCGGTGAGCACGCCGTCGGCCACCTCGAGGCGGTTGGCGCGCCAGCGGCCGATGCCGAGCGCGTCGGCGATCGGGCCGAGGATCTCGGCGAAGCCGCCGGACACGAGCCCGAACTCCCAGCCGCGGCGGTGCACCTCGCTCACGAGGTCGGCGGCGCCGGGGGTCAGCACGACGGCGTCGCGCACCGCGGTGAGGGCCTCGACGGGCACGCCGCGCAGCGTGGCGACGCGCTCGCGCAGGGAGCCGGCGAAGTCGAGCTCGCCGCGCATCGCGCGCTCCGTCACCTCGGCGACCTGGGCGCGGGTGCCGGCGTGGTCGGCGAGCAGCTCGATCACCTCGGCGGTGATGAACGTGGAGTCGACGTCGGTGACGACGAGCCGGCGGCGCGGCGCCTCGGCGCCGCCGTCCGCGGTGCTGCCGGGGGCGGGGGCGGTACGGGGAGCGGGGTCAAGCAACGACGGTGCCCTTCGGGACGACGGTGATCCCCGACTCCGAGACGGTGAAGCCGCGGGCCCGGTCCTCGTCGTGGTCGACGCCGACGCGGGCCCGTTCGCTCACCACCACGTTCTTGTCGAGGATGGCGCGGTGGACCTGGGCGTGCCGCTCCACCTGGACGTTGTCCATCACGACGGCGTCCGTGACGGTGGCCCACGAGTGCAGGTGCGCGCCCGGGGACAGGATGGACCCTGCGACGGTCGCGCCGGAGATGAGGACACCAGGCGAGACGATCGAGTCGGCGGCGTGGCCCAGGCGACCCGGCCCGGCGTGCACGAACTTGGCCGGAGGCAGGCCCGTGTACCCCGTGAACATCGGCCAGTCCTGGTTGTAGAGGTTGAACACCGGGTGCACGGCGATGAGGTCGGTGTTGGCCTCGAAGTAGGCGTCGATGGTGCCGACGTCGCGCCAGTAGTCGCGGTCGCGGTCGGTGGAGCCGGGGATGTCGTTGCGGATGAAGTCGTACACGCCGGCGGTGCCGTCGGCGACGAACGCCGGGATGATGTCGCCGCCCATGTCGTGCCGGGAGTCCGGGTCGGCCGAGTCCTTCGTGACGGCCTCGACGAGCGCGTCGGCGTCGAACACGTAGTTGCCCATCGAGGCGAGCACCTCGGTGGGGGAGTCGGGCAGCCCCACCGGGCTCTCGGGCTTCTCCAGGAACTCGCTGATCCGCGTCGGGTCCTCGCGGTCCACCTCGATGACGCCGAACTGGTCGGCCATCGCGATCGGCTGGCGGATGGCTGCCACGGTGGCGCGGGCACCCGAGGAGACGTGCGCCTCCACCATCTGGGAGAAGTCCATGCGGTACACGTGGTCCGCGCCGACCACGACGACGATGTCAGGCCGCTCGTCGTCGATGATGTTGAGGCACTGGTAGATGGCGTCCGCCGACCCGAGGTACCAGTGCTTGCCGACCCGCTGCTGCGCGGGCACCGACGACACGTAGTTGCCGAGCAGCGACGACATGCGCCACGTCTTCGAGATGTGCCGGTCCAGAGAGTGCGACTTGTACTGGGTCAGCACGATGACGTGCAGGTAGTGCGAGTTGATGATGTTGGACAGCGCGAAGTCGACGAGCCGGTAGATGCCCCCGAAGGGGACCGCCGGCTTGGCGCGGTGCGCGGTGAGCGGCATGAGGCGTTTGCCCTCGCCGCCGGCGAGGACGATCGCGAGCACGCGGGGCTGGGTCGACGCCATGCCACGACCCTAGGGGGTTGCAGGCCGCCGCGCCCGCGACCCGCCGACCCCGCTAGGTTGGCCGCGTGAGCACGCCAGCCAGCAGCCCAGCAAGCACCCTCTCCAGCGGCCCGTTCCGGGTCGACCTGCTGACCCGCGAGTACCCGCCGCACGTCTACGGCGGCGCGGGCGTGCACGTGGCGGAGCTGTCGGCGGTGCTGCGCCGGCACGCCGACGTGCGGGTGCGCTGCTTCGACGGGCCGCGCGCCGGTGACGACGCCGAGGCGGGCGTCACCGGGTACGGCGTGCCGGCCGAGCTCGCCGCCGCCAACCCCGCCCTCGGCACGTTCGGCGTGGACCTGGCGATGGCGCAGGACGTCGGGGGAGCCGACGTCCTGCACTCGCACACCTGGTACGCCAACCTCGCCGGGCACGTCGGCGGCCTGCTGCACGGGGTGCCGCACGTCGTGACGGCGCACTCGCTCGAGCCGCTGCGGCCCTGGAAGTCGGAGCAGCTCGGCGGCGGGTACGCACTGTCGTCGTGGGCGGAGCGCACCGCCTACCTGGGTGCCGCGGGCGTGATCGCGGTGTCCGCCGGGATGCGCGCCGACATCCTCCGGGTCTACCCGGAGCTCGATCCCGAGCGCGTGCACGTCGTGCACAACGGCATCGACCTCGCGGGCTGGCGGCGCCCGGCGGACGGCGACCCGGCGGCCGAGCGGGTCGTCCGCGAGCTCGGCATCGACCCCGAGCGCCCGGCCGTCGTGTTCGTCGGCCGTATCACGCGGCAGAAGGGCCTGCCGTACCTGCTGCGCGCCGCGGCGCGGCTGCCGCGCGAGGTGCAGGTGGTGCTGTGCGCGGGCGCCCCCGACACCGAGGAGCTCATGGCGGAGGTGCGCGGGCTCGTCGCCGACCTGCGCCGCGCCCGCGGGGGCACGGGCGGCACCGACGTCGCCGGCCCCGGCGGCTCCGGTGCCGAGGCCGGGGTGGTCTGGATCGAGCAGATGCTGCCCCGTCCCGACCTGGTCGCCGTGCTCGCGGCGAGCACCGTCTTCGTCTGCCCGTCGGTGTACGAGCCGCTCGGGATCGTCAACCTCGAGGCGATGGCCGTCGGCCTGCCCGTGGTCGGTACCGCGACCGGCGGCATCCCCGAGGTGGTCGACGACGGCGTCACGGGTGCGCTCGTGCCGATCGAGCAGGCCGACGACGGCACGGGCACGCCGCTGGACCGGGAGCGGTTCGTGGCGGACCTGGCGGCCGCGCTCGAGCGGGTGCTCGCCGACCCCGCGCGTGCGACGGCGATGGGGGAGGCCGGCCGGCGCCGGGCCGAGGAGCTGTTCTCCTGGGAGGCGGTGGCCGAGCGCACCCTCGACGTCTACCGGACGGTCCTCGCGGACTGACCGGACGCCGGGGGACGGGCCGCCGGCGCCGTCAGCGGACCGCGGCGTACGTCGCGGCGCTGAGCGCGTGCCGTGCGGTGCGCTCCACCTCGCGCAGGGCGGTGGACCGCTGGTCCGACTGCCAGAGGTTCACGGCGCCGCCGTCGTCGACGGTCGCGAGGTCGACGATCGCGAGCAGCCGGGTGGCGAGCTGCAGCACCCGGGCACGCCGGCCGTCCAGCGCGGGCACGGGCCAGCCGTCCGTGCTGCCGCCGCGCAGCCGCTCGATGGCGTCCGCGGCGTCGTCGCGCCACCGGGCGACGTCGAGGGCGTCGAGGGCGTCGGTCGCGGTGACGAGGCTGGTGCGCAGCTCCTGCTCGGCGTCGGCGAGGGAACCGAGGGTCCCGGCGACGTGGGTCGACCAGGCGGGCACGGGCCGCACCTGCCAGGCCACGAGGTGGCCGGGCTCCAGCGCGCTGCCGAACGCCGTGACGGCCGGGACCGCGGCCCACGACCCGGCCGGGGTGGTGATCATCACGCACTCGCCGGCGTCGGTGGCCTCGGCGCTGACGGCGGCGGGTGCGCCGCCCAGGTCGCCGGGGGCGGGCAGCAGGGCGCAGACCTCGCGGGGCCCGGCGAGCCAGGCGGTTACCAGGGCGCGCAGGTCGGCGTCGTCCTCCCGCCCCGGCATCCCCACGACGCCGTGCGGCTCGTCGTCGCCCTGCACGCTGCGCACGACGACGCCGGGCGCGGCGCCGGTGGTGGCGAGCCAGAGCGCCAGCACGACGCTGCGGGGCAGCGCGGTCGGGTCGGTCTCCACGGCCCTCACAGTAGACGTCCCGCCGCCGTCGTCGCAGGCCGGGACGCGGGCCGGTCGCGGCGCGCGGCTCGGGTAGGGTCGGGCCTCATGAGCGCGGTTCTCGACCTGCAGGGCGTCACCGTTCGACGCGGTACCACCACCATCCTCGACGCCGTGGACTGGCAGGTGAACGAGGGCGAGCGCTGGGTCGTCCTCGGCCCCAACGGCGCCGGCAAGACGACCATGCTGCAGATCCTCGCCGCGCGCTCGCACCCCACGGCCGGCACGGCCGAGCTCCTGGGCGAGCGGCTGGGCCGCGTCGACGTCTTCGAGCTGCGCCCCCGGATCGGCTTCGCCTCCGCCGCCCTCGCCGACCGGATCCCGGGCAGCGAGGCCGTGCGCGACGTCGTGCTCACGGCGGCGTACGGCGTGACCGGCCGCTGGCAGGAGACGTACGAGGAGTTCGACGAGCAGCGGGCCAAGGACCTGCTCGCGGCGTTCGACGTCGCCGACCTGGCGGACCGCTTCTACGGGACCCTCTCGGAGGGCGAGCGCAAGCGCGTGCAGATCGCCCGTGCCCTCATGACCGACCCGGAGATCCTGCTGCTCGACGAGCCCGCGGCGGGCCTGGACCTCGCGGGCCGCGAGGAGCTCGTCGGGGCGCTCGCCGAGCTCGCGGCCGACCCGGCGTCGCCGGTCCTGGTGCTCGTGACGCACCACGTCGAGGAGATTCCGCCGGGGTTCACGCACCTCATGCTCATGAAGCGTGGCGGCATCCAGGCCGCGGGCCCGATCCGCGAGGTGCTCACCGCGGACAACCTCTCGCAGGCGTTCGGCACGCCCCTCATGGTCGCCCACGGCGGCGGCCGTTGGCTGGCCCGCGCGGCGCGACCCGCCGGTCGCTGAGACGGCTTCCCGCGTCGGCTCAGGCTTGGTAAAGTCTGTGCAAAACCTGGTGGCGGGGGCGTCGCCCCCCTGAGGGGTCTCCCGGCACCGCACGCTCCCGCGAGGGACGACGAGGGGAGAGGGCCGTGGACTCCTGGCTGTGGTGGGTCGGAGGCGCGCTGCTGCTCGCCGCGATCGAGATGCTCTCGCTCGACCTCGTGTTCATCATGCTCGCGGGCGGCGCGCTCGGTGGTGCGGTGACGGCCGCGGCAGGCGGGCCGGTGTGGCTGCAGTTCGTCGTCGCGTGCGCTGTCGCCCTGCTGCTGCTCTTCGTCCTGCGCCCGTGGTTGCTTCAGCATCTCAAGCAGCGGGTGCCGCTCGTCGAGACCAACGCCGCCGCTCACGTCGGGCGCCCCGCCGTGGCGATCACCGAGGTCACCGAGGCCGGTGGGCGGGTCAAGCTGATGGGCGAGGTCTGGAGCGCGCGCCTGGTCGACGACGGTGTCCCCGACTCCACGGGCCGCGTGCCCGTGGGTGCCGAGCTGCGCGTCGTGCGGATCGACGGGGCCACCGCCGTCGTCGAGCCCGCCGGGTCCTCGCACACCCAGCCCGAGCGCACCGCGTGACCGACGCTCGACCGCCCCGCCCGCGCACCTCCTGAGCCTGCACCACCCGCCGGTCCGCCGGCGCCCTGATCGACGTCGACAGAAAGGGACCCTCGTGTCCGACCCCTCCGCCGGCACCATCGTGCTGTGGATCGTGATTCTCGCGCTCGTGATCTTCGTGGTCGTGGCGCTGTTCAAGATGGTCCAGGTCGTGCCGCAGGCCAGCGCGCAGGTCATCGAGCGTCTCGGCCGCTACAACAAGACGTTCGAGCCCGGGCTGCACTGGCTCGTCCCGTTCATCGACAAGGTGCGAGCACGGGTGGACCTGCGCGAGCAGGTCGTCTCGTTCCCGCCCCAGCCGGTGATCACCAGCGACAACCTGGTGGTGAGCATCGACACGGTCATCTACTTCCAGGTCACCGACCCGAAGTCGGCCGTCTACGAGATCGCGAACTACATCACCGGTATCGAGCAGCTCACGGTCACCACGCTGCGCAACGTCGTCGGGTCCATGGACCTGGAGCAGACGCTGACCAGCCGCGACCAGATCAACGGCCAGCTGCGCGGCGTCCTCGACGAGGCCACCGGGCGGTGGGGCGTGCGTGTCAACCGCGTCGAGCTCAAGTCGATCGACCCGCCCGCCAGCGTGCAGGGCGCGATGGAGCAGCAGATGCGCGCCGAGCGCGACCGCCGCGCCACGATCCTCACCGCCGAGGGTGTCAAGCAGTCGCAGATCCTCACCGCCGAGGGCGAGAAGCAGTCCCAGATCCTGCGGGCCGAGGGCAACGCCCAGGCGGCGATCCTCCAGGCCGAGGGCGAGGCGCGCGCCATCCTCCAGGTGTTCGGCGCGATCCACGAGGGCGACGCCGACCCGAAGCTGCTGGCGTACCAGTACCTGCAGATGCTGCCCCAGATCGCGAACGGCACGGCCTCGAAGCTGTGGGTGGTGCCGACCGAGTTCACGGCCGCGCTGGGGTCCATCGCCCAGGGCTTCGGCGGCGTGCCCGGCACCCCCGGCATCCCCACCCCGCCCGCTGAGGACGAGGGCGCCGCCGAGCCGCGGCCGCGGGCGACGTCGCTCCCCGCGCAGGCCCTGGAGGACCCGGGCGAGGCGCTCGCGGAGGCTCGGCGCCAGGCCGAGGCCGCCACGGCGGACGCCACGAGCGCGGGCACCCGGTCGGGTGCGCCGTTCGACCCGTCCGCCGAGCGCGGCCAGCGGCCGTCGGACGGCCCGACGGCGCCGCCGTCGCCCGGCGCGCAGCCGCGGTCGCTCGGCGGCGAGCCGGAGGAGCCGCAGCAGTAGCAGCAGCCCGGCACGTCGCCGGCGCGGTCGCGAGGGCCGTCACCCCGAGGGGTGACGGCCCTCGTGCGTCTCCGGGCGGTGCCGTCGGGGGAAGCGACGACCGCGTTGCGGAGTGAGTGCTCACTCATTTAGTGTGTCGCCCATGAGCCCCCCGCCCACGCCGACCGGTCGTGCCGCCCCCATGGCGCCGGACGACCGCCGCTCGGCGATCGTCGACGCCGTGCTCCCGCTCGTCGGCGAATTCGGCCTCGACGTCACGTCCCGCGAGCTCGCGGACGCCGCCGGTGTCGCCGAGGGCACGCTGTTCCGCGCCTTCGGGGACAAGTACACGCTCATCGGCGCGGTGGCGGTCGAGGGCCTGCACCGCGCGTCCGGGCCGGTCGAGACGCGCGCGGAGCTGGCGGCGATCGACCGCGAGGCGCCGCTCGAGGAGCGGCTCGAGCGGGTCATCGAGCTCGGCCGCCGCCGGATGAGCGATGTCATGCGCTGGATGGGTGTGCTGCGTGCGCTGCACCACCGCACCGGGGCGCGCGACCAGGTCGAGCCCGGGCACGTGCAGGACTTCCGCGCGCAGCTGATGGAGCAGCGGGAGCAGCAGCGCGAGGCCACGGTCGCCGGCCTGATCGGGGTGCTGCAGCCCGACGAGCACCGGCTCCGGGTGCCGATCGAGGTCGCCGTGGCCCTGGTCGAGGCGAGCATCGCCGGCACGCACGCCCGCGTCGACCACCTGCTGCCGGCACCCTCGCCCCGGGTCGTCGCCGATGCGCTCGTCCACGGCATCGCGGAGGATCGAGGAGAAAAACACGTGCCCGAGGCCACCGCGGCGCAGAACACTGCGGACCGGAAGACCACCGTGTCCGAGATTCCCCCCGGGACGGCGACGCCCCGTACCTCCCACCCCCAGGAGCCCTGATGCTCGTCTCCCTTGCGCGGACCTATCTGCGCCCGTACGCCGGCGCCGTCGGCGTGCTGCTGGTGCTCCAGCTGCTCGCGACGCTCGCCTCCCTCTACCTGCCGTCCCTCAACGCGGACATCGTCGACAACGGCGTGACGACCGGGGACACGGCCTACATCATGCGGGTGGGCGGGTGGATGCTCGTCGTGAGCCTCGTCCAGGTCGCCTGCGCGATCGGCGCGGTGTTCCTGGGCGCCCGGGCCGCGACGGCGCTGGGCCGTGACGTGCGCCGCGACCTGTTCGACTCGGTGCAGGGCTTCTCCGCCCGCGAGCTCGGTCAGTTCGGCGCCCCGTCGCTCATCACCCGCACGACCAACGACGTGCAGCAGGTCATGATGGTCGTGCTGATGACCTTCACCATCATGGTGATGGCGCCGATCATGCTGGTCGGCGGCGTCATCATGGCGCTGCAGGAGGACGTCGAGCTGTCCGCTCTGCTGCTCGTGGTGGTGCCCGTGCTGGGCATCGCGATGGGCCTGCTGATGTGGCGGATGGTGCCGTACTTCCGGGCCATGCAGAAGCGGATCGACGCCATCAACGGCGTGCTGCGCGAGCAGATCACCGGCCTGCGCGTGGTGCGCGCCTTCGTCCGCGAGGACCGCGAGCTGGAGCGGTTCGGTGCCACGAACGAGGCCCTCTACGACACGTCGCTGAACGCCGGCAAGCTCATGGCGCTGGCGTTCCCGATGGTCATGCTCATCATGAACGCGTCGAGCGTCGCCGTGCTGTGGTTCGGCGCGCAGCGCATCGACAACGGCCAGATGGAGGTGGGGGCGCTCATGGCGTTCCTCAGCTACATCATGTACATCCTCATGGCCGTCATGATGTCGACGATGATGGTGATGATGGTGCCGCGCGCGTCGGTCGCCGCGGGCCGCATCACCGAGGTCCTCGACACCGAGACCTCGGTCACCGAGCCGGCCGCGCCGGTCTCCCTCACCTCCCTGGCCGACGGAGAGGGGCCGCGCGGCGAGGTGACGTTCGAGGGCGTCGAGTTCCGGTACCCGGGCGCCGACGAGCCCGTGCTGCACGACCTGACGTTCACCGCGTCGCCCGGCCGGGTGACCGCGATCATCGGCTCCACCGGTGCGGGCAAGACGACGCTGCTCAACCTCGTGCCGCGGCTCTTCGACGTCACGGGCGGCCGAGTCCTCCTGGACGGCGTGGACGTGCGCGAGCTGGCGACGGCCGACCTCGGGTCGCAGCTCGGCCTGGTGCCCCAGAAGGCCTTCCTGTTCAGCGGCACCGTCGCGGACAACCTGCGCTACGGCAAGGCCGACGCCACCGAGGACGAGATGTGGGCCGCGCTGGAGATCGCGCAGGCGCGCGACTTCGTCGAGGCGCTCCCCGAGGGGCTCGAGGCGCCGGTCGCGCAGGGCGGGACGACGTTCTCCGGCGGGCAGCGCCAGCGGCTCGCGATCGCGCGCGCCGTCGTCCGGCGTCCGCGCGTGTACCTGTTCGACGACTCGTTCTCGGCCCTCGACTACAGCACGGACGCGCGGCTGCGCGCCGCCCTGCGGCCGCGCACCCAGGACGCGACAGTGCTCGTCGTCGCGCAGCGCGTGGCGACCATCCGCGACGCCGACCAGATCCTCGTGCTCGACCACGGGCGCATCGTCGGGCGCGGTACGCACGCCGAGCTGCTGGCCGACAACGAGACCTACCAGGAGATCGTCACCTCCCAGATGTCCCTCGAGGAGGCGGCATGAGCACCGAACGCAAGGTACCGGCGGCCCGGCCGGGTGGCGGCCCCCGTGGCGGCGGCCCGATGGGCATGATGGGCGGCGCCCCGGGCGCCAAGGCGATGGACTTCCGCGGGTCGCTCGTGCGGTTCGCGGGGGTGATGCGCCCCGAGCGGGCGCGCGTCGTCCTGCTCACCCTGTGCGGCGTCGTCTCGGTGGCGCTCACCGTGGCGGGGCCGAAGATCCTGGGCGACGCGACCAACGTCATCTTCGCGGGCTTCGTCGGCAAGGGACTGGCGGCCGCCGGCGTGCCCGCCGGGACCACCGGCGACGAGGCCGCCGCCACGCTGCGCGCCTCCGGGGACAGCGCACAGGCCGGCCTGATCTCCTCCCTGCCGAACGTGGTGGCGGGCCAGGGCGTCGACTTCACCCGCCTCGGCGAGATCCTGATGTGGGTGATCGCCATCTACCTGGGGGCGTTCCTCTTCGGGTGGCTGCAGGCGCGGATCATGACCATCGCCGTGCAGAACACGATGCGCCGGCTGCGCGACGACGTCGAGGCCAAGCTGCACCGCATCCCGCTGAGCTACGTGGACAAGCAGGCCAAGGGCGAGATCCTCTCGCGCGTCACCAACGACATCGACAACGTCGCGCAGACGACGACCCAGACGCTCGCGCAGCTCGTCACCTCCGTGCTCACGGTGATCGGCGTGCTCGGGATGATGTTCTGGATCTCGTGGGTGCTGGCGCTGGTCGCGCTGGTGACCGTGCCGCTGTCGGTGATCCTCACCATGCAGATCGCCAAGCGGTCGCAGCCGCAGTTCGTGGCGCAGTGGGCGGCGACCGGGCGGCTCAACGCGCACGTCGAGGAGATGTTCACCGGCCACTCGCTGGTCAAGGTCTACGGTCGCCAGGAGGCCGCGGCCCGGACCTTCGGCGCGGAGAACGAGGCGCTCTACGACGCGTCCAGGAAGTCGCAGTTCATCTCCGGCACGATGCAGCCGTCGATGGGCTTCCTCGCCAACCTCAACTACGTGATCGTGGCCGTGATCGGCGGGCTGCGCGTGGCCTCGGGGCAGCTGTCCCTGGGCGACGTGCAGGCGTTCATCCAGTACTCGCGGCAGTTCACGCAGCCGCTCACCCAGATCGCGTCGATGATGAACCTGCTCCAGTCGGGCGTCGCGTCGGCCGAGCGGGTCTTCGAGCTGCTCGACGCCCCCGAGCAGGAGCCGGACCCGGCCGACCCGCGCCGGCTGGACCACGTGCAGGGCCGGGTCGCGTTCGAGGACGTCTCGTTCTCCTACGACCCCGAGACGCCGCTCATCGAGCATCTCGACCTCGTGGCGGAGCCCGGGCAGACGATCGCGATCGTCGGCCCCACGGGCGCCGGCAAGACGACGCTGGTCAACCTGCTCATGCGGTTCTACGAGGTCGACTCCGGCCGGATCACGCTCGACGGCGTGGACAGCCGGGACCTGACGCGCGACGACCTGCGCTCGCGGATCGGCATGGTGCTGCAGGACACGTGGCTGTTCAAGGGCACCATCGAGGAGAACCTGCGGTACGGGGTGCGCGACGGCGCCTCGGTCGGCGAGGCGGAGTTCCTCGCCGCGACCGGGGCCACGCACGTGGACCCGTTCGTGCGCACGCTGCCCGACGGGTACGCGACGCTGCTCGACGACGAGGCGACCTCGCTCTCGGCGGGCGAGAAGCAGCTGCTGACCATCGCCCGTGCGTTCCTCGCCGACCCGGAGATCCTCGTGCTCGACGAGGCGACGAGCTCCGTCGACACCCGCACCGAGGTGCTCGTCCAGCAGGCGATGAACGCGCTGCGGGCCAACCGCACGTCGTTCGTCATCGCGCACCGCCTGTCGACCATCCGCGACGCCGACACCATCGTCGTCATGGAGCACGGGCAGATCGTGGAGCAGGGCGACCACGACACGCTGCTCGCCGCGGGCGGGGCCTACGCGCGGCTCTACGAGTCGCAGTTCAGCGCCCCCGTGGTGGACGAGGAGGACGTGGTCGCCGGTCCCGCCGGGGTCTGACCTCGCCCCGGCACGCTCGATGTCGTCAGGGGTCAGGGCAGGACGAGCAGCCGGGCGGGCGGAGAGTCGGGGGCCTGCCAGAAGAAGCGGGCCTCGCCCACGACCTGCCAGCCTCGGTGCACGTAGACGGCGTGCGCGACGCCGTCGCGGTCGTCGACGTCGAGGACGGGCGTGCGGCCCCGGGCGCGCAGGTGCTGCTCCGCGGCGTCGAGCAGGCGACCTCCCGCGCCCATGCCCTGGACGTCGCTCGCGACGAAGAGCACCGAGACGCACCCGAGCTGGTCGACCGGGCGCCCCGCGCCGGCCGACCAGATCGCGCCGTGCTCGTCGTCGTGCACCGACGTCACGCTGACGTGCCCGACGACCCGGCCCTCGTGGACGGCGACCCACGCGGCCTCCTCGTCCGGTCGCACGAGGAACTCGCGGACCCCGACGACGGGCGGCCAGGCCCGCGGGTAACCGCTGGTCGGCTGCTGCTCGCGGACGACGTCGATCAACGTCGGGACGTCGGCCTCGACGCGGGGACGGACGGTGATGGCGGGGGCGGTGGTCACTCGGCGTGGCACGAGGCGATCCTCGCACGGGGCCCCGACGCCGGGATCAGCCCGAGACGCTGAGGGTGGCGCCGACGGTGGCGACGTCGGCCAGCGCCTCGGCGTGCACCCGCGCGAGCTGCGCGCGGGACACCGTGAGCCCGCGCCGCGTGTCGTCGGTCGTGACGTGGGCGGGGCCCCCGACGCCGGCGCCGTCGGTCGCGTCGTCCGGGACGTCGGTGAGCGAGACCGGGCGGACGAGGGTCCAGTCGAGGCCGCTGGCGCGCACCACCTCCTCCTGCCGACCCGAGTCGGTGAACTGGCGGCCGATGACGAACCGGAACACCAGCTTCCAGGTGAGGTCGAGGTGCGCCCACGAGCCGCCGAGGCCGTACGTGCTCTGCACGACCAGGCGGCGTACGCCGGTCTCGCGCATGGCCGCGACCACGGTCGCCGTGCCGCGCGAGCGCACGTCCGCAGGGGTGCTCGACCGGCGCAGCCACTGCACGGCGAGCGGGTTGTCCGAGATGCCGAGCGTGACGACGACGGCGTCCTGCCCGGCGACCGCCTTGGCGACCGCCTCGGGGTCGAGGGCGTCGCCGTCGACGGGCCGCAGGGACCCCGGCTGCGCGTCCGGACCTGCGACCGGTGCGGCGAACGCGGTGCTCGCCGTCCGGCCGAACGCGGTCACGCGGTGCCCCGCGGCCACGAGCTCGCGGGTGATGGCGAGGCCGCTGCCCCGCGTCGCTCCGACCACCAGTACGTCCATGAGAGTCCTCCTCGTCGTGCCGGGCCCGTGCGGCTTCGGCGTCTGGTTCCAGGTTTCCGGCACGGCGCCGGACGAACCATGAGGTGACATCCGGGAGTCTTGACCGTTCGTCCGGAGGGTCGCAGGATGGCGGGATGAGCGACGCTGCCGCCCTGCTGCCCGTCCCGGGCGCCGGGAAGCCTCAGGCCGATCCCTGGGCCGACGTGCTCGGGACCCTCGAGATGGACGCCGTCTTCTGCTCCACCGGCCGGTTCTCCGAGCCGTGGGGCATCGCGATGCCGGCGCTGCCGGGCGTCCTCATGTTCCACCTGCTGCTCGACGGCCGGGCGGTCGTCGACGTCGAGGGCGGGCGGCACGACCTCGGCCCCGGCGACCTCGTGCTGGTGCCGCACGGCGCCGGCCACGCGATCACGGGCACCGCCGACGACCCCGCCACCGGGCTGTGGGACGTCGACCGCACGGTGGTCGCCGACCGGTACGAGCAGCTGCGGATCGACGGGGGCGGACGCCCGGCGACCCTGGTCTGCGGGGCGGTGGGGTTCACCGACCCGGGTGTCGGCCGCCTGCTGGCGAGCCTGCCGCCGGTGCTGCGGGCGCCGGACGCCGCGAGCGGGTCGGGCGCGGACGACGGGCCGGACGGCGGCTGGCTGCGCGCCGTCGTCGCCGCGATCGACCACGAGGTGCACCACCCGCGGCCGGGCACGGACGTGGTCACGGCCCGGCTGGCCGACGTGCTCCTGGTGCACGTGGTGCGGCGCTGGCTCGAGGCGGAGGAGCCGGCGTCGGGGTGGGTCGCCGCGCTGCGCGACCCGGCGCTCGGGCCCGTGCTGCGTGCCGTGCACGCGGAGCCCCAGCGCCCGTGGACGCTGGAGTCGCTCGCTGCCGTCGCGCGGCTGTCCAGGTCCGCGTTCGCCGAACGGTTCGCCCGCACCGTGGGCGAGCCGCCCATGGGCTACGTGGCCGGGTGCCGGATGG
This sequence comes from Isoptericola sp. NPDC019571, assembly GCF_044389385.1. Taxonomy (NCBI): domain Bacteria; kingdom Bacillati; phylum Actinomycetota; class Actinomycetes; order Micrococcales; family Promicromonosporaceae; genus Isoptericola; species Isoptericola sp. NPDC019571. Next base: position 96,645 of record NZ_JBIRXZ010000007.1, read on the forward strand.
ACGCCGCCGCGCGGCTGCTCCGCGCGCCGGACGCGAGCGTCGAGCGCGTGGCCCGGCAGGTCGGCTACGACTCGGTGCCGGGGTTCCACCGCGCCTTCGTGCGGCGGCACGGCGCCACGCCGGGCGCGTGGCGCTCGACCGGCCCTGCGCGCAGCCTCGCCGAGGTGCTCGCACGCTGAGGGCGGCCGGCACCGGTCCGGTGGGGGTGCCGGTGCGGGGGAGAATGCCTCGGTGAGCATCCCCGAGCCCGGCGTCGACGACGCCCGCACCACCCGCGTCACCGACCCCGCGGACCCGCGCCTGCACGACTACACCGACCTCAAGGACGTGAAGCTCCGCGCCGCGAGGGAGCCCGCAGAGGGGCTGTACATGGCCGAGTCGTCGTCCGTGATCCGGCGTGCGCTCGAGGCGGGCCACCGCCCCCGGTCGTTCCTCATGGCCGAGAAGTGGCTCGACTCCATGGCCGACGTGCTCGCCGCCCACCCCGACGCCCCCGTGTACGTCGGGTCGGACGACGTGGTGCAGCGGATCACCGGGTTCCACCTGCACCGCGGGGCGCTCGCGGCGATGCACCGACCGGTGCTGCCCTCCGTGCACGACCTCCTCGCCGCGGCCCGCGGGGGCGCGGGCGCGCGCCGCGTCGCCGTGCTGGAGGACATCGTGGACCACACGAACGTGGGCGCGATCTTCCGCAGCGCGGCGGCCCTGGGCGTGGACGCCGTCCTCGTCTCGCCGCGCTGCGCCGACCCGCTGTACCGCCGCTCGGTGCGCGTGTCCATGGGCACCGTGTTCCAGGTGCCGTGGACACGGCTGGACTCCTGGCCTGGCGGCCTGCACGCGCTGCAGGACGACGGCTTCACCGTCGCGGCGCTCGCCCTGTCCGACGACTCGGTGTCCCTCGACGACCTCGTGACGGACCCGCCCGAGCGCCTCGCGATGGTGCTGGGCACCGAGGGCGACGGCCTGTCGCGCGGTGCCGTGGCCGCGGCGGACGTCGTCGTGCGCATCCCCATGGCCGGGGGAGTGGACTCGCTCAACGTCGCCGCCGCGTCCGCCGTGGCGTTCTGGGCGACCCGGGCCTGATCCCGGCACGGACGAGGGGGCCGGTGCAACCGCACCGACCCCCTCCGTTCGTCGCCCCCCGGCGAACCCGGTCAACCCTTCAGCTCGGCCGCCAGGTCGTCGAGGAAGACGTCGAGCACGCCGTCGCCCAGCTTCACCGGGGCGGCGCCCCAGCGGTTGTCCGGCGGGTCCACGATCACCTGCTCGGCCGCCACGGCCGAGGCGTCGGCCCGGGCGAGGAGCGCGTCGCGCCGCGCGGCGTCGCCGCGCAGGTCGGCCCTGGCGGCGTCGAGGGTGGCCAGGAACGCGTCGCCCCACAGGTCGTTCGCCTCCAGCCAGGGCGCGGCGTCCGACACGAACGCGGGGTCCACGCCGGACCGTCGGAGCGTCTCGGGGATGCCCGCGACCGTCCGGGCGTCGTCCCGGAGGCGGGCGATCGCCGGCGCCTGGTCGCCGGCCTCCCAGCGCTCCCAGAAGTCGTCGATCTCCGCCGCGAGGGCGGGGGCCTGCGGCTGCCACGGGTCGCCGAAGCTCGGCGCCAGGTGGTTGAGGTCCCCGAACGCCAGGAGCGCCTCCACCGCGTCGTGGTCGTCGTGGGCCAGGTAGCGCATCGCCTCGAGCCAGCTCCGGTCACGGTCGTACCCGCGGTCGTTCCACGCGAAGTCCGCGATGCCGAAGACGGCGACCTTGCTCGCCGCGGCCTGGTTCATCGGGTTCGAGACGATGCCGGCCAGGTGGTCCGACAGCCCCGGCTCGCGCTTGTCGTACGGCGCCAGCAGGAGCCGCCCGCTGGTCTGGCCGTAGTCGTTGACCGGGTAGTTGTCCCACAGGAAGGTCGGGCCGCCGAAGACGGTGTCGGCCTCGATCGCCTGGTCCACCGAGATCGACTGGGGCACGACGTCGTTGCCCGTCCACATGACGACGACGTCCTCGTCCATCGACCGCAGCGCGGCCTTGTACGGCGACTCGGTGGTGTTGTAGTACTCCGTCGGTACCATCTGGAGCGGCCGGGCGCCGTCGTGGGTCTCGATCCAGCCCTGCTGCACGCGGGTGAGGAAGTCCGCCTGCGCCTTCCCGGCGTTCCCCGGCGACGGGTCGCCGTAGGCCTCCTGGTCGGAGTCGCAGGCCCAGCGCGAGTAGTCGATGTCGTCGAGCGGGACGCTGAAGGCCCGGACGCCGACGTCGTACAACGCCTGGAACTTCCGCTCGAGGGCCGCCATGTCCTCGTCGCTCGAGTAGCAGACGCTGTTGCCCGGGGAGAGCGCGAACGTGAAGCGCACGTGGTTCGTCGTCGCGGCCTCGGCCAGCTCGGCGAGCTCGGCGAGCTTGTCGGCCGGGTAGTCCTCGCGCCACTTCTCGCGGTGGTACGGGTCGTCCTTCGGGGCGTAGACGTAGGTGTTGGCCTTGACGTCGCCGTAGAAGGCCAGCTGGTCCAGTCGCTCGGCGTGCGTCCACGGCTCGCCGTAGAAGCCCTCGATGGTGCCGCGCAACGGCATGGCGGGGAAGTCGCGGACCGTGGCGCCGGCGAGCGCCGTACCCCGCCGACCGTCGACCAGGAGCTGCCCGAGGGTCTTGACGGCATAGAACTGCCCGGTCGCGTCGGCCCCGGCGAGCACGACGGTGCCGCGGCCCCTGTGCGCGTCGACCTGCACCGCGTACGCCTCGTCGTGGTCGGGCACCGTGACGCGGCCCAGGGCGGCCCGGACGTCGGTGCGCGACGCGTCGCCGAGGAGGACGCGGACCCCCGCGCCGCCCGGACGCCGGCTGTCGGGGCCGCGGACGACGGTGCGCACCCCGTGCTCCTGCAGCGTGCGGGTGAGCGCGTCGCGCGCCTCGTCGTCGGTGTCGGCGTCGACCACGACGTCCACCGACCGGGGGAGGCGGAGGTCGTCGTCGGAACGCCATATCTCCTGCGGTGCGGGGCTGACGGTGGGAAGGTCGTCCCGGGTGGGGGGCGACGCGGACGCGGTCGTCGTCACGCCGGCGGCGAGGAGCATCGTGGCCGTGAGCGTGCCGGCGGCGAGTCGTCGTATGACGGTGGTCATGAGAACCTCCATTGGTCTAGACCAGTTTGACCACCCTGGCGAAGGTCGATGCTCCTGTCAACAGGAGGACGGGGTCGTCGTCAGGGGCTCGTCGGTGACCCGCGCCACACGGAATTACGCAACAGGGGGATGACGAAACCCTGGGGTGAAGGTTAGCCTCACCTACGTGAGTCAGACCCTGGCGCCCACGGCGCCCCCCGTGGTCGAGTCCCGTCCCGCCGCCGCGATGGCCGGGCGCGGGCTGCGGCTGTCCTACGACCGCCGCACCGTCGTCGACGACGCGGAGATCGAGCTGCGGCCCGGCGCCGTGACGGCGCTGCTCGGCCCCAACGGCTCGGGCAAGTCGACCCTGCTGCGCTCGCTCGCGCGGCTGCACCGCCCCGACGCGGGCAGCGTCACGCTCGCCGACGGCGACCGTGACGGCGACACCGACGCGCTCGCCCTGCACCCCAAGGACTTCGCGCGGCGGGTCACGCTGCTGTCGCAGAGCCACCCGACGCCGAGCGGCGTGACCGTCCGCGACGTCGTCGCCTACGGCCGGCACCCGTACCGCGGACGCTTCCGGTCCGCGGACGCGGACGGCCCCCGGGCGATCGCGCACGCCATGGACGTCACCGGCGTCGCCGAGATGGCCGAGCGCGGCGTGGACGAGCTCTCCGGCGGCGAGCTGCAGCGGGTGTGGCTCGCGACCTGCCTCGCGCAGGACACCGGCGTGCTGCTGCTCGACGAGCCCACCACCTACCTCGACCTGCGCTACCAGGTGGAGCTGCTCGACCTGGTACGCGACCTCGCCACCGAGCACGGCGTCGCCGTGGGCGTCGTCCTGCACGACCTCAACCAGGCTGCCGCCGTCGCGGACCACGTCGTGGTGCTGCACCGCGGCCAGGTGCGGGCCTCCGGCCCGGCGGGAGAGGTGCTCACCAGCGAGCTCCTCACCGAGGTCTACGGCATCCGCGTCGACGTCACGACCCACCCGGACACCGGCCGCACCCGCTGCGAGGCGGTCGGCAGGCACGCCGCGCGCGGCGCCTGACCTCCCCGTCGCCACCAGACCCACACCCCGCCGGCGCCCTGCCCGGCACCGTCGCGCCCGCACCCGTGGCGCACCGACCCGAAGGACACCGAGACACCCATGCGCATCCCCACCCGTTCGCTGCTGGCCGGAACCGCCGCCGCCGTGGCCGCGCTCGCCCTCACCGCGTGCGGCACCACCGAGGACCCGGCGGCCGAGGCCGCCGCCGAGCCGTCGGCCGCGACCGGTCCCGTCACGTACACCGACGAGCGCGGCGAGCACACCCTCGACGCCCCTGCGGCCGACGTCGTCTCGCTCGAGTGGGGCCTCACGGAGAACCTCGTCGCGCTCGGTGTCGAGCCCGCGGGCCAGGCCGACGTGGCCGGCTACAACACGTGGGACACGGTCGCGCCGATCGACGAGGGCACGCCCGACGTCGGCACGCGCGGCGAGCCCAGCCTCGACGCGATCTCGGCGCTCGAACCGGACCTGGTGGTCACCACCACCGACCTCCCCGAGAACGTCATCGCCCAGATCGAGGAGGTCGCGCCGGTCCTGACGCTGCGCGGCTCCGACGGCACCGACCCGCTCGGGTACATGAGGGAGACCGTGACCACCCTCGGTGAGGTCACGGGGAAGCAGGACGCCGCCGCGGCCGCGCTCGACGACTTCGACGCCAAGGTCGCCGAGGGCAAGGCCGCCCTCGAGGAGGCCGGGCTCGGCGGCGCCGAGTTCACGATGGCCGACGGGTGGATCGCCAACGGCACCGTCTCCGTGCGCATGTACACGCCCGGGTCCTTCTTCGGCGCGCTGGGCGAGGCCGTCGGCCTCAAGGACGCGTGGACCGAGGGCGGCGACCCCGACTACGGGCTCGCGCAGACCGACGTCGAGGGCCTGACGAAGCTCGGCGACGTGAAGTTCGTCTACGCCGCCAACGACTCCGAGGCGGACCCGTTCGCCGACGGGCTGAAGGGCAACAAGGTGTGGGAGCAGCTGCCGTTCGTCACGGGGGGCGACGTGCACCGCATCCCCGACGGCATCTGGATGTTCGGCGGCCCGCTGTCGGGCGCGGCGTACATCGACGCGCTCGTCGACGCGCTCGCCTGACCCGCCCGCAGCACGTGTCCGTGACCGTCTCCCCGCTGTCCGCCGCCCCCGCCACCGTGCCGGGGCGGCGGGCGGCGCCCGTCCGTGTCGTGGCGGCGTTCGCCGTCGCGCTGCTGGCCGTTCTCGTCCTGGCCGCGGTGCACCTCACCCAGGGCACGGCGGACGTCGGCGCGCTCGACGTGCTGCGCGCGCTCGTCGGCGCCGACCACGACGGCACGGTCGCCGTGCTCGTCTCCTCCCGGCTGCCGCGCCTGCTGGCGGGCCTGCTCGTGGGCGTGGCCCTCGGCGTCGCGGGGGCGGTGCTGCAGTCGGTGGCGCGCAACCCGCTGGCCTCGCCGGACACCCTGGCGGTCAACGCCGGCGCGTACGTCACGGTGGTCGCGGCGGCCGCGCTCGGCCTGTCGGTGCCGTTCTACCTGCAGGGCGGCATCGCGTTCGTGGGCGGCCTGGCGGCCGCGGCGCTCGTGCTCGCGCTCGCGCGCGGCGGCGCCGACGGCCCCACCCGGCTGGTCCTCGCCGGCTCGGCCATCATGCTCGCGCTGCACTCGCTGACGATGGTGCTGCTCGTGCTCTTCGAGCAGGAGACGACCGGCCTGTTCGCGTGGGGGAGCGGCAGCATCGTGCAGTCGGGCACGCGGACGGTGAGCCTCGCGGCGCCGGTGGTGGCCGCCGGGGTGCTCGGCGCGCTCCTGCTGGCCCGCCGGCTCGACCTCCTCGGTCTCGGGGACGACGCCGCGCGCGTCCTCGGTATCGACGTGCGCCGCACGCGGGTGCTCGCCGTCCTGGCGGCCGTCCTGCTCGCCGCGATCGCCGTGACGGTGGCCGGCCCGATCGGCTTCGTCGGACTCGCCGCGCCCGTCATCGCCCGGCTCGTGGGTCGCAGGGTGCCCGGCCTCGGCCGGCACGTGCTGCTCCTGCCGTTCGCGGCCCTCGTCGGCGTCGTCGTGGTGCTCGGCGCGGACGTGCTGCTGCGCGCGATCCTGCCCGGTCAGGCCTCGGTCGTGGTGCCGACCGGCGTCGTGACCAGCGTGCTCGGCGCAGGCATCCTCGTGTGGATGGCCCGGCGGCTGCGCGACGCCGGGGCGGGGGCACGGGGCGCCCGAGGGGCGCTGGGGCGGCCCCGCTCACGAGCGTGGGTCGTCACCGTCCTGGTCGTCCTCTCCGTCGCCCTGGTCGCGGCCGTGGTCGCGGGCCTGCTGCTCGGGGACCGGATCGTGCTGCTCGGCGACGTCTCGAACTGGGTGCAGGGCGCTGCGGGGCGCCAGGTGAGCTTCGTGCTCGACCAGCGCGTGCCGCGCGTGCTCGCCGCCGTGCTCGCGGGGGCGGCGCTGGCGCTCGCCGGGACGATCGTGCAGGCCGTGTGCCGCAACCCGCTCGCCGAGCCGAGCCTGCTCGGCGTCACGTCGGGCGCGGGCCTCGGCGCGGTGCTGATGATCCTGCTCGTGCCCGGGGTCGGCATCTGGCCGATGTCGGCGGCTGCGGGCGCGTGCGCGCTCGGCGTGTTCGCCCTCGTGTACGTGCTGTCGTCGCGCGGCGGGCTCGGCTCCGAACGCCTGGTCCTCGTCGGCATCGGCGCCCAGGCGGGCACGACGGCGCTCATCACGCTCGTCGTCCTCGTCATCGCGCCGTGGGACGTCAACCTCGCGCTCACGTGGCTGTCGGGCTCGACCTACGGGCGCAGCCTGGAGCAGCTCCTGCCCGTCGCCCTCGCCCTGCTCGTCATGGTGCCGCTCGCGGCGACCTACCGCCGCGAGCTCGACGTGCTGTCGCTCGACGAGGACACCCCCCGCGTCCTCGGGCTCCCGGTCGACCGCTCGCGGCTGGTGCTGCTCGGGGCCGCCGCGCTGACCACGGCCGCCGCCGTGTGCGCCGTGGGCGTCATCGGCTTCGTCGGGCTCGTCGCCCCGCACGCCGCCCGCGCGCTGGTCGGGGCCCGGCACGCGCGGGTGCTGCCCGTGGCGATCCTCGTCGGCGCCGTGCTGGTGTCCGCGGCGGACACGCTCGGCCGCGTCGTCATCGCCCCCGGGCAGATCCCCGCGGGCCTCGGGACGGCGCTGCTGGGGGCGCCGTACTTCGTCTACCTGCTCTGGCGGTCGCGGGGACGCGCGACCGCCTGACCCTTGCCGCCTTTCGAGCGGGGCCGCGGCGAGGGACGATGACGGGGTGGACGAGCACAGGGCCGCCCCGGTGGTGGTCGGCTACGACGCGTCGGAGCCCGCCGACGTCGCCCTCGCCTGGGCGGCGCGGGAGGCGCGCACGCGCGGCGCCGTGCTGCGCGTCGTCTACGTGCGCGACGCCCACGACACGGGGGTGGCCGCGCGGCCGCACGGGGAGGACCTGGGGGAGCGCGGCGAAGGCGGCGCGTGGCCCGTCGTCGAGGAGGCCGCGGCCCGCGCCCGCGACGTCGCCCCCGGCGTGACCGTCGAGACCTTCGTCGAGTACGCCTCCCCGTCCGCGGCGCTCGTGGGCATGTCGGCCGACGCCGGCGCCCTCGTGCTGGGTGCCACCCGGCACGGCGGCCTGTACGAGGCGATCCGGGGCACGGTGGTGCTGCAGGTGACCGCGCACGCCCACTGCCCGGTCGTCGTCGTGCCGGCCGAGGGCCCGCGGGCGGACCTGCCGCCGGACGCCCCTGTCGTCGTCGGCTTCGACGGTTCGGAGCAGTCCGCCGTGGCCCTCGACGCCGCCGTCGACGCCGCGTGGGAGCTGGGACGCGCGCTCCGCGTCGTCGTGGTGTGGCGGCCCGGTGTGACCGAGTGGGTGACGTCGCGCGGACCCACCGAGCACGAGGCGCACGACATCACCGAGGCCGACGCCGGGCCGGTGCTGCAGCACGCCCTGGCCCGGGTCGAGGAGCGGCTGCGGGAGCGCGGCGCGCCCGAGGGGGCGCTGGAGGTGCTCGGCGAGACGCGCGAGGGCCAGGTGGTCCGGGTGCTGCACCGCGAGGCGGAGCGCGCCGAGCGACTCGTGCTGGGCACGCGCGGCCGCGGCGGCTTCGCGTCCCTGCTCCTGGGCTCCGCGACGCACACCCTGGTGCGGACGGCGGCCTGCCCGGTCGTGGTGGTCCGCGCGCCGGGCGCGGTGGAGGCGACCACGTAGGCGGTGCGCGCCGGTGCCCACCGGTGCTCAGCGCGTGTGTGACGACGGTCACCCGGGGTTGCGGACCCCCGGCGAGGTGAGGTTAGGCTTACCACCGTGACCGAGACCGTCGAGGCGACCGAGCGCGCCGACCAGACCGCCGCGCAGGACGTCGTCCCCGAGCAGCCGTACCGCATGTTCGACGTCACGGTCTCCCGGGTCACCCGGCTCTGCCCGTCGTTCATCCGCATCACGTTCACCGGCGAGGACCTCGACGGGTTCGCCGACAACGGCAAGGACCAGCGGATCAAGTTCCTGCTCCCCGCGCCGTGCGGTGGCTGGGAGTACCTCGATCGGCAGAACCCCGACTGGTTCACCTCGTGGCGCGCGCTGCCCGAGGAGCGCCGCAACCCGCTGCGCACCTACACCGTGCGCGCCGTCCGGCAGGACCTGCGCGAGGTGGACGTCGACATCGTGCTGCACGGTGACACGGGGCCCGCCTCCCGCTGGGCCAACGGCGCGAAGCCGGGCGCCCCGCTCGTCATCATGGGGCCCAACGCCGCGTACACGGACGGGCCGCACGGCGGGCTCGAGTTCAACCCGCCCGCCCGCAGCCACGCCCTGCTGCTCGCCGGCGACGAGACCGCTGTCCCGGCGATCGCCGCGATCTGCGAGTCCCTGCCCGACGACGCCGTCGGCGAGGTCTTCCTCGAGGTCCCGCACCGCGAGGACCGCTGGACCCTCGCCGCGCCCGCCGGCGTGCGGATCTCGTGGCTGCCGCGCGAGGACCGCGAGCACGGCGACGTGCTCGTGCCCGCCGTGAAGGAGGCCGCGGACCGGCTGCTCGCCATGGGCGTGCGCCCGTCGGCCGACGCCCCTGCCGTTCCCGAGCTGCTGGCCGCGGAGGGCGACGGCCCGGCGCTGACCGCCGCGGGCGTCGACCTGGACGGCGACCTGCCCGACGTCGACATCGACGCGGACATCCTCTGGGAGGTGCCCGTCGACGCGACCGGCCAGCCGCTCGCGCAGGACACGGTGCTGTACGCGTGGCTCGCCGGCGAGGCCGGCTCGATCAAGACGCTGCGCCGCTACCTCGTCTCGGAGAAGGGCGTCGACCGCAAGGCCGTCGCGTTCATGGGCTACTGGCGTCGCGGCCGCGCGGAGTGCTGACGGTCCGCTGAGCCGACGACGGCGCCCCGTTCCCGACCCTCGGGAGCGGGGCGCCGTCGTGCGTGCGGCGTCAGCGGGTGACGCCGAGCCCGTCGACGACCTCGACGCCCGGCATCGCGCAGAGGAGCTCGCCGGACATGAGCAGCTTGGACCGCCGCACCCCGGAGCCCATCAGCGCGAGCGCCCCCGGTGCGGCGAAGCGGGAGTCCACGAGCACCCGCCACCCGGCGGGCAGGCCCACCGGGGTGATGCCGCCGTACTCCATCCCCGACTCGTCGGTCGCGCGCTCCATGGGCAGGAACGACGCCTTGCGTGCGTCGAGCAGCTTGCGCACGCGGGTGTTGACGTCGGCGAACGTGGCCGCGGTGACGACGCAGGCGGCGACGCGTTCGACGTCGCCGCGCCGGCCCGCGACGACGACGCAGTTGGCGGAGGCCTCGGGCGGCAGCCCGTGCAGGTCGTTCAGCGTGGCTGTGTCCGCGTGGTCCGGGTCGATCTCCGTGACGGCGACCAGCCCGCCGACGCGGTCGTCCAGCGCGGCCCAGGCGCGCAGCGCGTCGGCGACGGGCGGCGCGAGCAGGTCGGGACGGTCGAGCGCGGGCGTCCACGTCAGGTCGCCGAGGGTGGGGAGCCCGGGCATCCCGGGTGTCGTCGCGCCGCTCACCGGCGGTAGGTCGCCGTGAGCGTGGCGCGCGCGAGGACGTGGAAGTAGACGTTGAACGCGACGTGCACCGGGCTGTTCTCCTCGGACAGGCCGAGCGACGGGACGTCGAGGGCGTGCACCGCGAAGACGTAGCGGTGCGGGTGGTCGCCGGGCGGCGGGCCGGCCCCCTCGAAGCCGAGCCGTCCGCCGTCGCTCGGCACGTGGAACGCCCCGGCCGGGAGGCTCGCCCCGCCGACCGCGCCCGCGCCGCGCTCCAGCGAGGTGACGTCCGCGGGGACGTCGACGGCGGTCCAGTGCCAGTAGCCCGACGGCGTCGGTGCGTCCGGGTCGAAGCAGCTCACCACGAACGACCGCGTCGCCGCGGGCGCGCCCGACCACGCGAGGTGGGGCGACACGTCGGCGCCGTCGACGCTGAACTCGACGGCGAGCGGCTCGCCGTCGGTGACGTCCGCGCTCTTGAGCGTGAACGTCGCCGGGACGGGGAGCAGCGAGTACGGGTCCGGGGGCAGCGGTCGTGCGAATTCCATGCCTGTGTCCGTGCCTGTCATGAGGCCATGCTGCCCGACCGCCCGCGGTGCTGGCCAGGGCGGCGATGCAGGCCAGAGCGCGGCGCGGGCGGGCCGTGGTACGGTGCTCGCGCAAACCGACCGGACGGTACGCCGATCGGCAGGGAGCGTCGCGAGGAGGCGATGGTGGGGTCGGTCGACCGGTTCACGGGCAGGTTCACGGGCAGGTTCACGGGCAGGGTCGCGCTGGTGACCGGCGGCAGCCGGGGCATCGGGCTCGCGGTCGCCCGGCGGCTCGTGGACGAGGGCTGTGCCGTCGTCGTCACCGGGCGCAAGCAGGAGGCGCTCGACGAGGCCGTCGCGGCCCTCGGGCCGGAGCGCGCCTCGGGCGTGGCGGGCCGGGTCGACGACCCCGCGCACCGCGCCGCCGTCCTGGCTCACGTCGCCGAGCGCCACGGGCGCCTGGACCACCTCGTGAACAACGCCGGCATCAACCCGGCGTGGGGGCCCGCGCTCGAGGTGGACCCGGGCGTCGCGCGCAAGATCCTCGAGGTCAACGTCGTGTCCGCGCTCGAGTGGACCCGCGACGCCGTCGTCGGCGGGCTGAGCCGGTCGGTCGTGAACGTGGCGTCGATCTCGGGGACGTCGTCCAGCCCGAACATCGCCTTTTACGGCGCATCCAAGGCTGCCCTCATCAACCTCACCCAGCAGCTCGCCCAGGAGCTGGCGCCCGCGCTCCGGGTCAACGCCGTCGCCCCGGCCGTCGTGAAGACGCGGTTCTCCCGCGCGCTCTACGAGGGGCACGAGGGGCAGGTGGCCGAGCGCTACCCCCTCGCGCGGCTGGGCGTGCCCGACGACGTCGCCGGGCCGGTCGCCTTCCTGCTCTCGGACGACGCGGCCTGGGTCACCGGCCAGACGCTCCGGATCGACGGCGGCGCGAGCATCGCGCCCGTCGGGTGAAGGATGGGGGCATGAAGAGCACGAACGTCGCCGACCGGGTCACCGCGGCCGCCCTGGACCTGTTCGCTACGCAGGGGTACGCCACCACCAGCGTGCAGCAGATCGTCGAGGCCGCGGGCGTCACCAAGGGCGCCATGTACCACTACTTCCAGTCCAAGGACGACCTCCTGTTCGCCATCTACGACCGGATGCTGGCGCTGCAGAAGGCCCACCTCGACCAGATCGTCGCCGCGGGCGGGCCGGTCGAGGACGTCGTGCGGGCCGTGTGCGTCGACGTCGTCGAGACGTCGATCGACTTCCTGCCGGAGGGCACCGTCTTCTTCCGCAGCATGCACATGCTCACCGAGCCGCGGCTCAAGGAGGTCACGCAGCGCCGTCGCGAGTACCACGACGCGTTCGCGGCGCTCCTGCGGCGCGGCCAGGACGAGGGCGTCTTCCGCACCGACGTCCCGCGGCCGCTGCTGGTGGCGCACTTCTTCAGCGACGTGCACTACCTGTCGCACTGGTACTCGCCCGAGGGGCCCGAGACGAAGTCCGAGGTGGCCGAGCAGCTCACGGAGCTGTTCCTGCGCGGGATCCGGACCGCCGCGGACTGACCAGGTCCGCCGCGGCGCCGACGACCGGGCGGGCACGACACCGACGAGACGAGAGCGACGATGACGACGCTGCCCGGCACGACCCCCGCCCGTACCCCCGCCGCCGAGGGTCCCGCGACGATGCGCGCCTGGCGCGTGACCGGCCCGGGCGAACCTGCCGACGTGCTGCGGCTCGACGAGGTGCCCGCGCCCGAGCCGGGGCCGGGGGAGGTGCTCGTGCGGGTGCGCGCCGTCGCGGTGAACTTCCCCGACGTCCTGCTGGCCCGCGGCGAGTACCAGGTGCGGCCCGAGCCGCCGTTCGTGCCCGGCATCGAGCTGTGCGGCGACGTGGTCGCCCTCGGCGAGGGCGTCGCGGTGGGAGAGCGCGGGCTCGCGCCGGGCGCACGGGTGGTCGGCTCCGCGATCGGCGTGCTGTCCGAGCTGGCGGCGCTGCCCGCCGCCGCCGTGCGGCCGGCGCCCGAGGGCCTGGGCGACGCCGAGGCGGCCGCGCTGACGATCGCGTACCAGACGGCGTGGTTCGCCCTGCACCGCAAGGCCCGCATCCGGCCGGGGGAGCACCTGCTGGTGCACGCCGCGGCCGGCGGCGTGGGGACCGCGGCGGTGCAGCTCGGCGTCGCGGCGGGGGCCCGGGTGATCGGCGTCGTCGGGAGCCCGGCGAAGGCCGCCGTCGCGACGGCGGCTGGCGCGCACCACGTCCTCGTGCGCGACGACGACCTCGCCGCCCGGGTCAAGGAGCTCACCGGAGGCGCAGGCGCCGACGTGGTCGTCGACCCGGTCGGGGGCGCGTCGTTCGAGCAGTCGACGCGCTGCATCGCCTTCGAGGGGCGGATCGTCGTGGTGGGCTTCGCGAGCGGCGACGTCCCGCCGGTGCGCTCGAACCACGCCCTCGTGAAGAACTACGACGTGCTCGGCCTGCACTGGGCCCTCTACCAGCAGCGCCGTCCCGACCTGGTCGACGCGGCGCACGACGCGCTGACGCGCCTGGTCGCGGAGGGCGCCGTGCGGCCGGTCGTCGCCGACGAGGTGCCCTTCGAGGACGCCCCCGCCGCCGTGCAACGACTCGCCGGCGGCACCACGACCGGCCGCCTCGTCGTCCACGTCGCCGGCTGACGCGAACCCCTGACCGAAGGGGCACGCCAGATCTCGCTCGGAGGAACCATGCCCGCTCGTCCCGTCCCGACCGTCCCCGACCGCCCGCTCGAGGGGCGGGTCGCGCTCGTCACCGGCGGTGCCCGCGGCCTGGGCGCGGCGTACGTCCGCGCCCTGCACGCGGCGGGCGCCGCCGTCGTCGTCGCGGACGTGCTCCACGACGAGGGCGCGGCCCTCGCGGCCGACCTCGGCGACCGGGCGCGGTCCGTCCGCCTCGACGTGACGGACGAGGCGGGGTGGGCGGCGGCGGTCGAGGCCACGGTCGAGGCGTTCGGGGGCCTGGACGTGCTCGTGAACAACGCCGGCATCGCCAACTCCGCCCCCATCGAGCACTACTCCACGGCCAAGTGGGACGCCGTGATCGCCGTGAACCTCACCGGGACGTTCCTGGGCTGCCGCACGGTCGTGCCGGTGATGAAGGCCGCCGGGGGCGGGTCGATCGTCAACGTGTCGTCGGTCGAGGGGCTGCGGGGCGGGGAGCGGCTGCACGGCTACGTGGCGTCCAAGTTCGGCGTGCGGGGGCTGACCAAGTCGCTCGCGGTGGAGCTGGGGCGGGACGGCGTCCGGGTGAACTCCGTGCACCCGGGCCTGGTGCGGACGGAGATGACGACGCGCATCGACACCGACGCCGTGCCGATCCCGATCGGGCGCGCGGCCGTGCCGGACGACGTGGCGGGCGCCGTGGTGTTCCTCGCGAGCGACGCGTCGGCGTACCTCACGGGCACGGAGCTCGTCGTGGACGGTGGCCTCACCGCGGGCGTCTGAGCGTCCCCGGGCCCGCCGGGCGGGCCGGACGTCACGGCACTGCAACATTCTGAAGAATGTCTCGCCAGGGCATACCGGCTAGTCGGTTTATCGGCTAGCGTGGCACCACCCGACACGAAGAGGTGCCGATGTCCCGCCGTTTCCCCGCGTCCCCCGTGGCCGCGCACAGCCCCGCCGCCCGCCCGCGCCTGGAGGTGTCCGGCCTCACCGTGACCTTCGGCGGCCTCACCGCCCTCGACGGCGTCGACCTCACGGTGGGCGACCCGTCCGGCCGTGCCGATCAGGGGGCCGGGCAGGGCGCCGAGACCGTCGCCCTGATCGGGCCGAACGGGGCGGGCAAGACCACCGTCTTCAACGCGGTGTGCGGCCTGGTGCGCCCGTCCGCGGGGGGGATCCGCCTCGACGGGCGCCCCGCGCCCGCGTCCCCGTCCCGGCTGCTCGAGCGCGGGCTCGCGCGCACGCTCCAGGGGCTCGGCCTCTTCGCCGGGCTCACGGTGCTCGAGAACGTCCTGGTGCCGGTGGCCGGGACCGCCGGCGCCTCCGACGCCGCGGCGGCCGCGCTCGCGCGGCTCGACCTGACAGTCGACGCCGGGACCGCGGTCGACGCCCTGCCCTATCCCGTGCGCAAGCGGGTGGCGCTCGCCCGCGCGCTCGTGGCGCGGCCGCGGCTCCTGCTGCTCGACGAGCCCGCCGGCGGCCTCGGGGCCGACGACGTGGAGGCCCTCGCCGACGTCGTGCGCGACGTCGTGGCGGACGGCTGCGCGGTGCTCCTGGTCGAGCACCACGTCGACTTCGTCATGGCCGTGGCCGACCGGGTCGTCGTGCTCGACTTCGGGCGCGTCGTCGCGAGCGGCACGCCCGACGAGGTCCGCGCCGACCCCGCCGTCGAGGCGGCCTACCTCGGGCTGGAGGCAGCGTGAGCGCCGCCCTGGCCGTCGAGGGCCTGACCGTCGGCTACGCGGGCGCGCCCGTGCTCGACGGTCTCGCTCTCGCCGTCGCCCCCGGCGAGGTGGTCGCCCTGCTCGGGGCGAACGGCGCCGGCAAGACGACCCTGCTGCGGGCGCTGTCCGGCCTCACGGCGCCGCGCGCGGGCCGCGTGCTGCTCGACGGCGCCGACCTCTCCGACCTGAGCGTCGAGGACCGCGCCCGGCGAGGGCTGGCCCAGGTCCCCGAGGGCCGGAGCGTCGTGACCGAGCTGACCGTCGACGAGAACCTCCACCTCGGCGCCCTGTGGTGCCATCCCGGCCGCGCCGCCCGACGGGTCGCCGTCGCCCGCACCTACGACCTGTTCGAGCCGCTCGCGCGCCGCCGCTCCAGCCTCGGGCACCAGCTCTCCGGCGGCGAGCGGCAGATGCTCGCGCTCGGCCGCGCCCTGCTCGCCCGCCCGCGCGTGCTGCTCCTCGACGAGCCGTCGCTCGGCCTCGCGCCGCGCGTCGTCGCGCAGCTCATGGGCGTGCTGCGCGCCACGGCGCGGGCGACCGGCCTGACGGTGCTGCTCGCGGAGCAGAACGTCACCAGCGCCCTGTCGATCGCGGACCGGGGCGTCGTGCTGAGCCTCGGCGCGGTGGTGGTCGACGCCCCCGCTGCCGAGCTCGCCGGCGACCCCGCCCTCCGCCACGCCTACCTGGGCTTCTGACCGGCTTCCGACCGGCTCCCGACCCGCGTCCCCCGAGAGAGGCTCCCCATGGACCGACTCGTCTTCCTCCTCGCCACCGGGCTCGCCCGGGGGCTCGTCGTCGCGCTCTTCGCGCTGTCCCTCGTGATCGTCTGGCGCGCCGCCCGCCTCGTGAACTTCGCGCAGGCCGCCGTCGCCACCGTCGCCGTCTTCGCCGCGTTCGCCGTCACCGGCGCGACGGGGTCCTTCTGGGCGGGGCTGGCCGCCGCCCTCCTCACCGGGGCAGCGGTGAACGCGGCCGTGGAGCGCGGCCTCGTGCGGCGCGTGCCGCAGGGCAGCCCGCTGCCCGGGATGATCGTCGCCATCGGGCTGGTCATGGTGCTGCAGTCGGCGCTCGGGATCGCCTTCGGCCCCCGGCACCGGCCGATGGCCGCGCCGTTCGACGAGCGCCCGTTCGTCGTGGGCGGCGTCCCCCTGCTCTCGCCGTACGACCTGTTCGTGCTGACCGTGGCGCTGGCGGTGGTCGGGCTGCTCGCGTGGCTCTTCAACGGCACGACGCTGGGCCTGCAGCTGCGGGCGTCGGCTGCGGCGCCGGAGGTCTCCCGGCTGCTGGGCGTGCGCGTGCCGCGCATGGTCACCCTCGGCTGGGCGCTGTCGGGCGCCGTCGCCGCCCTCGCGGCGCTCCTGGTCGTGCCCACCGAGCTCGGCCTCAACGCGCACTCCGCCGACCTGCTCTTCGTGCACGCCTTCACCGTCGCAGTCCTGGGCGGGCTCGACTCGCCGACCGGCGCGCTGATCGGCGGCGTCCTCGTGGGGGTGCTCGTCAGCCTCGTGACCGGGTACCTCGGCGCCGGCGTCGCGCCGCTCGCCGTGCTCGCCCTGCTCACGCTCGTGCTGCTGGTGCGGCCCGCCGGGATCTTCGCGGCCGCCCAGGTGCGTGCCGCATGACCGCCACGAGACCCGCCGAGACCGAGGAGACCGCCGTGCGCGACGCGCGCCGCCCCGACCCGCGGCCCGCCCGCCGCCTCACCCCGACCCAGCGGATCCTGCTGCGTGCGGTCGTGCTCACGCTGCTGGCGGTCGCCGCCACGTTCCTGCTCGACCCGTACCGCAACTACCAGCTCGCCGTCGTCGCCGCGACCTTCTGCGCGACGGCCGGCCTCACGCTCCTCGTCGGGCTCACGGGCCAGCTCTCCCTCGGTCACGCCGTGCTCATGGCCGCGGGCGGCTACGGCTACGCCCTCGCCGTGAACGCGGCGTCCTCCGCCGGCCTCGACGGCGACGGGGCGGCCGGCACCGCGCGCGTCGTCCTCGGGCTGGTCGGGTCGCTGGTCGCCTCCGGCGCGCTGGGCGGGCTGCTCGGCCTCGCGGGAGCCCGCCTGCGCGGGCCCTACCTGGCGGGGCTGACGCTCGCCATGGTCGTCGCGCTGCCCGCCCTCACGACGCAGGTGCCGGCGCTCGGCGGCGACCAGGGCCTGGCGGTCCCGTTCGAGGGCGTGCCCGAGGTGCTGTCCCGGCTGATCGTCGTGGAGCAGTGGCACGCCTGGGTGGCGATCGTCGTGGCCGCGCTCGCGGTCACGCCGCTGGCCGTGCTGCGCTCCGGGCGCGCGGGCCTGCGCATGCGCGCCGTGCACGGCGACGAGACCGCGGCCCGGCTCTCCGGGGTGTCGCCGGCGCGCGTCAAGGTCGGCGCGTTCGTCGCGAGCTCGCTCGCCGCCGGGCTCGGCGGCGCCGTCCTGTGCCTCGTCACCCAGTCGGTGGGGCCCGGCCGCTACGACCTCGCGTTCTCGCTGCTGCTCGTCGTGGCGGCCGTCGTCGGCGGGCTCGGCAGCCTCGGCGGCGCGGCCGCCGGCGCGGCGCTCGTCGTGCTGCTGCCGTGGCTCGTCGACACCGTCACCGGCGCCGTCGGCGTCCCGGCCGACCTCGAGCAGCGGCTGTCCGGCAACCTCGCCGTGCTGGTCTTCGGCGCCCTGCTGATCGTCGTGACCCTGGCCTGGCCGGGCGGGCTCGCCCGCGCCGCGGCCCGTCGTCGCCACCGTCCCCACCGTCCCCGCGGCCGCACCGACGCGCCCGCGGCCCCGCCACCACCCCCAGCGTCACAACCACTCGAGAGGTGATCCCCATGCGGAACCCCCGCACCGCCACCGTCGGTACGACGGCCGGCGTGGCCGCGGCGTCCGTCGTCGCGTGCCTGGCCCTCGCCGGCTGCAGCACGCCCGCCGCGGCGGCCCCCGGCATCAGTGACGACACCGTCACGGTCGGCACGCACCAGCCGCTGACGGGCCCGGCCGCCGCCGGGTACGCGTCGATCTCGGCCGCCACGAAGGCGTACTTCGAGTACGTCAACGCGAACGGCGGCGTCCACGGCCGCTCCATCGAGTACGTCGTCAAGGACGACGGGTACAACCCGGCGAACACCCAGACCGTGGTCCGCGAGCTGGTGCAGGAGGACCAGGTGTTCGCCCTGCTCGGCGGCCTCGGCACGCCGACGCACTCGTCCGTGCTCGACTACCTCGACCAGAACGACGTGCCCGACCTCTTCGTCGCGTCCGGCAGCACGATGTGGGACGACCCCGAGGGGCACCCGAACACGTTCGGCTTCAACGCCGACTACGTGGTCGAGGGCGCCGCGCTCGCGCAGTACACCGCCGACGAGCACGCCGGCAGCAAGGTCTGCGTCCTCGGGCAGGACGACGACTTCGGGGCGGAGTTCCTCGAGGGTGTGGAGCTCGCCCTCGGCGCGGACGGCGTCACCGCCCACGAGTCGTACTCGACGTCGAACCAGGACGTCACCGCGCAGATGGGGGCCCTCCAGGCCGCGGGGTGCGAGGACGTGCTGCTCGCCACGGTGAACGGCTTCACGGCGCTCGCGGTCGGCACGGCCGCGAAGATGGGCTGGAGCCCGCGGTGGCTGGCGTCGTCGTCGGGCGGCGACTACCCGACGCTCGTCGAGCTGCTGGGCGAGGACGTGGCGCCCGCCCTGCTCCAGGGCTTCGTCAGCGCGAACTACCTGCCCTTCGGGCCGGACGGCGAGTGGGTCGAGCTGTTCGAGCAGATCAACGACGAGTACAACGACGGCGCGCGCTTCGACGGCAACACCGTGTACGGCATGAGCGTCGGCTACCTGTTCGCCGAGGCGCTGGCCCAGGCGGGCGAGGACCCGACGCGCGAGAGCCTGGTCGAGGCCGTCGAATCGGGCAAGCTCGAGGGCAACGGCATCCTGCCGCTCATGTTCGGCCCGGACGACCACTCCGCGTTCGACGGCGTCGGCATCACCGTCGTCGCCGACGGCGTGCAGGACTACGTCGGCGCGACCTACGCCGTCGGGGGCGGGAAGGTCACCGAGGTGGAGCCGCAGCCGGTGGAGCTGCGAGGCGGCGGCGTCCCCGCCCCGTAGTCTCGCCGCCGTCGTGGGCGCTCGTCTGGCGCCATCCGAGTACCGGATGGCGCCAGACGTGCGCCCACCACGGCTCAGCGGACGGGGGCGAAGCGGGCGGGCAGCTCGCGCTTGAGGATCTTGCCGCTGGGGCCGAGGGGGAGCTCGTCCACCACGTGCACCACGCGCGGGTACTTGAACGCGGCCACACGTTCGCGGACCCAGGCGGCGAGGGCGTCGGCGTCGAGCGTGCGCCCGTCGGCCGGCACGACGGCGGCGTGGATCTCCTGCCCGTGCACCGGGTCCGCGACGCCGAAGACCGCGGCCAGCGCGACGTCGGGGTGCGACACGAGCGTCGCCTCCACCTCGGTGGGATACACGTTGTACCCGTTGCGGATGATCATGTCCTTCTTGCGGTCGGTGATCGCGAGGATGCCGTCGGCGTCGAGGGTGCCGAGGTCGCCGGTGCGGAACCAGCCGTCGACGACGGCCGCGGCGTCCGCGTCCGGCCGTCCCAGGTAGCCCTTGAGCAGGTTGTGCCCGCGCACCACGATCTCGCCGAGCGCGCCCGGCTCGCTCAGCAGGTGCACCTCGTGGTCGATGACGGCGTCGGCGACGGCCACGTCCACACCCCACATCGGACGACCCACCGTGCCGGGCCGGATCGGCTCGAAGACGGTGTTGAACGAGACGCTCGGGGACGTCTCCGTGAGGCCGTAGCCCTCGTGCACCTCGGCGCCGTAGGCGGCGGCGAACTCCTCGAGCACGCTGATCGGCAGCGCCGCGCCGCCCGAGACGGCGTACCGCAGCGGCGGCCGGGCGTCGCTGCGGCGCGCGGCCTCCAGCATCCCGACGAACATCGTCGGCACGGCGGTGAACACCGTGGCCCGGTGCGCCACGAGCAGCTCGAGCGCCTGGTCCGGGTCGAACCGGGGCAGCAGCACCACGGACGCCCCGACGCGGAACGCGCAGTTCATCACCGCCATCTGGCCGAACGCGTGGAACAGCGGGAGCCCGCCGAAGACGACGTCGTCGTGCCGCAGGTCGAAGGAGTCGATGAGGGAGCAGTGCACCTGCTCGACGGCGGCGAGGTGGGAGCCGACGGCGCCCTTGGGCAGCCCGGTGGTGCCGCTGGTGTAGAGGATCGTCGCGGCCGACGTCGGGTGCACCGCCGTGTGCCGCTCCACGGGCGTCGCCGCGGCCGCCTCGTCCTCGAGGCGGGGGAGGGCGGGCCCGCCCTGCTCCGCGGTGGGGGCGAGCACCGTGACGAGGGGGACGCCCGCGCGCTCGGCGGCGGGCGCGGCCTCGGCGAGCAGCGGTGCGGCCGCGACCACGAGGTCGGCCCGGCTGTCCCGCAGCACGAACTCGATCTCGCCCGACCGGAACAGCAGGTGGATCGGGACGACGACGGCGCCGACGGAGAGCGCGGCGTAGTACACGCGCGCGAAGTCGGGCACGTTCGGCACGACCATCGCCACGCGCGAGCCGCGCCCGATCCCGCGTGCCGCGAGGGCGCCGGCGTAGGCGCAGGTCTGGTCCCAGAGCTCGCCGTAGGTGGTGGTGGTCCCCGCGAAGTGCAGCGCGGGGTACCCGGGATGGCGTCGCGCCGTCTCCGCGAGCAGCGACGCGGCCGAGAGCGTCCCGAAGCCGGGGCCGTCGACGGCGTCGGTGGAGGTCCGGGCGGAACCGTCGGCGGGGGCGTCGGGCGCGGGGCCAGGGGAGTCCGCGCTGGGGTCGGGGGTGGGTGTCATGTCCGGTCCTTTCGTCGTCGTCGATCCGGAGGGTCGTGCGGGCCCCGGCGCTCCGGGACGGCTCAGCCGCGCAGCTCGGCGCGCCCGAGGGAGCCGAGGTGCACCTCGTCGGGGCCGTCGGCGAGGCGCAGGGCGCGGGCCGCGGCGAACATCTCGGCGAGCGGCTGGTCGCCGGACAGCCCGGCGGCGCCGAAGAGCTGCATCGCGCGGTCGAGGATCGCCTGGACGGTGCGCGGCACGGCGATCTTGATGGCCTGGATCTCGCGCATGGCCTTCCGGTTGCCGACGGTGTCCATGAGCCAGGCGGTCTTGAGCACGAGCAGGCGCAACGCCTCGACCTCGACGCGGGAGGTGGCGACCCACTCGCGGACCACGCCCTGCTCGGCGAGCGGGCGGCCGAACGTGGAGCGCTCGCGCGCCCGCCGGACGGCGAGCGCCAGCGCCCGCTCGGCCATGCCGAGGGCGCGCATGCAGTGGTGGATGCGGCCCGGCCCGAGGCGCGCCTGCGCCATCGCGAACCCGTCGCCCTCGCCGCCGAGCAGGTTCGTGGCGGGCACGCGGACGTCGTCGAAGGCGATCTCGGCGTGCCCGCCGTGGTCGCGGTCGTCGTAGCCGAACACGGTCAGGGGGCGCACGACCGTCACGCCCGGGGCGTCCCGCGGCACGAGCACCATCGACTGCTGCCGGCGGGGCGGCGCGTCCGGGTCGGTCTTGCCCATGACGACGAGCAGCGCGGCGCCCGGGTTCATCGCGCCGGTGGACCACCACTTGCGGCCGGTGATCACCAGCTCGTCGCCGTCGCGGCGGATGCGCGTGCCGATCTGCGACGCGTCGCTCGAGGCGACCCCCGGCTCGGTCATGCAGAACGCCGACCGGAGGCGCGCGTCGAGCAGCGGGTCGAGCCACTCGTGCTGCTGGTCCGGCGTGCCGAAGTGCGCGAGCAGCTCCATGTTGCCGGTGTCGGGGGCAGCGCAGTTGAACGCCGCCGGGGCCAGCCGCGGGCTCCAGCCGGTGAGCTCGGCGAGCGGCGCGTACTGCAGGTTGGTGAGGCCGGCGCCGCGGTCCCCGGCGGGCCCGTCGCCCGGGAGGAACAGGTTCCACAGGCCCTGCTCGCGGGCGGCGTCCTGGAGCTCGCGCAGCACGGGGCGCGGGGACCAGTCGTCCGGGGCGGCGGCGAGCTGCGCGTCCAGCACCGGTTCCGCCGGCAGCACGCGCTCGTCGAGGAACGCGCGGACCCGGTCGGTGAGCTCGGCGGTGCGGGCGTCGGGGGCGAAGTCCATCAGGCCCTCCCGGCGGGCGTCGCGTGCGCGAGGCCGTCCTCGGCCAGCGGCGCCACGAGGGCGCCGATCCGGTCGAAGCCCTCGCCGACCGTCTCGCCCGCCCGGTAGCGGTAGTGGATCCCCTCGAGGATCACGGCGAGCTTGTACGCGGCGAACGCGCGGTACCAGGCCAGGTCGGGCGGCGCGGTGCCCGACCGCGCGGCGTACGCGTCGACGAGGACGGCGAACTCCGGGTAGCCGGCGCCGGGGACGACGGCGCTCAGCGCGCCGTCGTCGGAACCGTCGTCGCCTGCCGTACCGGTGAGGCCGCGGATGTCCCAGTACAGGCCGAGCATGCCGAGGTCGACCAGCGGGTCGCCGAGGGTCGCCATCTCCCAGTCGAGGACGGCGGCGACGCGGGGCGCGTCGGGCGGGCCGGCGACGATCGCGTTGTCGAGCCGGAAGTCGCCGTGCACGATGCCGGCCCGCCCGCCCGAGTCAGGGACGCCCGCGGCGAGCCGGTCCTGCAGCGCGTCGAGCCGGGGCTGCGGGCGGCTGCGGGAGGCGTCGTACTGGCGCCGCCACGTGGCCAGCTGCCGGTGGAGGTACCCGTCGGGGCGGCCGAAGTCCGCGAGGCCGACGGCGGCCGGGTCCACGGCGTGCAGGTCGGCGAGCACCTCGGCGAGCTCGAGGCCGAGGGCGTGCAGGCCGTCCGCCGTGAACGCCGCGTTCTGCGCCGGGCGGGACAGCACCGTGCCGGCCACGTGCTCCATGACGAAGAAGACGGTGCCGGTGACCTCGCCGCGGTCGGTGTCGTCGACGACGTCGACGGTGCGGGGCACCGGGACGGGGCTGTCCGCGAGGGCGGTGACGACGCGGTGCTCGCGGCGCATGTCGTGCGCGGTGGACAGCACGTGGCCCAGCGGCGGCCGCCGCACGACGAGCGGCACGCGGGCCCCGTGGACGCGGTACGTGAGGTTGCTGCGGCCGCCGGCGATCACGCTCGCGGTGACCTCACCTCCGGAACCCGTGCCGCCGTCGGTGAGCTCGGGGTGCTCCCGCTCCAGCCACGCCCGCAGCCCTGCGGTGTCCAGTCCGGGCACGTCGGTCATCGATGACCACCTTCCGTCGACCCGGATCGTCCCGGGGCTCGAGCGAGCATACCGCTCAGTCGGTATGCGGTGCGACCAGGTCGTCCGCGGGGCGCGCGGGGCCGTCGTGGTCGGTCCTGCGGCGTGTCAGTCCTGCAGGGTGGCGACCGCCCGCCGGACGCCGTCCGGCACGGGCACCGGCCGCCGGGAGGGCTCGTCGACGAACACGTGCGTGAACCGGCCGACGGCGATCGGCTCGTCGCCGTCGGCGCGGAGCACGTGCAGGTCCCACGTGAGGCTCGTGCGCCCCAGGCGCTCCACGCCGATCCCGACCTCGAGCTCCTCGGGGTACGACGCCGGCGCGCGGAACTCGCACGACGACGCCACGCACAGCCCGATCACGTCGCCCCGCGGGTCCAGCCCCCCGTGGGCGATCATCCACGCGTTCACGGCGGTGTCCATCGCGGCGTAGTACACGGTGTTGTTGACGTGGCCGTACTGGTCGTTGTCGTTCCAGCGCAGCGGGAACGGGTGGCGGGCGCGGGGCATCGGTGCTCCTGGGGGTCTCGGGCGGGGTCTCAGGGGTGTCGGCGGGCGGGATCAGGCGGAGGTGGACGGCACCCGCAGCAGGTGGCGGAACGCGACGGCGGCGCGGTCGGCCTCGGGCGTCTCGCCCGTGATGAGGTCGGCATAGGTGAACGACTCGGAGACGCGCACCAGCAGGTAGGCGAGCGACGCGGGGTCGATGCCGCTCGTGCTCCCGCCGTCGTCGAACGGGGTGTCGCCGAGATGGGTGCGCACCAGCCACTCGCAGGTAGCGAGGAAGCGGTGCTGGATGGGGCTCGCCTTGGTGGTGAGCAGCCGCAGGGCGCGCGCGGGCTCGCGGGTGAGGAAGTCCCGGAAGTACGGGGCGGTGATGAGGTCGCCGGCGAAGCGCGTGAGGACGCCGGCGACCCGCTCGGCCCCGCGTTCGGCCGCCGTCGCGCGGTCGGCCTGGACCAGGGTCGGGACGGCGAGGGACCACAGCACCTCGGTGAGCAGCGCGTCCCGGTTGCCGACCCACCGGAACACGGACGTCCGGTCGACGCCGAGGCTCGCGGCCAGGGG
Organism: Isoptericola sp. NPDC019571; assembly: GCF_044389385.1. Lineage (NCBI taxonomy): Bacteria > Bacillati > Actinomycetota > Actinomycetes > Micrococcales > Promicromonosporaceae > Isoptericola > Isoptericola sp. NPDC019571. Next base: position 120,958 of record NZ_JBIRXZ010000007.1, read on the forward strand.
GGCCATGTCGAGGCGCCGTCCTGCGACGAACGTCTCCCGCGCGAGGTCGAACGCCCGCCGCGCGTCGGCGTGGGCGCCGGGCGCCAGGCGCAGGGAGAGCGGCGTGGGCGCGGCCTCGAGGCCGACGGTCGCGATCGGCGCGTCGTCGTGCGGGGCGGGCGTGGTGCTCGTGGCGCTGTCCGGCATGACCGCAGCCTAGTGTCGTGGGACAAGGTCCGTGCAACATCTTGGAAAATGATGCACGGGGGTGCACACTGGTCGCGTTCGACGACGATCGGAGCAACGATGACGTTCACCTCCCCGGCCACCTCGACCACCGGCCTGACCACCGGCCCGACCACCGGCCCCGCGGTGCTCGACGCCGACTTCTACGGCTTCCAGGACCTGCTCACCCCCCGCGAGCAGGCGGCGGCGCTCGCCGTGCGCGAGTTCATGGAGCGCGAGGTACGCCCCCTCGCGGACGACTACTGGGAGCGAGCGGAGTGTCCCGTCCACCTCTTCAAGCCGTTCGCCGAGCTCGGCACGGTGGGTGCGGCGTGGCCCGAGTGCGCGCCGTTCGAGAGCTCGGCGGTGTTCCGCGGCTGGATCGGCATGGAGCTCGCCCGCGTGGACTCCTCGTTCTGCACCTTCATCGGCGTGTCCTCGGGGCTCGCGATGAGCGCGATCGGCCTGGGCGGCTCGCCCGAGCAACGCGCGCAGTGGCTGCCCCCGATGGCGAGCGGCGACGTCATCGGCGCCTTCGGCCTCACCGAGCCGCTGTCCGGCTCCGACACCGCCAAGGGGCTGCGCACCACCGCCACGCGCCAGGGCGACACCTGGACCCTGCACGGCGCCAAGCGCTGGATCGGCAACGCGACGTTCGCCGACGTCGTCGTGATCTGGGCCAAGGACACGGCCGACGACCAGGTCAAGGGCTTCCTCGTCCGGAAGGGGACGCCAGGCTTCACCGCCACGAAGATCGAGCGCAAGCAGTCGCTGCGCATCGTGCAGAACGCGGACATCGCGCTCGACGGCGTCCAGGTCGCGGAGGCCGACAGGCTGCAGCGCATCGACCGCTTCCGCGACGTCGCCCAGGTGCTCCGAGTGACGCGCGACGGCGTGTCCTGGCAGTCGCTGGGCACGATGATCGGCGCCTACGAGGCGGCCGTGGCGTACACGCGGCAGCGTGAGCAGTTCGGGCACCCGATCGCCAGCTACCAGCTGATCCAGGACAAGCTCGCCACCGCGCTCGCGAACGTCACCGCGAGCCTCGCCGTGTGCGTGCGCGTCTCCCAGCTGCAGGATGCCGGGACGCAGCGCGACGCGCACGCCGCGATGGCGAAGGCGTTCGTCACCACCCGCATGCGCGAGACCGTCGCGCTGTGCCGCGAGGCCTGCGGCGGCAACGGCATCACCCTCGACACCGGCGTCGCGCGGTACTTCGCCGACGCCGAGGCCGTGTACACGTTCGAGGGCACCCGGGACATGAACAACCTCATCGTGGGCCGCGAGATCACCGGCCACGCGGCGTTCGTCTGAGCCGCCCGCGCCCCCATCTCGTACCGACCCGAAGGAGACACGACATGACCGAGGCGTACATCGTCGCCACCGCGCGCTCGCCGATCGGGCGCGCGCACAAGGGATCGCTCAAGGACGTCCGCGCCGACGACCTCGCCGCGCGCATGGTCGAGGCCGCCGTCGCGCAGGTGCCCGGGCTCGACCCGGCGCGCATCGACGACCTCCTGCTGGGCTGCGGCCTGCCCGGCGGCCGGCAGGGGATGAACATGGCCCGCGTCGTGGCCGTGCTGAACGGCTGGGACTCCGTGCCCGGCACCACCGTGACCCGGTACTGCTCCTCCAGCCTGCAGACCACGCGCATGGCGTTCCACGCCATCAGGGCGGGGGAGGGCGACGTCTTCGTGTCCGCCGGCGTCGAGTCGGTGAGCGGCATGGCCGTCGGGTCGAGCGACGAGATCCCCGGCGTCGACCTCACCAACCCTCGCTTCGCCGACGCGCTGGAGCGCACGGCGAAGCGCGCCGTCGGCGGCGCCGGGCCCTGGACCGACCCGCGCGCCGTCGGGGCCCTGCCGGACGCGTACGTCGCCATGGGGCAGACGGCGGAGAACGTCGCGGACCTGCGCGGCATCTCGCGCCGCGACCAGGACGAGTTCGCCGCGCGCAGCCAGCAGCGCGCCGAGGCGGCGATCGCCGACGGCTTCTGGGCGCGGGACATCACGCCCGTCACGCTCGACGACGGCACGGTGGTGTCCGCGGACGACGGCCCGCGGCCCGGCACGACCGTCGAGAGGCTCGCGACGCTCGACCCGGTGTTCCGCCCCGACGGCACGGTCACCGCCGGCAACGCGTGCCCGCTCAACGACGGGGCCGCCGCAGTCGTCGTGGTCTCCGACCGCGTCGTCGACGAGCTCGGCCTGACGCCGCTGGCGCGCATCGTGTCGACCGGCGTCACGGGCCTGTCGCCCGAGATCATGGGCCTGGGCCCGGTGGGGGCGAGCCGCCAGGCGCTCGCCCGCGCGGGGCTCGGGATCGACGACATGGACCTCGTCGAGATCAACGAGGCGTTCGCCGCGCAGGTCATCGCGTCGGCCCTCGAGCTGGGCATCGAGGACGAGCGGCTCAACGTCCACGGCGGCGCCATCGCCGTCGGGCACCCCTTCGGCATGACCGGCGCCCGTATCACCTCCACGCTGATCAACGGGCTCGAGGCGTCGGGCGGCCGCTACGGGCTGGAGACCATGTGCGTCGGCGGCGGGCAGGGCATGGCGATGGTGCTGGAGCGCGTCGCGTAGCGCTCAGAGCCACTCGCCGTCGCGCATGAGGGTACGGCCGGCCAGCTCGTCCACCTCGCGCCAGGCCTGGACGCGTCGCGGGCGCAGCACGAGGTAGACGTCGTGCTCGCCGCCCGGGCGCGGGTCCCAGTCCGCCTGCGCGGCATACCCCTCGGCGAGCTCCGGCGGCGCCTCGGCGACCCGGACCGAGCGCTCGAGGACGGCGTCGACCATGACGACGTCGCGTGTCGCCCCGAGCGAGAGCCGCGCGGTACCGGTGGCGAGCAGGTTGCGGCCCGTGCGCGACGTCGCCTCCAGCGCGAGGACGACGCGGTTGTCGACCCAGGCCAGCGACAGGGGCACCAGGTAGGGCTCGGGCGTGCCGTCGGGTGCCGTCGACGCCGTGGCGACCCAGACGTCTCGCACCGGGGAGCTCAGCATCGCCAGCGTGTCGGCGCGGCGCTGCTCGCGTGTGCGAGGACCGGGTGCGACCTGCGGGTTCGTCGTCATGGCGCCATCCTGCCCGATCCGGTGCCCCCGGACGGCGGCGCCGTCCGGGGGCACCGCCTATCGCTCGGGGACGTACAGCGCCAGCGTCTGCGCGACGAGCGCCGGCTTGTCGACCCCCTCGATCTCGACCGTCACGGTCGAGGCCAGCCGCACGCCCTGGGCGACGGTCTCGGCACCCGTGAGCTCCGTCGTCGCGCGGATGCGCGAGCCGGCGGGGACGGGGTGCAGGAACCGCACCTTGTCCAGGCCGTAGTTCATCGCCATCGCGACGCCGCCCACCTCGACCAGCGACGACGCCAGCCGGGGCAGCAGGGACAGGGTGAGGAACCCGTGCGCGATCGTCGTGCCGAACGGGCCGTCGGCGGCGCGCCACGGGTCGACGTGGATCCACTGGAGGTCCTCGGTGGCGTCGGCGAACGCGTCGATGCGCTCCTGCGCGATCGTGAACCACTCGCCCGTGGCCTTCTGCCCGACGGCGCCGGCCAGCGCGGCGGGGGAGGAGACCTGGATGGCCGCGGTCACGCCTTCGGCCCGCCGGCGACGTAGAGCACCTGGCCCGAGACGAACGACGCCTCCTCGGAGCAGAAGAACGACACGGCGGCGGCGATGTCCTCGGGCTGCCCGACCCGCCCGACCGGTACGTCCTTGGCCGCCGCGGCGTGGAACTCCTCGGGCGTCATGCCGATGCGCTCGGCGGTCTCGGCGATCATGTCGGTCGCGATGACGCCCGGTGCCACGGCGTTGGCGGTGACACCGAACTTGCCCAGCTCGATCGCGAGCGTCTTGGTGAACCCCTGCATGCCCGCCTTCGCGGCGGAGTAGTTCGCCTGGCCCCGGTTGCCGAGCGCGGACGTGCTGGACAGGTTGACGACGCGGCCCCAGCCGGCGGCGACCATGTGCGCCTGCACGGCCCGCGTCGCGACGAACGCGCCGCGCAGGTGCACGCGCAGCACGGCGTCCCAGTCGTCCTCGGACATCTTGAACAGGAGGTTGTCGCGCAGGATCCCGGCGTTGTTCACCAGGATCGTCGGCGCGCCGAGCTCGTCCGTCACGCGCGCGACGGCGGCCTCGACCGCCGCGGCGTCGGCGACGTCCACGCCGAGGCCGATCGCGCGACCGCCGCCGGCGACGATGTCGGCGGCGGTCGCGGCGGCCTGCTCCTCCAGGAGGTCCAGGACGGCGACGGCGTGGCCGTCGGCGGCCAGCCGGCGGGCGGTCGCGGCCCCGATGCCGCGGGCGGCTCCGGTGACGACGGCGACGCGCGAGGTGGGGTCGGCGGTGGCGGTCATGCGGTGGTCCTCTCGTCGAAGGTGATGAGCTGGCGCAGCTCGGCGCCGGCGGCGAGCCGGTCCAGGGCGGCCGGCAGGTCCTCGAGCCCGATGCGGGCCGAGACGAGTGATTCGAGCGGCAGGCGGCCCGCGCGCCAGAGGTCGACGTACCGCGGGATGTCGCGGCTCGGCACGGACGACCCGAGGTAGGAGCCCACGACCGTGCGGGCCTCGGCCGTCAGGGTCAGCGGCGCGACGGACGCGCGGGCGTCGGGGCCGGGCAGCCCGGCCGTCACGGTGGTGCCGCCGGGCGCGGTGAGCGCGAGCGCGGTCTCGAAGGCGCGCGCCGAGCCGGCGGCCTCGACGACGACGGGCGCCCGCTCGCCGGCGTCGAGCGCCTCGTCGGGGGTGCGCGCGGTGGTGGCGCCGAGGCGGCGCGCGAGGTCGAGCTTGGCGGGCACCGGGTCGACGCCGAGCACCTCGTGCCCCAGGGCGAGCGCGACGAGCAGCGCGGCCATCCCGACCCCGCCCAGGCCGACGACGGCCACGCGGTCTCCGGGTGCCGGGCGGCCGGCGTTGATCACGGCGCCGCCGCCCGTGAGGACCGCGCAGCCCAGCAGGGCGGCGACGTCGGCGGGCACGTCGTCGTCCACGGGGACCACGGAGGTGCGGTGCACGACGGCGTGGGTGGCGAAGGCGCTGACGCCCAGGTGGTGGTGGACCGGCTCCGGGCCGCGGTGCAGCCGTACCGCGCCCCCGACCAGCGTGGCGGCGGCGTTGGCGGCGCTGCCGGCCGTGCAGGGCAGCCGGCCGTCGGTGGCGCAGGCTGCGCAGGCGCCGCACCGCGGCAGGAAGGTCAGGACGACGCGCCGTCCCGGGGCGATGTCGTCGGTGCCATCGGTGCCGTCGTGCGCCGCGTCGCCGACGGCCTCCACGATCCCGGCGGCCTCGTGGCCGAGGAGCAGGGGGACGGGGCGCTCGCGGCTGCCGTCCACGACGCTCAGGTCCGAGTGGCACAGCCCCGCGGCCTCGATGCGGACCAGGAGCTCGCCGGGACCGGGCGGGTCGAGGTCGAGCGTGCTGGTGCGCAGCGCCCCGGAGGTGGCGTACGGCGGGGGTGCTCCGGTGCGGTCCAGCACGGCGCCCACGATCTGCACGGTCGACCTCCTCGTCGCTGAGGGCCCCAGTCTGCTCCCGAGAGCCCGTCCATCCGACATACCGACTGCGCGGTATGTCGGCAGCAGCGTACACGAGCGAGGCGCCCGTGCGGCCGACCTGCGCGGTTGACAGCGGTCGCCGTCGCGACGTCTACTGGCAGTGTTCGAACAAGCGTTCGAACGACGACGGTCGTCGTGCTGTCGTCGTCTGGTCGTTGCTGGTCGCGGTCCGCCGGGCGTCGCCCGGCGTCCGGCTCGGGGGGAGGTCGCATGACGGTCGTCGCCCCGCCGCGTACCGCGGCCCGCTCCATGCCCGAGCCCATGCCCGAGCCCGAGCCCGAGCCCGAGCGACCGGTTGACCGCGCCGCCGTCGCGCGGGCCGCGCTGCGGGCGGCGGAGCAGCGCACCGGGAAGCGCGCCACCCCGCACTCCGCCCCCCGCGCAGGTCAGCGCGCCGACGGAGGCCGCGCGGCGGAGCCGGGCGGCCGCCTGCTGCCGGTCCACCCGGGGCTGGCGTCCCTCCTGCCCGAGGGCGGGCTGGCCGCGGGCACGGTGCTCGCCGTCCGCGGCTCGTCGACGCTGCTGCTCGCGCTGCTGGCCGAGGCGTCGCGGTCCGGCGCGTGGGTCGCGTTCGTCGGCACGCCGGACGTCGGGATGCTGGCCGCCGCGGACGCCGGGGTCGCGCTCGGGCGGACCGTGCTCGTCCCCGCCCCGGGCCCGGACGCGCCGGCGGCCCTCGCCGCGCTGCTCGACGGGATGGACGTGGTGGTCGTCGGCCCGGGCGCCGCCCTGCTCGACGCCGACCGGCGCCGCCTGGCCGCGCGCGCCCGGGAGCGGGGCGCGGTGCTGCTGGCGCAGGCGTCGTGGCCCGGCGCGCACGTCACCCTCGACGCACGGGGCGGCACCTGGTCCGGCGTGGACCACGGGGCGGGCTGGCTGCGCCGCCGCACCCTGCGCGTGCGGCGCACCGGTCGCGGGGCCGCCGCCCGGCCCGTCGAGATCGAGGTGGACGTGCCGCTGCAGGTCGAGCGGGTGGTCGGCGGCCCCGACGCCGTGGGCACCGTCCCGGGCGCCCACGTGCCCGCCGGGGCGCGCGGCCCCTCCGCGCCCGCCCGGCTGCGGGTGGCGTGATGACGGGCGGGAAGACGGCGTCCGCGGCGCCCGCGGCGTCCGCGACGACCTCGTCCGGGGCGACCTCACGGACGGCCGTCCTGTGGGTCCCGGACTGGCCGGTCGTGGCGGCGCTGGCCGGCGCCGGGCTGGACGCGCACGTCCCCGCGGCGGTGCTCGGCGCCCGGTCGGGCGGCGGGTCGGGCGCCGGGCACACCGTCGTGGCCGTCTCCGCCGTCGCCCGCGCCCAAGGGGTGCGGCGCGGGATGCGGCGCCGGCAGGCGCAGGAGCGGTGCCCCGAGGTGGCGCTGCTGGCGGCCGACGACGCCCGTGACGCGCGGGAGTTCGAGCCGGTGGCGCTCGCGGCCGAGACGGTGGTGGCGGGCCTGGAGGTGGCGCGCCCGGGGCTGCTCCTGCTGCCGGCGGGCGGGGCCGCGCGCTACCACGGCTCCGAGCTGGCCCTGGCGCAGGCCCTGGTGGGCGCCGTCGCCGCGCGCACCGGGCACGAGAGCCAGGTGGGCGTCGCCGACGGTCTGCTCGCGGCGGTGCTCGCCGCCCGCGAGGACGCCGTCGTGCCCCCGGGCGGCTCCGCGGCGTTCCTCGCCGACCGCCCCGTGGGGGAGCTGGTGCACGCCGTCTGCGACCCGGCCGGGGTGGCCGCCGTCCGGGAGGCGGCCGGGCTGTGGTGGCGGCTCGGCCTGCGCACCCTCGGCGACCTGGCCGCCCTGCCCGCGGCGAGCGTGCAGGCGCGCTTCGGCGACCTCGGCGCCTGGGCGCAGCGGCTGGCCCGCGGCGAGGACCTGCGCCCTCCGGCGCGGCGTCGCGTCGAGGAGGACCTGGCCGTCGCGGAGGAGCTCGACCCGCCCGCCCTGCGGGTCGACGTCGCGACCTTCGCCGCGCGCCGCCTGGCCACCGCGCTGCACGACCTGCTCGCCGTGCGCGGGCTGGCCTGCGGGCGGCTGCGGATCACCGCGCGCACGGCGGGCGTCGACCTCGGCGGGGACGACGTCGGCGGGGACGTCGGCGAGGACGCCGTGCTGGAGCGGGTGTGGCGCACGGACGACGCCGCGGCCGGCGGGATGAGCGCGGCGCGGATCACCGACCGGGTGCGGTGGCAGCTCGAGGGCTGGCTGACCGCGGCGTCCGCCCGGCGCGGGGGCGGTGCGGACGACCCCGTCGTCGCGCCGATCGCGCACCTGGCGCTGGCCGCGGAGGACGTCGTCCCGGCGACCACCCACCAGCCCGGCCTGTGGGGCGCGGACGCGGGCGAGGGCGAGCGTGCCCGGCGGGCGCTCGGGCGGGTGCAGGGGCTGCTCGGCGGGCACGCCGTGCTCACGGTGGAGCTGCAGGGCGGCCGCGGGCCCCGCGACCGGGTGCGGCTCGTGCCCTTCGGCACGGAGGGCGGCGCGGGCCGCGACCCCGGGCTGCCCTGGCCGGGCGCCCTGCCCAGCCCCGCGCCCGCCGGGCTGCCGGGCGAGCCGGTGCCCGCCCGGGTGCTCGACGCGGCGGGGCGCGACGTCGTCGTGGACGCCCGGCTCGCGATGAGCGGCGAGCCCGCCGCCGTCGCGTGCGGCGGCGGTCGTGGGGCGGACGGGGCGCAGGACGTCGCCGCGGTGACGGGGTGGGCGGGCCCCTGGCCGCTCGCGGAGCGCTGGTGGTCGGCGGGCGGGGGAGCGCGCCGCGTCTACCTGCAGGCGGTGCTCGACGACGGGCGGGCGCTGCTGCTGGCGCAGACCGGCGGCGTGTGGCAGGTGGAGGCCTTCTATGACTAGCGGGTACGCGGAGCTGCACGCGCACTCGGCGTTCAGCTTCCTCGACGGCGCGTCGCACCCGGAGGAGCTGGCGGCCGAGGGCGCGCGCCTCGGGCTGGAGGCGCTGGCCCTGACCGACCACGACGGGCTGTACGGGGTGGTGCGCTTCGCGGAGGCCGCGCGGAAGGTGGGGCTGCCCACCGTCTTCGGCGCCGAGCTGCACCTGCCCGCCCCGGTGACCCCCGGTGCGGCGCCGGGCACCGCCGGGAGCCGGCCGGTGCTCGACCCGCCCACCGGCGTCCCCGACCCGCGCGCCACCCACCTGCTGGTGCTGGCGCGCGGCGACCAGGGCTACCGCAACCTGTCCCGCTCGATCGCGACCGCCCACCTGGACGCGGGGGTCAAGGGCAAGGCCCGGTACGACCTCGAGGGCCTCGGGGCCGAGGCGGGCGGGGAGTGGCTCGTGCTCACCGGGTGCCGCAAGGGGGCCGTCCGACGCGCGCTCACCGCCCCCGCGGGCGGCGTCGACGCGGCACGGCGCGAGCTCGACCTGCTGGTCGCCACGTTCGGCCGGGACAACGTGGCCGTCGAGCTCACCGCGACGGGTGACCCGCGGGACGCCGACCTGCACGACGCGCTCGCCGCCCTGGCCCACGACGCGCGGCTGCCGGTCGTCGCGACCGCGAACGCGCACTACGCCCGCCCGCGCGACGCGGACCTGGCGGGCGCGCTCGCCGCCGTGCGGGCGCGCTCCTCGCTGGACGGCCTGGACGGCTGGCTGCCGGGTGCCCCGGTCGCGCACCTGCGATCGGCCGCCGAGATGCGGGCCCTGCACCGACGCCACCCGGGGGCCGTCACCGCGGCGGCGGTCCTCGCGGCGGAGTGCGCCTTCGACCTGCGCCTGGTGGCGCCGAACCTGCCGCCCTACCCGGTGCCGGCGGGGCACGACGAAGCCAGCTGGCTGCGCGAGCTGGTGCGGCGGGGGGCCTCCGACCGGTACGGCCCGCGGCCCGCCCCCGGGGTTCCCGGCGACGAGCGTGCCTGGGCGCAGATCGACCACGAGCTGCGCGTCATCGAGGACCTGACCTTCCCCGGCTACTTCCTCGTCGTCTACGACCTCGTGGAGTTCTGCCGCCGGGAGGGCATCCTGTGCCAGGGGCGCGGGAGCGCCGCCAACTCGGCGGTCTGCTACGCGCTCGGCATCACCGCGGTCGACGCGGTGAAGCACGGCCTGCTGTTCGAGCGCTTCCTCGCGCCCGAGCGGGACGGGCCGCCGGACATCGACATCGACATCGAGTCCGGGCGGCGCGAGGAGGTCATCCAGCACGTCTACGGAAAGTTCGGCCGGCAGCACGCGGCGCAGGTCGCGAACGTCATCTCCTACCGGCCGCGCTCCGCGGTGCGCGACGCCGCCCGCGCCCTCGGGTACGACGTCGGGCAGCAGGACGCGTGGAGCAAGTCCATCGAGCGCTGGGGGTCGCTCCGCGGGCCGGACCCGGTCAGCCCCGCGGCCGACGCCGCGGCGCAGGCCGCCCGGGCGGCCGCGGGTTCCGGCGGCTCCGGGGGCGGGACGCCGGCGAACCGGACCGCCGCCAAGGACGCGCGCACGGCGGCGCTGTGGGGCCCGACGGAGTCGCTCCCGGCGGGGGCCGGCCGGCCGCGTGCCGACCGCCCGCACCAGGGGCACCTGCCGGGGACCGGCCGGCGGGACTGGTCGCCGACGCTCGGCCATCGGCAGGGCGACCCGCACGGCCGCCGGCGCGTCGTCGACCCGCTCGCGACGGACGAGGGGGAGGTGCGCCGCGCCGACGACGCCCACGACGTCGTGCCCGCGCAGCGCCCGCCGTCGGCCGAGGAGGAGGGGCAGATCCCCGGCCCGGTGCTCGACCTGGCCGACCGCATGCTGCGCCTGCCGCGCCACCTGGGCATCCACTCCGGCGGGATGGTCATGTGCGACCGCCCGGTGATCGAGGTCTGCCCCGTGGAGTGGGCGCGGATGGAGGGGCGCACGGTGCTGCAGTGGGACAAGGAGGACTGCGCCGACGCGGGGCTGGTGAAGTTCGACCTGCTCGGCCTCGGGATGCTCACCGCCATCCGGTACGCGTTCGACTCGATCGAGCAGCACACCGGGGAGCGGCTCACGCTGCACGGCCTGCCCGACGACGACCCGGCGGTCTACGACCTGCTGTGCGCCGCCGACACCGTCGGGGTGTTCCAGGTGGAGTCGCGGGCCCAGATGGCCACCCTGCCGCGCCTGCGGCCGCGGACGTTCTACGACATCGTCATCGAGGTCGCGCTCATCCGCCCCGGCCCCATCCAGGGCGGTTCCGTGCACCCGTACATCGAGCGGGCGCGGGGTCGCGAGCCGGTGACCTTCCTGCACCCGCTGCTGGAGAGCTCCCTCGGCAAGACCAAGGGCGTGCCGCTGTTCCAGGAGCAGCTCATGCAGATGGCGATCGACGTCGCGGGGTTCAGCGCCGCCGAGTCCGACCAGCTGCGCCGGGCGATGGGCTCGAAGCGGTCGGTGGAGCGGATGGAGGCACTGCGCGGGCGGCTCATGGACGGGATGCGCGCGAAGGGGGTGGACGACCCGGCCGTGCGCGAGGAGATCTACGACAAGCTCAAGGCGTTCGCGGACTTTGGCTTCCCCGAGTCGCACGCCTACTCGTTCGCCTATCTCGTGTACGCGAGCTCGTGGCTCAAGGTGCACCACCCCGCCGCGTTCTACGCCGGTCTCCTGGCCGCGCAGCCCATGGGGTTCTACTCGCCGCAGTCGCTGGCCGCCGACGCGCGCCGGCACGGGGTGCAGGTGCTGCGGCCGGACGTCAACGACTCGCGGGCGCTCGCGGGCGTCGAACGGCGGTCTTCCCCGGCGGCCGAGCCGGTCGCGCCCCCGGGCACGACCGGCGACGACCAGGGCTTCGGCCCGCCACCCGACCCTGCGCTCGCGGTGCGGCTGGGGCTGTCCGCGGTGCGCGGCATCGGCGACGAGCTGGCCGAGCAGATGGTCGCCGAGCGGACCGAGCGCGGACCGTTCCGCGACCTGCGCGACCTGGCCCGCCGGGTGGGGCTCAGCACCGCGCAGCTGGAGGCGCTCGCGACCGCCGGCGCCACGGAGGGCCTGGGCGCCGGGCGACGCGAGGCGCTGTGGGCGGCGGGGGCCCTCGGCCAGGAGGGGCCGGGCACCCTGCCGGGCGTGTCCGTCGGGGTCGACGCCCCGACGCTGCCGGGCATGACCCCGGTCGAGACGGACGTCGCCGACGCCTGGGCCACCGGCATCACACCCGGCTCGACGTCGCCGCTGGAGCACGTGCGCGAGGGCCTGGAGAAGGCGGGGGTGCTCACCGTCGCGGGGGTGTGCGCCACGGAGCCCGGCCGGCGGGTGGCGGTGGGCGGCGTCGTGACGCACCGGCAGCGCCCGGGCACGGCGGGCGGCGTGACGTTCCTGTCGCTCGAGGACGAGACGGGGCTGCTCAACGTTATCTGCACGGCGGGGCTGTGGCGTCGCTTCCGGGCCGTGGCGCGCGGCGCCCCCGCGATGGTGGTCCGGGGCCGGGTCGAGAAGGCCGACGGCGCCGTCAACCTGCTCGCGGAGCACCTCGCGCCGCTGCGGCTGCCCGTGTCCACCCGGTCGCGGGACTTCCGATGACGCCCCCGGAACCTGCCGGCCACCCCCGGGGAGTTCACCGGGCCGTCGGCGACACGCCGTCGCGGGGCCACCCGCGGGTCACCGCGGGCACGCAGGCTCGGCGCATGCGCACCCGTCGCCCCGCAACCGCCCTCGTCAGCGCCTTCGTCAGCACCGGAGTCGCCGCCGCCCTCCTGGCCACGGGCGCCGCGCCGGCCGTCGCGGGGCAAGGGCATGGGCATGGGCATGGACCCGGGCACGGGAGTCCGCGCGCCTTCGACCTGCAGGCCCACCGGGGCGGCGTGGCGATGACGGTGGAGAACACGCTGCCCGCGTTCGCGAACGCCCTGGAGCTCGGGGTGAGCACCCTCGAGCTGGACGTGCAGATCACCGCCGACGGGTACGCCGTGGTGACCCACGACCGCGACCTCAACCCCGACAAGTGCGTGGACACGGGGCCGGCGTTCCCCGGCGACCCGGAGTACCCGTACGTGCCCGGGACGACGTACGTGAAGGACCTCACGCTCGCCCAGGTCCGCACCGTCGACTGCGGGTCCCTGCGCCAGCCGCAGTTCCCCGGCCAGGAGCTGCACCCGGGCGAGCGGATCCCGCTGCTCTCGGAGGTCTTCGACCTGGTGAACGACTACCGCGCCCGGAAGGTCACGCTCAACGTCGAGACCAAGGTCGAGGCGGGCGCGCCGGAGCAGACCGCGCCGCGCGAGCAGTTCGTGCAGGTCGTGGCCCGGGAGGTGCGCCGCGCGCGCCTGGTCGACCAGGTGACGGTCCAGAGCTTCGACTGGGGCTCCCTGAGGCGGATGCGCGAGGTCGAGCCGCGCCTGCCGCTCGTGGCCCTCACCAACGGCCAGCAGTTCCTGCAGCAGGGCCTGCCGGGCGCGTCCCCGTGGCTCGGGGGCCTCGACATCGACGACTTCGACGGTTCGCTCCAGGAACGGTTCGTCGCCGCGGCCGCGTCGTTCGGCGCCGACGCCGTCTCGCCGGTGCACGGCGACCCGCAGGGCGGCGGCGTCGACGACCCCGGGTACGTGCCGTTCACCACCCGCGAGCTGGTCGACGCGGCCCACGACGCCGGGATGCGGGTGGTCCCCTGGACCGTGGACGACCCCGCGACGATCGAGTCCCTGCTCGACCTCGGCGTCGACGGCCTCATCACCGACGCCCCCGACGTGCTGCGCGGCATCCTGGCCGAGCGTCACCTGAAGCTGCCCCAGCCGTACCACGAGCCGCGCCACCGGGCGGAGTCCTCGGCGGCACGGCCGGCTGACGCCCCGGGCGCCTGACCGGGCGCGTCGTCAGCCGGCGGCGCTCGTGGCGTCGTCCGAGCCGGCGCCGCCGGTCCCGCGCCGCCGCGCGCGACGGCCGCGGGCGACCTCGGTCGCGAGGGCGTCGAGCGGTTGCGCGAACGGGTCGCCGAAGCGCCCCAGCCACAGGCGCACGACGTCGAGCCCGGTGTCGTCGACGGCGTAGAGGCGGCGCGTGCCGTCGGCGCGCACGGTGACGAGGCGCGCGTCGCGCAGCACCCGCAGGTGCTGCGAGACGGCCGGCTGCGAGATGCGGGCCTCCGCCCGCAGCGAGTCGACCAGCGCTCCGGCGGGCCGCTCGCCGTCGGCGAGCAGCTCGAGCAGGCGCCGCCGCACGGGGTCGCCCAGCGCCTCGAAGGGCCCCCGCAGCGCGTGCCGCTCGCCCCCCGGGACCTCGGAGGGTGCTCCCGCCGACGCCGCAGCGTGCGGCATCAGCCCTCCGGCACCGTGGTGTAGAAGGCGACGGTGCGCTCGGCCGCCGCGCGGGCGGCGACCGGGTCGTCACCGTCGGCGATCGCAGCGTCCGCCCAGCCCGCGGCGGCGAGCCGGGAGAACGTGACGCCCTCGGGGGAGAGCGACCAGGCCTCCGCAGCCTTCGGGTCGATCGCGCCGGTCGGGTCCGCGACGTGCAGCCCCAGCCCCATGAGCCCCAGGTCCCAGCCCACGCCGGTGGCGCCGGGGCCGTACTGGTCCCAGAGCTCCTGGGGGACGACGGCCTCGTGCACGAGCTCGAGGACGGTGCCGTCGCCGTCCTCCGTCAGGGCGATGGTCAGCCACGAGACGGAGCCGCCGAACTCCCAGGTGACGGCGAAGCTCGCGGGGGCGTCGCAGCGCTCGACGGTGCCCCCCGCGTTCCCCTCGAGCTGGTAGCGGCCGCCGACCGTCAGGTCGCCGCTGACGGGCAGGAACCAGCGGGGGATGCGGGCGGCGGACGTGACCGCGTCCCACAGGTCGGCCCGGTCGGTGGCGTAGGCACGGCGGGCGACGGCGATCTTCGTCGGCGCGCCGTCGCGCTCGCCGCTGCGGATCTCCCGCGCCACGAGACCTGCGGTGGCGACCGGGTCGATGGTGATGGTGGTCATGGCGACCCTCCTTCGTATAAGTGGATGCTTATATATAACCATGCGACGACGCCGCGCGGAAGAGGGCGGGGAGTCAGCCCAGGGGAGCGACGACGCAGACCTCGAAGGTCCCGCGTCCCCGCCGCAGGAGATAGCGGCACCTCTCGTCGGCGATCTCGGCCGCGAGCTCGTCCCGGTAGGACCAGCGGACCTCGACCCAGAGCAGACCCCAGCCGACCTCCTCGAGGGCGACCAGCTCGGGCAGCACCGCGACGGCCTCGCGCGCCCGCGCGGCGACCGGGCGGTCCCTGGACAGGTCGAGCACGTCCTCGGGCGACGCGAGGAGCGTCGAGCTCTCCTGGCCCACGAGCAGGGCGGGCAGGTCGTAGCGGTCGGTCACCGCCTCGAGGTCCTCCGCGCCGAGCACCAGGCCCAGGTCCGCGAGGAAGGAGGACATCGCCTCGCCGTCGTACGAGCCCGCCGGATTCGCCATCCGTTCACGGTAGCCCCGTGCCATGATCAGCGCTCATGAGCTGCCGTCGCGGGCGGGGCCTGGTGCTCACCGTCGCCGTCCTGCCGGTCGTGTGCCTGTCCGTGAGCGCGTGCGCCGGGCTGACCGGGGGCACCGAGCCGGCGCCGTCCGGGTCCTCCGACGCCCCCGCGACCGAGGAGCAGATCGCCGAGGCGGCCCAGGCGTGGGGTGCCGCCCCGCGGTACGTGCTGACGACGTCGGCCGCGGGGTTCGAGGCGGTGCCGATCGCCGCCGGGGTCCTCGGGTCGGACGGCTTCTCCCTCCAGTTCAGCGGCGGGTCCGGGCGCACGTTCATGCTCTCGGCCGTCGAGGGCTCCATGACCGCGGGGGACTGCGGCGAGGGCACGGTCATGGACGTCGGCGGGGGCGAGGTGGGCGGGCCGGTGACGTGCACGAAGGAGGGCGGAGCGTTCCGGCGGATGGCCGGGGACGCGGAGGAGTACGTCGTCCTGCGCGACGGCGCGCTCGTCCGGGTCTCGGGGAGCGCCGCCGACCACGAGGTGCTGCGCGAGGCGGCCGCGAACATCCGCCCGCCGACGAGCGGCGAGCTGGCCGCGCTCGTCGCGGGCACGCCGCGGGACCAGGGCTCGCCGGTCGAGCGCGGCGACCTACCGCCCGGCGACGGAGCCCCGGACAACTCCGTCGGCGCGGGCGGCTGACGGGCGCTCACCACGCCTGCGCGAAGACGTCCGCGAAGAGCTCGTCGGGGTCGACGTCGAGGCCGCGGGACGCGAACCACGTGCACACGTTGCGGCAGTCGCGGTGCAGCAGGTCCGCGCCGAACGGGTTGGCCACGAGGTCCACGACCTGCGGCAGGTCGATGATCACGAGCCGCCCGCCGTCGTCGGCTCCCTCGGAGAGGCCGTCCACGAGGATGTTGTACGGCGACAGGTCTCCGTGCGCCCAGCCGAGCCGGGCGATGACGCCCATGCCGTGCCGCAGCTGCTCGAACCAGTCCGCGAGGTGCGCCGGATCGGGCCGGGTGCGGGCGAGGCGCGGCGCGGCCTCGGCCGTGCCGTCCGCCGACTCCCGGCCGACGAACTCGAGCAGCAGCTCGGTGCCGTCGATCTGCACCGGGTAGGGCACGGGCGCACCGGCGTCCCACAGGCGGGACAGGGCGAGGAACTCGGCGTCCGCCCACTGGGTCGCGGCGACGGCCTTGCCCCACGACGACTTGCGGTCCTCGATGGCGCGCTGGTCGCGGGTGCGGCGCACGCGCCGTCCGTCGGTGTACTCGCCGTCGCGGTGGAACTGGCGGTGGTCGCGACCGCGGTACCGCTTGGCGGCGAGCAGACTGCGACGGGTCGGGTCGTCGGGCACGGCGCGCTCGACGAGGAAGACGTCCGCCTCCTTGCCGGTCTTGAGCACGCCGAGCTCGGTGTCGAGGGCGGCGTCGGCGGTGACGACCCAGTCGGGCACGGGCTCGGGGCCGCGCTGGCCCTTGGTCACGGAGGTCCAGGTGGACCACCGCTGGTCGGGGCCGGGCTCCACGGGGAGGTCGCCGTCCGCGGCGACCGAGAAGGCGGCGAAGGACGACGAAGAAGAAAGGGAAGGGGAAGGGGTGTGCTGGTGCACGCGAGACTCCTGCTCAGGTCGAGGAGCTCGAGCGGCCCCTCAGGATCGGGTGGTGTCCGCCCGCCGGAGAGCCTCCGGGAGGGCGTGCATGACGACGTCGTCCATCGCTCTGCCCTCCTTCGCGTGCGGGCCCGCGTCGATCGCGTGCCGCTTGCGGGGAGCATGGCAGGAGCGGGTCACGGCGGTCCACGTCTTTTTCGCCTTCTCGGTCCATAGGGTGCGGGGATGGGGTTCGTGCCGGTCGTGGAGGGTGTCCCGGGCGTCGAGGACGTCCTGGTCCGCACCGCCCGCCGCCTGAGCACCACGACGACCCTGGTGCTCGCGCCGCCCGGGTCCGGCGACGGCGCCCGGGCGGCTCTCCTGGTCGACCCGGCGTGGGAGCCCGACGAGCTGGTGGCGGTCGCCGACGGGGTGGACGCCCGGGGCGGCCGGGTCGTCGCCGGGTACGCGACGCACGCCCACCACGACCATCTGCTGTGGCACCCGCGTCTCGGGCTCGACGTGCCGCGCTGGGCGACGGCGCGGGCGGCGCGGGTCGCGCGCCGGGAGCGCCCGCGGCTGCTGGCGGAGGCGCGCGCCGACGCCGAGCGCTACGGGGGAGCCGGGCACCCTTCCGAGGTCCTCGACCTGCTCGGGCGCGTCGCCCCGGTCCCGGCGACCGAGCGCGGGGTCCCCGACCCGGACGGCGTCCTGCCGCCCACCGAGCTCGTGGTCCACGACGGCCACGCCCCCGGGCACGGGGCGCTCTGGCTGCCGCGCAGCCGGGTGCTGGTGGCGGGGGACGCGCTGAGCGACGTCGAGCTCCCGCTGCCGCTCGACGAGATCGCCGGCGGGGGCGCGGAGGGGAGCGTCGAGCGCTTCCTCGCCGGGCTGGACCGGCTCGCGCCGTTCGCGGCCCGGAGCGCCGTCGTCGTGCCGGGGCACGGGTCGCCCACGGCGGACGCGGTCGCTCGCCTCGACGCCGACCGGCGCTACCTCGACGCCGTGCTCGGCGGGCGCGTCGTCGACGACCCGCGCCTGGGCCTGCCCGGCGCCGCGGAGGAGGACGGCCGGCTGCGCGCCGCGCTGGCGCGCTGACCCGGGGACGTCAGCCGCCGACCGCCCCCGCCCAGGCGGTGACCTGCTCCCACACCGGCTGGGTGTCGAACCCCATCTGTCCCAGGGCGGCCCAGGCCACGCCGACGACGGCGTAGAGGCTGACCGGCGTCATGACGAGCCACTCCCGCCACGACCCGGCGTCGCCGAGGACGGGCAGCGAGAGGTTGCCGCCGTCGCGCCACACGTCGTCGAAGGGCAGCACCCGGTAGCGGCGCACCCAGTAGGGGGAGCGGAACTTCAGCGGCCACAGGAGGGGGACGCCGGCGGTGGTGACGAGGTCGCCGAGCACGTGCACGGTGCAGCCGAGGGCGACGGCCCACGGCATCCAGTTCCACTCCTCGGGCGCGAAGACGGCGACGCACGCGGCGAGGAGCAGCGACAGCGTCCAGGTCCACCAGCGCTTGCCGCCCGTCACCTTCCAGGCGCGCAGGGCGAACGCGATGAGCAGGACCGCCATGACGCCGGGGCCGACGAGCACCTCGCCGAAGGCCTCCGTGCTGATGGAGACCATGCCCATCACCCAGGCGATCGCGGTGAAGACGGCGATGCCGAGGATGGAGTGGGTGCCGTTGCGGTGCCCGCCGGACACGGTCGCGACGAGCTTGGAGACGCCCTCGGAGACCGGGGGCAACGAGTGCGCGATGGTGCCGGAGTGGTGGTCGGCGTCGGGCAGCAGCGCGGCGCCCGCGCAGACCAGCGCGCCGGTCATCACCCCGACCTCGGAGACGGGGTGCCAAGCGAACGCGAACGGTGCCGTCGACGTCACCGCGACCCAGGCGGCCGCTCCCGACGCGGCGTGGTGCCCACCCATCATGACGTCGTCGTTCTCCTGTCCGGTCGTGCTTGTCCAGTTCCGCACCCTTGACCGGTTGGTCCGGGCCGGGCAGGACGCTACACGCCGCCGCCGACGCCCGGGCCCGTGACCAGCGGGGCGACGTCGCGGTTTGCGAGAGCACGCCCCCGCCGTGCTATGTTTTTCCCCGCACCGAGACGGCGCCGAGGCGCTGTCGAGGTCCACTCGTCCGGGTGGCGGAATGGCAGACGCGCTAGCTTGAGGTGCTAGTGCCCTTTATCGGGCGTGGGGGTTCAAGTCCCCCTCCGGACACTCGTTGAGACAGCGACGAACAAGCCCCCGGGGTCCACAACCCGGGGGCTTTTTCGTGCCCTCGCACGTCGTCACGGCACGTGTGCGTCACACCGCAGCGGAGCGCGCGGCGAACGCGGCGAGCGCCGCCCGGGTCTTCGTCTCCTGGGGCGCGCCGAGGTCGACGCCCCGGCTCGTCAGGAACACCTTCGTCTCGGCCGCCGCCTGGAAGGCCGCGGCCGGCGCCGCCTTGGTGGACAGCTCGAGGATGCGGTCGCCGTCGGGCAGGAACCACAGCTCGGCGGTCAGGCGCCGCGGCAGCCCCTCGGGCGCGAACCGCGCCTTGAGGAGGGTCGTCGGACCCAGCACGCGCAGGTCGTCGAGCGTGACCCCGGCCGGGAGGCGCGGCTCGAGCAGCGAGCGCTGCGTGCGGTCGAGCAGGCCGGGAAGGCGGCCGACGTCGTCCAGCAGGGCCCGGACGTCGTCGTCGGGGAGCCGCCGCGTCGCCGAGCACGAGCAGGTGAAGCCGGCGGGCGACGCGTCCACCTCGACCTTGAAGCCGTCCGCCCGCCGCACGGTCGCCGGGACGTCCGCCGGCAGCATCGGTCGCACCTTCGCGGTGAGGTCGCCGTCCTTGCGCTGCGTGCGCCGGGCGCGGACGACGAGACCGGCGGTGGACAGGTCGAGTGCGGGTGTGTCGAAGAACACGACCTGGCGGATCGTCGCGTCGAGCGCGTCGATCCCGAGCCGGTCGAGCACCCGGCGGTGGTCCGCGCCGGGCACGGTGAGCTTCAGCTCGACGGCGTCGACCTCGGGCAGGACGGCGAGGACCGCGGCGAGGGTCTCGGCGTCGTACGCGGGCATCGGCGCGGGCGGCGACGGCGGAGGGGGCGCGGGGTCGCTGCCGGGCTGCGGGGACGTCCGGGTCATGGTGGGCTCCTCCTGTCGCCGGGCGACGTGCGTCCATCGTCCGGCGGCGGCGCACGTCGCGCACCGGCCCACCGGCCGGCCGGGAGAAATTCACCAGGAAGTTCACCCCGGCAGGCGGCGCGCGTCGTCCTCCCACGACGGGTGGGCACCGTGCGGCACACTGGGCGGACGAGCGGGCGAGAGGAGCGCACGGGTGGCGAAGCGCGCGAGCGAGAACGTCCCGGCCTGGCTGCGGACGTCGGCCGGCTGGTCGTGGCGGCTCATCGCCCTGACCGCGGCCGTCGCGCTCGTGTTCTGGGCGACCGTGCAGGTGCAGCTGGTCTTCATCGCGGTGTTCCTCGGGCTGGTGTTCGCCTCGGTCCTCAATCCCGTCGCGGACTTCTACGCCAAGGTCATGCCGCGAGCGCTGGCCACCGCCCTGGCGATCCTCAGCGCGTTCCTCGTGCTGGGCGGCCTCCTCACGTACGTGGTGGCGTCGGTGGCGGGTCAGTGGGAGCAGCTCGCCGGGCAGTTCGACACCGGCGTCCAGCAGATCCTCCAGTACGTGGAGAGCGGGCCGTTCGGGCTCTCCGTGACCGGCGACCAGATCAACGAGTGGATCGACCAGGGGCGGCAGTGGGTCGCCGACAACGCCGACTCGCTGGTCAGCCAGGCGGCGCAGAGCGCGGGCTCGGTCTTCGAGGGCTTCGCGATCTTCGCCCTGTCGATCTTCTGCACGGTGTTCTTCGTCGCGTCGGGCGGCAGGATGTGGCGCTGGTTCCTGGGCCAGATCCCGGAGGAGCACCGCAACCGGTGGCAGGCGGCCGCGGGGGCCGGCTGGTACAGCTTCTCCGGGTACGCGCGCGGCACCGTCATCATCGCCTTCGTCGACGGCGTCCTGGCGTTCATCCTGCTCACGATCCTCGGGGTGCCGCTGGCGGCACCGCTGGCCGTGCTGGTGTTCATCGGCGCGTTCATCCCGCTGATCGGCGCGCCGCTGGCGATGATCATCGCCGCCGTCGTGGCGCTCGCGGCGAACGGGTTCGTCACGGCCCTCATCGTCACGATCGGGATCGCGCTCATCGGGCAGCTCGAGGGGCACGTGCTGCAGCCGCTCATCATGGGCAAGCAGGTCGCCCTGCACCCCCTGGTCATCGGCCTCGGCGTCACCGCCGGCACCGTGCTGGCCGGCATCCTCGGCGCGATCATCGCCGTCCCGCTCATGGCGGTCGCGTGGACCGTGTTCTCGACCCTGCGCGGCGACCGGCCGCACCCCGAGCTCGACGAGCCGCCCGGGCCGGGCGACGGGCCGCTCGCGGTGGCCCCGATCCTCGGCCCGCCCGACGCCGACGCCGGGCCCGGTGCTCGCGGGGCCGCGGAGACATCCGGGGAGACTCCGGACAAATAGCAGGAGGCCGGCGGGCCCGGCGTGCCACGATGCCCCGATGGAGCCGTTCGTCCTCGCCACCGACCGCGTCCGCCTGTCCGTCCCGACCGCCGCCGACGTCGAGCGCATCGCCGAGATCTGCGCCGACCCCGCCATCGCGCGGTGGACCACGGTGCCGTCGCCGTACACGCGCGACGACGCGGTGGGCTTCGTCGAGAGGTTCGTCGCCGACGGCTGGTCCGAGGAGAAGGACTTCACCTGGGCCGTGCGCGCCCCCGGGGGCGTCGACGGCCCGGTGCTCGGCATGGTGGGCATGTCGAGGGAGGGCGGGCCCGGTGTCGAGCCGGCGGGGGAGCTGGGGTTCTGGTGCGCACCGGACGCACGGGGCCGCGGCCTGACGACGGAGGCGGCGCGGCTCGTCGTCGACTGGGCGGTCGACCCCGAAGGTCTGGGGCTCGGCGTCGTGCGCTGGCGCGCGAACGTCGGCAACTGGGCGTCGCGCCGCGTCGCGTGGAAGCTCGGGTTCCGGTACGAGGGGCTGCTGCGCCGCTTCGGCGCGCAGCGCGGCGTGCTCCAGGACTCGTGGGTGGGGTCCTACGTGCCCGGCGACCCGCGGGAACCCCACGAGCCCTGGCCCGCGGAGGCCCCCGCCGCCGCCTGACCGGTCGGCTTTGGGCGCCGCAGTGCCCGGACCGTATGCTCCCTGCGCGCAAGGGCGCGGATCGAGGCACGCACGGCGCGCGCCGGGAGCACGGAGGCGGGCGATGGGGCTGGAACGACGGGTCGCGGTGATCGGGGCGGGTCCCTCGGGACTGGCCGCCGCGCGGGCGCTGGACCGCGCCGGGCTCGCCTTCGACGGGTACGAGGCCCACGCGGACGTCGGCGGGCTGTGGGACATCGACAACCCCCGCTCGACGGTCTACGAGTCCGCGCACCTCATCTCCTCGCGCACCACGACCCAGTTCGACGAGCTGCCGATGGACTCGGCCGCCGACTACCCGAGCCACCGCGAGCTGCTGCGCTACTTCCGCCGGTACGCCGACGAGTTCGGGCTGCGGGACCGCTTCCGCTTCGGCACCCGGGTGCTCGGCGTCGAGCCGGCGGGCGGCGACGACAGCGGGCGCAGCGGCTGGACGGTGCGATCCGCGTCCGCCGGGTCGGCCCCGGGGTCGGGAGCCGACGACGCCGTCGAGCGCACCTACTCGCACGTGGTGATCGCGAACGGCACGCTCGCCGAGCCGAACGTCCCCACGCTGCCCGGCACGTTCGACGGCGAGGCGCTGCACTCGAGCGCGTACAAGAGCGCGGACGTGTTCGCGGGCAAGCGGGTGCTCGTCGTCGGAGGCGGCAACTCCGGCTGCGACATCGCGGTCGACGCCGTCCACCGCGCCGCGTCGGTCGACCTGTCCGTGCGCCGCGGCTACTGGTTCGTGCCGCGCTACCTGCTGGGCAGGCCCACCGACACCCTCAACCAGGGGCGGCCGCTGCCCGCCCGGGTCAAGCAGGCCGTCGACTCGCGCCTGCTGCGCCTGCTGAACGGCGACCCGCGCCGCTTCGGCTTCCCGGAGCCGGACCACAGGATCTACGAGTCGCACCCCGTGGTGAACTCGCTCGTGCTGCAGCACGCCGGGCAGGGCGACCTGCGTGTGCGGCCCGACGTCGCGCGGTGCGCCGGGCGGACGGTGCACTTCGCCGACGGCAGCAGCGGCGACTACGACCTCGTCCTGCTCGCCACCGGCTACCGGCTCGACTACCCGTTCCTCGACCCGCGCCATCTCGCGTGGGCGGGGCCGGGCTCCGGGACGGCGCCGCGGCTGTTCTGCAACATCGTGCCGCCGTCGGGCAACGGGCTGTTCGTCGTCGGGATGCTCGAGGCGTCGGGCATCGGCTGGCAGGGCCGTGCCGAGCAGGCCGAGCTGGTGGCGCGCTACCTCGCGGCCGTCGCGGCCGGGGACGACGGCGACGTCGCCGCCCGGGAGCGGGCGGTGCGGTTCCGCCGTCGCCTGACCGAGCCGTGGCCGGACCTGACGGGCGGCTACCGCTACCTCGGGCTGGAGCGGATGAGCTACTACGTGAACAAGGACGCCTACCGCCGCACCGTGCGGCGCCTGGCCGACGAGCTCGCGCCGGCCGCGGAGAGCGCGGCATGAACATCGACGACGTCGCCGTGCGGTTCGCCCCGGGCTCGATGGTCGCCCTGGACCTCGTGCTCGGCCTCATCATGCTGGGCATCGCGCTCGACACGTCGCCCGCGGACTTCCGGGCGCTGCGCCGCGCGCCGCGGGCGGCCGTGCTGGCGCTGCTCGCCCAGCTCGTCGCGCTCCCCGCCGTGACCTTCGGCCTCACGCTGCTGCTCGACGTGCAGGCCTCCGTGGCCCTCGGGATGATCCTCGTCGCGTGCTGCCCGCCGGGGAACGTGTCCCAGGTGCTCACGCACCGCTCGGGCGGCAACGTCGCGCTGTCGGTGTCGCTCACCGCCGTCGGGAACGCGATCTACATCGTCGCGATGCCGCTCAACCTCGCCCTGTGGGGTTCGCTGCACCCGACGGCGAGCTCGATCCTCACGGACGTGCGCCTGGACGCCGGGCAGATGCTGCTCGAGATCCTCCTGGTGATCGGCATGCCGTTCGCGGCCGGGATGCTGGTGCGCACGCGCTGGCCGGCGCTCGCGGCCCGTGTGCACCGCCCGGTGCGCTGGGCGAGCCTCGTGGCGCTGGTCGGCTTCATCGTCGCGGCGCTCGCCGGGAACTTCGCGGTCTTCGTCGCGTACATCGGCGTGGTCCTGCTGGCCGTGTTCCTGCACGACGCCGCGGCCCTCGGCCTGGGCTACCTCGCGGGCCGCGCCGGGCGGCTCGCGCCGCGCGAGGTGAAGGCGGTCACGTTCGAGGTCGGCATCCGGAACGCGGGCCTCGGTCTCGGCCTCGTGTTCACGTTCTTCGGCGGGCTGGGCGGCATGGCCGTCGTCGCCGGCTGGTGGGGCATCTGGGACATCGTGGCAGGCCTGGCCCTGGCGACCGTCTGGGCGAGACGGACGCGGGCCCGCGCGGCCCGCGAGGAGGTGGCGGCATGATCCGCGTGCTGGTGACCGGTGGGGCCGGGTTCCTCGGGTCGCACGCCGTGGCGGCCCTCGCGGCCCGCGACGACGTCGCGCACGTCGTCGCGGGCGACCTGCGCGAGGCGCGGGTGCCCGACGGCGGGACCTGGGCGCGCATGGACGTCACCGACCCGGCGTCGGTGGCGGGCGTGATCGCGGAGCACGACGTCGACACCGTGGTGCACCTCGCCGCGATCGTGAACCCGGGCACCCTCGACGCGGCGGCCGAGCGCGCCGTCGACGTCGACGGCACCCGGAACGTGCTCGACGCCTGCGTGGCGGCCGGGGTGCGGCGCGTGGTGATCTCGTCGTCGGGCGCCGCGTACGGGTACCACGCGGACAATCCCGTGCCGCTGCGCGAGACCGACCCGGTGCGCGGCAACGAGGAGTTCACGTACTCGCGGCACAAGCGCGAGGTCGAGGAGATGCTCGCGCGCTACCGCGCCGACCAACCCGGGCTCGGCCAGGTCGTGCTGCGGATCGGGACGATCCTCGGCCCGGGGGTGGACAACCAGATCACCGCGCTGTGGCGCGCCCGCCGGCTGCTGCGGGTGCGCGGCTCGGAGAGCCCGTTCGTCTTCGCGTGGGTCGACGACGTGACCGGCGCGGTCGTGGCGGGGGCGACCGGCGCCACCACCGGCACGTTCAACGTGTGCGGGGACGGCGTCGTGACCGTGGCGGACATCGCCGCGAGCCTCGGCCGCCGTACGCTCGACGTGCCGGCGTGGGCGCTGGCCGCCGCGCTGCGCGTCGGGCACGCGCTGCGCCTCACCGTGCACGGCCCGGAGCGCGTGGGGTTCCTGCGCTACCGGCCGGTGCTCGACAACTCCCGCCTCAAGGCCGAGCTCTACGTGCCGCGCCTGACGTCCCGCGAGGCGTTCGAGACCTGGCGGGGCGTCCGGGAGCCGGCCGGGTCGTGAGCCCGCCGCGGGCTCAGCGCAGCGCGTCCAGCCACGGGTGCCCGGGCAGGGTGCGGCCGAGGGCGTCGGCGAGCCACGCGCGGCGGTCCCGGCCGAGGGCCGGCAGGGTCGCGTCGAAGTCGCGCCGGTCCTTGGGCCGCAGGCCGCGCGCCTTGTACAGCAGCTGGATCTCCGGCTGCAGGTAGGTGACGCCGTCCGCGACCCACAGGGCGTCCGCCATCGGCATCGTGATCGCCGGGTCGCGCTCGTACACCCAGGTCTGCGCGGTGCCCGGGCTCAGCAGGACGTCGAACTCCCAGGGCGACGTGGCGTCGCGCCGGGTCCACAGCTGCCCGCAGCCCTCGGGCAGGACGTCGTCGGCCGGGGCGTCGGGGTCGACGTCGGGGCGCACGGGGCTCAGCGTGCCGGACGACGCGGCCCACGTGTGCAGCGTCGGGGAGAGGTGGCGCCGCAGCGCGGGCAGGTCCTGGCGCAGCACCCCCGGGTCGATGTCCTCGTGGTGCCGCTCGACGCCGGTGAAGGCTTCCAGCGCCCAGCCGCCCGCCACCCACCAGATGCCTGGATAGCCGGCGAAGAGGGCGGCGACGTCGCGCGGCGTGCGCGGCGCCCACGGCCCGTACCAGTGCTCGAACCAGTCGTCGGGCCGGTCGTCGGGCACGGCGTCGCTCAGGGGCTCGGGAGGCACCCGGACAGCCTAGGTGCGGCCCCGGAAACGGGGTTGCGCCCCGGGCGACGGTGTGCGAGCCTCGACGCCGTCCCCGCGGCCTCCGCCGCGCGTGAGAGGGGACGGCTCCAGGACGAGAGGCGCACCACAGCGATGACGGGCATCCGGACGACCGCCTGACGCGTCGACCCCGAGGCTCCCTGCCGGCCTGCACGCTCGAGTGCGGCCCGGGGGAGCGGCGTCGACGCACCCGCCGTCCGCCGTTCCTCGCACCGCTGGAGTCTCCGTGCCTGCTCCCCACCCCTCCGTCGTCCTGCACGACCTCACCTTCTCCTGGCCCGACGGGGCCACCCCGATCGCCGGTGTGTCCGGCGCCTTCTCCCGCGGCCGCACCGGCCTGGTCGGGCTCAACGGCGCGGGCAAGTCCACTCTGCTGCGCCTCGTCGCCGGCCGGCTGCGCCCGACGTCCGGGTCGATCAGCGTGTCCGGCGTCGCGGACTACCTGCCGCAGCGGCTGACCCTCGACACCGACGCCACGGTCGCGGACCTGCTGGGCGTGCGCGACGTCGTCGACGCGGTGCGTGCCATCACGGACGGCACCGCGCCCGAGGCGGAGCTCGCGGCGCTGTTCGACGTCGTCGGCGACGGCTGGGACGTCGAGGAGCGCGCCCTCGCCGAGCTCGCCGGCACGGGTCTCCCGGCCGGCGACGGCGTGCTCGACCGCCCGGTCGGCACCCTCTCGGGCGGCGAGGCGATGCTCGTCGCCGTCACCGGCGTGCGGCTGCGGGGCGCCGACGTCGCGCTCCTGGACGAGCCGACCAACAACCTCGACGGCGACGCCCGCGAGCGCCTGCACGAGCTCGTGCGCACGTGGCGCGGCGCGCTCGTCGTCGTCTCGCACGACCGGCAGCTGCTCGAGCTGGTCGACGAGACCGCGGAGCTGCGTACCGGCTCGCTGACCACGTACGGCGGCACGTACGCGCAGTACGAGGAGCACCTGGCGGCGCAGCAGGAGGCGGCACGCGCCGCCCTGCGTGACGCCGAGCAGATCCTGCGGCGCGAGAAGCGCGAGCGGATCAAGGCCGAGGAGCGCATCGCGCACTCCGAGCGCCGGGGCCGCAAGGACGTCGTCGAGCGCCGGTACGTCAAGGCGGCCATCAACGACCGGCGCAACTCCGCCGAGAAGTCGCAGGCCGCGCGGCGCGGCCAGGCCGCCGGGAAGGAGGCCGACGCCCGGGCGGCGGTCGAGGCCGCCGAGCTCTCCGTGCGCGACGACGACCGCATCGTCGTCGACCTGCCCGACCCGGACGTCCCCGCGGGCCGTCGGCTGGCCGTCCTGCGGGGCACGGACGGGCGCGAGGTCGTGCTCGCCGGGCCGGAGCGCGTGGCGCTGACCGGACCCAACGGCGTCGGCAAGACGACCTTGCTGGAGCGGCTCGTCGGGATGGCGCCCGTGGGCGCCGACGTCGGGACGGGCGCGGTCGCCGAGACGCTCACCGACCGGGTCGGCTACCTGCCGCAGCGGCTCGACGTGCTCGACGACGACCAGACGGTGCTCGACGCCGTGCGGGCCGGCGCGCCGGACGTGGCGCCGGGAGAGCTGCGCAACCGGCTGGCGCGGTTCCTGGTGCGGGGCGACCAGGTGGGCCGCCCGGTCGCGACGCTGTCCGGCGGCGAACGGTTCCGCGTGACCCTGGCACGCCTGCTGCTGTCCGACCCGCCCGCCCAGCTGCTCGTGCTGGACGAGCCCACCAACAACCTCGACATCGCCAGCACCGACCAGCTGGTGCAGGCCCTGGCGGCGTACCGCGGGGCGCTGCTCGTCGTGAGCCACGACCGGGCGTTCCTCGACCGGCTCGGCCTCGACGCCGAGCTGGTGCTGGCCGCGGACGGGACGCTCACCGAGCGGCGGTCCTAGCCGCCCGCGGTGAGGTGCGTCGTCGGCCCGCCGGTGCGTGGCGCGTCGAACGCGGAGAAGTCGTACGGGCCGCGGTCGCCGCCGGAGCAGATCTGGCGGGAGCCGGGGAACACCTCGGCCCCGTGGGCTGCGGCGGGCTAGCCGACGGCGGCGACGATGCCGACGGCGGTCAGCGCGGCGGCGGCGAGGGATGCCGCGAGTCTTCGCACGATGGTCCTCCTCCTCGAGGTCCGTAGGTGCGGAGGTGCGTGGGCACGACGGTGGTCCGCGGTGCGGACGTCGTCACCCCGGCTCGACGTCTCGCGCACGGGCGCCGGTACGGTGTCGGGGTGACGTCCCAGCCCCTCGCCCCGCGCCCGAGCACGCCTCCCACGTCCGCGTACCCCACCGCGCACCCCACGGCCGAGCAGGAGGTCGTGGACATCTGCCGCGACCTGCTGCGGATCGACACGTCGAACTACGGCAACGGCGAGGGACCAGGGGAGCGGCGGGCGGCGGAGCTCGTCGCCGGGCTGCTCACGGAGGTGGGGCTCGAGGTGGAGCTGTTCGAGTCGGAGCCCGGCCGCACGTCGGTCGTGACGCGGCTCGAGGGCGCCGACCCGAGCCGCCCCGCGCTCGTGCTGCACGGGCACACGGACGTGGTGCCGGCCGCGGCCGACGACTGGTCGGTCGACCCGTTCGCCGGCGAGGAGATCGACGGCCTCCTGTGGGGACGCGGCGCCGTCGACATGAAGGACATGGACGCGATGATCCTCGCGGTCGTGCGCCGGATGGTCCGCGAGGGCCGGCGCCCCGCGCGCGACGTCGTGGTCGCCTTCTTCGCCGACGAGGAGGCGGGCGGCGTGCGCGGCGCGCAGTGGGCCGTGCGGCACCGGCCCGAGCTCTTCGAGGGGGCCACCGAGGCGATCAGCGAGGTGGGCGGCTTCTCGGTGGAGGTCGGCGGGCGTCGGGCGTACCTGCTGCAGACGGCGGAGAAGGGCCTCGCGTGGCTGCGGCTCGTCGCCGACGGGCGCGCCGGCCACGGGTCCCAGGTGAACGCCGAGAACGCGGTGACCGAGCTCGCGGCAGCGGTCGCGCGGATCGGGCGGCACCCGTGGCCGTACACCTTGACCCCCACCGTGGACAAGCTGCTGCGCGGGGTGGCGGACCTCACGGGCCTGCCGTTCGAGGGCGAGGACCCGGCCGCGGTCGACGCGCTCGTCGCGGCGCTGGGACCGGCGGCGAAGTTCGTGGGCGCCACGGTGCGGCACACGTCCAACCCGACGCGGCTGGACGCGGGGTACAAGGCGAACGTCATCCCCGGCCGTGCCGAGGCCACCGTCGACGTGCGGCTGCTGCCCGGGCACGAGGAGGAGGGTATGGCGACGCTGCGCGAGCTGGCCGGGCCCTCCGTGCGCGTCGAGCCGATCCACACCGACACCGCGCTCGAGGTGCCGTTCTCCGGCGACCTCGTGGACTCGATGGTCGCGTCCCTGCTCGCCGAGGACCCGGGGGCCACGGTGCTGCCCTACACGCTGTCGGGCGGCACCGACA
This sequence comes from Isoptericola sp. NPDC019571, assembly GCF_044389385.1. Classification (NCBI taxonomy): domain Bacteria; kingdom Bacillati; phylum Actinomycetota; class Actinomycetes; order Micrococcales; family Promicromonosporaceae; genus Isoptericola; species Isoptericola sp. NPDC019571. The sequence continues at coordinate 150,244 of NZ_JBIRXZ010000007.1, forward strand.
ACAAGTCGCTGGCCCGCCTCGGCATCACCGGGTACGGGTTCGCCCCGCTGCGCCTGCCCGCCGACCTCGACTTCTCCGGGATGTTCCACGGCGTCGACGAGCGGGTGCCGGTCGACTCGCTGCGCTTCGGCACGCGCGTGCTGGACCGCCTGCTGCGCGACTGCTGACCACACCGTCGTCAGCCGTCGTCAGCCGTCGTCAGCCGTCGTCAGCCGCCCAGGCGGGCGAGCAGGTGGCGGGTCTGCTCGACGTACCCGCCGCCGAAGAGCACGGCGTGCACGGCGAGCGGGTACAGCTGGTGCAACGGCACCCGGTCGCGCCACCCGGGGGCGAGGGGCCACGCGGCGTCGTAACCCGCGAGGACCTCGTCCAGGTGCGGCGCCCCGAAGAGCGCGAGCATGGCGAGGTCGGCCTCCCGGTGCCCGCCGTGGGCGGCCGGGTCGATGAGCACCGCCTCGGCGGAGCCGCCGGGCCCGCGCGACCACAGCACGTTCCCGGACCAGAGGTCGCCGTGCACGCGGGCCGGCGCCTCCCGCGCCGCAGGGCCGGCGAGGACGCCGAGCCGTCCGCACACCCGCTCGACGGCGGCCGCGTCCTGCGCGGTGAGCACGCCCCGCTCCCGCCCCTGCGCGACGACCGGCCGGAGCCGGGAGTGCGCGTAGAAGGCGGGCCAGTCGCCCCAGGTCCCCGCAGCCAGGGGCAGGGGGTCGTCGAGCGGGCCGAAGTACCCGCGCCCGGCGCCCGGCGGGAGGACGCCGAACCCGGCGGCGCCCGCTCGGTGCAGGACGGCGAGGCGGCGGCCCAGGTCGTGCGCGGCGTCGGGCGTGGGGTGCGCCGCGTCGACCCGCTCCAGGTCGAGGTGATCCGGCCCGTGCCCGAGCACCCGCGCGACCCGCGGGCCGCCCGGCACGGCAAGCCAGCGGAGCCCGGCCGCCTCGGTGGCGAAGAACCCCGGCGGCGCGTGCGCCCGCGACTTGCGGAAGGCGTCGGCCATGCGTCCTGACCTGTGTCCTGACCTGCGTCCTGGCGTGCCGACCGGTCAGAAGGTGGCGCTGACCTTGATGATCTTGCGGCGCAGCCACACCCGGCGTTCGCCGCCCATGTACAGGCGGGTGCGCGCGAGCTCCCAACGGCCGTACTCGGCCTCGTCGGTGAGCATCTTGCGCGCGTCCGGGACGCTCGTGCCCCGGTCGATGGTCAGCACGCGGTACTCGTACTGGCCGTGCTTGCGCCAGGCGGACGGCGCGCCGGGGCGCGCGTCTGCCTGCGGCGTGGACGGGATCGAAGCCATCCGCTGTCCTCCCGAAGTGCTGGCGGGCGGTTTTCGTCTGCCCATTGTGCCCCGTGGGGCGCTACGGTCAGAGCATGACCGCAGACCCGCGTGCCGCGCTGGACCGCTTCGTCGCCGCGCTGGAGGCCCACTACCACGCGGTGTCGACCCGCCGGGGCGACGACGACCCTGCGGTCGACGACGCCTACGAGGTCCTGGCCGACGCGTTCGAGGTCTACGAGGACGCGCTGGCCCAGGTGTACTCCGAGGTCACGCCCTTCTTCCTCGACGACGGGGACGACGACGGGGACGACGACGGGGACGACGAGGACGACGACGAGGACGACGACGAGGACGACGACGACCTCGACGCGGAGCTCGACACGGACCTCGAGGGGCCTGACCTGGCGGGGGCTCCCGCCGACCGGCCGGCCGACGCCCCGGGCCAGGCCTACCAGCGCTCGGGGTAGCCGATCTCCGGGGCGGAGACGTCGTCGAGCGCGGCGTGGACCTCGCCCGGCAGATCGAGGTCGACGGCCGCGAGGGATGCCCGCAGCTGGGCGGGCGTCCGCGCCCCGACGATCGCGCTGGCGACCGTGTCGCGGGCCAGCAGCCAGGCGAGAGCGACCTCGAGCGGCGCGCGCCCGAGCCCGTCGGCCGCGGTGGCCACGGCCTCGACGACGGACGACGCCGCGGCGTCCAGGTAGGGGTCGACGAAGGCCGCCAGGTGGGCCGACGCCGCGCGGGAGTCCGCGGGGATCGCGCGCCGGTACTTGCCGGTCAGCACGCCGCGGCCGAGCGGGGACCAGGCCAGCAGGCCGAGCCCCAGCGCGTCCGCGGCGGGCGCGACGTCGCGCTCCGCGCCCCGCTGCAGCAGGGAGTACTCGAGCTCGACGGCGCTGAGCCCGGTGCCGTCCGCCTCCAGCAGGGTCGCGACCCGCGCGGACGCCCAGCCGGGGTGGTTGGACAGGCCGACGTAGCGCGCCCGGCCGGAGGACACCGCGAGCCGCAGCGCCGACACGGTCTCGGCGAGCGGCGTCGCCGGATCGGGGCAGGCGACGAGGAACAGGTCGACGTGGTCGGTGCCGAGCCGGGCGAGGGACGCGTCGAGGTCGGCGAGCAGACCCGCCCGGGACGCGTCGACACGCGCGCCCGACCGGCCGGCGCGCACGCCGCCCTTGGTGCACAGCACGACGTCGTCGCGGGAGACCTTGTCACCCAGCAGGGACCCGATCACGCGCTCCGCGTCCCCGTCGCCGTACGTCGCGGCGGTGTCGACGAGCGTGCCGCCCGCGTCGACGAAGTCGCGCAGCTGCTCCGCCGCGTCCAGGTCGTCGGTGTCCCGTCCCCAGGTCATGGTCCCCAGGCCGAGCTCGGACACGCGCAGGCCCGTGCGGCCCACCTGACGACGCTCCATGGCGGGCCAGGCTACCGGGAAACCTCGCAGGTCCGGGTAGTGTGACCGCCCGTGAATGCCTGGGAAGCGATCCTGCTCGGCCTGGTCCAGGGCCTGACCGAGTTCCTGCCGATCTCCTCGAGCGCGCACCTGCGCATCGTGGGGGAGCTGCTCGGCGGGACCGACCCCGGGGCCGCGTTCACGGCGATCACCCAGATCGGCACCGAGGCCGCCGTGCTGCTCTACTACCGCCGCACGATCCGCGACATCTGCGTCGCCTGGTGGAAGTCCCTCGTGGGCACGCACGGCAGCGACTGGCGTTCCCGCATGGGCGCCCACGACGACCAGGCCCGCATGGCCTGGTACATCGCGCTCGGATCCATCCCGATCGGCGTGCTCGGCCTGCTCTTCCAGGACCAGATCGAGACCTACCTGCGCAACCTCTGGATCACCGTGACGACACTCGTCGTCTTCGGTCTGCTGCTCGGCTGGGCGGACAAGATCGGCCGGCGCACGCGTCGGCTCGACGAGCTCAACCCGAAGCGCGCGATCGCGTTCGGCTTCGCCCAGGCGCTGGCGCTCATCCCGGGCGTGTCGCGCTCCGGCGGCACGATCACCGCCGGGCTGCTCATGGGTTTCACCCGCAAGGCCGCCGCGGACTACTCGTTCCTGCTGGCCATCCCCGCGGTGCTGATGTCGGGCTTCTACCAGCTCGCCAAGTCCGTGGGCGAGGACCCTGCCCCCGGGTCGCCCGGCGCCGGCGCGACCCTCGTGGCGACGCTCGTCGCCTTCGTCGTCGGGTACGTCGTCATCATCGGGTTCCTCAAGCTCATCACCACCCACTCGTTCATGCCGTTCGTCTGGTACCGCCTCGGCCTCGCCGCCGTGGTCGTGGTCCTGCTGCTGACGGGCGTGCTCACCGCGAACGGCGGCATCGTCGTCTGACCAGGACCTGGTCGGGAACCTGACCGGGTGAGACGCCCGGTAGCCTGGGCGCGTGCGTTCCTGGCCCGCCCCGCAGATCCCCGAGCTCCCCGACCCGGCCGACGGCCGCCGCACCCCCGTCCGGGTGCACGACAGCACCACCGGACGGCTCGTGGACCCGGCCCCGGGGCGCACCGCCCGCTACTACGTCTGCGGGATCACCCCGTACGACGCGACCCACCTGGGGCACGCGAACACCTACCTGGCGTTCGACCTGCTGCACCGGGCGTGGCTCGACGCCGGCAAGGACGTGACGTTCGTCTCGAACGTCACGGACGTCGACGACCCGCTGCTGGAGCGCGCGGACGCCACGGGCGTCGACTGGCGCGAGCTCGCCGCCGACCAGGTCGCGCTCTTCCGCGAGGACATGACCGCCCTCGGCATGGTGCCGCCCGCCACCTGGACCGGCGCCGTCGAGTCCGTGCCCGCCGTGGTCGCCGCCGTCGAGCGTCTCCTCGACGAGGGCGCGGCCTACCGGGTTCCCGTCGAGCCGGGCGCCGGCGGGGACGACCCCTGTCTGGGCGACGTGTACGCCGACCTGTCGGCCGACCCGGACTTCGGGCAGGTGGCGCGCCTCGACCCGGAGGTCATGGCGGCCCTGTTCGCCGAGCGCGGCGGGGACCCGCAGCGTGAGGGCAAGAAGAACCCCCTCGACCCGCTGCTGTGGCGCCGCGAGCGCGTGGGCGAGCCCGCGTGGGACGGCGCGTCCCTGGGCACCGGGCGCCCCGGCTGGCACATCGAGTGCGCCGTCATCGCCCGCGACGGGCTCGGCCTGCCCTTCGACCTGCAGGGCGGGGGAGCGGACCTGCTCTTCCCGCACCACGAGATGTCCACCTCGCACGACCGCCTGCTGGGCGGCGGCGGGGCGGGCGTGCACGTGCACGCCGGGCTCGTCGCCTACGAGGGCGAGAAGATGAGCAAGTCGCGCGGGAACCTCGTGTTCGTCTCCGCGCTGCGCCGCGCGGGCGTCGACCCGATGGCGATCCGCCTGGCCCTGCTGGCGCACCACTACCGCACCGAGTGGGAGTGGACGGACGCCGACCTCGAGGCCGGCGTCGCGCGGCTCGAGCGGTGGCGCTCGGCTGTTTCCGGCAACGGCGGCCCCGACGCGACGGCGACGCTGGGCGCCCTGCGCGCGGCGCTCGCGGACGACCTGGACGGCCCCGCCGCGCTCGCCGCCGTGGACGCCTGGGCGGACGTCGCGCTCGAGCCCGGTCGCGACACGTCCGACGACCACGAGGGCGCGCCCGGCGTCCTGGCGCGGGCCGTGAACGCGCTGCTGGGCGTCCGGCTCTGACGCGGCGTCCCTGACGCCGGCGCAGGGGGGTCAGCTCTTGTCCGGACCCCTGTCCCCGCCGCGGTCGGGGCCCTTGTCCCCGCCCTTGTCGCCGCCCTTGTCGCCGCCGACGTCGCGCCGCCGCAGGTAGCGCTCGAACTCGCGCGCGATGGCCTCGCCCGTCGCCTCGGGCAGGTCGGCGGTGTCCTTCGCCTCCTCGAGCTGCTGCACGTACTCGGCGATCTCGGCGTCGTCCGAGGCGAGCTCGTCGACGCCGTGCTGCCAGGCCTCGGCGTCCTCGGGCAGGTCGCCGAGGGGCACCGACGCGGCGATGAGCTCCTCGACGCGGGCGAGGATCGCGAGCGTGGCCTTGGGCGACGGCGGGTTGGCCACGTAGTGGGGGACGGCGGCCCACAGCGACACGGCCTGGAACCCGCGGCGGTCGGCCTCGTGCTGCAGCACGCCCACGATGCCGGTCGGGCCCTCGTACGTGCTCGGCTCGACGTCGAGCACCGCCTGCAGGCCGTCGCTCTCCGTCGTGGCGGTCATCGGGATGGGCCGGGTGTGGGGCACGTCGGCCAGCAGGGCGCCGAGGGTCACGACCGTGCGCACGCCCAGCTCGGCGGCCAGGTCGAGCAGCTCGGCGCAGTAGGAGCGCCACCGGAACGACGGCTCGATGCCGCGCACCAGCACCACGGTGCGGTCCGGCAGGTCAGCGACCGACACCGTCGTGGTGGGCCACGTGATCGTGCGCACGCCGTCCGGCCCGGTCTCCATCACGGGCCGGTTCACCTGGAAGTCGTGGTAGTCCTCGGGGTCGAGCTCGCGCACCTGGCGGGCGTCCCACACGTGAGCGAGGTGCTCGAGCGCGGCGGTGGCGGCGCTGCCGGCGTCGTTCCACCCCTCGAACGCGGCGATCATCACGGTCTGCCGTGCGGCGTGGCGCCCGGTGGTCTCCGGCTCGGTCGTCATCCGTCCAGCGTATACAGCGGGCGGTCGGCCTGAGGTCGCCGCGCGCGCTGCTACGGCATCGGGCTGGGGATCGAGTCCAGCGTGGTGTCGGAGGGCAACGCGTTCGACTACACCGGGCCCGGCACAGGGTCGGGGATGGCGGTGTCGAACTGGAACGCGACCCGGTTCTCGGACACCGGGTCGTGGTTCCGGGGCAGCGCCGTCGACCTCGACGACGTGGTCACCGACGGCACGGCGGGCCCGGTCGGGCCCGCGGGCTGGGACCCGGCCGACGTCTACCCGTACGAGGCGCTGGACGGGTACGCCGCGGTGAAGCACCACGGGAAGCACGGGACGGGCGCGGGGGTGCTGCAGGTGGCCCTGCCCTGACGGCGTGCCCCATCTCACGAGGGCGCGGGGGCCGCTGCGCGCGGGCCGGTCCGTACGATGGACGGGTGCCCGAGACCCTCGCCCCCGCACCGCAGACCGCCACCCCGACGTTGCCCGCGGCCGTCCTGTGGGACATGGACGGCACCCTCGTGGACACCGAGCCGTACTGGATCCGGGCCGAGCAGGAGCTGGTCGCGGAGCACGGCGGCACCTGGACGCACGAGCAGGCGCTGCAGCTCGTGGGGAACGCGCTGACGGTCTCGGCGACGATCCTGCGCGACCAGGGCGGGGTCGACCTGCCGGCCGACGCGATCGTCGACCGCCTGCTGGGTCAGGTCGTGGAGCAGGTCCGCGAGCGGGTGCCGTGGCAGCCGGGCGCGCTGGAGCTCCTCACGAGCCTCGCCGAGGCGGGCGTGCCGTGCGCGCTGGTGACGATGAGCTACTCGGCCCTCGCGGAGGAGGTCGTGTCGCGCGGCCCCGCCGGCGCGTTCGCGACGCTCGTCGCGGGCGACCAGGTGACCCGGGGCAAGCCGGACCCCGAGCCCTACCTCGTCGCGGCCGAGCGGCTCGGCGTCGACGCCGGGGCCTGCGTGGCGATCGAGGACTCGCCCACCGGCATCGCCTCGGCGCGGGCCGCGGGCATCGCGACCCTGGGCGTCGAGGCGGTCCTGCCCGTGCCGCACCTGGACGGGCTCAGCCGCGCCGCGTCGCTGGAGAAGGTCGACGTCGCGACGCTCTCGCGCATCGGCGCCGGCGAGGTCGTGGACCTCACGCACTGACGGGGTCGTCGTCCGGCGCCACGTCGGGGACCGCACCGAGGATCACGTCCGAGGCCGCGCCGGGCCCGGGGTCCACCCCGAGCCGTTCGCGCAGCGCGCCCGGCGGGATCGCCGGCGGCGTGCCGCCGAACGCGGGGCACAGCGCCTGGTGGGCGCACCACCCGCACAGCCGGCTGCGGCGCGGCCGCCAGTCGCCGGTGCGGGCGGCGTCCTGGATGGCCGACCACAGGGCGCGCACCTTGGTCTCCGTGGCCTCGAGCTCCCGCTCGGCCGGCTCGGCGCGCAGCACCTGGCCGTCCCCGAGGTAGAGCAGCTGCAGCATGCGCGGCAGGTCGCCGCGCTCGCGCCACAGCACCAGGCCGTAGAACCGCATCTGGAACAGGGCGGAGCCCTCGAAGCCCGGCCCGGGCGCGCGGCCCGTCTTGTAGTCGACCACCCGCAGCGCGCCGTCGGGCGCGACGTCGAGCCGGTCGACGATCCCGCGCAGCACGGGCCCGTCGTCGAGCGACGTCTCGACGCGCAGCTCCCGGGACGCGGGCTCCAGCCGGTTGGGGTCCTCCAGCGTGAAGTACGTGCCGACGAGCCGCCGCGCCCGGCCGAGCCACTCCGTCGGCGTGGTGCCGGCCGCGTCGCCGCCGTCGTCGAAGAGCGTCGCGTACCGCGGCTCCGCCTCGACGAGCCGCTCCCACTCCACCGGCAGGAGGGCGGCCGCCGCCTCCGGCGTGCGCTCGCCGCGCGGGGCGTCGTAGAGCCGCTCGAGCACGGCGTGCACCAGCGTGCCCCGCGCGGCGGCGGACGCCGGGGGCTCGGGCAGCCGGTCGACCACGCGGAACCGGAACAGCAGGGGGCAGCGCATGAAGTCCGCCGCCCGCGACGGCGACAGCGCCGGGGCCCGCGACGCCGTCGGCGACGGGTCGGGAGCGGCGGTCGTCGTCATGCGCGCCACCCTACGGGCGGACGGTGACAGGCCGTCCCACGCCCTCTGACGAGCAACCGTCGATCGGCCGTCGACCGGCCGTCGACCGGCCGTCGATCGGTCGGCGCGCGGCCGACCGGCAACCCGGCCGGATAGCCTGACCGGGTGACCTCTCGCTCCCGGGGATGGGTGGTCGGCCGCATCGCGGGCGCGCCCGTCCTCGTCACCCCGTCGTGGTTCCTCGGAGCCGTCGTCCTCACCCTCGTGTTCGCGCCCTCGGTGCGGACGTGGTTCGCACCCCAGCTGGGGACGACGGCCGTGCTCGTCGTCGCCGCCGCGTTCGTGCTGCTCCTCTTCGGGTCCGTGTTCCTGCACGAGGTCGCGCACGCCCTCGTCGCGCGGTCGCGCGGGCACCGCGTCACCGAGATCGCGCTGACGCTGTGGGGCGGACACACCGCGTACACCGGGTCGGGCGGGCGCCCGCTCGACGGCGCCCTCGTGGCCGTGGTCGGCCCGCTCACCAACCTCGTGCTCGCGGCCGCGTTCTGGGTCGTGTACCTGCTGCAGCCGGTGTCGTCGGTCGTGACGGCGCTGCTCCTCGCCGGTGCGTTCTCGAACGCGTTCGTCGGGCTGTTCAACCTGGTGCCGGGGCTGCCGCTGGACGGCGGGCAGATCCTCGAGTCCGCGGTCTGGGGCGCGACCGGCTCGCGCACGCGGGGCACGCTCGCGGCGGGCTGGGCCGGACGGGTGGTGGCGGTCGGCGTGCTGGTCGTGGCGTTGCTGTGGCCGCTGCTCGAGGGGCGGAGGCCGTCGTGGGTGACGGTCGCGTGGGCGGCGCTCATCGGCGCGTTCCTGTGGTCCGGCGCGGGCGACGCGATCAAGGGCGCGCGGACCAGGGCCCGGGTCGCGACGCTGTCCGCGCGCGGCCTGGCCGTGCCGGCCGTCGTGCTCCCCGTCACCGCCACCGTCGCCGGCGTCTCCGAGGCGGCGGCGCGACAGCCCGGCGCGGTCGTGGCCGTCGTCGGGCCCGCCGGGGAGCCCGTGGGCTGGGTGGACCCGACCGCGGTCGCGAACGTTCCCGCGGGTCAGGCCGCAGCCACGCCGGTGGAGGCCGTCGTCGTCCCGTTCCCGCCCGGGTCCGCGGTGAGCCCCGAGCTCGAGGGCGACGACCTCCTCGACCGCCTCGCCCGCGGCTCGTCCGGGGCGCGCGTGGTGCCGGTCGTGGACGCCGGCCGCCTGACGGGCGTGCTCGACGTCGCCCGGGTCGCGGCCGCGCTCCGCCGATGAGGTGGCGGGAGGCGGGCCGGTAGACTCGCCCGTCGTGACCTCCGCCGACGCCACCGTGCCCGAGAACCGCCCGACCGCCGACCCGACCGGCCGCGCCACGGGTGCGGACCTGCGCCGCGGACCCCTGCGCGAGGGCGACCGGGTGCAGCTCACGGACCCCAAGGGGCGCCTGCACACCATCACGCTCAAGCCCGGCGGCACCTTCCACACGCACAAGGGGTACTTCCGCCACGAGGACCTCATCGGCCGCCCCGAGGGGTGGGTCGTGACCAACACGGCGGGGATCGAGTACCTCGCCCTGCGCCCCCTGCTGAGCGACTACGTGCTGTCCATGCCGCGCGGTGCCGCCGTCGTCTACCCCAAGGACGCGGGCCAGATCGTGCAGATGGCGGACATCTTCCCGGGTGCCCGCGTCGTCGAGGCCGGCGTCGGCTCCGGGGCGCTGACCATGTCGCTGCTGCGCGCCGTGGGCGACGCCGGCGAGCTGCACTCCATCGAGCGGCGCGAGGACTTCGCGGCGATCGCGCGCGGCAACGTCGAGTCGTTCTTCGGCGGCGAGCACCCGGCGTGGCGGCTGTCGGTCGGCGACCTCGCCGACGTGCTGCCCACCGTGGCCGAGCCGGGCAGCGTCGACCGCGTCGTCCTCGACATGCTCGCGCCCTGGGAGAACGTCGACCCGGTCGCCCGGGCCCTCGTCCCCGGCGGCGTGCTCATCTGCTACGTCGCGACCGCCACGCAGCTGTCCCGCACGGCCGAGGACCTGCGTGCCGACGGCCGGTTCGCGGAGCCGCAGGCATGGGAGTCCATGGTGCGCGGCTGGCACCTCGAGGGCCTCGCGGTCCGCCCGCAGCACCGGATGATCGGGCACACCGGCTTCCTCGTCACGGCCCGGCGGCTGGCCGACGGCGTCACGCCGCCGGAGCGCACGCGACGCCCGGCCAAGGGTTCCTACCCCGCCCCCGACGCGGAGTGGTCGGAGGAGGAGCTGGGCGAGCGTGCCGTCTCGGACAAGAAGATCCGCCGCGTCCGGCGCGACCTCGGCGTCGCCCCTGACGACGCGCAGGCCTGACGCCCCTCGGGCGGCCGTCGGCCCCGCGGCAGGTCACCGGGAGGTCTCGGTCGTGTGAACCTCGCGACCGCTCCGTGAAATGAACCCCCGGACGACCGTGTTGATGTCTAGGGTGCTGTACTCCGGGGACGCCTTCCCGCCCGGGGAGGCGGTCACCCGGGCCGCACGAGAGGGGATGCGATGTCCGACAACCCTGTCCGCCCGGAGCCTCGACCGGAGCAGCCGACGCTGCCCACCGGACCGAGCCACGACGCACAGCTCGCCCTTCTCGCCGCCAAGAACGAGCGGCTCGCCGAGGCGCTCCGCGCCGCCCGCGACCAGATCGTGGAGCTCAAGGGCCAGATCGACGAGCTCGCCAAGCCCCCCGGGACGTACGCGACGTTCCTCGCCGCACACGACGACGGCTCGGTCGACATCTCGTCGGCCGGCCGGAAGATGCACGTGCAGGCGAGCCCGGGCCTCGACGTCGCCGAGCTGCGCCCCGGGCAGGAGGTCAAGCTCAACGAGGCCATGACGGTCGTCGAGGTCGGCGGCTACGAGCGCACGGGCGAGCTGGTGACCGTCAAGGAGGTGCTCGACGCCGAGCGGGTGCTCGTCGTCGGGCGTGCCGACGAGGAGCGGGTCGTGCGCCTCGCCGGGTCGGTCGCCGACGCGGAGCTGCGGGTGGGCGACGCGCTCACGGTCGACGTGCGCAGCGGGTTCGTCTACGAGGTGGTCCCGAAGTCGGAGGTCGAGGAGCTCGTCCTCGAAGAGGTGCCCGACATCGCCTACGAGGACATCGGCGGGCTGGGGCCGCAGATCGAGCAGATCCGCGACGCCGTCGAGCTGCCGTTCTCGCACCCCGACCTCTTCCGCGAGCACGGGCTGCGGCCGCCCAAGGGCGTGCTGCTGTACGGCCCGCCCGGGTGCGGCAAGACGCTCATCGCGAAGGCGGTGGCCAGCTCGCTGGCCGGGATGGTCGCCAGCGCGCAGGGCGGCGACCCGACGGCCAAGAGCTACTTCCTCAACGTCAAGGGCCCGGAGCTGCTCAACAAGTACGTGGGCGAGACCGAGCGGCACATCCGCCTGATCTTCGCCCGCGCGCGCGAGAAGGCGACGCAGGGTGCGCCCGTCGTGGTGTTCTTCGACGAGATGGAGTCGCTGTTCCGCACCCGCGGCACGGGCCTCTCGTCGGACGTCGAGACGACGATCGTGCCCCAGCTGCTCGCCGAGATCGACGGCGTCGAGCGGCTCGACAACGTCATCGTCATCGGCGCGTCGAACCGCGAGGACATGATCGACCCCGCGATCCTGCGGCCCGGCCGCCTGGACGTGAAGATCAAGATCGAGCGGCCGGACGCCGAGGGCGCCACCGAGATCTTCGGCAAGTACCTCACGCCGCAGCTGCCCATCCACCCCGACGACCTGGCCGAGCACGGCGGCAGCCAGAACGACGCCGTCGGGGCGATGATCCGCAGCGTGGTGGAGCGGATGTACTCCGAGGACGAGGAGAACCAGTTCCTCGAGGTCACGTACGCGTCGGGCGACAAGGAGACCCTGTACTTCAAGGACTTCAACTCCGGCGCGATGATCCAGAACGTCGTGGACCGGGCCAAGAAGTCGGCGATCAAGGACTTCCTGGCCACCGGGCAGCGCGGCATCCGGGTCGAGCACCTCCTGTCGGCGTGCGTCGACGAGTTCAAGGAGAACGAGGACCTGCCCAACACCACCAACCCCGACGACTGGGCGCGCATCAGCGGCAAGAAGGGCGAGCGCATCGTCTTCATCCGCACGATCGTCCAGAAGAAGGGCGGCGACGGCACCCCGCGCACCATCGACACGGTGACCAGCACGGGGCAGTACCTGTAGCACCGGCCCGTCGCGAGCCCACCAGATCGAGGTACCCGCCGCGAGGTCGACCCACCGTGGGTCGACTTCGGGACGGGTACCTCGATCTCGTTCCCGGCCACCTAGGGTGGTGGCGTGAGCGTTCGTCGCGTGATGGGGATCGAGACCGAGTACGGCGTGCTGGCACCGGGGCGGCCGATGGCCAACCCGATGCTCATGAGCTCGCAGGTGGTCATGACGTACCGCGCCCTGGTGGCGCGGGCGGGCGGGCGCCCGCCGGCCCGCTGGGACTACGACGACGAGGACCCGCTGCAGGACGCGCGCGGGTTCCACCTCCAGCGCGCCTCGGCGCACCCCTCGCTCCTCACCGACGACCCGTCGCGCCCCGCGCCGTCCGGACCCTCGTCGTCCGGCCCGACGTCCGGCAGCACCCCCGCGTCGGCCCAGGTGGCCTCCGCGGCGGGCACGCCCGGGTCCTCCCGCGGTCGGGCGCGCCCCGTCCGGCAGGAGCCGGAGGAGGTGGAGCGGCCGTCGGTCGAGGACTACGACGACCCGAGCGCCGCGAACTGCATCCTCACCAACGGCGCGCGCCTCTACGTGGACCACGCGCACCCGGAGTACTCGTCGCCCGAGGTCACCGGGCCGCGCGACGGTGTCCTGTGGGACGTCGCGGGGGAGCGGGTCATGCTCGCGGCCGTGCGGTCGCTCGCGGAGGTGCCCGGCGGCGAGGTGGTCCTCTACAAGAACAACGTGGACGGCAAGGGCGCCAGCTACGGCACGCACGAGAACTTCCTGGTGGACCGGGCGCTGCCGTTCGGCACGCTCGTCGAGCTGCTGACGCCGTTCCTCGTCACGCGGCAGGTGTTCGCCGGGTCGGGGCGGGTCGGTCTCGGCCCGACGGGCTCGGACGCCGGCTTCCAGCTCTCCCAGCGCGCCGACTACATCGAGGCGGAGGTGGGGCTCGAGACGACGCTGCGCCGCCCCATCGTCAACACCCGCGACGAGCCGCACGCGGACCGCACGCGGTGGCGCCGCCTGCACCTCATCATCGGCGACGCCAACCTCTTCGAGGTCGCGACCTTTCTCAAGCTCGGCACCACCTCGCTCGTGCTGTGGGTGCTCGAGCACCTCGACGAGCTGGCCGAGGCGGGCGTCCCCGCCCGGGAGGAGCTCGCCGCCCTGCGGCTCGCCGACCCGGTCGCCGACGTCCAGCGGGTGTCGCGCGACCTCACCCTCGCCGTCCCCCTCGAGCTCGCCGACGGCCGCCGGCTCACGGCGCTGGAGGTCCAGGAGGCGTACGCCGACGTCGTGGCCCGGTCGGTCGCGGCGCTCGCGGCAGCGGGTACGGCAGCGGGTACGGCAGCGGGTTCGGCAGGGGGCACGGCGGCCTCCGGTGCGCCGGGCGACGACGAGACCGCCGCGGTGCTGGACCGCTGGCGCTCGGTGCTCCACCGGCTGGGCACCGACCCGTCGACGTGCGCGCGCGAGGTGGAGTGGGTGGCGAAGCACCGGCTCCTGGAGCGGATGCGGTCGCGGGACGGGCTCGGCTGGGACCACCCCCGGCTGCACGCGCTGGACCTGCAGTGGACGGACGTGCGCCCCGAGCGCGGCGTCTACCACCGGCTCGTCGCGTCGGGCGCCGTCGAGCGCCTCGTGGACGACGAGCGGGTCGCGGACGCGGTGCACCACGCGCCGGCGGACACGCGGGCGTGGTTCCGCGGCGAGGTGATGGCCCGGTACGCCGACCAGGTGTCGGCGGCGAGCTGGGACTCGGTGATCTTCGACGTCCCGGGGGCCGCCGCCCTGCAGCGGGTGCCGATGCTCGATCCCTCCCGCGGCACCCGCGCGCACATCGGCGCGCTCCTGGACGCCAGCCCGGACGCGGCGGCGCTGCTCAAGGGGCTGCGGGGTGACGGGTGACCGCCTGACCGGCGACGACGTCGTCCACCCCGTGCCCGGGGCGGGCACGGGTGGAGTCGTTCAGCCCTGGGCGCAACCGGCGTGGACGTCGCCGCGCGGTGTCGGCCGCAGCGCATAGGCTGGCGTCGCGAGACTCTCCCGGAGCTCCTTGTCGGGGGCTCCGCAGCAGCGAAGGAGGCGGACCATGGCCGGTCAGGAACGGATCAACCCGCAGCACGAGGACCGCACGCCCGACGACGACGCGGACACCCCCGCCCCGGTCGCCCCGGCGGCGACCGAGCGCGACGCCGAGGTGGACGCCCTGCTGGAGGAGATCGACGAGGTCCTCGAGACGAACGCCGAGTCGTTCGTTCGGGGCTTCGTGCAGAAGGGCGGTCAGTGAGCGCCCATGACTCACGCTGACACCTCGGGACGGCTGCCGGACGCGTTCCTGCGCCCCGGCTCGTCCTCGTTCGTGGACTTCCTCGCGGGCCACGCGCCCGACCTGCTGCCCGGGCGTCGCGACGTCGGCGGGGCGAGCACCGACGGCCTCGCTCCGCACGCCACCACCATCGTCGCGCTGACCTTCGGCACCGACGACGGCGGCCGCGGCGTGATCATGGCCGGCGACCGCCGGGCCACGGCGGGCAACCTCATCGCGAGCCGCGAGATGGAGAAGGTCTTCGCCGCCGACGCCTACTCGGTGGTCGGCATCGCGGGGTCCGCGGGCGTGGCGATCGAGCTCGTGCGGCTCTTCCAGCTCGAGCTGGAGCACTACGAGAAGATCGAGGGCTCCCTGCTCTCCCTCGACGGCAAGGCCAACCGCCTGTCCACGATGATCCGCGGCAACCTGCCCCTCGCCCTGCAAGGTCTGGCCGTCGTGCCGCTGTTCGCGGGCTACGACCTCGACCGCGGGTACGGACGGCTGTTCAGCTACGACGTCACCGGTGGCCGGTACGAGGAGCACGACCACCACACGGTCGGCTCCGGCTCGGTGTTCGCGCGCGGTGCGCTGAAGAAGCTGTGGCGGCCCGGGCTCGACGCCGACGCGGCGGTCGGCGTCGCGGTCGAGGCGCTCTACGACGCGGCCGACGACGACAGTGCGACCGGTGGCCCCGACCCCGTGCGCCAGATCTGGCCCGTGGTGAACGTCGTGACCGCCGACGGCGTGCGCCGGGTGGCGGACGAGGAGCTCGCCGCGTCGGTCGAGAGGATCGTCGACGAGCGCGGGGCCGCCCACCGGGCCGCCCACGGCGACCGCCCCGCCGGCGGTCCCCGGACCGGCCACCAGGGGGGTGCGCGCGCATGACGATGCCGTTCTACGTCTCGCCCGAGCAGCTGATGAAGGACCGGGCGGACTTCGCCCGCAAGGGCATCGCCCGCGGCCGGTCCGTCGTCGTGCTCGCGTACGAGGGCGGGATCGCGTTCGCCACGGAGAACCCGTCGCGAGCGCTGCACAAGATCTCGGAGATCTACGACCGCATCGCGTTCGCCGCGGTGGGCAAGTACAACGAGTTCGAGAACCTGCGGGTCGCCGGAGTCCGCTACGCCGACCTGCGCGGGTACTCCTACGACCGCACCGACGTCACCGCGCGCGGGCTGGCCAACGCGTACGCGCAGACGCTGGGCACGGTGTTCACCACCGAGTCCAAGCCGCTGGAGGTCGAGCTGGTCGTGGCGGAGGTGGGGGACACCCCGGCCGCCGACCAGATCTACCGGCTGTCCTATGACGGCTCCGTCGCGGACGAGCACGGGCACGTCGTGATGGGCGGCCAGGCGGAGCAGCTGGGCGCGCGCGTCGGCGAGGCCTGGCACGAGGGGATGACGCTGCCGCAGGTGCTCGCGCTCGCGGTGCGCACCCTCGGCGCCGTCGGGTCGGACGGTTCCGTCGCTGCCGAGGGGGAGGAGCGCGAGATCGCGCCCGCCGGCCTCGAGGTGGCGGTGCTGGAGCGCGCGGGCCGGCGGAGGGCGTTCCGGCGGCTGCAGGGCGCGACGCTGGCCGGGCTGCTCGAGCAGCCCGGTGAGTGAGACTGGCGACTGAGACGGGCGAGCAGGTCGCACCGCAGTCGGGCGCCAGGTGGGGCAGCAGGTCGGGCAGCAGGGCCGAGCGAGGGGAGACGTCGTGGACCGCAGGATCTTCGGTCTGGAGACCGAGTACGGGGTGACGTGCGCGGCGGACGACGGGCGCGGCCTGTCCGCGGACGAGGTGGCCCGCTACCTGTTCCGCAAGGTCGTGGCGTGGGGGCGGAGCTCGAACGTCTTCCTGCGCAACGGCTCGCGCCTCTACCTCGACGTGGGGTCGCACCCCGAGTACGCGACGGCGGAGTGCGACGACGTGCACCAGCTCGTGGCGTACGACCGGGGCGGCGAGCGCATCCTCGAGGGCCTGGTGGCCGACGCGCAGCAGCGGCTGGAGCACGAGGGCCTGTCCGGCAAGGTGCACCTGTTCAAGAACAACACCGACTCCGCGGGCAACTCCTACGGCTGCCACGAGAACTACCTCGTGCGCCGGCAGGGCGACTTCTCGCGCCTCTCCGAGGTGCTCGTGCCGTTCCTCATCACCCGCCAGGTGCTCACGGGTGCAGGGAAGGTGCTCGCCACCCCGCGCGGCGCCGTCTACTGCCTGTCCCAGCGTGCGGACCACATCTGGGAGGCCGTCTCCAGCGCCACCACCCGCTCCCGGCCGATCATCAACACGCGCGACGAGCCGCACGCCGACGCGGAGAGCTACCGCCGCCTGCACGTCATCGTCGGCGACTCGTCGATGGCCGAGCCGACCACGATGCTCAAGGTCGGCGCCACGGACCTCGTGCTGCGCCTCGTCGAGGCGGGCGTGCCGATGCGCGACCTCACCCTCGAGAACCCCATCCGCGCGATCCGCGAGATCAGCCACGACCGCACCGGCCTGCACCCCGTCCAGCTCGCCAACGGGCGCACCGCCACCGCCGTCGACATCCAGTGGGAGTACTACCACCGCGTGCGCGAGCACGTGGACGCGCACGCCGGTGCCACTCCCGTCGTCAAGCAGGTCCTGGACCTGTGGGAGCGCGGGCTGCGGGCGCTGGAGTCCGGCAACCTGTCCCTCGTGGACCGCGAGCTCGACTGGGTCATCAAGCTCAAGCTCATCGAGCGGTACCAGGCCAAGCACGACCTGCCGCTCGACGACCCCCGCATCGCGCGCCTCGACCTCGCCTACCACGACATCTCCCGCACCGAGGGGCTGTACAACCTGCTCGCCGCGCGCGGCATGGTGGAGCGCGTCGTCACCGACCTCGAGGTGTTCGAGTCGACGGCCGTGCCGCCGCCCACGACGCGCGCCAAGCTGCGGGGCGACTTCGTGCGTGCCGCGCAGGAGGCGCGTCGGGACTACACCGTGGACTGGGTGCACCTGAAGCTCAACGACCAGGCGCAGCGCACCGTGCTGTGCAAGGACCCGTTCAAGAGCGTGGACGAGCGTGTGGATCGGCTGATCGAGTCCATGTGAAGCGTCGCGCGTCGGCAGGTGCCGCCGTGCTCTCGGCTCACGGCTGGGCGTGGTCCGGTCGCGCGCGGGCGGTGGACGGGGGCCCCCGGTCGCCGGGTGGGCATGGCAGGATGACCCGGTGCTCCGCCGTCTCACCCTCCTGATCTCGCTGCTGCTCGGTGGCGCGCTCGTGCTCGGCGGGTGCGGCTCGTCGCTGCTGGACGACCTGGGCAAGCGGCCGTCGTCCGCGCCGTCGGCGGCGCCCGTGCAGGTGTCGGGGGCTGTGGGGGAGCCGCCCGCCCTCGACTACCAGCAGCCGTACGACGTCGTGCAGGCGGGCGCGCGGACGGTGTGGCCCGGGTCGGGCGAGCCCGTGGTGGACGGTGAGCCCGTGCTGCTGAACATGTACGCCGAGGACGGGCGCGACGGCACCGTCATCTCGAGCACGTACATCGACGCGCCGGGGTGGTACTCGATGTCGCCGGAGTCGCTCGGCTCGAACCTCTACGACACGCTGCGCGGCCAGAAGGTGGGGGCGCGCATGCTCCTGCTCGAGCAGGACGGCGACGTGCCCGTGATCCTCGTCGTCGACGTGCTGCCGACGCACGCCTCCGGTGCCGAGGTGAGCGCGGCGAAGGGGCTCCCGACCGTCGAGCGTGGCGACGGCGGAGCGCCGAGCGTGACCGTGCCGCGGAAGGCCGACGCGCCCGCCGACCTGCAGGTGCAGCCGCTGGTGCGGGGCACCGGGCCGCAGGTGCAGGTGGGGCAGGTCGTCACGATGCGGTTCACCGCGGTGCGGTGGAGCGACGGGCGGCAGTTCGACACCACGTGGACCGCCGGGACGCGGCCGCAGTCCGCCACGATCGGCATCGGCCAGCTGGTCGACGGCCTCGACCAGGGGCTGGTCGAGCAGACCGTGGGCTCGCAGGTGCTGCTCGTGGTCCCCCCGAGCCTCGGCTACGGTGGCACCAGCAGCGACCTCGCCGACGAGACCCTGGTCTACGTCGTGGACATCCTGGACGCCCACTTCCAGGTCACCGAGGACGAGTCGACCGGCAAGGCCAAGGGCGACGACGGCGGTGACCCGGAGCAGAAGTCCGGCAAGGGCTCGGACGAGCCCGCCGGGAGCGACGACAGCAGCAAGGAAGGGTGAGTCCCGCATGTCCGTGGCCGTCCGCGTGATCCCGTGCCTCGACGTCGACGACGGTCGGGTCGTCAAGGGCGTCAACTTCACGAACCTGCGCGACGCGGGCGACCCCGTGGAGCTCGCCTCCCGGTACGACGGCGAGGGCGCCGACGAGGTGACCTTCCTGGACGTGTCCGCGTCCTCGGGCGGCCGCGACACGATGATCGACGTCGTGAGGCGGACCGCCGACCAGGTCTTCGTGCCCCTCACCGTGGGCGGCGGCGTCCGCTCGACGGAGGACGTCGACCGCCTGCTGCGCGCCGGCGCGGACAAGGTCGGCGTCAACACCGCCGCGATCGCGCGGCCCGAGCTGGTCGCGGAGATCGCGGCCCGCTTCGGCCGGCAGGTGCTGACGCTGTCGGTGGACGCCCGCCGCGTCACCGGTGAGACGGTGACCGCCTCGGGCTTCGAGGTCACGACCCACGGCGGCCGCCGGGGCACGGGCATCGACGCCGTCGAGTGGGCGGCGCGCGTCGCCCACCTGGGCGCGGGCGAGATCCTGCTGAACTCGATGGACGCCGACGGCACCACCGCGGGCTTCGACCTCGAGATGCTCGGCGCCGTGCGGGAGAAGGTCGACGTGCCGCTCGTGGCGTCGGGCGGCGCGGGGACCCCGGAGCACTTCGTCGCCGCGGCCCGCGCGGGCGCCGACGCGGTGCTCGCCGCGAGCGTCTTCCACTTCGGCACGCTGACGGTCGGCCAGGTCAAGACGGCCCTGGCCGAGGCGGGCGTCGAGGTGCGGAGGTGAGCGCGGGGGCGGTCGGGCGACGCTCCCGCCGACGGTGAGCGGAGCCGTCACGACCGCGCTCACGGGGTCGAGGCTGCGACGCTCGGCGACGCTCGTGTGGCGCGGCATGCGCTCCGAGCCGCGCCTGTACGTGCTCGCCGTGGGCGCGTCCGCGCTGTTCGGCGCCGCCACCGTCGCGGTGAGCCGCGCCGTGGGCTGGGCCACCGACGCGGTCGTCGTCCCCGCGATCGCGGGCGACCCCGACGCGCGCTCGCGCATCTGGGTCGCCGGGCTCGTGCTCGCCGCGGTGGCGCTCACCCTCGCCCTCGGCGTCGCCGGGCGGCGCATCTGGGCCGGCTACGGGTTCGCGGCGATCCAGGCGCACCACCGGAGGGGGCTGTCCCGGCGGTACCTGCGCCTGCCCGTGTCGTGGCACCGCGCGCACCCCGCGGGCCGGCTGCTGTCCGCGGCGAGCGCCGACGTCGAGGCCGCCACCGGAGTCTTCAACCCCCTGCCCTTCGCGCTCGGCGTCGTGGTGATGATCGGGGTCGCCGCGGCGATGCTCCTCGCGGTCGACGTGTGGCTGGCCGTCGCCGCCCTGCTCGTCGTGCCCGCCGCGGTCGCCGCGAACGTCGTCTTCCAACGGCACATGACGCCCGCCGTGACGCGGGCGCAGCAGCTTCGGGCCGAGGTGGCCGACGTCGCGCACGAGTCCTTCGAGGGCGCGCTGCTCGTCACGTCGCTCGGCACCGCGGACCGCGAGGAGCGTCGGTTCGCCGAGCGCACGGACGCGCTGCGCGCCGCGAACGTGCGCGTCGGCACCGTCCGGGCCGTCTTCGACCCGGTCATCGAGCTGCTGCCCTCCCTCGGCACCCTGGCCGTGCTCGGCGTGGGCACCTGGCGCGCTTCCACCGGGGCCGTCGACGCGGGCGACGTCGTGACGGCGGCCTACCTGCTGACCGTCATGGCGGTGCCGGTGCGCGCGTTCGGCTGGGTGCTCGGCGAGCTGCCGCGCGCCCTCGTCGGCTACGACCGGATCGCGGGCATCCTCGATGCCCCGTCGACGCTGGTCCCGGGCACGCAGGCGCTCCCGCACGCGGCGGGGGGCCTGGCGGTCCGCCTCGTGGGCGTCGGGGTCGACGTCCCGGCTTCGGGCACGACGGCCACCCTGCTCGACGGCGTCGACCTCGACGTCGCGCCCGGGACCACCGTCGCGGTCGTGGGCAGCACGGGCGCGGGCAAGACGACCCTGGTGTCGCTGCTCGCGCGCCTGAGCGACCCGACGCGAGGCCGGGTGCTGCTCGACGGCGCGGACGTGCGCGGCCTCGCCGCGGGCGAGGTCCCCGCGCAGGTGGCGCTCGTGACGCAGCAGACGTTCGTCTTCGAGGACACGGTCCGCGCCAACGTGACCCTCGCGGACCCGGGCGACGACGGCGCCCCCGAGGACCCCGCGGTCTGGGAGGCGCTGCGCGTCGCCCGCGTCGACGACGTCGTGCGCGCGCTGCCCGGCGGGCTCGACGCGCCCCTCGGCGAGCGCGGGGCCAACCTGTCCGGCGGGCAGCGCCAGCGGCTCGCCGTCGCGCGGGCGCTGGTCCGCAGGCCACGGCTGCTCGTGCTCGACGACGCCACGTCCGCGGTCGACCCGCGCGTCGAGGCCGAGATCCTCGGCTCCCTCGCGTCGGCGCGCGGCGGCGGGGGCGACGCACCGGGCACGACCGTCGTCATGGTCGCCTACCGCATGTCGTCGGTGGCGCTCGCGGACGTCGTCGTGCACCTCGAGGGGGGCCGCGTCGTCGACGTCGGGCCGCACGCCGACCTGCTGGCCCGGGACCCCGGGTACCGCGCGCTCGCGACCGCGTACGAGCAGGAGACGGAGCGCCGGGCGCGCGAGCTCGCGGACGAGGCGGCCGCCGGGGAGCTCCTGCCGGGGGACGCGCAGCGGGAGGGGACACCGTGAGCACGACGCGCATCGCCGCCGCCAGCGAGCTGGGCGTCCTCGCCACGCTCCGCCGGGGCGTGCAGATCTCGCCCCAGATCGTCGACGGCCTGTGGCTCACCCTCGCGCTCGCCGTGCTGGCGGCCGCGGGGCGCGTCGTCGTGCCGGTCGCGGTGCAGCGCACGATCGACGACGGCATCCTCGCCGGCGGCGGGCCAGACGCCGGGCGGGTGGCGCTCCTGACCGGTCTCGCCGCGGGCGCGGTCGTCGTCGCGGGGCTGTGCACCGCGGTGGTCAACGTCCGTCTGTTCCGCCGGACGGAGGCCGGGCTCGCCGCGCTGCGGGTGCAGGCGTTCCGGCACGTGCACGACCTGTCCACCCTCGCGCAGGGCACCGAGCGTCGCGGCGCGCTCGTGTCCCGCGTCACCTCCGACGTCGACACGATCTCGCTGTTCGTCCAGTGGGGCGGGATCCAGCTCCTCGTGTCGACGCTGCAGGTGCTCGTGGCCACCGCCCTCATGGCCGTGTACTCGTGGCAGCTCACCCTGGTGGTCTGGGCGTGCTTCCTGCCGCTGTTCCTGGTGCTGCGCCGCGCGCAGGGCACGGTGAACCGCGCGTACGCGGCGGTGCGGCAGGCCGTCGGCGCGATGCTCGGCGCGATCTCGGAGGCGGTCGTGGGCGCGGAGACGGTGCGCGCGTACGGCGTGGCGGCGCGGACCGGACGCCGCGTCGACGCGGCCGTCGAGCACACCCGCGCCACGCAGGCCCGCGCCCAGCTCCTCGTCTCGTCGGTGTTCTCGAGCGGGGTGCTGGTCGCCAACCTGGTGCTCGCCGTCGTCGTGGTGGTGGGCACGCTGCTCGGCGTCGGCGGCGGACTGACGGCGGGCCAGGTGGTCGCGTTCCTGTTCCTGGTGCAGCTCTTCACCGGCCCCGTGCAGCAGGCCACGGAGATCCTCAACGAGCTGCAGAACGCCGTCGCGGGCTGGCGGCGCGTGCTCGCGGTGCTCGAGACGCCCCTCGACGTCGCGGACGCCGACCACGCCACGGCGAGCCCTCGCGGCCCGGCGGCGGTGACGCTGCGCGGGGTGCGGTACGCCTACCCCGACGGGCCCGAGGTGCTGCACGGGGTGGACCTGGAGCTGCCCGCCCGCCGCAAGGTCGCCGTGGTCGGGCGGACGGGCTCGGGCAAGACCACCGTCGCCAAGCTGGTCGCCCGCCTCATGGACCCCACGGCCGGGGAGGTGCTGCTCGACGGCGTCGACCTGCGCCGGCTGACGCTCGCCTCGTTGCGCGAGCGCGTGGTGCTCGTGCCGCAGGAGGGCTTCCTCTTCGA
Organism: Isoptericola sp. NPDC019571; assembly: GCF_044389385.1. Classification (NCBI taxonomy): domain Bacteria; kingdom Bacillati; phylum Actinomycetota; class Actinomycetes; order Micrococcales; family Promicromonosporaceae; genus Isoptericola; species Isoptericola sp. NPDC019571. Next base: position 172,933 of record NZ_JBIRXZ010000007.1, read on the forward strand.
CGGGACGGTGGAGCAGAACGTCGCCTACGGGCTGCGCCCGGACCCGCCGTCCGACCCCGCCGAGACCAGGGCGCGCGTCACCGGGGCCATGGACGCGCTCGGCCTCACCGACTGGGTGGCCGGGCTGCCGCAGGGCCTCGGCACGCCCGTCGGCCAGCGCGGCGAGGCGCTGAGCGCGGGGGAGCGGCAGCTCGTCGCCATCGCTCGCGCCTACCTCGCGGCGCCCGACCTGCTGGTGCTGGACGAGGCCACGTCGGCCGTCGACCCCGCCGCCGAGGTGCGGATCGCCCGGGCGCTGGACTCGCTCACCTCCGGCCGGTCCACGATCACGATCGCCCACCGGCTCTCGACGGCGGAGGCCAGCGACCTCGTGGTCGTCGTCGACGACGGGCGCGTGGTCGAGGTCGGCGGGCATGCCGAGCTGGCCGCCGCGGGCGGCGTCTACGCGCGGATGCACGCGAGCTGGGTGGCGCAGACCCGCTGAGCGTCCGGGCCGGTGCGGGGTTGCCGGACGGGAGCCCCGCGGCCCCGCCGGGCGTGGGAAGATGCACGGGTGCCCGACCTGACCGATGCCCCCGTGCCCGCGCTCGACCCGGCGGTCGCCGACCGGCTCAAGCGCGACGAGCACGGCCTCGTCGCCGCGATCGTCCAGCAGCACGACACGGGCGAGGTCCTCATGCTCGGCTGGATGGACGACGAGGCGCTGCGCCGCACGCTCACCGAGGGCCGCGTGACGTTCTGGAGCCGGTCGCGCGAGGAGTACTGGCGCAAGGGCGACACGTCCGGGCACGTGCAGCTCGTCCGCTCCGTCGCGCTGGACTGCGACGGCGACGCCCTGCTCGTGCGCGTCCACCAGGTCGGCGCCGCGTGCCACACCGGCACCCGCACCTGCTTCGAGGCGGGCGGCGACCTGGGCGCCGTCGTCGGCCCCGACGCGCCGGCCGCCTGATCCCGCCCCTCGTCCCTGCCGCCGGCACCGACGACGCACCCAGCCCAGCAGTACACCCCGACCAGCCCCGACCAGCCCGACGATCCTCAGGAGGACCGGTGACCACGCCCACCGTCGCGCAGCCCCACCCCGCCCCGCGCCCCGCCCCCGTGGCGGGCCCGTCGGAGCAGGACCTGGCGTGGGGCGCGACGTGGCCGGGTCTCGGCACGTTCCGCGCACTGGCCGCCGACCGCCGCGTGATCCCCGTGGTGCGGCGCGTGCTGGCGGACGACGTCACCCCCGTCGGCCTGTACCGGACGCTCGCCCAGGACCGCCCGGGCACCTTCGTGCTCGAGTCGGCGGAGTCGTCCGGCGGCTGGTCGCGCTGGTCGTTCGTGGGCGTCGACTCGCGCGCCACGCTCACCGCGCGGGACGGCCGCGCCGTCTGGCACGGCGACGTCCCGGCGGGCATCCCGCGCGAGGGCGACGTCGTCGACGTGCTCGGCGCGGCGCTCGAGGGGCTGCGCACGCCGCCGATCGAGGGGCTGCCCCCGCTGACCGGCGGGCTCACGGGCGCGCTCGGCTGGGACGTCGTGCGGCACTGGGAGCCGACGCTCCCCGCGAACGCCCCCGACGAGCTCGGCGTGCCGGAGGTGGCCCTGAGCCTCGCGACCGACCTCGTGGCGGTCGACCACCACACGGGCTGCGCGTGGCTCATCGCCAACGCCATCAACGGCGACGGCACGGACGAGCGGGTCGACGAGGCCCACGCCGACGCCGTCGCCCGGCTCGACGCGATGCAGGCGCGGCTCGCGACGCCCGCGCCGCCGCAGCCCACCGTGCTGCGCAGCGCGGACGAGGTGGCCGAGCCCGCCCTGGAGTTCCGCTCCACGCGCGAGGAGTTCGAGTCCGCCGTCCGCACCGGGCAGGAGGCGATCCGCGACGGCGAGGTGTTCCAGGTCGTGCTGTCCCAGCGCCTCGGCCTGGACTGCCCGGCCGCGCCGCTGGACGTGTACCGCGCGCTGCGCACCATCAACCCGAGCCCGTACATGTACTACTTCCGGCTCACCGGCCCCGACGGGCGCGAGTTCTCGGTCGTCGGCTCCAGCCCCGAGACGCTGGTGAAGGTGACCGACGGGCACGTGACCACGTACCCGATCGCCGGGTCGCGCCCGCGCGGGGCGACCGTCGAGGAGGACGTGGCGCTCGGCGAGGAGCTGCTCGCCGACCCCAAGGAGCGCGCCGAGCACCTCATGCTCGTCGACCTGTCGCGCAACGACCTCGTCAAGGTCTGCGAGCCGACGTCGGTCGAGGTGGTCGAGTTCATGGCCACCCGACGGTTCAGCCACATCATGCACCTGTGCTCCACCGTCGTCGGACGGCTGCGGGCGGGCGCGACGGCGCTCGACACCCTGCGCGCGACGTTCCCCGCAGGCACCCTCTCGGGGGCGCCCAAGCCGCGGGCCATCGCGCTGATCGACGAGCTGGAGCCCGCCTCCCGCGGGATCTACGGCGGCACCGTGGGCTACTTCGACTTCGGCGGCAACATGGACATGGCCATCGCGATCCGCACCGCGTGCATCCGCGACGGCCGGGCGTGGGTGCAGGCCGGCGGCGGCATCGTCGCCGACTCGGTGCCCGCGCTCGAGTACGAGGAGTCGCGCAACAAGGCCGCCGCGGCGGTACGCGCGGTGCAGCTGGCCGCACGGTTCCGGGCGCTCTGAGCGCGGCACGGACCAGCACGACGGACGGACAGGCAGACATGGACGACGCAGCACGCACCACGCACGAGAGCCGCGGCGCTCGCCCGCCGGGTCGCGGGCCGCTGCGCGCACGGTCGCGGGCGGTGTGGTCGGTGGTGGCGGTCGGCGGGCTCACGCTCGCGACGGCCTCGCCGACCTGGGTGAGCACGACGGTGTCGACGGCCCTCGAGCCCACGGTCGACGTCGCGGTCACCGGCACGACGGCGGCGCCGGCGGTCGGCGCGGCCGCGCTCGTCGTGGTGGCGGGCGGCGTCGCCCTCGCCATCGCGGGCCGCGTGGCGCGCTGGGTCGCGCTGGTCGTGGTCGCGCTCGCGGGCGCCCTGGCCACCGCCTCGGCCGCGGCCGTGCTGCTCGACCCGCTCCCCGCCGCGACGTCGGGCGCGTCGGCGACCGCCGGCGTGACGGACCTCACGTCGCCCGTCGCCGTCGCCGTGTGGCCCTGGCTGACCGCGGTGCTCGGCGTCGCGGCCGTGCTCGTCGCGGCGCTGGCGGCGGCCGGCGCCCCCGCGTGGGGAGCCGCCTCCGGGCGTCACGAGCGCGCCGACGCCGAACCAGGCGCGGACGGCACGGACCCCCGCACCGGGCCGGCGCCGTCGGGGGACGACCCCGACGGGCCTGGTCAGCACGACCCCCACGACGCGTGGGACGCGCTCTCCCGGGGAACGGACCCGTCCGCGGACCGCTAGGCTGGACCGCGCACCACGTCACGAAAGGGCATCACATTCCAATGACCGACAACCGCAACGCCGAGGTCGCCTATCTGCCCCCGGCCGTCCCGCCCACGAACCACGGCCACACGACCGCCGCGTGGACGGCGATGATCGGCATCATGCTGGGCGTGGCCGTCGGCGCCGTCGGGATGCTGCCCCCGGTCCCGGACGCGGTGGTCTGGGTCGGCGCCGTGATCGTGGCCGCATCGCTCGTGCTCGGCCTCGTGCTGCGCAACATGGGCCTCGGCCAGCCCAAGGACGGCGTGACGCAGCGCCGGGCCTCCTCCGGCCACTGAGCCCTCCCGGCGACGGCTGCGACCGCCGGCCGGCGCGACGACGGCGCGCTCCCGACGAGGGGGCGCGCCGTCGTCGTCTCACGCTCGGAGACGTGTCCGGGCCGGTCCGCGGACGGGCCTACGATGGCAGGCAGACGTCGGTGCGGCGTCAGGGGACGGGGAGGCAGACCATGACGGTCCTGGAGGACATCGTCGCGGGGGTCCGTGAGGACCTCGCGGTACGCCAGGCGCGGACGTCGCTCGACGAGCTCAAGGAGCGCGCGGCCCGCGTGCCGGGCGCGCTCGAGTGCTGCGGCCGGCTGCTCTCGGAGGATCGCGTCGCCGTGATCGCCGAGGTGAAGCGATCGAGCCCCAGCAAGGGTGACCTCGCACCGATCTCCGACCCGGCCGCCCTGGCCGAGGAGTACGCCAGCGGCGGGGCCAGCGCGATCTCGGTGCTCACGGAGCAGCGGCGGTTCGGCGGCTCGCTCGCCGACCTGGACGCCGTCCGCGCACGGGTGGACGTGCCGGTGCTGCGCAAGGACTTCGTCGTCACGCCGTACCAGGTGTGGGAGGCGCGGGCCCACGGGGCCGACCTCGTGCTGCTCATCGTCGCGGCCCTGGAGCAGACAGTGCTGACGTCCCTGATCGAGCGGGTGCACTCGCTCGGCATGACGGCGCTGGTCGAGGCCCACACCGACGACGAGGTGCGTCGCGCCCTCGACGCGGGCGCGCGCGTGGTGGGCGTGAACGCCCGCGACCTCAAGACGCTCGAGGTGGACCGCACGACCTTCGCGCGCCTCGCCCCGCTCATCCCCGACGACGTCGTCCGCGTCGCCGAGTCCGGCGTCCGCGGCCCGCACGACGTCCTCGACTACGCCCGGTCCGGCGCGCACGCCGTGCTGGTCGGCGAGGCGCTCGTGACCGACGGGGCCCCGCGCCGGTCGGTGGCCGACCTGGTCGCGGCCGGGCAGCACCCCGCGCTGTGGTCGGTCCGGCCGGCGGCCCAGCCGTAACCACCGCAGCACGTCACACGACCACGGCACAACACCACACGGCACACCATCCCGACGCGTCCTGGACGGCGGGCGGCGGAGGCCCGGGCGACCGGTACCCTCTGACGACCCCTCGTGCAGTCCGCCGAGCGGTGCCGACGAGAGACGGAGGACCCGTGCCCGACCAGCCCGTACGGGAGGCCCTGACCGAGACCCTGGCGCACCAGGTGCTCGGGCGGCTCGCGGACGTCGAAGGCCCGTACTTCGGCGAGTTCGGCGGCCGCTTCGTGCCCGAGGCCCTCATCGCCGCGCTCGACGAGCTCGAGACCGAGTACCGCAAGGCCCTCGGCGACCCGGCGTTCACCGACGAGCTGGCGCGCCTGCACCGCGAGTACACGGGTCGCCCGTCGCCGCTCACCGAGGTGCCGCGGTTCGCGGAGCACTGCGGGGGCGCGGAGGCCGGCCACCGGGTGTTCCTCAAGCGCGAGGACCTCAACCACACCGGTTCGCACAAGATCAACAACGTCCTCGGCCAGGCGCTCCTGGTGAAGCGCATGGGCAAGACCCGCGTGATCGCCGAGACCGGCGCCGGTCAGCACGGCGTCGCCACGGCGACCGCGGCCGCCCTGCTCGACCTCGAGTGCGTCGTCTACATGGGCGAGGAGGACACGCAGCGCCAGGCCCTGAACGTCGCCCGGATGCGGCTGCTCGGTGCCGAGGTCGTGCCCGTGACCATCGGCTCGCGCACCCTCAAGGACGCCATCAACGAGGCGCTGCGCGACTGGGTCGCGAACGTCGAGAGCACGCACTACCTGCTCGGCACCGTCACGGGCCCGCACCCGTTCCCCGAGATGGTGCGCGAGTTCCACCGCATCATCGGCGAGGAGGCGCGCGAGCAGATCCTCGAGCGCACCGGCCGGCTGCCGGACGCCGTCGCGGCGTGCGTGGGCGGCGGGTCCAACGCGCTCGGCATCTTCAACGCCTTCCTCGACGACGAGGGCGTCTCCCTGCACGGCTTCGAGGCCGGGGGAGAGGGCATCGAGTCGGGCCGCCACGCGGCCCGCTTCTCCGGCGGGGCCCCGGGCGTGCTGCACGGCGCCCGGTCCTACCTGCTGCAGGACGACGACGGCCAGACGCTGCCGAGCCACTCCGTCTCGGCGGGGCTGGACTACCCGAGCGTCGGGCCCGCGCACTCCTGGCTGCACGACCTCGGGCGGGCCACCTACGAGCCCGTGACGGACGACGAGGCCATGGAGGCGTTCCGCCTCCTGTGCCGCACCGAGGGGATCATCCCCGCGATCGAGTCCGCGCACGCGCTCGCCGGCGCCCTGCGCCTCGGCCGCGAGGCCGCGGAGGCCGGGCGGACCGGCCAGGTGATCCTGGTGAACCTGTCGGGTCGCGGCGACAAGGACGTGGCCACCGCGGCGCGGTGGTTCGGGCTCCTCGACGAGGACCAGACGGACGCCACGCCGGAGGGGGACCAGTGAGCACCACGACCGACACCTCGCCCGCGGCGATGTCCACCACCGGCGCACGCCTCGACGCCCTCCGGGCCGAGGGCCGACCAGCCCTGGTCGGCTACCTGCCCGCCGGGTTCCCCGACGTCGATCGCTCGATCGAGGCCGTCCTCGCGGCCGTGGACGCGGGCGCCGACGTCGTCGAGATCGGCGTGCCGTACACCGATCCGGTGATGGACGGCCCGGTGATCCAGCGCGCCGCGGAGGCTGCGCTCGCCGCCGGCACCCGGGTCCGCGACGTGCTGCGCGTCGTCGAGGCCGTCGCCGAGCACTCCGGCGGGCGCGTGCCCGCCCTCGTGATGACGTACTGGAACCCGGTGCTGCGGTACGGGGTGGACGCGTTCGCGCGCGACCTCGCCGCCGCCGGGGGAGCCGGCCTCATCACCCCCGACCTCATCCCCGACGAGGGGGGCGACTGGATCGCGGCGTCGCAGGAGCACGGCCTCGACCGCGTCTTCCTCGTCGCGCCGAGCACCACGCCCGAGCGGCTGGCGCTCACGGCCCGCGCGTCGCGCGGCTTCGTCTACGCGGCGTCCACCATGGGTGTGACCGGCACCCGCGACCAGGTCGGCGACCGGGCCGAGCAGCTCGTCGCCGACACCCGCGCGGCGGGCGCCGACCACGTGTGCGTCGGGCTCGGCGTCTCGTCGGGCGCCCAGGCCGCCGAGGTGGGCCGGTTCGCCGACGGTGTCATCGTCGGCTCCGCGCTCGTGCGCCCGCTGCTGGCCGACCGTCCCTGGGCCGACCGGCTCGACGCGCTGCGGGCGACCGTGGCGGACCTCGCCGACGGCGTGCGCCGTGCCCGCGGGGGGCCGGGGGCGGGCACGTGAGCGTGACCCTCCTGGCGTCTGCCGCGTCGGTGCAGGCGGCGATCCCGAGCCCGTCGCAGCACACGTGGTACCTCGGCCCCGTACCTGTCCGCGCCTACGCGCTGGCCATCCTGGCCGGCATCGCCGTCGCGATCTGGATCACCACCAAGCGCTGGGTCGCCCGGGGCGGGGACCCGGACGACGTCCTGGACATCGCCTTCTGGGCGGTGCCGTTCGGCATCGTCGGCGGCAGGCTGTACCACGTGATCAGCACGCCCGAGCCGTACTGGGGCGAGGGCGGCGACCCCGTGCGCGCCCTGTACGTCTGGGAGGGCGGTCTCGGGATCTGGGGTGCGGTGGCGCTCGGCGCCGTCGGCGCCTGGATCGGCTGCCGCCGCAAGGGGGTGCGCCTGAGCTCGTTCGCGGACGCGCTGGCCCCCGGCCTGCTCGTCGCGCAGGCGGTGGGGCGCCTGGGCAACTGGTTCAACCAGGAGCTGTTCGGGGCGCCCACGACGCTGCCCTGGGGGCTCGAGGTCTCCCCGGGGGTGATCGAGCGGCTCAACGCGGACACCGGCACGGCGTTCGCGGCGGGCACCCTGTTCCACCCCACGTTCCTGTACGAGCTGCTCTGGAACCTCGGGGCGGCCGCCCTTCTCGTCTGGCTCGACCGCCGGTACAGGCTCGGTCATGGGCGGGTATTCTGGGCCTACGTCGCGCTCTACACTCTGGGCAGGGTGTGGATCGAGATGCTCCGCATCGACACCGCCGAGCACGTGCTCGGGCTGCGTCTGAACGTGTGGACGTCGATCGTCGTGGGCCTGGGTGCCCTCGTCGCCTTCGTCGTCATCGGCAGGCGCCACCCGGAACGTGAGGACGGGGTGGAGCTGCCCGGCCGCAGCCGCGACCGGCAGGACACCGAGCCTGACACCGAGTCCGACACTGAGCTTGACACCATGAGCACCGCGCACGCCGGGGCCGCCGCAGGCGCCTCCGGCCGGGACGACGGCCGCGACAGCGGCGGCGGACCGCACCGTGCGGACGCGGGAGGTCCCGGTCCCGACCAGGGACCGGCCGACCGCGCCTGAGGCGACTCCCACCGGGACACCACCCGGGCGGGGCCGCCTATGTTTCCGACGGGCCGACGATGTCCCGACCACCTTTGAGCATGACGCGCCCGCGTGCGGGCGTGCAGGAGGACGGTGTTGATGACCACGCCGCAGCATCGGGTCGCGCGGCCCTCGGCCCAGGGCCTCTACGACCCCGCGTCCGAGCACGACGCGTGCGGTGTCGCGTTCGTCGCGACCCTGCGCGGGACGCCCGGCCGCGACATCGTGGACGCGGGCCTGACCGCCCTGTTGAACCTCGACCACCGCGGAGCGGTCGGCGCGGAGGAGAACAGCGGGGACGGGGCCGGGATCCTCACGCAGATCCCGGACGCCTTCGTCCGTGACGTCGTCGCCGCCGAGCTCCCGCCCGCCGGGCACTACGCGATCGGCATGGCGTTCCTGCCCCAGGCCGTCGCGGAGGCCGACGCGGCCGCGCGCCGGTTCGAGGCGATCGCCGCGGAGGAGAAGCTCGACGTCCTCGCCTGGCGCGACGTGCCGGTCACGGCCGACCTCGTCGGGCCGACGGCGCGCGCCTCGATGCCCCTGTTCCGGCAGGTCGTCGTGGCGGACCCGTCGCGCGAGCTGTCGGGGCTCGAGCTCGACCGTCGCACCTACCGCCTGCGCAAGCGCGCGCAGAACGAGCTCGACCTGTTCCTCGCCTCGCTGTCGAGCCGCACCCTGACGTACAAGGGCATGCTCACGACGGCGCAGCTCGAGCCGTTCTTCCCGGACCTGAGCGACCCGCGCTACGCGTCGGAGATCGCGCTGGTCCACTCGCGGTTCTCCACGAACACCTTCCCGTCGTGGCCGCTGGCGCAGCCGTTCCGGCTCGTGGCGCACAACGGCGAGATCAACACGGTGCGCGGCAACCGCAACTGGATGGCCGCCCGCGAGAGCACCATGGCCAGCGAGGTGCTCGGCGACCTGACCCCGCTGCTGCCCGTGTGCACGGAGGGGTCGAGCGACTCCGCCAGCTTCGACGAGGTGCTGGAGCTGCTGCACCTGTCCGGCCGCTCGCTGCCGCACGCCGTGCTGATGATGATCCCGGAGGCGTGGGAGAACCACGCCGAGATGGACCCGGCCCGGCGGGCGTTCTACCAGTACCACGCGAACCTCATGGAGCCGTGGGACGGGCCCGCCTGCCTCACGTTCACCGACGGCACCCTCATCGGCGCGGTCCTCGACCGCAACGGCCTGCGGCCGGGCCGCTACTGGGTCACGGAGGACGGCCTCGTCGTGCTCGCGTCGGAGGCCGGTGTCCTGGACCTCGACCCCGCGACGATCGTGCGCAAGGGGCGCCTCGAGCCGGGGCGCATGTTCCTCGTCGACACGGCGCAGGGACGGATCGTGGAGGACGACGAGCTCAAGTCGCAGCTCGCCGCCCAGCGGCCGTACGGCGAGTGGATCGCCGGCAACACGATCACCCTGGACTCGCTGCCGGAGCGCGAGCACGTCGCGCACTCGCCCGCGTCCGTCCAGCGGCGGCAGCGCGCCTTCGGGTACACCACCGAGGAGCTGAAGATCCTCCTCGCGCCGATGGCCGACACCGCCGCGGAGGCGCTCGGGGCCATGGGCTCGGACACGCCGATCGCCGTCCTGTCGAGCCGGCCGCGGCTGCTGTTCGACTACTTCACGCAGATGTTCGCCCAGGTGACGAACCCGCCGCTGGACTCGATCCGTGAGCAGCTCGTCACCGCGATCGACAGCACGATCGGCCCGGAGCCGAACCTCCTGGAGGAGGTCGCGAGCCACGCCCGCAAGCTCGACCTGCCGTTCCCGGTGCTCGACAACGACGAGCTCGCCAAGATCGTGCGCATCGACCGCGACCCGCGGCTGGAGGGCGAGTTCCGCGCCGGCATCGTGCGCGGCCTCTACGAGGTGTCCGGCGGCGGCAAGGCGCTGCAGGCCCGGCTCGAGGAGATCTTCGCCCAGGTCGACGCCGACATCGCGGCGGGCGTGACGCACGTCGTGCTGTCCGACCGCGACTCCGACTCGGAGCTCGCGCCGATCCCGTCGCTGCTGCTGACCAGCGCCGTGCACCACCACCTCCTGCGGCAGGGCACGCGCACCCGGATCTCGCTGGTCGTGGAGGCCGGCGACGTGCGCGAGGTGCACCACGTCGCGCTCCTCATCGGCTACGGCGCGGCCGCGGTGAACCCGTACCTCGCCATGGAGACGGTGGAGGACCTCGCGCTGCGCGGCTACCTCGCCGTCACGCCGGAGGCGGCCGTCGCCAACCTCATCACCGCGCTCGGCAAGGGCGTGCTCAAGGTGATGAGCAAGATGGGCATCTCCACGATCATGTCCTACCGCGGCGCGCAGATCTTCGAGGCCGTCGGGCTCTCGCACGAGCTGGTCGAGGACTACTTCACCGGCACGACGAGCCGCCTGGCCGGCATCGGCCTGGACGTCATCGCGGCCGAGGTCGCGGCGCGGCACGCGGAGGCGTACCCGGCGTCGGGCAACCACGCGGCCCACCAGCGGCTGACCAGTGGCGGCGAGTACCAGTGGCGCCGGGACGGGGAGGAGCACCTCTTCGACCCCGAGACCGTCTTCCGGCTGCAGCACGCCACCCGCACCGGGCGGATGGACATCTTCCGCCAGTACACGCGTCGCGTGGACGAGCAGTCCCGTCGGCTTATGACGCTCCGCGGCCTGCTGCGCTTCACCCCGGACCGCGAGCCGGTGCCGATCGACGAGGTCGAGCCGGTCGAGGAGATCGTCAAGCGGTTCAACACCGGCGCGATGTCGTACGGGTCGATCTCCGCGGAGGCGCACGAGACGCTCGCGATCGCGATGAACCGCCTCGGCGGCCGGTCCAACACCGGCGAGGGCGGCGAGGACCCGGAGCGCCTGTACGACCCGGAGCGCCGCTCGCGGGTCAAGCAGATCGCGTCCGGCCGGTTCGGCGTGACGAGCGAGTACCTCACGAACGCCGACGACATCCAGATCAAGCTCGCCCAGGGCGCCAAGCCGGGCGAGGGCGGCCAGCTGCCCGGGCCCAAGGTGTACCCGTGGGTCGCCAAGACCCGGCACTCGACGCCCGGCGTGGGCCTCATCTCGCCGCCGCCGCACCACGACATCTACTCGATCGAGGACCTCGCGCAGCTCATCCACGACGCCAAGAACGCCAACCCGGCGGCGCGCGTGCACGTCAAGCTCGTCTCCGAGTTCGGCGTCGGCACCGTGGCGACGGGCGTGTCCAAGGCGCACGCGGACGTGGTGCTCATCTCCGGGCACGACGGCGGCACGGGCGCGAGCCCGCTGACGTCGCTCAAGCACGCGGGCACGCCCTGGGAGATCGGTCTCGCCGAGACCCAGCAGACGCTCGTGCTCAACAACCTGCGCGACCGCATCGTCGTGCAGGTGGACGGGCAGATGAAGACCGGTCGCGACGTCGTCGTGGCGGCGCTGCTCGGGGCCGAGGAGTTCGGCTTCGCCACGGCGCCGATGGTCGTCTCGGGCTGCGTCATGATGCGGGTCTGCCACCTGGACACCTGCCCGGTGGGCGTGGCCACGCAGAATCCGGAGCTGCGCAAGCGGTTCACGGGCAAGCCGGAGTTCGTCGTGAACTTCTTCGAGTTCATCGCGCAGGAGGTGCGCGAGCACCTCGCCTCGCTCGGCTTCCGCTCGATCGAGGAGGCCGTCGGGCACGTCGAGGCCCTCGACACGCGCAAGGCCGTCGACCACTGGAAGGCGCAGGGCCTGGACCTCGCGCCGGTGCTCGCCGCGCCCGAGGCGGCGCCGGGCACCGCGCTGCACCAGGTGGCCACCCAGGACCACGGCCTGGCCAAGGCGCTGGACAACCAGCTGATCGAGAAGGCGCGCCCCGCCCTCGAGGACGCTCTCCCCGTACGGATCGAGGCGCCGGTCCGCAACGTCAACCGCACGGTCGGCACGATGCTCGGCCACGAGGTGACCAAGCGGTACCGCGGTGCCGGGCTGCCCGACGACACGATCGACGTGACCCTCACGGGCTCCGCCGGCCAGTCGCTCGGGGCGTTCCTGCCGCGCGGCGTCACGCTGCGCCTGTACGGCGACGCCAACGACTACGTCGGCAAGGGTCTGTCGGGCGGCCGGATCGTCGTGCGCCCCGACCGGTCGGCGGTGCTCGAGGGCGCCGCGAACGTCGTGGCGGGCAACGTCATCGGCTACGGCGCGACGTCGGGCGAGATCCTGCTCCGGGGCCGCGTGGGCGAGCGCTTCGCCGTGCGCAACTCCGGCGCGACGCTGGTGACCGAGGGCGTGGGCGACCACGGCTGCGAGTACATGACCGGCGGGACGGTGCTGGTGCTCGGCCCCACGGGCCGCAATTTCGGCGCCGGCATGTCGGGCGGCGTGGCGTACGTGCTCAACCTGCGCGACGTCGCGATGAACATCCAGGCGGTGAAGAGCGGCGAACTCGAGGTGGGTGCGCTGGACGACGCCGACTGGGACCGCGTGCGCGGTCTGCTGGAACGGCACCTGGCGGAGACCGGCTCGCCCGTGGCGGCCGAGCTCCTCGAGGACGACGGCGCCCGGGCCCGCTTCTCGCGGGTCCTGCCCGCGGGCTGGGCCCGCGTGCGCGCCGCGCTGGCCGACGCCGAGGCCGCCGGGAAGACGCTGGGCGAGGGCGACGACTTCGACCCGGCGATGTGGGAGCAGATCATGGAGGTGGCGCGTGGCTGACCCCCGCGGATTCCTGAAGGTGCGGGAGCGCGAGCTCCCGCCGAACCGCCCCGTCGAGGTGCGGCTGCGTGACTGGAAGGACACGCACGCCCACCGCGAGGAGGGCCAGCCGTTCCTCAAGGAGCAGGCGGGCCGCTGCATGGACTGCGGCATCCCGTTCTGCCACCAGGGCTGCCCGCTGGGGAACCTCATCCCCGAGTGGAACGACCTGGTGTGGCGCGACCAGTGGGCCGACGCGATCGAGCGCCTGCACGCGACCAACAACTTCCCGGAGTTCACCGGGCGCGTCTGCCCGGCACCGTGCGAGACGAGCTGCGTGCTGGGCATCAACCAGCCCGCCGTGACGATCAAGAACGTCGAGGTCTCGATCATCGACGAGGCGTTCGAGCGCGGCCTGGTGACGCCGCAGGTGCCCCAGCGGCTCACGGGCTCGACGGTGGCCGTCGTCGGGTCGGGCCCGGCGGGCCTGGCCGCCGCCCAGCAGCTCACGCGCGCCGGCCACACGGTCGTCGTGTACGAGCGCGACGACGCGATCGGCGGGCTGCTGCGCTACGGCATCCCCGACTTCAAGCTCGAGAAGCTGCACATCGACCGGCGGCTCGAGCAGATGGAGGCCGAGGGCACCCGCTTCCGCCCGGGCGTCGCCATCGGCCGCGACATCACCTGGGACGCGCTGCGCCGCCGGTTCGACGCCGTGGTCCTGGCTACCGGCGCCACCGTGCCGCGCGAGCTCGCGATGCCCGGCCGCGACCTCGGCGGCGTGCACTTCGCGATGGACTTCCTCACCCCGGCGAACAAGGCCGCGGCGGGGAACCCCGTCGACGGCGCGCCGTCGGCCGCGGGCAAGCACGTCGTGATCATCGGCGGCGGCGACACCGGCTCGGACTGCCTCGGCACGTCGCTGCGGCAGGGCGCGGCCAGCGTCACGACCCTGGCGATCGGCAAGAAGCCGCCGCTCGAGCGGTCGGCGAGCCAGCCGTGGCCGACCGACCCGATCGTCTTCGAGGTCTCGACGTCCCACGAGGAGGGCGGGGAGCGCAGCTACCTGGCCTCGACGGTAGAGTTCGTGGGAGGCGAGGACGGGAACGTCCGGGCCCTGAAGGTCGCCGAGACCGAGTACCTGCCGGACGGCCGGCGGGTGCCCAAGCAGGGCACCGAGCGGGAGATCCCGGCGGACCTGGTCCTGATCGCGATGGGGTTCACCGGCCCGGAGACCGACGAGCTGGTGGCCCAGACCGGCGCGGAGCTCACGACGCGCGGGCTGGTGCGGCGCGGCGACGACTACGCCACCAGCCTGCCCGGCGTGTACGCGACGGGTGACGCGGGCCGCGGGCAGTCGCTGATCGTCTGGGCGATCGCCGAGGGCCGCGCGACGGCGGCCGCCGTGGACGCCTACCTGCAGGGCAGCTCCGAGCTGCCCGCGCCGGTCGGCCCGCGGACGGTCGCGCTGCGAGGATAAGAAAAACAACGACGAAGCAGTACCGGGGTGCCGTTCGGGCACCCGGGCCCCGCCCCGGCTCGCGCCGGGGCGGATCGACGACGAGGCTGGAGACATGCGCAGAGCGAAGATCGTGTGCACCATCGGACCCGCGACGGCGTCCCCGACCAAGCTCCGTGAGCTGGTCGACGCGGGCATGGACGTGGCCCGGATCAACCGGAGCCACGGAGAGCAGGCGGAGCACGAGGCCGTCTACCACGGTGTCCGAGAGGCGGCGAAGGAGTCCGGCCGCAACGTCGCAGTCCTCGTCGACCTCCAGGGCCCGAAGATCCGGCTCGGCCGGTTCGCGGGCGACCAGAAGCACTACCTCAACGAGGGTGACACGTTCACCATCACCACCGAGGACGTGGAGGGCACCAAGGAGCTCGTCTCGACGACCCACAAGGGTCTGGCGGGCGACGCCCGCGTCGGCGACCCGCTCCTCATCGACGACGGCAAGGTGCGCGTGCGCGTCACCGCCGTCGAGGGCCCGCGCGTCGTCACGACCGTCGAGGTCGCCGGCCCGGTCTCGAACAACAAGGGCATCAACCTCCCCGGCGTCGCGGTCTCTGTGCCGGCGCTGTCGGAGAAGGACACCGACGACCTGCGCTGGGCGCTGCGCATGGGCGCGGACATCATCGCGCTGTCGTTCGTGCGGTCCGCCAAGGACTACGACGACGTCGCGGCGATCATGGCCGAGGAGGGCCGCACGGTCCCCGTCGTCGCCAAGATCGAGAAGCCGCAGGCGGTGGAGAACCTGGAGGAGGTCGTCGCGGCCTTCGACGGCTTCATGGTGGCGCGCGGCGACCTCGCCGTGGAGATGCCGCTGGAGCAGGTCCCGCTGGTGCAGAAGCGCATCGTCGAGCTGGCCCGCCGCAACGCGAAGCCCGTCATCGTCGCCACGCAGGTGCTGGAGTCGATGACCACCAGCCCGACGCCGACGCGCGCCGAGGCCTCCGACTGCGCCAACGCGGTGCTCGACGGCGCCGACGCGGTCATGCTCTCGGGCGAGACCAGCGTGGGCGACTACCCGATCATCACGGTCCAGACGATGGCCCGGATCATCGAGGCGACCGAGGAGATGGGTCGCGAGCGCATCGCCCCCCTGGGCTCCTCGCCGCACACCCGCGGCGGCGTCATCACCCGTGCGGCCGCCGAGATCGGCGAGACGCTCGGCGTGAAGTACCTCGTGACGTTCACGCAGTCGGGCGACTCGGCCAAGCGCATGTCGCGCCTGCGCTCGGGCATCCCGCTGCTGGCCTTCACGCCGGAGGAGAGCGTGCGCAACGTCCTCGCGCTCACCTGGGGCACCACCACCTACCAGGTGCCGAAGGTCGACAGCGTCGACGCCATGGTCGGCCAGGTGGACTCCACGCTCCGCGCCAACGGGCTCGCCGAGCCCGGCGACCGCGTCGTGATCGTCTCCGGCGCCCCGGTGGGCGTGCCCGGCACGACGAACTCGATCCTCGTGCACCAGGTCGGCAGCCACTCCGACGTCTGATCGCACCTGCGCGAGGCGGCTCCGCCTCGCGCCGGCACGCCGGGGGCGTGCGGCAGGCCGAGCCTGCCGCACGCCCCCGGCGTCGTCGTACCCGGCGTTCCCGGGCGGGACCTAGCGGCTCACGAGGCGCCAGCCGTCGGCTCGGAACGCCTCGGGCGTCGCCTCCCCGTCCAGCAGGAGGGAGCCGGGGGCGCGGGCGACGACGTCGTCGACCAGGACGCCGCGGCCGAGGTACAGCGGGTCGGTGACGACGCGCCAGCGCAGCTCCAGGTCGCCCGGTGGCAGCTGTGCCCGGGCCTGTGCCCAGCGCCGCGTGCCCGAGCCCGACGCCGTGCCGTCGGGATGCTCGGCCGGGCCGCGGTCCCGCACGGTGAACGGCAGCGGCGCCCAGGTCGTCCCGCCGTCGGCGGAGGTCTCCAGGTGCAGCAGGTCGGTCTCCTCCGTGTCGAGGTAGAGGTCGAACGCCAGGCGGCCCCCGCTCGCGGGCACGTCGAGCGAGGTGGTGAGCGTCGACGTCGTGGCGTTCTCGTCGCCCGAGAACCAGGCGTCCGTGCCGCGCCGGGGCTCGATCCCCTGGGCGTGGGCCAGACCGCTCGCCCACTCCCGCCGCGCGGGGTTGATGCTGCCCGAGTCGCGCGACGGGTGCACGCGGTTGGTCAGCAGGATCGCGAACGAGTGCGTGTCGAAGTCGATGACGATCGACGTGCCCGTGTACCCGGTGTGCCCGGCCGTGCGCGGCCCCGACATGGCGTCCATGTACCACCGCTGGTCGAGCTCGAAGCCGAGCCCGTGGGCGTCCCCGGGGAAGGCGCCGTTGAGGTCGGTGACCATGAGCCGCACCGACGCGGGGGACAGGATGCGGGCCGTGCCGTACCGGCCGCCGTTGAGCAGGGCCTGGGACAGGATCGCCAGGTCGCCGGCCGTCGAGAACACACCGGCGTGCCCGGCGACCCCGCCCAGGGACCAGGCGTTCTCGTCGTGCACCTCGCCCCGGACGACGCCGCGCGGTGGGCTGGCCTGGTACTCCGTCGCCGCCGTACGTTCCACGGCGGTCGGGTTGTACCCGGTGTCCGTCATCCCGAGCGGGCCGGTGATCCGGTCGGCCAC
Source organism: Isoptericola sp. NPDC019571 (assembly GCF_044389385.1). Taxonomy (NCBI): domain Bacteria; kingdom Bacillati; phylum Actinomycetota; class Actinomycetes; order Micrococcales; family Promicromonosporaceae; genus Isoptericola; species Isoptericola sp. NPDC019571. Next base: position 189,789 of record NZ_JBIRXZ010000007.1, read on the forward strand.
GACCTGGTCGAGCGGCGCGCCCCGGAGGCGCTCGACGAGCACGCCGAGGCTGATGAGGTTGAGGTCGCTGTACAGGTAGCGCGTCCCCGGCGGCGCGTCGAGGGGCTGCGCCATCACCGCGGCGATCCGGGACTCCGGGTCGGGGTAGGCGCTCCACAGCGGCAGCCACGACACGAGGCCCGAGGTGTGGGTGAGCAGCTGTCGCACGGTCACCTCCCCCTTGCCGCCGGCGGCGAACTCGGGGACGTAGGTGGCGAGCGGCTCGTCGAGCGCGACGCGGCCCTCCTGGACCAGCTGGACGACCGCGATCGAGGTGAACAGCTTCGACACCGAGGCGAGGTCGACGATGGTGTCCTCACGCATCGGCACGCGCTCGTCGGCGGGCAGGGCGACGCCCTCGTCGCCGTAGGCGACGGCCCAGCCGCTGGCGTCGGTGCGCACGACCTTCCCCTGGTACCCCATGAGGCCGACGGCCCCCGGGTAGAGCGGGTAGGCCGCCGAGCCCACCGGCACCTCGTGCGCGCGGACCTGCGCGACGGCCTCCTCGATCGGCGCCGGGTCGAGCCCGACGTCCGCCGGGTCGGCCGCGGCGAGCGTGGTCGACGGCGGCATGAAGCCCACCGCGGGCCCGCGCTGGTCGGCGGCCGCCGAGGTGGCGTGGACGAGCGGGACCGCGACCAGGCCGGCCGCGAGCACGGCCGCCGTCGCCACGCGGCCCTGGCGCGGCCCGCGCCGCAGGGCGGCGCTCACGCCCGCGGCCCGCGGTAGATCAGGTACTGCTGACGACGCCTGTCGAAGTCCGCCAGCTCGTCGTGCCAGGCGCCGACGACGTCGTCGGTGGTGGCCCCGGCGTCGATCTGCTGCCGCAGGCGCGGCGAGCCGGTGAGCTTGTCGATCCAGAAGGGCCGCTCGGGGTCCCACGCGTCCTCGCGCCAGGCGAACTCGGGGTAGAGGGACGCCGCCGCCACGAGCATCGCGACCCCGGTGCGCACCGGGTCGAACCGGGCCGGGTCGTCGACGGTGACCTGGACGCCTCCGCACACGGTGCCGGCGTGCTTGCTGAAGGTCGGGTTGAAGTAGGCCTCCCGGAACAGGACGCCCGGCAGGCCGGCGTCCGTGAGGGCCGCCGCCCAGCGGTGGTCGACGTACGGCGCGCCGATCAGTTCGAAGGGGCGGGTGGTGCCGCGCCCCTCGGACAGGTTCGTGCCCTCGAACATGCAGGTCCCGGGGTAGGCGAGGGCCGTGTCGGGGGTCGGCATGTTCGGGCTGGGCATGACGAAGTCGAGCCCGGTGCCCGCGAAGGTCACGTCGCGCCGCCAGCCGGCGACCTCGACGACGTCGAGCCGGTCCAGGCGCGCGCCGGCGACGTCGGGCAGGAACTCGCCGTCGAAGAACCGGGCGAGCTCCCCGACGGTCATGCCGTGGGCCTGCACGATCTCCTTGGCCCCGACGCCCGACGTGAACCCGGCGGTCATCATCGGGCCGCGTGCCGTGCCACCCACCGGGTTGGGCCGGTCGAGCACGACGAAGCGGGAGCCCGTCGCGACGGCGGCCTGCATCGCCGTCCACATCGTCCAGATGTACGTGTAGAAGCGGGCGCCGACGTCCTGGATGTCGAAGACGACGGTCTCCACCTCCGCGGCCCGGAACATCTCGGTCATCGTCGTGACGCCGGCCCCGTAGGCGTCGTAGACGGTCAGTCCGGTGCGCTCGTCGACGAAGGTGCCCTCCGAGCCGCCGGCCTGGGCCGTCCCGCGGAAGCCGTGCTCGGGCCCGAAGACTCCGACGAGGTCGACGGCGCCGGACTCGTGCATCTCGTCGACGACGTTGCGCAGGCTGCGCAGCACGCCGGTGGGGTTGGTGATCACGCCGACCCGGTCGCCCCTGAGGGCCGACCAGCCGTCGGCGTGCGCGCGGTCGGCGCCGGGGACGACGGGGCGGGCGGGGCGCCCGGCGGACGCCGGGGCCGCGGCGCGGCGGGGTGCCGCCTGCGCGGCGGCCGCCGCGAACGGGACGCTCGCCGCGCCCAGGAGCGTGCCGGTGAGGAGGTGGCGCCGGTCGAACCGTGGTCCCCGCGATTCCCGTGGGGCGGTGGGTCCGACGGCGGTGTGGTCGTCGCGCATCGTCAGGTGGTCCTTCCTGCCTCGTGCTGCTGCAGGGCGACTCGCGGACCGCCTCGTCGCGGTCGGTGGCCGTGGCCGGTCGTCCTGCCAGGTGGCGCCGGCGTCGTCGCCGTCGCGATGGGGTCGCCGGGCCCTCGCCTCGTTGCGGGGGAGCGGCGACGCCGGACACGTGCGGAGCGGTCAAGGGTTGCCCCGAAAGGGCTTGATCCTGAAAGTTACCGACACGGCGGGACGGCGGCAAGGGCTCGCGCCGGGTCCGGGTCGAGGGGGTGTCGTGGGGGCGTCGTGCGGACGCGGAGGTGCCCCGGGTGGGATTCGAACCCACACTGGATCGGGTTTGAGCCGATTGCCTCTGCCGGTTGGGCTACCGGGGCGCGCGGCCCATCCAACCACGCGCGCGGGGCGGCGACCGAACCGTCCGACGGCCGGTCGGCGGGCCGAGCCGTCGCACTCGTCACACCCGGCACGGGACGCGGCGCCCCCGCGCGACCACTAGGATGGACGGGTGACCGACGAGAAGCCCCACGACGCGAAGCCCGAGGCGACGGTGCCGCTCGACCTGCCGCCCCTGATCGACCAGGAGCCCGAGGCCCCGAGGACGCCGGAGCGACCCGCGCGTCGCGCGGTCGTCGTCGAGGACGAGGCGCTCATCCGGATGGACGTCGTCGAGACGCTCCGCGAGGCGGGCTTCGACGTCGTCGGCGAGGCGGGCGACGGCGAGACCGCGGTGCGGCTCGCCACCGAGCTCAAGCCCGACGTCGTCGTGATGGACGTCAAGATGCCCGAGCTGGACGGCATCTCGGCGGCCGAGCGGATCGGCAAGGCGCACGCCGCCCCGGTCGTCCTGCTCACCGCGTTCTCCCAGACCGAGCTCGTCGAGCGGGCGCGCGACGCCGGCGCGATGGCCTACGTCGTCAAGCCCTTCACGCCGGCGGACCTGCTCCCGGCGGTGGAGATCGCGATCTCCCGCTACCAGCAGATCGGGGCGCTCGAGGCGGAGGTCGCCGACCTCACCGAGCGGTTCGAGACCCGCAAGCGCGTGGACCGCGCGAAGGGCCTCCTCATGACCAAGATGGGTCTGAGCGAGCCGGAGTCCTTCCGCTGGATCCAGAAGACGTCGATGGACCGCCGCCTCACGATGCGCGAGGTCGCGGACGCCGTCATCGAGCAGGTCGGCGGAGCCTGATCCGCACCACGGTGGCCCGGTCGCAGGAGGAGTCCTGGGACCGGGCCACTGCCCATTGTGCGAGGGCGACGGGGTCGCTATCGTCGCCTGGGTGTCGTGACCAATCTGTGATATTCATGCTTCAACGACCGTGACCCCGGGGCTGCCGGGGTGGCCATCGGAGTCGGGGTGGGAAGGCTCCCACCGCGCCCCGGGACGGGACGGTCATTCGTCGAGGAGGTGCCGATGCGTGCAGCGGTCGAGGTCCGGCCGGTCGAGCAGGACGACATGGTCGACGTCGCGCGCCTTGCGGAGCGCGCCGTCGAGGAGTCGCCGTCGGCCGCGCAGGGGACCCCCTCGGACGCCTCTCGCCTCCTGGAGCACCTGAGCGTGCTGCTGGGTGCGGGCGGGCAGGTGCTCGTCGCGAGCCACGAGGGCGAGATCTGCGGGTTCGCCGTGCTGCGCGTCATCGACCCGCTGCTGTTCGCGACGACCACGAGCCTGTACGTCGACGCCGTCTTCGTCAGCCCGTCCGCCCGCCGCCGCGGCGTCGGGCACGCGCTCCTCGCGGCCGCGGCCGCCGTGGCGGGGGAGCGGGGCGCCGAGAACGTCTACTGCGCGCCCGCCCCGGGCGCCCGCGGCATGCACCGCTTCCTCGCCCGGCTGGGCTTCGCCCCCACGTCGGGGCACCGCGTGGTCGCCACGGCGACGCTGCAGCGCCGGCTGGTCCAGGAGAACCCCCGCGGGACGCGGACGGCGGCCCGGGCGGGGCGCCGCGACGCGACCCGCGCGGCGATCGAGGATCTCGTCGCCCGCCGTCGCCGGGCGCGGGCCGCGGGGCTGCCCACCGGCCCGGTCGACCTGCGCGCCTTCCAGGCCGAGCGGGACGCCGCGCTGCGCGCGGCCGCCGAGCGTGCCGCCGACCGCGGCGAGGGCGTGGAGGGCCCGGACGGCGTGACCTCCCTGGGTGTCGCGACGCGGCACGACCCGGCGAGCGAGTCCGTCCCCTCCTGACCGGTCCGTCGGGCTCCGCGGCCCGCGCGGTGCCCGCCCGCTCTCAGCGGGCGTCGAGGATCATGCAGGTGAGCCGCGCGGTGCAGACGCGCCGGCCGTCGTCGTCGGTGACGACGATCTCGTAGGCGGCGGTCGACCGCCCCAGGTGCAGGGCCGTGGCCACCCCGTGCACGCTCCCGGACCGCGTACCGCGGTGGTGGGTCGCGTTGAGCTCCAGGCCGACCGCGGCGCGTGCCGGTCCCGCGTGCTGCTGCGCGGCGACGGAGGCGAGCGTCTCCGCGAGCGACGCCGTCGCGCCGCCGTGCAGCAACCCTGCCGGCTGGGTGTTCCCGGCCACCGGCATGGTGCCGGCGGTGCGCTCGGCGGCCACCTCCGTGAGCCGGATCCCGAGGCGTTCGATGAGCGTGCCCCGCGCGGCGGCGCTCCACTCCTCGAGGGTGCGAGGGAAGCGGGGCGCGTCGGCGGTGGTGTCAGACATGGGCGATAGGTTGGCACCCGTGACGACCTCCGCGCGAACCGGGACCCGCCCACGCCTCCTGCTGATCGACGGCCACTCCATGGCGTACCGAGCGTTCTTCGCGCTGCCGGACACGCTGGTGACGTCCAGCGGCCAGGTGACGAACGCCGTCTACGGCTTCACCTCGATGCTGACGAACCTGCTGCGCGACGAGCAGCCGACGCACGCCGCCGTCGCGTTCGACGCCGGTCGCGTGACGTTCCGCACCGAGCGGTTCCCCGAGTACAAGGGCAACCGTGACGCGACCCCCGAGGTCTTCCGCGGGCAGGTGCCGCTCATCAAGGAGGTCCTCGAGGCGCTGCGCGTCCCCGCGCTGCAGCGGGAGGGCATCGAGGCCGACGACATCCTCGCCACGCTCGCCCGCGAGGGCCGCGAGGCGGGCTTCGACGTCCTCGTCTGCTCCGGCGACCGGGACTCGTTGCAGCTCGTCACCGAGGACGTCACCGTGCTGTACCCGAAGCGCGGCGTGTCCGACCTGGCGCGCATGACCCCGGAGGCTGTCGCCGAGAAGTACGGCGTGCCCCCGCAGCAGTACCCCGACCTCGCGGCCCTCGTGGGGGAGTCCAGCGACAACCTGCCCGGGGTGCCCGGCGTCGGCCCCAAGACCGCGGCCAAGTGGGTCACGACCTACGGCGGCCTCGAGCCGCTGCTCGAGCACGTCGACGAGCTGAAGGGCAAGGCCGCGGGCAACCTGCGGGAGGCGGTCGAGCAGGTACGCCTGAACCGTGAGCTGAACCGGCTGCTGGACGACGTCGAGCTCCCCCTGTCGGTGGACCAGCTGGGGCTCGCCGGTTTCGACCGGGAGGCCGTGCACCGGGTGTCCGACACCCTGCAGTTCGGCGCGCTGCGCGACCGCCTGCTCGCGGCGGACCCGTCCGCGGAGCCGGCCGAGGCGGTCGAGGCGGAGGGCGTGCAGGTCGCGCTCGCTGCGCTCGAGCCCGGCGGGCTGGGCGGCTGGCTGGCCGCGCGCTCCGGCCGCCCCCTCGGGCTCGAGGTCACGGGGACGCCGACGCCGGGGGCCGGGGACGCGTGGGACGTCGCGCTCGCCGACGACCACGACGGGGAGACCACCGCGACGGTCGTCGAGCTGGCCGACGTGACGCCCGAGGACGAGCGCGCGCTCGCGACGTGGCTCGCCGACCCGGCGGCGCCGAAGGTCGTGCACGGCGCCAAGACCGCCGGGCACGAGCTGGCCGGGCGCGGTCTCGACCTGCGGGGCGTCTCGTTCGACACCGAGCTCGCGGCCTACCTCTGCTACCCCGACCAGCGCGGCTACGACCTCGCCGACCTCACGGTGCGCCTGCTCGGGCGGGAGCTGTCCGCGGGGGAGGCGCCCGACGCAGCCGGGCAGGGCGCCCTCGACCTCGCGCTCGACGGCGGCGACGAGGACCCGCGGGCGCGGCAGGCGGCCGTGCGGGCGGCGGCGGTGGTCGACCTGGCGCAGGCGCTGTCCGGGCAGCTCGGGGACCGCGGCGCCGCGGGGCTGCTCACGGACCTGGAGCTGCCGCTCACGGCCGTGCTGGGACGGATGGAGGCCACGGGCATAGCGGCGGACGTCGAGTACCTCACGGAGCTCGAGAAGCAGTTCGCGTCGATGGTGGCGGACGCCGCGGCCGACGCGTACGACGTGATCGGCCGGCAGGTGAACCTCGGCAGCCCGAAGCAGCTGCAGGAGGTGCTGTTCGACCAGCTCGGCATGCCCAAGACCAAGAAGATCAAGACGGGCTACACCACCGACGCCGCGTCCCTGCAGGACCTGTACGTCAAGACGGAGCACCCGTTCCTGGAGCACCTGCTGGCGCACCGTGACGCGACCCGGCTGCGCTCCACGGTCGAGGGCCTGCTCAAGTCGGTGGCGCCCGACGGGCGGATCCATACGACGTTCCAGCAGACGATCGCGGCCACGGGCCGGCTGAGCTCCACGGACCCGAACTTGCAGAACATCCCGATCCGCACCGAGGAAGGCCGCCGCATCCGCCGCGCGTTCCGGGTCGGCGAGGGCTACGAGACGCTGCTCACCGCGGACTACAGCCAGATCGAGATGCGGATCATGGCGCACCTGTCCGGCGACGAGGGGCTGATCGAGGCCTTCCGGTCCGGCGAGGACCTGCACCGGTACGTGGGGTCCCGGGTGTTCGAGGTGGCGCCCGAGGACGTCACGGCCGAGATGCGCTCGAAGATCAAGGCGATGAGCTACGGGCTCGCGTACGGGCTGAGCGCCTTCGGGCTGTCGCAGCAGCTCACGATCCCGACCGGCGAGGCGCAGTCGCTGATGGACGACTACTTCACCCGCTTCGGCGGGGTGCGCGACTACCTCACGGGGGTGGTCGAGGAGGCCCGCGCCACGGGGTACACCGCGACGATCCTGGGGCGCCGGCGCTACCTGCCCGACCTCACGAGTGACAACCGGCAGCGGCGGCAGATGGCCGAGCGCATGGCGCTCAACGCCCCGATCCAGGGCAGCGCCGCCGACATCATCAAGGTCGCGATGCTCGGCGTGCAGCGCGAGCTGGACGAGCGGGGCCTCGCGTCGCGGCTGCTGCTCCAGGTGCACGACGAGCTGGTGGTCGAGGTGGCGCCGGGGGAGCGCGAGGCGGCGGAGGACGTGCTGCGCTCGCAGATGGGTTCCGCGGTGGAGCTGGACGTGCCGCTGGACGTCTCCGTCGGCGCGGGGGCGACCTGGCACGACGCCGGGCACTGACGGGGAGGACGGCGATGGATCTCGGTCCCGCGACCATGACGGCACCTGGGCCGCGTCCGTCTTCGTCACCGCCGACGACCGGTCGGGCCCCTCGGGTCAGTCCTTGGTCGTGACGAAGACCGCGGTGCCGGGCAGCACGGCGCCGCGCTCGGGGCTCCACCCGCCCCAGGTGGCGGTGTTCCACTCCGGCCACTCGGGCTCGACCACGTCGCGCAGGCGGAGGCCGGCGGCGGCGACGTCGCGCACGTGGTCGCCGACCGTGCGGTGGTACTCGGCGTAGCGCACGTCGCCCAGGTCGTCGGTCTCGACGTACGGACGGCGGTCGAAGTAGGAGCGGTGCACGGTGAGGCCCCGGGTGGTGGGGTCGTCGGGGAACGCCCAGCGCACGGGGTGCGTCACGGAGAACACCCACCGGCCGCCCGGCCGCAGCACGCGGGCCGCCTCGGCGTGCACGCGCTCCGCGTCCGCGACGAACGGGATGGCTCCGTACGAGGTGAACACGACGTCCACGGACCCGGAGGCGAAGGGGAGGGACCGGGCGTCGGCCTGCACCAGCGGCACCGGCGTGGCCGTGGCGTCGTTGAGCCGTGCCGCGCCGGCCAGCATCCGCGCCGAGACGTCGGTGGCCACGACCCGGGCCCCGCGGCCGACCAGCCAGCGCGAGCAGTGCGCCGCCCCGGCGCCGATCTCGACGACCCGCGCGCCGTCGACGTCGCCGAGCAGGCCGGCCTCCGCCTCGGTGAGCCCCTCCGGGCCCCAGCGGAAGCCCGCGTCGCCGAGGAACGGGCCGTGCTCGGCGAGGTACTCGTCGGCGTTCTCGTCCCACCACCCCCGCGCGGCCGCGTTCCCCGCCTCGTCGGGGACGTCGTCGTACCCCGCGTGCGTGACGGGACGGGGCGCGGGAGGATGGTGGCTCACCCGGCCATCGTGGCACGGGGGCCGCGTTGACCCCTCGCCGCACGATCGATAAGATTGTCGGCGGTGCAGTGCGCCTGAGGACGTCTCGGGGTTCGGACCGCCGTCGTGCGGACCGGTCCCCGCGTCGATGCCCGGGTGCTCGCGCCACAGACCCTGTCCGCACTACGTCCTGTCCGCATCGGAGCATCTACTCAATGACCATCTCCACCACGAAGTCCGCCCCGCAGGTTGCCGTCAACGACATCGGCACCGAAGAGGACTTCCTTGCCGCCGTCGACGCCACCATCAAGTACTTCAACGATGGTGACATCGTGGAAGGCACGATCGTCAAGGTCGACCGCGACGAGGTCCTTCTTGACATCGGTTACAAGACGGAGGGCGTGATCCCGTCCCGGGAGCTCTCCATCAAGCACGACGTGGACCCGGGCGAGGTCGTCGCCGTGGGCGACGCCGTCGAGGCTCTCGTCCTCCAGAAGGAGGACAAGGAGGGTCGCCTGATCCTGTCCAAGAAGCGCGCCCAGTACGAGCGCGCCTGGGGCACGATCGAGAAGATCAAGGAGGAGGACGGCGTCGTCACCGGCACCGTCATCGAGGTCGTCAAGGGCGGCCTCATCCTCGACATCGGTCTTCGTGGCTTCCTCCCCGCCTCCCTCGTGGAGATGCGTCGCGTCCGCGACCTCGCGCCGTACGTCGGCAAGGAGATCGAGGCCAAGATCATCGAGCTCGACAAGAACCGCAACAACGTGGTCCTGTCGCGCCGTGCCTGGCTCGAGCAGACGCAGTCCGAGGTCCGCTCCACCTTCCTGCAGACGCTGCAGAAGGGCCAGGTGCGCCCCGGTGTCGTCTCCTCGATCGTCAACTTCGGTGCGTTCGTGGACCTGGGCGGCGTCGACGGCCTGGTGCACGTCTCCGAGCTGTCCTGGAAGCACATCGACCACCCGTCCGAGGTCGTCGAGGTGGGCCAGGAGGTCACCGTCGAGGTGCTCGACGTCGACCACGACCGCGAGCGCGTCTCCCTGTCGCTGAAGGCGACGCAGGAGGACCCGTGGCAGACCTTCGCCCGCACGCACGCCATCGGCCAGGTCGTGCCCGGCAAGGTCACGAAGCTCGTGCCGTTCGGTGCGTTCGTCCGCGTCGAGGACGGCATCGAGGGCCTGGTGCACATCTCCGAGCTGGCCGTCCGCCACGTCGAGCTGCCCGAGCAGGTCGTCAGCGTCGGTGCCGAGGTGTTCGTCAAGGTCATCGACATCGACCTCGAGCGTCGCCGCATCTCGCTGTCGCTCAAGCAGGCCAACGAGGGCATGGACCCGGAGTCCGAGGACTTCGACCCCGCGCTCTACGGCATGGCTGCCGAGTACGACGAGAACGGCGAGTACAAGTACCCCGAGGGCTTCGACCCGGAGACCAACGAGTGGCTCGAGGGCTTCGAGACGCAGCGCGAGGCCTGGGAGGCGGAGTACGCCAAGGCGCACGCCCGCTGGGAGTCGCACCGCGAGCAGGTCCGTGCGGCCATCGCGGCGGACGCCGACGCGGCCGTCAACGACGCTGTCCCCAGCGGCAGCTCGAGCAGCTCGTCCTCGTCCTACTCGTCGGCCCCGCCGGCGCAGGAGGCCGCGGGCACGCTCGCCTCGGACGAGGCGCTCGCCGCGCTCCGCGAGAAGCTCACGGGCAACTGATCGGCGACTGACACCGGGTCGTCCGCGACCTACCGGTAGCCCACGGCGGCCCGTCACCCCTCGGGGTGGCGGGCCGCCGTCGTGCGTGGCCGGAGGGTGCGCGCCTACTCGGCGGGCGTCGCGCCGGCGTCCGCGAACTGCGTCGCGTAGAGCTCGGCGTAGAGGCCGCCCGCGGCGAGCAGCTCGGCGTGCGTGCCGGTCTCCACCACGCGGCCCTCGGCGAGGACGACGATCCTGTCCGCCGCCCGGACGGTCGACAGCCGGTGCGCGATGACGAGGGACGTGCGGCCCGACAGCGCCTGGTCGAGCGCCGCCTGGACGGCGGCCTCGGACTCCGAGTCCAGGTGGGCGGTCGCCTCGTCGAGCACGACGACGTCGGGCGCCTTGAGCAGCAGGCGCGCGATGGCCAGCCGCTGCCGCTCCCCGCCGGAGAGGCGATAGCCGCGGTCGCCGACCACGGTGTCGACGCCCTCGGGCAGCCGGGCCACCAGGTCCCAGATGCGGGCCTGCCGCAGCGCCCGCTCGAGGTCCTCGTCGGTCGCGTCGGGCCGCGCGAAGCGGAGGTTCGCGGCCACGGTGTCGTGGAAGAGGTGCGCCTCCTGGGCGACGACGCCGACAGTGCCGCGCAGCGACGCGGCGGTGACGTCGCGGAGGTCCGCTCCGGCGATTCGGACCGTTCCGGAGGTGGGGTCGTACAGGCGCGAGACGAGCTGGGAGACGGTCGTCTTGCCGGCCCCGGAGGGCCCTACCAGTGCGACCATCGCGCCGGCGGGCACGGAGAACGACACGTCGCGCAGCGTGTCCCCGGTGGGGTCGGAGCGCAGGGTCGCGACCGACTCGAGGGACGCGAGCGAGACCTCGTCGGCCCGCGGGTACCGGAAGGTCACGCGGTCCAGCTCGACGGAGGCACCCCGGGAGGCCACCGCCGCGCGCAGGTCGGCGGCGCCGGGCTTCTCGGCGAGCGCCGGCTCGAGGTCGAGCACCTCGAGCACCCGCTCGAAGCTGACCAGGGCGGTCATCACGTCGACCTGCACGTTCGACATCGCGGTGAGCGGCCCGTAGAGGCGACCGAGGTAGGCGGTGAGCGCGACGACGGTGCCGACGGTGAGCTCGCCCGCGATCGCCTGCAGCCCGCCCAGGCCGTAGACGACGGCGATGGCCAGGGACGCGAGCGTCGTCAGGCCGACGCGGAACCACGTGCCGAGCAGCGCCGTGCGGACACCGAGGTCGCGCAGCCGGCGCACCTGGGCCGCGTACCGCGCGCTCTCCGCCTCCGGGTCGCCGAACACCTTGACCAGGTGGGCGCCGGCGACGTTGAACCGTTCGTTCATCATCTGCCCGGCGTCCGCGTTGAGGTCGTACCCGGTGCGCGCCAGCCCGGCGAGGCGGCGCCCGAACAAGCGGGCGGGCAGCACGAATGCGGGGACGAGCACCAGGGACACCAGGGTGAGCCGCCACGACATGGCGAGCATCGCGGCGAGGGTGAACGCGATCGTCAGCCCGTTGGAGACGACGGTCTGCAGCGTCGAGGTGAAGGCCTGCTGCGCGCCGAGCACGTCGCCGTTGAGCCGCTGCACGAGCGCGCCGGTGCGCGCGCGGGCGAAGAACGCGAGGGGCATCGTCTGGACGTGGTCGAAGACGGCGGACCGCAGGTCCAGGATCAGGCCCTCGCCCACGCGCGACGACAACCAGCGCTCCGCCACCGCGAGCGCGGCCGTGACGATCGCGATCGACGCCGCGGCGGCGGCCATGGCGAGCACGAGCCCGCGGTCGCCGGTCGCGATGCCGTCGTCGATGAGACGGCGGAACAGCAGCGGTGTGACGGCGCCGGCGGCCGCGCTGAGCACCAGCAGCCCGACGAACGCCGCGAGCTGCGCCCGGTACGGGCGGGCGAAGCCGAGGATGCGTCGGAGCGTCGGGCCCGCGAGCCGGCGGTGCTTCACCGTCGCGTCGTTCAGGTACGACCGCATCATGGGTCCGCCCGCCATGGCACCTCCCGGCCCGCCCCGCCCCGGCCCGGTGCCGCTGGGCGCTCATGGCGGGAAGCCTACGCCGGGGGCAGGATGGGCCCATGCTTCGCATCGGCCTCACGGGCGGCATCGCCGCAGGGAAGTCCGTCGTCACGCGCCGCCTCGCCGAGCTGGGCGCCGTCGTGATCGATCATGACGTCCTCGCCCGGGAGGTGGTGGAGCCCGGGACGGTCGGGCTCGAGGAGGTCGTCGCCGCCTTCGGCGACGGCGTCCTCGCGGCGGACGGCTCCCTCGACCGGCCCGCGCTCGGGCGGCTCGTCTTCGACGACGCGGCGGCACGGGCGCGCCTCGAGGGCATCCTGCACCCGGAGATCCGCCGTCTCGCGGCCGAGCGCGAGGCGCTCGCCGGCGCGGCGGACGACCGGGCCGTCGTGGTCCACGACATCCCCCTGCTCGTCGAGACGGGCCAGGCGGACCACTTCCACCTGCTGGTGGTCGTGCACGCCCCGGCGGACCAGCGGGTCGCGCGGCTCGTGGGCGGGCGCGGCCTCGACGACGCGGCCGCGCGGGCGCGCGTCGGCGCGCAGGCGACGGACGACGAGCGGTCCGCCGTCGCGGACGTCGTGCTGGACGGCACGGGCACGGAGGACGGGCTGCGCGCGCAGGTCGACACGCTCTGGCAGCGTCTGCGCGCGGAGGTGGACGAGGAGTCCGCCGCCGCGTCCGAGGCCTGACGCCGCGGCGGCGCGCCCTCGGCCGTCGCACCGGCGGGCTCACCGGTGGGTGTCGGAGGCGCGCCGTACGGTGGTGCCATGCGACCCGTGACCGACCTGCAGCGTGCGGTGGCCCCCTTCGAGGTGGTGTCCGACTACGAGCCCTCGGGAGACCAGCCCACCGCCATCGCAGACCTCACGTCCCGCGTGCAGGCGGGGGAGAAGGACGTCGTCCTGCTCGGCGCGACCGGCACCGGCAAGAGCGCGACGACCGCGTGGCTCATCGAGAAGCTGCAGCGGCCCACCCTCGTCATGGCACCCAACAAGACGCTCGCCGCGCAGCTGGCCACGGAGTTCCGCGAGCTGCTGCCGAACAACGCCGTCGAGTACTTCGTCTCGTACTACGACTACTACCAGCCCGAGGCGTACATCGCGCAGACGGACACCTACATCGAGAAGGACTCGTCGATCAACGACGAGGTGGAGCGGCTGCGGCACTCGGCGACGTCGTCGCTGCTGACCCGGCGCGACGTCGTGGTCGTGGCGTCGGTGTCCTGCATCTACGGCCTGGGTACCCCGCAGGAGTACGTGGACCGGATGGTGCGGCTCGACGTCGGGGACGTGGTCGACCGCGACGACATGCTCCGCCGCTTCGTGCAGATGCAGTACACGCGCAACGACATGGCGTTCACGCGCGGCACGTTCCGCGTGCGCGGCGACACGGTGGAGATCATCCCCGTGTACGAGGAGCTCGCCGTCCGCATCGAGATGTTCGGCGACGAGATCGAGTCGATCCAGACGCTGCACCCGCTCACGGGCGAGGTCCTCCGCAACGAGCAGAGCGTCTACCTCTTCCCGGCCACGCACTACGTCGCGGGCCCGGAGCGGATGGAGCGGGCGATCGGCGGCATCGAGGCCGAGCTCGCGGAACGGCTGGCGGACCTCGAGCGGCAGAACAAGCTGCTGGAGGCGCAGCGGCTGCGGATGCGCACCACGTACGACATCGAGATGATGCGCCAGATCGGCACGTGCAGCGGCATCGAGAACTACTCGCGGCACATCGACGGCCGCGAGCAGGGGTCGCCGCCGAACACCCTGCTCGACTACTTCCCCGAGGACTTCCTGCTCGTCATCGACGAGTCGCACCAGACCGTGCCCCAGATCGGCGCGATGTTCGAGGGGGACATGTCCCGCAAGCGGTCGCTCGTGGAGCACGGGTTCCGCCTGCCGAGCGCGATGGACAACCGGCCGCTGCGCTGGGAGGAGTTCGTCGAGCGGATCGGGCAGACGGTCTACCTGTCCGCGACCCCGGGCGACTACGAGCTCTCCATGTCCGACGGCGTGGTGGAGCAGGTCATCCGGCCCACCGGTCTGGTGGACCCGCAGGTGGTCGTCAAGCCGACCACCGGCCAGATCGACGACCTGCTGCACGAGATCCGCGAGCGCGTCGAGAAGGACGAGCGGGTGCTCGTGACGACCCTCACCAAGAAGATGGCCGAGGACCTCACCGACTACTTCCTCGAGAAGGACGTGCGGGTGCGATACCTGCACTCCGAGGTCGACACGCTGCGCCGCGTCGAGCTGCTGCGCGAGCTGCGGCTGGGGGAGTACGACGTGCTGGTCGGCATCAACCTCCTGCGCGAGGGCCTGGACCTGCCGGAGGTGTCCCTGGTGGCGATCCTCGACGCCGACAAGGAGGGCTTCCTGCGCTCCGAGCGGTCGCTCATCCAGACGATCGGGCGCGCGGCGCGCAACGTCACCGGCCAGGTGCACATGTACGCGGACAAGATCACGCCGGCCATGCGGTACGCCCTCGACGAGACGGACCGCCGTCGCGCGAAGCAGGTGGCGTACAACGAGGAGCACGGGATCGACCCGCAGCCGCTGCGCAAGAGGATCGCGGACGTCACCGACATGCTCGCCCGCGAGGACATCGACACGCAGGAGCTGCTGTCCGGCGGGTACCGCAAGGACCCCGCGTCCGCGCAGGGCAAGGGGCGCGCGCCCGTGCCGGGCTCGCCGAAGGAGGGCGCCACCACCGGCAACCGGCTCGCCGGGGCCGCTGCGGGCGAGCTCGCGGAGCTCATCCAGGAGCTCAGCGACCAGATGCACGCCGCCGCCGCGGAGCTGCAGTTCGAGGTCGCGGCCCGCCTCCGCGACGAGATCGGCGGGCTGAAGAAGGAGCTGCGGCAGATGCAGGCCGCGACGGCCTGAGCGGGGCGGGAGATCCCGTCGTGACATGCGCGGATGGCGGGTCCGGGGTCTCATGTAGGGTGTGCGGGTTGGAGGGGAGTACCCCGCCCACGGTGAGGTCGTCATCACGTCCGGCACGGATGCCGGACCGGCCTCGTCGGCCCGGACGCCAGGCTCGCAGCCGCTCCGGGTGGGGAAGACCTCCGGTGCTCAGTGCT
Source organism: Isoptericola sp. NPDC019571 (assembly GCF_044389385.1). Lineage (NCBI taxonomy): Bacteria > Bacillati > Actinomycetota > Actinomycetes > Micrococcales > Promicromonosporaceae > Isoptericola > Isoptericola sp. NPDC019571. The sequence continues at coordinate 204,997 of NZ_JBIRXZ010000007.1, forward strand.
ACGTACCGGAGGAGTTTTCATGGATGTGCCCGTCTGGGTCTGGATCGTCACCGTCGGCGTGATCCTCGCGATGCTCGCGGTCGACTACGTCGGCCACGTGCGCACCCCGCACGCCCCCACGCTGCGCGAGTCGGCCACGTGGTCCCTGGCCTACGTCGCGGTCGCGGTCGTGTTCGGCGTGATCGTCTGGGTCGTGTGGGGCGGGACGTACGGCGGGGAGTACTTCGCCGGGTACATCACGGAGAAGTCGCTCAGCGTCGACAACCTGTTCGTCTTCGTCCTGATCATGACGAGCTTCCGGGTGCCCCGCGAGTACCAGCAGCGCGTGCTCCTCATCGGCATCACGATCGCGCTGGTGCTGCGCACGGTGTTCATCATCGCCGGCGCCGCGATCATCGCGAACTTCGCCTGGGTCTTCTACATCTTCGGCGCGTTCCTCATCTGGACCGCGATCGCCCAGGCCCGCTCGGGCACGGGGCACGACGAGGAGTGGAACGAGAACGGCGTCCTGCGGCTGACCCGCCGCCTCTTCCCGACGACGGACACGTACGTCGGCGACAAGATGACCGCGAAGATCGACGGCAAGCGGTTCATCACGCCGATGCTCATCGTCATGGTCGCGATCGGCAGCGCGGACCTGCTGTTCGCCGTCGACTCGATCCCCGCCATCTTCGGTCTCACGCAGGAGACGTACCTCGTCTTCGCGGCCAACGCGTTCTCCCTCCTCGGGCTGCGGCAGCTCTACTTCCTCGTGGACGGTCTCCTGGACCGCCTCGTCTACCTCAACTACGGCCTCGCGGCGATCCTCGGCTTCATCGGTGTCAAGCTGGTGATCCACGCCCTGCACACCAACGAGCTGCCGTTCATCAACGGCGGGAACCACGTCGAGGCGATCCCCGAGATCTCGACGACGCTGTCCCTCAGCTTCATCGTGGTGGTGCTCGCCGTCACGACGATCGCCTCCCTGGCGCGCGACCGGCGTGACCGTCGGGCCCGTGCCGTCGCCGCGCCGACACCCACCTCCGAAGGAGACGCATGATCCACGAGCTGCCGGTCTGGTTCGAGTGGGCGTCGCTCGCGGCGCTGATCCTCCTGCTCGCCGTCGACCTCGCCATCGTCGGCAGGCGCCCGCACGTGCCGAGCATGAAGGAGAGCGGCCTGTGGGTCGGCTTCTACGTGGCGCTGGCGCTGGTGTTCGGGCTGATCGTGCTGGCGGTGGGCGGCACCGCCCCCGCCGGGGAGTTCTACGCCGGGTGGCTCACGGAGTACTCCCTGAGCGTGGACAACCTGTTCGTCTTCGTCATCATCATGTCGCGGTTCGCGGTGCCGAAGCGGCACCAGCAGATGGTGCTGATGGTCGGCATCATCATCGCGCTGGTGCTGCGCGGGGCGTTCATCCTCGCGGGGGCGGCGATCCTCGAGCAGTTCGTGTGGGTGTTCTACCTCTTCGGCGCGTTCCTCATCTACACGGCGGTCAAGCTCGTGGCGGGAGGCGACGACGAGGAGGAGTTCAAGGAGAACGTGGCGATCCGCCTGCTCCGCCGCGTGCTGCCGGTGAGCCAGGAGTACGACGGCGCGAAGGTGCGCACGGTGGTCGACGGCAAGAAGCTGTTCACCCCGATGCTCGTGGTGTTCGTCGCGATCGGCTCGACGGACCTGCTGTTCGCGCTCGACTCGATCCCCGCGATCTTCGGGCTGACGAAGGATCCGTTCATCGTCTTCACCGCGAACATCTTCGCCCTCATGGGCCTGCGGCAGCTCTACTTCCTGCTCGGCGGCCTGCTCGAGCGGCTGGTGTACCTGCCGATCGCCCTGGCGGTCATCCTCGGGTTCATCGGCGTCAAGCTCATCCTCGAGGCGCTGCACACCAACACGCTCCCGTTCATCAACGGGGGCGAGCACGTCGCCTGGGCACCCGAGATCCCGATCTGGCTGTCCCTCGCCGTGATCCTCGGCTCGATCGCGATCGCGACGGTCGCGAGCCTGGCGAAGACGCGGCGGACCGCCGCGGTCGCCGCGAAGGACGCGGCGCCGGCGGGCGCGGCCGACGCCGCGGGTGCGGCGTCGTCGACGACGCCGGCACCGGAGGCGCAGGACGTGGCGTCGGAGCCCGGCACCGCTCCCGCGTCCTCCGGGCCGGAGTCCTCGGGCCGCTGACGACACGAGCGCACGGGCCCCGGACGGCACGCCGTCCGGGGCCCGCGCGCGTCCGGCGTCAGGCGGCGAAGCCGCCGATCACGGGCACGAACTCCCGCGCCGCGCGGTGCGCCACCAGACCCTCGCGCCGCATGGGGTCGGCCGCGAGCAGCTCGAGCGCGCCGGTCGCGTCGTCGGCCTCGACGACCAGGAGCGCGCCGCCGGGCTCGCCGTCCGGCGTCGCGGGCAGCGGGCCGGACACGCGCAGCGTGCCGCTCTCGTGCAGGCCGCGGAGGAACTCCCGGTGCTCCGGACGGACCTCCGCGAGGCGGTCGGGGTCGGTGACGTAGACGTACGTGACGGCGTAGACGGACATGGCCGCATCCAAGCACCCCGCGCGGTCGCGAGCCCGGGACGTCCAGGAGCGGGTCGGGAGACCGGGTGTGACCGGTCAGGCACGCGAAAAGACCCCGAAAGGTATAGAACGCCTGTACGAATGTCGGCGCGCCGACGTAGGATGCCCGGGTGAGCAACCGCCTCGTCATCTCCGGCGCCCGCGAGCACAATCTGCGCAACATCGAGCTCGATCTCCCGCGCGACGGGCTGATCGTCTTCACCGGGCTGTCGGGCTCGGGGAAGTCCTCCCTGGCGTTCGACACGATCTTCGCCGAGGGGCAGCGCCGCTACGTGGAGTCGCTCTCCGCGTACGCCCGCCAGTTCCTCGGTCAGATGGACAAGCCCGACGTCGACTTCATCGAGGGCCTGTCGCCCGCGGTGTCGATCGACCAGAAGTCGACCAACCGCAACCCGCGGTCGACGGTCGGCACGATCACCGAGGTCTACGACTACCTGCGCCTGCTCTTCGCCCGCGCGGGGACGCAGCACTGCCCCGTGTGCGGCGAGCCGGTCCGCTCGCAGACGCCGCAGCAGATCGTCGACAAGCTCCTCGAGCTGCCGGAGGGCACCCGGTACCAGGTGCTCGCACCCGTCGTGCGCGGGCGCAAGGGCGAGTACGCCGACCTGTTCGCCGAGCTGCAGACGCAGGGCTTCGCCCGCGCGCGGGTCGACGGCGAGGTGGTGCAGCTGACCAGCCCGCCCACGCTCGAGAAGAAGCTCAAGCACGACATCGAGGTCGTCGTCGACCGTCTCGTGTCACGCGACGGCGTCCAGCGCCGGCTCACCGACTCGGTGGAGACCGCGCTGCGGCTCGCGGGCGGCCTGGTCATGGTCGAGCTCGTCGACGCCGACATCGACGACCTCGACCGGGTGCGCAAGTTCTCGGAGAAGCGGGCGTGCCCCAACGACCACCCGCTCGCGCTCGACGAGATCGAGCCCCGCACGTTCTCCTTCAACGCCCCGTACGGCGCGTGCCCGGAGTGCACCGGCATCGGCTTCCGCCTCGAGGTCGACGCCGACCTCGTCGTGCCGGACGAGGAGAGGACCCTGCGCGACGGTGCCGTGGTGCCGTGGGCGCAGACGTCGTCGGAGTACTTCGAGCGGGTGCTCACCGCGCTGGCGGAGGAGATGAGCTTCTCCATGGACGTGCCGTGGCGCGCGCTGCCGCAGCGCGCCCGTGACGCGATCCTGTTCGGCCGCAACCACCAGGTGCACGTGCGGTACAAGAACCGCTGGGGCCGCGAGCGGCAGTACTCCACCGGCTTCGAGGGCGCGGTGACCTTCCTGGAGCGCCGGCACCGGGAGACCGAGTCCGACTGGTCGAAGGAGAAGTACGAGGCCTACATGCGGGAGGTCCCGTGTCCCGTGTGCTCGGGGGCACGGCTCAAGCCCGAGGTCCTCGCGGTCACCGTCGGCGGCAAGTCGATCTGGGACGTGTGCCGGCTGCCGATCGACCAGGCCAAGACCTTCCTCGACGGGCTCGAGCTGGGCGAGCGCGAGCGCGCCATCGCGGCCGAGGTCCTCAAGGAGATCCACGCCCGGCTCGGCTTCCTCGTCGACGTGGGCCTGCACTACCTGTCGCTCGAGCGTCCGGCGGGCACCCTGTCGGGTGGCGAGGCCCAGCGCATCCGGCTCGCGACCCAGATCGGCTCGGGCCTCGTCGGCGTGCTGTACGTGCTCGACGAGCCGTCGATCGGGCTGCACCAGCGCGACAACCGCCGCCTCATCGAGACGCTGACCCGCCTGCGAGACCTCGGCAACACGCTGATCGTCGTCGAGCACGACGAGGACACCATCCGCGCGGCGGACTGGATCGTCGACGTCGGCCCGGGCGCGGGCGAGCACGGCGGCCGCGTCGTGCACTCGGGCGACTACGCCGGGCTCCTCGAGGCCGAGGGCTCGATGACCGGCGCCTACCTCTCCGGCCGGCGCAGCATCGCGCTGCCCGCGGAGCGTCGCGCGACCGACCCCGGCCGGAAGGTCACGGTCGTCGGCGCCCGGGAGAACAACCTGCGGGGGATCGACGTGTCGTTCCCGCTCGGCGTGCTCACGGCGGTCACGGGCGTCTCGGGGTCCGGCAAGTCGACGCTGGTCAACTCGATCCTGCACACCGTGCTCGCGAACGAGCTCAACGGCGCGCGCCAGGTGGCGGGCCGGCACACCCGGGTCACGGGCGTGGACCAGCTCGACAAGGTGGTGCACGTCGACCAGGGGCCGATCGGGCGCACGCCGCGGTCCAACCCGGCCACCTACACGGGCGTGTGGGACCGGATCCGCAAGATCTTTGCGGAGACGGAGGAGGCGAAGGTCCGGGGCTACGGCCCGGGTCGCTTCTCCTTCAACGTCAAGGGCGGCCGCTGCGAGGCGTGCGCGGGCGACGGCACGCTGAAGATCGAGATGAACTTCCTGCCCGACGTCTACGTGCCGTGCGAGGTGTGCCACGGGGCGCGGTACAACCGCGAGACCCTCGAGGTGCACTTCAAGGGCAAGACGGTCGCGGACGTGCTGGACATGCCGATCGAGGAGGCCGCGGAGTTCTTCGCCGCGTTCCCCGCGATCTCGCGCTACCTCACCACGCTGGTCGAGGTGGGTCTCGGCTATGTCCGCCTCGGGCAGCCGGCGCCGACGCTCTCGGGTGGCGAGGCGCAGCGGGTCAAGCTCGCGAGCGAGCTGCAGAAGCGCTCCACGGGCCGCACGATCTACGTCCTCGACGAGCCGACCACGGGCCTGCACTTCGAGGACATCCGCAAGCTGCTCGGCGTGCTGCAGTCGCTGGTGGAGAAGGGCAACACCGTCCTCGTCATCGAGCACAACCTCGACGTCATCAAGAGCGCCGACTGGATCGTCGACATGGGGCCGGAGGGCGGCTCCGGCGGCGGGACGGTGGTGGCGGAGGGCACGCCTGAGGACGTGGCGCAGGTCGAGGCGAGCCACACGGGCCAGTTCCTCGCGCCGATCCTCCAGGAGCACCCGCCCGTGCCGACGGCGACCCCTGCAGGCCGGGCGAGGTCGGCCGCCGCGACCTCGGCGTCGTCGGCGCCGCGGGCGCGGAGCTCGGCGAAGGGCTCGGCGACGGGCACGACGAAGGGTTCGGGGAAGGCGACGACGAAGGGGAAGACCGCGTCGAAGCGTCCCGGTAAGCGCAGCGCGGCCTGACGTCCTAGCGTGTGGCCATGGGAGCGCACCACAACTACGCCGTGACCGTCGCCTGGCCCGATGCTGCCGAGGCCGGGGCCTCCGACCCCGGTGGCGGGCCGGGCACGACGTCCTACACGTCGTACTCCCGGGACCACACGGTCCTGGTCTCGGGCAAGCCGCCGCTGCTCGGGAGCGCCGACCCGGCGTTCCGCGGTGACCCGGCGCGCCACAACCCGGAGGAGCTGTTCGTCGCGAGCCTCGCGCAGTGCCACATGCTGTGGTTCCTCCACCTGGCCGCCGAGCACGGCCTGGTGGTCCGCGAGTACGTGGACGACACGACCGGCACGATGCGGGTGGAGTCTCGGGGCGAGGGGCAGTTCACGGACGTCACGCTGCGACCGAGGGTGACCGTCGACGCGGGCCCGCAGGCGACGGACGAGGCGGTGGCGGAGCTCCACCACCGCGCGCACGCCCTGTGCTTCATCGCGCGGTCGGTCAACTTCGCGGTCCTCGTCGAGCCTGCGCCCGTGCGGCTCGCGGCGCCCGCCTCGTAAGGGGCCACCCGCACCCGAGCGGGTGATCTATACCAGTCCGGTCACACTGTCGTGTCGGCTGTTGACGTGGCGGCCGTGCGTGAATATTTTCCACTCCATCCCCGTGGTGGATGGGAGTTATTTCCGTGAGCGGTGCGGAACCCGCCGCAACGGCTCACCGTGGCGCGAGACGAGGAGGTCGGCGCAGGGCCCCGGGCGGGGCAGAGCAGCACGGCTGACGGGGCGTCCCGCGACGCACCCTGACACGAAGGGCATCAACGACGATGACCAGCAACTTCACCACTGACCAGAGCAACATCACCCCCCAGCCCTCCCGTCGGTCGGTGCTCCGTGCCGTGATGTACACGGCCGCCGCCGTCCCGTTCGGCCTCCCGCTCGCGGCGTGCGCCACGGGCGGGGGAGGAGGCGAGGAGGCCACCAGCGCCGCCCCCGGTGGCGAGATGGACGCGAAGAACCCGTTCGGCATGGCCGAGAACACCACGGTCGACGCGGTGATCTTCGACGGCGGCTACGGCGTCGACTACGTCGAGTTCGCCGGCACGGTCCTCGCCGGCCTGCACGCCGGATCGACCGTCAAGGTCTCGCCCTCGACGCAGATCGCCACGGAGCTGCAGCCGCGTTTCGTCGGCGGCAACCCGCCCGACCTGGTGGACAACTCGGGCGCCCAGTCGATCGGGTTCAACACGATCCTCGACCAGCTCGAGGACCTCACCGACATCATCGACGCGCCCAACGTCGAGGGCACGACCATCCGCGACACCCTGTACGAGGGCGTCCTCGCCCCGGGCACCTACGGGGACAAGTTCGCGGCGCTCAACTACGTGCTCACCGTCTACGGCGTCTGGTACTCGGGCAGCCTCTTCGACAAGAACGGCTGGACGCCGCCCGCCACGTGGGAGGAGGCCAAGGCCCTCGGCGCGGAGGCGAAGAAGGCCGGCAAGTACCTCTTCCTGTGGGGCACCGAGGCCGCGACGTACTACCAGACCCTCGCGATCGAGTCGGCCATCAAGGAGGGCGGCGACGAGGTCCGGCTGGCGCTCGAGAACCTCAAGCCGGACTGCTGGTCCAACGACTCGCTCCAGGCGACCTTCACGATCATGAAGGAGATCATCGACGCCGGGTACTTCAAGCCCGGCGGGTCGGGCACGCAGTTCACCGCGGCCCAGGCGCAGTGGAGCAACAAGCAGGAGGCCCTGCTCTACCCGTCGGGCTCCTGGATCGAGAACGAGATGAAGGACCAGACGGCGTCCGACTTCCAGATGAAGGGCGTCCCGAGCTTCTCGGTCACCGCGAGCCCGGCGATGCCGGCGACGGCGCTGCACTCGACCGCCGGTGAGCCGTTCATCGTGCCGTCGCAGGCCAAGAGCGTCGCCGGCGGCAAGGAGCTGCTGCGGGTCATGCTCTCGAAGGAGGCCGCGACGAACTTCTCCAAGACGAAGCTGGCCCCGACGATCGTGAAGGACATCGTCCCCGCCGACGGGTTCGGGTCGACGGCACTGGTGTCGCAGACCGAGATGCTCAGCGCGGCCGGGACCGACATCTTCACGTTCAACTTCGTCAACACCTACGGCATGAACCAGGAGCAGCTCCCGATCTGGAACTCCTTCCTCGACGGCAAGAAGTCGGTGGCGGACCTCACCAAGGAGCTGCAGGCGATCACGGACCGCATCGCGAACGACGACACGATCGACAAGATCGAGGTGTCATGACCGCCATCCCCGGCGCCGGGCAGGTCCTGCCCGCCGGCGAGGGAGCTCCTGCGGGGCCCGGGCGCGGGCCCCGCAGGGGGCGGCTGGGCGGGTGGTCGTTCGACACCGTGAGCTTCTTCGTCGTCTTCCTCGGGCTCCCGCTCGCGCTCTTCCTGGTCTTCGTGATCTGGCCGTTCGTCCAGGCCGCGTTCTACGCCCTCACCAACTGGTCGGGCTTCACGACCGAGTTCGACGTCGTGGGCCTGGCGAACTTCACGACGCTGCTGCAGGACCCGCGGTTCGTCAACGCCGTCGGGAACAGCGTGATGTTCGGACTGTTCATCCCGCTCATCACCATCGTCATCGCGCTGACGTTCGCGATCCTCATCACGGTGGGCGGAGCGGGGAGGGGACAGATCCGGGGCGTCCGAGGGTCGGGCTTCTACCGGGTCGTGTCCCTCTTCCCGTACGTGATCCCGGCGATCGCCGTCGGCATCATGTGGCGCCTCATCCTCGACCCGAGCAACGGTCTGGTCAACGGCATCCTCACGGGGCTGGGGCTCGACCGGTTCCAGTCGTTCGCGTGGCTGGGGAACGTGGGCACGGCGATGCCGGTGACGATGTTCGTGGTCGTGTGGGGCTTCGTCGGCTTCTACATGCTGCTCTTCATCGCGGCGATCAAGGGCGTCCCGTCGGAGATCTACGAGGCGGCGCGGATCGACGGCGCCGGGCGGTGGCGGACCTCGTGGTCCATCACGCTGCCGCTCATCCGGGACAACGTGCAGACCGCCTACATCTACCTGGGGATCATCGCGCTCGACCTGTTCGTGTACGTGCAGGCGCTCAACCCGCAGGGCGGCCCCGACAACTCGACGCTCGTGATGTCCCAGCAGCTGTTCCGCACGGCGTTCACGGAGGGGAAGTTCGGCTACGCCAGCGCGATGGGCGTGGCGATGGCGATCGTGACCCTGGTGTTCGCCGCGCTGGTGTTCACCGTGAACCGCCTCGCCGGCGGTCGTAGCGAGAGGGGCCGGGGATGACCGCCCACGCCGAGGCGGTGCCGCGCGCGGCACGCGCCGTCCCACGGACCCGCACCGCCCGCGCGGCGGGCGGCGACCGCCTCGCCGCCGGGGTCTCGCACACCGTCCTCGTGATCTGGTGCATCCTCGTCATCGCTCCGATGATCTGGGTGCTCATCGGCTCCTTCAAGACGAGCGCGGAGATCTTCGCGTCGCCGTTCTCGTTGCCGGAGCACTGGTCGTTCACGAACTACGAGAACGCGTGGGTCGACGCCCAGATCGGCCGGGCCTTCGTGAACACGATCATCGTGGTGGGGTCCGCGCTGGTGCTCGTGATGCTCCTGGGGGCGATGTGCGCCTACGTGCTCGCCCGGTTCGAGTTCCCCGGGCGGCGGGCCATCTACTACCTCATGCTGGCGGGCCTGACGTTCCCGGTCTTCCTCGCGATCGTCCCGCTGTTCTTCGTGCTCCAGAACGCCGCCCTGCTCGGCACGTTGCCGGGGCTGATCGTGGTGTACGTGGCGTTCGCGCTGCCGTTCACGGTGTTCTTCCTCTACGCGTTCTTCCGCGGGCTCCCGGACGACATCGCCGAGGCCGCGGCGATCGACGGGGCGGGCAACTGGCGGACCTTCTTCCAGGTGATGCTGCCCATGGCGAGGCCCGGCATGGCGTCGGTGGCGATCTTCAACTTCCTGGGCCTGTGGAACCAGTTCATCCTGCCGATCGCGCTGAACCCCGAGCAGCAGAACTACGTGCTGTCGCAGCGGCTGGCCGCGTTCGTGTCGTCGGCGGGGTACGCCGTGGACTTCGGCGCGATGTTCGCGGCGGTGGTCGTGACGATCGTGCCGGTGCTCATCGCCTACCTGATCTTCCAGCGCCAGCTCCAGGGGTCCGTCACGGCGGGGACGATGAAGTAGCGGCCGCCGGCCCCCGGTCCGCCCACCGCGGCGCCGGGGGCGTCGGTGGCCTGACCTAGGCTGACGGCATGGCCGACCCAGCGACCTACCGCCCGAAGCCGGGGGAGATCCCCACGTCGCCCGGCGTCTACCGGTTCCGCGACGCGCACGGCCGCGTGATCTACGTGGGCAAGGCGAAGAACCTCCGGGCGCGGCTGTCGAACTACTTCCAGGACGTCGCGCACCTGCACCACCGCACGCAGAGCATGGTGACCACGGCGGCGTCGGTGGAGTGGACGGTGGTGGGCACCGAGGTCGAGGCCCTGGCGCTCGAGTACTCGTGGATCAAGGAGTACGACCCGCGGTTCAACGTGAAGTACCGCGACGACAAGTCGTACCCGTACCTCGCGGTGACCATGGCCGAGGAGGTGCCGCGCGCCCAGGTGATGCGCGGGGCCAAGCGCCCCGGGACCCGGTACTTCGGGCCGTACGGCCACGCCTGGGCGATCCGCGAGACCCTCGACCTCCTGCTGCGGGTCTTCCCGATCCGCACCTGCTCGGCCGGCGTGTACCGCCGCGCCCACCAGACCGGCCGACCGTGCCTGCTGGGCTACATCGACAAGTGCTCGGCGCCCTGCGTCGGTCGGATCACCGTCGACGACCACAAGCAGCTGGCGCAGGACTTCTGCGACTTCATGGCCGGCGACACGCAGCGGTTCGAGCGGCGCCTCACCGCGCGGATGAACGAGGCCGCCGCGTCCATGGAGTACGAGCAGGCCGCCCGGCTGCGCGACGACATCCAGGCGCTGCGCCGGGCCACGGAGAAGAACGCCGTCGTGCTCCCCGACGCGACCGACGCCGACGTCTTCGCGCTCGCGGGCGACGAGCTCGAGGCCGCCGTCCAGGTGTTCCACGTGCGCGGCGGACGCATCCGCGGGCAGCGCGGCTGGGTCGTGGAGAAGGTCGAGGACGTCACGGACGCGGAACTCGTGGAGCACCTGCTGCAGCAGGTGTACGGCGCCGTCGAGGACGCGCGCGCGGCGGCGGAGGAGACGGACCTCGACGCCGACGGCCGGGCCGCGTCCCGGCGCGAGACGCGCGACGCCGTCCCGCGCGAGGTGCTGGTCCCCGTGCTGCCCCCGGATCCCGGGCAGATGTCGGCCTGGCTGACCGGTCTGCGCGGAGCCCGGGTGGAGCTGCGGGTGCCGCAGCGCGGGGACAAGCGCGAGCTCGCCGCCACCGTGAAGGCGAACGCGGAGCACGCCCTCGCCCTGCACCGGACGCGCCGGGCGGGCGACCTCACCACACGGAGCCAGGCGCTCCGGGAGATCCAGGAGGCGCTGGGGCTGGAGTCGGCCCCGCTGCGCATCGAGTGCTACGACATCTCGCACACGCAGGGCACGTACCAGTCGGCGTCGATGGTGGTCTTCGAGGACGGGCTGCCGCGCAAGAGCGAGTACCGCACCTTCTCGGTGCGCGGGCCCGAGGGCGACGGGGCGCGGGACGACACGGCGGCGATGCACGAGGTGATCACCCGCCGGTTCCGGCGCTACCTGGCCGACCGGCTGGCGTCGGGCGACGTGGAGCTCGACGACAGCGACGTCAGCCGCGACGGTGCCGGCGCGCGCGCCCGTCCGCGCTCGGGCGAGGTGCCCGCCGAGGAGCCGGGGGAGCGCAAGCGGTTCGCGTACCCGCCGAACCTCGTGGTCGTCGACGGCGGACCGCCGCAGGTGGCGGCGGCGCAGCGCGCGCTCGACGAGCTGGGCGTCACCGACGTCGCGCTGTGCGGGCTCGCGAAGCGGCTCGAGGAGGTGTGGGTCCCCGGCGAGGACTACCCGGTGATCCTGCAGCGCTCCTCGGAAGGCCTCTACCTGCTGCAGCGCGTGCGCGACGAGGCCCACCGGTTCGCCATCACGCAGCACCGGCGTCGCCGGAGCAAGGGCATGACGGCGTCCGTCCTGGACGACGTACCGGGCCTCGGGCCGACACGCCGCAAGGCGCTGCTGAGCACCTTCGGCTCGGTCAAGCGCCTGCGCGCGGCCAGCGTGGAGGAGATCGCCGGTGTGCGCGGCATGGGCCGGCGGACCGCCGAGGCGGTCGTCGCCGCGCTCGGCGGTGACGGCGGCGCACCGGACACGACCTCCGGAGCGACCTCCCCGGCCGTGACGCCGGACGCGGGCAGCGCGCCGACCAGCCACGACGGTGCGGCTCCTGGCATGCTGGGCGCATGAGCGAGCCGGACCCCATCACCGTCCCGCAGGGCATCCCCGAGATCGAGGCCGCGACCCCCGCACCGGAGCAGTCCGAGCCGGAGGTGCTGATCATCACCGGCATGTCGGGCGCCGGCCGCTCGCGTGCCGCGGGCGTTCTCGAGGACCTCGACTGGTTCGTGGTCGACAACCTGCCGCCGATGATGATCGTGCCGCTCGTCGACCTCATGACCCGGGCGGGCTCGTCCGTGGAGCGGCTCGCGGTCGTGGTCGACGTGCGCGGGCGGGAGTACTTCGCCGAGCTCACCCGGGTGCTGCAGCACCTGCGCGACGCCGGGGTGAACTACCGGATCCTGTTCCTCGACGCGCGCGACGAGACCCTGGTGCGGCGCTACGAGAGCGTCCGCCGTCCGCACCCCCTCCAGGGCGAGGGCCGGATCCTCGACGGCATCGGCGAGGAGCGCCGCGCGCTCGCGTCGATCGCGGAGCGCGCCGACGTGGTCATCGACACGTCGGAGCTGTCGGTGCACGACCTCGCGCGCGAGGTGCGCGCCGCCATCGCGGACGGCGCCCCCGACGCGTTGCGCGTGAACGTGCTCGCGTTCGGCTTCAAGTACGGCATCCCCCTCGACGCCGACCACGTCGTGGACGTCCGCTTCCTGGCGAACCCGTACTGGATCACCGAGCTGCGTCACCTCACGGGCCGCGACGCCCCGGTGCGGGAGTACGTGCTCGCCCGGCCCGGCGCACGGGACTTCGTGGACCGGTACGTGGCCGCGCTCGAACCCGTCCTCGCCGGCTACCTGGCCGAGGAGAAGCGGTACGTGACGATCGCCGTCGGGTGCACCGGGGGGAAGCACCGCTCGGTCGCGATCGCGGGCGAGATCGCCCAGCGGCTGCGGGAGGCGGGCCAGCGGGTCTCCCTCACGGCCCGCGACCTGGGGAAGGAGTGACGACGCCGGTCGCGAGCCCTGGGGCGCCGGCGGTGACGGCGCTCGGGGGAGGGCACGGCCTGTTCGCGAGCCTGTCCGCACTGCGGCTGATGTCCGACCGGCTCACCGCCGTCGTGACGGTCGCGGACGACGGGGGGTCGTCGGGGCGCCTGCGTGACGAGCTCGACGTGCTCCCGCCCGGCGACCTCCGGATGGCGCTCGCGGCGCTGTGCGACGACTCCGAGTGGGGCCGCACCTGGAGCGACCTGCTGCAGCACCGGTTCGTCTCGGGCGGCAGCCTGGACAAGCACGCCATGGGCAACCTCCTGATCGTCGCGCTGTGGGAGCTGCTCGGCGACACGGTGACGGGGCTGGACTGGGTCGGCCGGCTGCTCGGCGCGCGGGGGCGCGTGCTGCCCATGGCGTCCGTGCCTCTCGTGGTGGAGGCGGACGTGCGTCGCGACGGCGTCGCGACCCTCGACACCGTCGTCGGGCAGAGCCGTGTCGCCGTGTCCGAGGGGCGGATCGAGCAGCTGCGGCTGGTGCCGGCGGACCCGCCGGCGTGCCCGGAGGCGGTGGAGGCGGTCCGCACCGCGGACTGGGTCGTGCTGGGCCCGGGATCCTGGTACTCGTCGGTGCTGGTGCACCTGCTGGTGCCGGAGCTCGCGAGGGCTCTGCTCGAGACCGACGCGCGGGTGTGCGTGACGCTCAACCTGGCCGCCGAGCGTGGCGAGACCCAGGGGCTCACCGCGACGGACCACCTCGAGGCGTTGTCCCGGCACGCGCCCGGGCTGCGCGTGGACGCGGTGCTGGCCGACCCGTCCGCCGTCGAGGACGTCGACGAGCTCGCCGACGCTGCCCAGGCGATGGGTGCGCGGCTGCTCATGCGGCAGGTCCGTCGCGGCGACGGGACGGCGCGCCACGACCCGCTGCGCCTGGCGGCGGCCTATCGCGACGTGTTCGAGGGCGTCTACGGGGACGTGTGACCGGCCCCGGGTGGCACCCCGCCGACGGCTCAGGGTGCTTGCCTCGCGTGGCAGGATGACGCCATGGCGCTGACGGCAGAGGTGAAGGACGAGCTCGCGCGGATCAAGGTGACCCGGACGTCGTGCCGCAAGGCGGAGGTCTCGGCGACGCTGCGGTTCTCCGGCGGGCTGCACATCATCTCGGGCCGGGTAGTGATCGAGGCGGAGCTGGACGACGAGGCGGCCGCGGCGAGGCTGCGGCAGTCGATCACGGAGCTCTACGGGCACACGAGCGACCTGATCGTGGTGCAGGCCGGGGGGCTGCGCAAGAACAACCGGTACGTGGTCCGCGTGGTGCGCGACGGCGAGTCGCTCGCCCGCCAGACGGGCCTGCTGGACTCCCGGGGGCGGCCGGTGCGCGGTCTCGCCCCTGAGGTTGTGTCGGCGGGCGTCGCGGAGGCCGAGGCGGTGTGGCGTGGTGCGTTCCTCGCGCACGGGTCGCTCACGGAGCCGGGCCGTTCCATGGCGCTGGAGGTCACGTGCCCCGGGCCCGAGGCGGCGCTCGCGCTGGTCGGCGCCGCGCGGCGCCTGGGCGTGCAGGCGAAGTCGCGAGAGGTGCGGGGCGTGGACCGCGTCGTGGTGCGCGACGGCGAGGCGATCGGGGAGATCCTGCGCCGGATGGGCGCGGTGCGCACCCGCGAGATCTGGGAGGAGCGGCGCGCGCGCCGCGAGGTGCGCGGCACCGCCAACCGGCTCGCGAACTTCGACGACGCGAACCTGCGCCGGTCGGCGCGCGCCGCCGTCGCGGCGGGCGCGCGGGTGCAGCGCGCCTTCGAGATCCTGGGCGAGGACGTGCCCGAGCACCTGCGGCAGGCGGGGGAGCTGCGCCTGGCGCACAAGCAGGCGTCGCTGGAGGAGCTCGGGCAGCTGGCCGACCCGCCGCTGTCCAAGGACGCGGTCGCGGGCCGGATCCGGCGCCTCCTGTCGACGGCGGACAAGCGGGCCATCGACGTCGGGATCCCGGACACCGAGGCCGGCCTGAGCCCGGAGCTGCTCGACCTCTGACGCCGTCCGACGGGCGGCGGACGGGGCGCTCGAGCCACGGCGTCCATATGGTCAGACCACATGTCTCACGAGGCCGTCGAGGGTCAGCGGCACCTCGGTTTCGGGTATAGGCTCAATCCGTCAGGTGACGACGACGTGACCCGAGGCTGACCGCCCGGTGGAAGAACGTCGGGTGGTTCCGGGGTCACGACGTGAATCATCAGCACGCCCCTCGCGGCGTGCGGAAGTCGGCATCAACCGTGTGCGTCGGGATCTCACCGGCGCGCCCTGAGGAGGGCAATCGTGACCATCCGCGTCGGGATCAACGGCTTCGGTCGGATCGGACGGAACTTCTACCGCGCTCTCGTGGAGTCGGGTGCGGACATCGAGGTCGTCGGCGTCAACGACCTGACCGACAACAAGACTCTGGCCCACCTGCTCAAGTACGACACGGTGCTGGGCCGCTTCCCGAAGTCGGTCGACTTCGACGACGAGAACATCATCGTCGACGGCCAGAAGATCCGTGCGCTCGCCGAGCGCGACCCCGCGAACCTCCCCTGGGGCGAGCTGGGCGCGGACATCGTCATCGAGTCCACCGGCTTCTTCACCGACGCCACCAAGGCCAAGGCGCACATCGACGCCGGTGCCAAGAAGGTCATCATCTCCGCCCCGGCGAAGAACGAGGACGCGACCTTCGTCATGGGTGTGAACAACGACCAGTACGACCCGGCCGCGCACCACATCATCTCGAACGCGTCGTGCACCACGAACTGCCTCGCGCCGCTCGCCAAGGCCCTCAACGACTCGATCGGCATCGAGCGTGGCCTCATGACGACGATCCACGCGTACACCGGCGACCAGAACCTGCAGGACGGCCCGCACAAGGACCTCCGCCGCGCCCGCGCCGCCGCGCAGAACATCGTGCCGACCACCACGGGTGCGGCCAAGGCCGTCGCCCTGGTGCTCCCGGAGCTGAAGGGCAAGCTGGACGGCTACGCCCTGCGCGTCCCGGTCATCACCGGCTCGGCCACCGACCTCACCTTCGAGGCTCCGAAGGAGGTCACGGTCGAGGAGGTCAACGCCGCGGTCAAGGCCGCCGCCGAGGGCCCGCTCAAGGGCACGCTGGAGTACGTGGACGACGAGATCGTGTCGTCGGACATCGTCACCAACCCGCACACGAGCATCTTCGACTCGAAGCTGACCAAGGTGATCGGCAACCAGGTCAAGGTCGTCTCGTGGTACGACAACGAGTGGGGCTACTCCAACTCGCTCGTCGCGCTGACCGTCCACGTCGGCGAGAAGCTCTGACGACTCCGGCGCCCGACATCGCTCGAGCGTGAGTCACGACGTCCGCGTGCGCGCGCCGATCCCCGGCCGCGCACGCGGACGTCGTCATGTACGGACCAGATCACCCCGGTCCGGGACGTGCGGACGCAGAGGGTCGCGCCGCACGCACCGGGCCCTGACGGACAGGTGTGCCCCATGAAGACCATCGACACCCTGGGCGAGCTGCGCGGCAAGCGCGTCCTCGTCCGCTCGGACTTCAACGTGCCGCTCGACGGCACCACCATCACGGACGACGGCCGGATCAAGGCCGCGCTGCCCACGCTGAAGCGCCTCACGGACGCCGGCGCGCGCGTCGTCGTGACCGCCCACCTCGGCCGCCCCAAGGGCGAGCCGAACCCCGCCTACTCCCTGGCGCCCGTGGCTGCGCGCCTCGGCGAGCTGCTGGGCCAGGACGTGGCCCTGGCGGGCGACCTGACCGGCCCGTCGGCCCGGGAGACCGTCGCCGCCCTGACCGACGGCCAGGTCGCCCTCCTGGAGAACGTCCGGTTCGACGCCCGTGAGACCTCCAAGGTCGACGCGGAGCGCGAGGAGCTGGCGGGCGAGCTCGCCGCGCTGGCCGACGCCTTCGTCTCCGACGGCTTCGGCGTCGTGCACCGCAAGCAGGCGTCGGTCTACGACGTCGCGAAGCTGCTCCCGGCCGCGGCCGGCGACCTCGTCCTCAAGGAGGTCGAGGCGCTCTCGCGTGCCACGACGGACCCGCAGCGCCCGTACGCCGTCGTCCTGGGCGGCTCGAAGGTCTCCGACAAGCTCGGCGTCATCGAGAACCTCCTGACGAAGGCCGACCGCCTGCTCATCGGCGGCGGCATGGTCTTCACCTTCCTCGCCGCGCAGGGCCACTCCGTGGGCTCGTCGCTGCTCGAGGCCGACCAGGTGGACACCGTCAAGGGCTACCTCGCCCAGGCCGCCGAGTCGGGCGTGGAGATCGTGCTGCCCACCGACATCGTCGCAGCGGACTCGTTCGCCGCCGACGCGCCGCACCGCACCGTGCCTGCCGACCAGATCCCCGACGGCACCATGGGCCTCGACATCGGCCCGGACTCCGGCGCGCTGTTCGCGGCGCGGCTGGCGGACGCGAAGACGGTCGTGTGGAACGGCCCGATGGGCGTGTTCGAGTTCGACGCGTTCGCCGCGGGCACCCGCGCGCTCGCGCAGGGCATCGTCGACGCGACCGCGGCGGGCGCGTTCTCGATCGTGGGCGGCGGCGACTCGGCCGCGGCGGTGCGCGTGCTCGGCTTCGACGAGGACGGCTTCAGCCACATCTCCACCGGCGGTGGCGCCAGCCTGGAGCTGCTCGAGGGCAAGGAGCTCCCGGGCCTCGCGGTCCTCGCCGACTGACGCACCGGCGGCGCCGGACGCCGACCGATCCTTCCCACCCAGCACGAGAGAACGAGGAGCCCATCGTGGCCACCACCCGCACGCCCCTGATGGCGGGCAACTGGAAGATGAACCTGGACCACACCGAGGCGATCGCCGCGGTGCAGAAGCTCGCGTGGACGCTCAAGGACGCGAAGCACGACTACGAGGCCGTCGAGGTCGCCGTCCTGGCGCCGTTCACGGACCTGCGCTCGGTGCAGACCCTCGTGGACGCCGACAAGCTCGACGTGCGCTACGGCGCGCAGGACCTGTCGACGCACGCGTCGGGCGCCTACACGGGCGAGGTCTCGGGCCCGATGCTGGCACGCCTGGGCTGCACCTACGTGGCGGTCGGTCACTCCGAGCGTCGCGAGTACCACGCCGAGGACGACGCGCTGGTGAACGCCAAGGTGCGCGCCGCCTTCGAGCACGGCCTCGTGCCCATCCTGTGCGTCGGGGAGGGCCTGGACGTGCGCAAGGCCGGCGAGCAGGTCTCGTACACCCTCGCGCAGGTCGACGCTGCGCTGGCCGACGTGCCGGCGGAGCAGGCCGCGCAGGTCGTCATCGCCTACGAGCCCGTGTGGGCGATCGGCACCGGCGAGGTCGCGACCCCGGAGGACGCGCAGGAGGTCTGCGGCGCGATCCGTGGCCGTCTCGCGGAGCTGTACGACGCGGAGCTCGCCGCGGGCGTGCGCGTGCTGTACGGCGGGTCGGTGAAGTCGGGCAACGTCGCGCAGATCATGGCCCAGCCCGACGTCGACGGCGCGCTGGTCGGTGGCGCGAGCCTCGACCCGGTCGAGTTCGCGAAGATCGCGCGCTACCAGTCGCACGTCGCCTGACGCGACACCTCTACGGCGGGCCCGGACCCGCCCGACGGACGCCTCCCGGGATCGTCACCCGATGGAAACATCGGTGTTCGCCTCGAGAGGCGTCCGTCACTTACTCTTGACCCGGCCGGGACGACGTCCTGGTCGGGTGACGAACAGAAGCCCGCCCCGCGGGACGGACGACGAACGAGGACTGCCGAGGACACCGTGGACGTTTTGCAGATCATCCTTCAGGTTCTCCTGGTGATCACCAGCGCCTTCCTGACCCTGCTCATCCTGATGCACAAGGGCAAGGGCGGCGGTCTGTCCGACATGTTCGGCGGGGGCATCTCGAGCGCCGCCGGGAGCTCCGGCGTCGCGGAGCGCAACCTCAACCGGATCACGGTGAGCTTCGCGCTCGTCTGGTTCGTCGTGATCGTGCTGCTGGGCCTCATCACGAAGGTGAGCTGAGCCGGCACGACCGCGACCGTCGCCGGCCCCGGGCCGGTGAGGGGGGCACCAGGACCGGGCCCGAGCCCGGTCCGACGGTTTCACGAAGATCGTCCGTGGGCGTACGCCCACTGAGTCGAAGGTGAGGACGACAGGACGTGGCTACTGCCGGTCATGCGATCAGGGGCTCGCGCGTCGGCGCGGGTCCGCTGGGAGAGTCCGAGCGCGGCGAGGCGGCACCCCGGATGCGGGTCTCGTACTGGTGCGCGAACGGGCACGAGACGACGCCGAGCTTCTCGGCGAACGAGGACGTCGAGCCTCCGGAGTTCTGGGACTGCCCGCGCTGCGGCTTCCCCGCCGGGCTGGACGCGGCCAACCCGCCGGAGCCGGTGCGGAACGAGCCGTACAAGACGCACCTCGCGTACGTGAAGGAACGGCGCTCCGAGGAGGACGGCGCCGCGCTCCTCGAGGAGGCGCTCGCGACGCTGCGAGCGCGTCGGACGGGGCTGCGCCGGGCGAGCTGACGGAGCAGGGTCGGGCTCCGACCCGAGGGGTGTCCACCTGTCGAGACGGTGGCGTAGTCTGGCCGCATGTTCGAGGAAGGACAGCTCTACGCCCCCGTCACCGAGGACGAGCACGGCGTCACGGTGCACCTCACGGACGACCACCCCGGCGCGAACGACCCGGAGTACCGGCGCCGCCGGGAGGTCATCGCCGGCCCCGCGCTGCGCTGGTCGCCGGGCGACCCCGTGCCCCGCGTCGAGTACACGGACGGGGAGAACGAGATCTGGCGCACCGTGTGCGCCGAGCTCGCCCCCAAGCACGAGCGCCTGGCGATCCGCGGATACCTCGAGGGCAAGGAATCCCTGGGCCTGCCGACCGACCGGGTGCCGCAGCTCGACGAGGTGAGCGCCGGCCTGGAGCCGCTCAGCGGCTTCCGCCTGCACCCGGCCGCAGGACTGGTGCCGCTGGACCAGTTCTACGGCTCGCTCGCCGACGGCGTCTTCCACTCCACGCAGTACCTGCGACACGGGTCGCAGCCCTTGTACACCCCCGAGCCGGACATCATCCACGAGGTCGTCGGGCACGGGAACCTGCTCGCGAACCCGGCGATCGCCGACGTGAAGCGACGGGCGGGCGAGGCCGCGCGGCGTTGCGAGACGGCCGAGGGCCTGCAGTTCGTGGCGGACGTCTTCTGGTTCACCATCGAGTTCGGGGTGATGTACGAGGACGGCGAGCTGCGGGCGTACGGCGCGGGCCTGCTGTCGTCGTACGGCGAGATCGAGGAGTTCCGCGGCGCCACGATCCTGCCGCTCGACTTCTACTCGATGGGCACCGTGGAGTACGACATCTCGCACTACCAGCCCACCCTGTTCGCGTGCGACGGGATGAGCGAGCTCACCGAGCGGGTGGGGGAGTTCTTCGCCGAGTTCGACGACGAGACGCCCGCCCGCCTGCTCGCCGACCGGCACCGGTCGGCGAGCTAGCAGGTCAGGCGGCCGGGCTAGCCGCGGCCGCGTCGAGCAGCCACAGCGTGCGCTCGGTGCCGCGGGCCCCGGCCGCCGGGACGTCGGTCACCGCTCCGCCCGCGAGGGCGGCGGCGGCCTGGGCCGCCTTCTCCGCTCCGGCCGCGACCACCCACACCTCGCGCGCCCGCCGCAGGGCGTCGAACGTGAGCGAGACGCGCTCCGGCGGCGGCTTGGGGGAGCCGTGCACCCCGACCGTCGCCCCGCGTGCCTCGAGACCGTCGTGCCCGGGGAACAACGAGGCGACGTGCCCGTCCGGCCCCATGCCGAGCAGCAGCACGTCGAACTCCGGGACGGCCGCCTCCTCCGCGTCGGACGCGCGCGCCGGGGCGAACGGCGCGAGCTCGGCCGCGTAGGCCGCGGCCGCCTGCTCCGGCGTCTCGACGGGGTCGCCGTCGACCACCGAGCCGCGCGCCGGCATGGCGTGCACGTGGTCGGCGGGCAGGCCGGAACCCGCGACCAGCGCGTCCACGAGGGCGGCGCGGGCCTGGGTCTCGTTGCGGTCCGGGTCGCCGTCGGGCAGGAACCGCTCGTCGCCCCACCACAGGTGCACCCCGGACCAGTCCACGGCCGTGCGCAGCGGGCTCGCGGCCACGGCCTCGAGCGTCTTGATGCCCACGGTGCCGCCCGTCAGCACCGCGTGCACGGGGGTGCGGACCGACTGGACGTCGAGCAGGCGGGTGAGCAGCCGGGCCGCGGCGGCCTCCGCGAGGACGGCGGGGTCGGGGTGGACGACGACGAGCGGCGCGCTCACGCCGTGACCTTCGCCGACGCCCGGACGGTCTCGACACGCTCGAGGCCCTTGGTGAGCACCTCGCCGTAGAGCTCGTCGGGGTCGAGGCGCCGGAGCTCCTCGATGAGGGCCTCGCTCAGCGCGCGGATCGGGAGCGCCATGCGGCGCTCCGGCTTCTCGGGCTGCGTGATCGACACGACGCGGCCGTCGGGGCGGTCGAGCACGATCGGCCCGCTCTTGCGCTCCAGGGTCACGCGGGTGATCGCGTCGTCGCTGTCCGTGCGCACGACCGTGGCAGGGCAGCGCAGGCGCTGGCCGAGCCAGGCGGCGAGCAGGTCGAGCGACGTGTGCTGCTCCTGGCCCTCGACGGTCACCGCGGTGACGGGCTCGAACGGGGGCTGCTCCACCGCCGCCGCGATGAGCCCGCGCCACAGGGTGACGCGCGCCCACGCGAGGTCGGTGTCCCCGGGGCTGAACGCGCCCGACAGGCGGTGCAGCATCGCGACCGGGTCGGCCGCCGTCGTCGTGTCGGTGATGCGGCGCTGCGCCATCGCGCCCATCGGGTCCGCGGACGGGGCGTCCGGGCCGCCGGTGGGCCACCAGACGACGATCGGGGCGTCCGGCAGCAGCAGGGGCATGACGAGCGTGTCGGGGTGGTCGAGCATGGGCCCGCCGGCGCGCAGCACCACGACCTCCGAGGCGCCGGCGTCGCCGCCGACGCGGATCTCGGCGTCGAGCCGGGGGGCGGAGCGGTCGCGCTGCGCCAGCGGGGCGACGACGACGACCCGGCACGGGTGCTCGTGGCTGGCCTGGTTGGCCGCCCGCACCGAGTCCTCGATGTCGGCCTCCTCCGCGACGACGACGAGGGTGAGCACCCGGCCGAGCGCCACCGCGCCGCCCTCGTCGCGCAGGTGGGCGAGCCGCTTGCCGACCGCGTTCGTGGTCGTGTCCGGCATGTCGATGATCATCGGGGCTCTCCTCTGTGGAAGCGGCACGGCTGGATGCGGCACGGGTGAGTCCGGCTCGCCGCGGCGCGGGGGGCGTCGTCCGGGGTGGGGGCGCTCGTCACGGGCGCCGCCACGAGCGGCCGTCGCGGGCCATCATCTTGTCGGCGGACTCCGGCCCCCAGGTGCCCGAGGCGTACTGCTCCGGCTTGCCCTTGCCCGCCCAGTACGCGGTCACCGGGTCGAGGATCTTCCAGGAGAGCTCGACCTCCTCGCGCGTCGGGAAGAGCGGCGGGTCGCCGAGGAGGACGTCGAGGATGAGGCGCTCGTAGGCCTCGGGGGACGACTCGGTGAACGAGTGGCCGTAGCCGAAGTCCATCGTGACGTCGCGGACCTCCATCGCGGTGCCGGGCACCTTCGCGCCGAACCGGAGGGTGACGCCCTCGTCGGGCTGCACGCGGATGACCAGAGCGTTGTTGCCCAGGTCGGACGTGAGGGAGGACTCGAACGGCAGGTGCGGCGCCTTCTTGAAGACGACCGCCACCTCGGTGACGCGGCGGCCCAGGCGCTTGCCCGTGCGCAGGTAGAAGGGCACGCCCGCCCAGCGCCGGTTGTCGATCTCGAGCTTCACCGCGGCGAACGTCTCGGTCGTGGAGTCGGGGTTGAAGCCCTCCTCCTCGAGAAACCCGACGACCTTCTCGCCGCCCTGCCACCCGGAGGCGTACTGGCCGCGGGCGGTGTGGCGCCCGAGGTCGCGGGGGAGCCGCACCGAGGAGAGCGCCTTGATCTTCTCGGCGCGGAGGGCCTCGGCGTCGAAGTTGACCGGCTCCTCCATGGCGACGAGCGCCAGGAGCTGCAGCAGGTGGTTCTGGATCACGTCGCGCGCGGCGCCGATGCCGTCGTAGTAGCTCGCGCGCCCGCCGATGCCGATGTCCTCGGCCATCGTGATCTGGACGTGGTCGACGTAGTTGCTGTTCCACAGCGGCTCGAACATCTGATTCGCGAACCGCAGGGCGAGGAGGTTCTGGACCGTCTCCTTGCCGAGGTAGTGGTCGATGCGGAAGACCGACTCCGGGTCGAAGACCTGGGAGACGACGGCGTCGAGCTCGCGCGCGCTCTCGAGGTCGTGACCGAACGGCTTCTCGATGACGACGCGGCGCCACGCGTCCGGGGACGACTTGGAGAGCCCCGACTCGGACAGCTGCCGGCACACGATCGGGAACGCGCTGGGCGGCACGGACAGGTAGAACGCGTGGTTGCCGCCCGTGCCGCGCTCGGCGTCGAGCTGCTCGACGGTCTGGCGCAGACGCTCGAACGCCTCGTCGTCGTCGAACGACCCCTGCACGAAGCGGATGCCCTCGGCGAGCTGGCGCCAGGTGGCCTCGCGGAACGGCGTGCGGGCGTGCTCCTTGACCGCGTCGTGCACGACCTGGGCGAAGTCCTCGTCCTCCCAGTCGCGGCGGGCGAAGCCCGTCAGCGCGAAGCCGGGCGGCAGCAGGCCGCGGTTCGCCAGGTCGTAGACGGCGGGCATGAGCTTCTTGCGGGACAGGTCGCCGGTGACCCCGAAGATCACCAGGCCGCTGGGGCCGGCGATGCGGGGGAGCCGCAGGTCGAGGGGGTCGCGCAGGGGGTTGTGCTCGGCGGTGATCTTGGCCGGTCTCACGAGGTGGGCACCGTTCTTCGTCGTGCGGGCGGGAGGTGGTGCGGACCCGGGGGCGCCGTGGCGCCCCCGGGGGAGTGCTCAGGCGCTCTGGGCCTTCAGCCCGGCGGACGCGGTGTCCAGGAGCTCGGTCCAGGAGTCCTCGAACTTGCGGACGCCGTCCGTCTCGAGGTGGTCGGTGACCTCGACGAGGGAGACGCCGAGCGACTCGATGGTCTCGATCGTGCGACGCGCCGCGCCCGCGGTGCCGCGGACCGTGTCGCCCGCGACGACGCCGTGGTCGGCGAACGCCTGCAGGGTCGGCTCGGGCATCGTGTTCACGACGCCGTCCGTGACCAGCTCGGAGACGTACAGGGTGTCCGAGTACTCCGGGTTCTTCACGCCGGTGGACGCCCACAGCGGCCGCTGCGGGTGCGCGCCGGAGGCCGCGAGCGAGCGCCACTGGTCCGTGCCGACGAACTGCTCGTAGGCCTCGAACGCGAGGCGGGCGTTCGCGACGGCGGCCTGCCCGCGCAGGTCGAGCGCCTCGGGCGTCCCGATCTTCTCCAGGGCGGCGTCCACCGAGGAGTCGACCCGGGAGACGAAGAACGAGGCCACCGACCCGATCGGGCCGAGGTCGATGCCGTCGGCGCGGGCCTGCTCGAGGCCGATCGCGAACGCCTCCATCACGGAGCGGTAGCGCTCGATCGAGAAGATCAGGGTGACGTTGACGCTGATGCCCTGCGCGAGGGTCCGGGAGATCGCGTCCAGGCCGGGCACGGTCGCCGGGATCTTGATGAACACGTTCGGGCGGTCGACCGTGCGCCACAGCCGCTCCGCCACGACCACCGTCTTGTCGGCGTCGTACGCGAGGCGGGGGTCGACCTCGATCGACACGCGGCCGTCCACGCCGTCGGTGGCGTCGTAGAGCGGGCGCAGCAGGTCCGCGGCGGCGCGCACGTCGTCGGTCGTGATGGTCTCGACCGCGGCGTCCACGTCCGAGCCGGCGAGCTCGGCCAGCTGGGCGTCGTAGGCGTCGCCGCTGGACAGCGCCTTGGCGAAGATCGTCGGGTTCGTCGTCACCCCGACGACGCCCCGCTCGGCCACGAGGGCCGCCAGGTTGCCGCTGCGCAGGCGCTCCCGCGACAGGTCGTCGAGCCAGATGGACACCCCGGCGCCGGTCAGGTCGGTGATCGGTGCGGGGACGGTGCTCTGCGTCATCGGACGTCCTTCCAGGTCGGAAGCCCCTGCGCGGGAAGTCTCGACAGGGGCCGGGTGGGGCGCCGCGGGGCGACGCCCCACCCTGGGAATCTACGAGCGCTCAGGCGGCGTCGCCAGCGCCGCGCACGGCGGCGAGCGACTCGCGGGCGGCGGCCGCGACGGCCTCCGCCGTGATGCCGAACTCCCGGTACAGCGTCTGGTAGTCGGCCGACGCGCCGTAGTGCTCGAGCGAGACGCTGCGGCCGGCGTCGCCGACCACCTCGCGCCAGCCCTGCGCGACGCCCGCCTCGACGGACACGCGGGCCTTCACCGCGGACGGCAGCACGGACTCGCGGTACGCGGCGTCCTGCTTGTCGAACCACTCACGGCTCGGCATCGACACGACGCGGGCGGCGATCCCCTCGGCGGCGAGCTGCTCGCGCGCCTGCACGGCGAGCTGCACCTCGGAGCCGGTGCCGACGAGGACGACGTCGGGCGTGCCGGTCTCGTCGTTCGTGGCGTCGACCAGCGTGTAGCCGCCCTTGAGCGTGCCCTCGGCTCCGGCGAAGCCGTCGGTGCCGCGCGGGAACGTCGGGACGTTCTGGCGGGTGAGCACGATGCCGGCGGGGTTGGCCGTGTTCTCGAGGATGCCGCGCCAGGCCCACGCCGTCTCGTTCGCGTCGGCGGGGCGCACGACGTCGAGGCCGGGGATGGCCCGCAGCGCCGCGAGGTGCTCGACCGGCTGGTGCGTCGGGCCGTCCTCGCCGAGGCCGATCGAGTCGTGCGTCCACACGAACGTCGTCGGGATCTCCATGAGGGCCGCGAGGCGGACCGAGGCCCGCATGTAGTCGGCGAACTGGAGGAACGTGCCGCCGTACGGGCGGGTGAGGCCGTGCAGCACGATGCCGTTGAGGATCGCGCCCATGCCGTGCTCGCGGATCCCGAAGTGCAGGGTGCGCCCGTAGGGGTTGCCCGGGAACTTCTTGGTCGCGTGCTCGACGGGGATGAACGACGGCTCGCCGTCCATCGTGGTGTTGTTCGAGCCGGCGAGGTCGGCGGAGCCGCCCCACAGCTCGGGCAGCACGTCCTTGAGGGCGGTGAGGACCTTGCCGGACGCGGCGCGCGTCGCGACGCCCTTCTCGGAGGCCTCGAAGACGGGCAGCTCGTCGGTCCAGCCGGCGGGCAGCTCGTGGGACACCAGGCGGTCCAGCAGTGCCGCGCGCTCCGGGGCGGCCGTGCGCCACGCGTCGTACGACCGGTCCCACGCGGCGCGCTGGTCGGCCTGCCGCTCGGCGACGGCGCGGGTGTACGAGAGGACCTCGTCGTCGACGGCGAAGGTCGCCTCGGGGTCGAGGCCGAGGGCGACCTTGAGGCCGGCGACCTCGTCGGCGCCCATCGCGGAGCCGTGGATGCCGCCGGTGTTCTGCTTGGTGGGCGACGGCCAGCCGATGATGGTGCGCAGCGCGATGAACGACGGGCGGTCGGTCTCCGCCTTCGCGGCCGCGATGGCCGCGGCGAGCGCGTCGACGTCCTCGGCGTAGCCGGTGCCGCCCTGCGTCCAGTCCACCCGCTGGGTGTGCCAGCCGTACGCGGCGTAGCGCGCGAGGGTGTCCTCCGTGAACGCGATGTCGGTGTCGTCCTCGATGGAGATCTTGTTGTCGTCCCAGATCACCACGAGGTTGCCGAGCTTCTGCGTGCCGGCGAGCGACGACGCCTCGGACGTCACGCCCTCCTGCAGGTCGCCGTCGGAGGCGATGACGTACACGTGGTGGTCGAACGGCGACTCGCCGGGCGCGGCGTCGGGGTCGAGCAGGCCCCGCTCGCGGCGGGCCGCGAACGCCATGCCGACCGCGGACGCGAGGCCCTGGCCGAGCGGGCCGGTCGTGATCTCGACGCCGGGGGTGTGGCGGTACTCGGGGTGGCCCGGGGTCTGCGAGCCCCAGGTGCGCAGCGCCTCGAGGTCGTCCAGCTCCATGCCGTAGCCGGAGAGGAACAGCTGCAGGTACAGCGTGAGCGACGAGTGGCCCGCGGAGAGGACGAACCGGTCACGACCGACCCAGTGGGGGTCGGACGGGTCGTGCCGCATCGTCTTGCCGAACAGCAGGTACGCGGCAGGGGCGAGGGAGATCGCCGTGCCGGGGTGGCCGTTGCCGACCTTCTCGACGGCGTCGGCCGCCAGCGCCTTGATGGTCTTCACCGCGCGGTCGTCGAGCGAGCTCCACTCGAGCGGGGCGACGACGGGGTCGAACGCGTTCACAGATGTGCCTCTTTCCTGCCCGGAGCGAGCCCCGGGTGATTGCTGCTGCTCTGCCGGTACGGGGCGCCGTCGCGTCGGACGCCGCACGGGGTCCTCGAGGCGACGGCGGGGGCACGGCGTCGAGGGGCCGACCGGGGTGGGCGGCCCGCTGTTCACCGTTGTGCAGCACCACCCTAGCGCCGAGCATTCCCGGCACGCCCGTCCCGGCACGGTTCGTCCCACCAGGTGAGCCGGGCGCCGTGCGCGCCGGAGGATGTCCGGGGAGATGACGTCCGCGCGGGCATTTCTCACAGCCGGGAGGCCGTCGCCCGGGCCGCCGCGACGCTGACCTCGGCGTACGATGAGGCGGCGACCGTCCCACGTCGCCCGAGCTCCCCGGACCCCCAGCCGAGAACGGACAAGCACGCGCGTGAGCACCACGAGCACCACGACGTCCCACCCCCAGGCGCCGACCCGCGCGGCCGCGCGCGCCGAGCGGGAGCGTGCCGATGCGGACCGGGCGGACCGCCGCGGAGCGGACGCGGAGCAGGGCGGGGGCGCGAGCGGGGCGCCGGGCACCGGCTGGCGGGACCGCCTCGGGGCGTACGTCGCGCTGACGAAGCCGCGCATCATCGAGCTGCTGCTCGTCACGACGCTGCCCACGATGATCCTCGCGCAGGGCGGCCTGCCCTCGCTGGGGCTGGTCCTGCTCACCCTCGTCGGCGGCACGCTGGCCGCCGCGTCCGCGAACGTCTTCAACTGCTACCTGGACCGCGACATCGACCAGGTGATGAACCGCACCAAGCGGCGCCCGCTGGCCACGGGGGAGATCACGCCCCGGGCGGCCCTGGTGTTCGCCACGGTGCTCGGCGTCGTGTCGCTGCTGTGGTTCGCCCTGCTGGTCAACGTCCCGGCGGCGTGGCTGACCTTCGCGGCCATCGCGATCTACGTGGTCGGCTACACGATGATCCTCAAGCGCCGCACGCCGCAGAACATCGTGTGGGGCGGGATCGCCGGCTGCATGCCCGTGTTCATCGGCTGGGCCGCGGTGACCGGGTCGCTGAGCTGGGCCGCCGTGGCGCTCTTCGGCGTGATCTTCTTCTGGACGCCGCCGCACTACTGGCCGCTGTCCGTGAAGTTCAAGAAGGACTACGCGAACGCCGGCGTCCCGATGCTGCCGGTCGTGGCCACGGACCGCCGCGTCGCGGTCGAGATGGTCGCGCACACCGCCGCGATGATCGCCTGCTCCCTCGCGCTGATCCCGCTCGCCGGGATGTCGTGGTTCTACGCGGCCGTCGCGGTGGCCTCGGGCGGCTGGTTCCTCTGGCTCGTGATCGCGATGCTCCGCCGCGCGGGCCACCCCGAGCGGGGCAAGCTCGGCGCGATGAAGGTCTTCCACGGCTCGATCACGTACCTCACGGTGCTGTTCATCGCCGTCGCCGTCGACGTCTTCCTGCCCTTCTGACGCTTCCAGGGGCCCGGGCAGCCGTGGCCGTCGCCGCCTCGGGGCATGATGTCCGGGTGCCCGACCTCTCGTCCGCCCCGCCCCTCCCGCCCGCGCTGGCGGCCGCGCTGCAGGACTACCTCGCGCACCTCGGCGTCGAGCGCGGGCTGTCGGCCAACACCGTCGCGGCCTACCGCCGGGACCTGGGCCGCTACGCGCGCCACCTGCACACGACGGGGCGGCCCGGGCTCGACGACGTGGGCGAGCGGGACGTCGAGGAGTACGTCGTGGTGGTCCGGCAGGGATCGGACGGCGGCGCGCCGCTGTCGCCGTCGTCCACGGCCCGCGCGCTGGCCGCGGTGCGCGGCTGGCACCGGTTCGCGCACGCCGAGGGCACGACGAGCGCCGACCCCGCCTCCCAGGTGCACGCCCCGAGCGCGCTGCGCCGGCTGCCGCACGCGCTGTCGGTCGACGAGGTCGCCAGCCTGCTCGACGCGGCCGGCACCGGGGACGGCCCGGTGCCGCTGCGCGACCGCGCCCTGCTCGAGCTGCTGTACTCCACCGGCGGACGCATCAGCGAGGTGGTCGGCCTCGACGTCGACGACGTCGACGGGCTGCTCGACGACGGCGGGCACGACGGCGGGCAGGACGGTGTGCCGCGCGCAGGGTCCGTCCGGCTGCGCGGCAAGGGGGACAAGGAGCGCGTGGTGCCCGTCGGCTCGTACGCGAGGGCCGCGCTGGAGGCGTACCTGGTGCGTGCCAGGGCGCCCCTCGCGTCGGCGGGCCGCGGCACGCCCGCGCTGTTCCTCAACACCCGCGGCGCGCGCCTGTCGCGGCAGAGCGCCTGGTCCGTGCTGCAGGCCGCGGCGGAACGCGCCGGCCTGACGCAGCACGTGTCGCCGCACACGCTGCGGCACTCGTTCGCCACCCACCTGCTCGCCGGCGGCGCCGACGTCCGCGTGGTCCAGGAGCTGCTGGGGCACGCCTCGGTGACGACCACGCAGATCTACACGATGGTGACGCGCGACGCGCTGCGCGAGGTGTACGCCGCGGCGCACCCCCGCGCCCTCGGCTGAACGTCCGTCACGACTCCGGCACGCTCGGTGCGGCTCGGTGCGGCTCGGTGCGGCTCGGCGCGGCGGAGCTCCCGGAAGGGCGGCGCGCCCGGCGTGCCGCCCGGACCCCAGGAGGCCCTGAGGTAGCGTGACGCAGGTGAGCGAGGGACTCGGGAGCGACACCATGACGCAGACGACCACGAGCGACGCCTCACCGGCCGCGGCCACCGCGACCAGCCCCGCCCCGGGCAGTCCGGCCGGCGGGCTCGAGGAGCCGCGTACCGACGTCGTCGGGCGGCCGCTGCCCGACTTCCGCGACCCGGCGCCGCTGGCGTCCCACGGGCCCGCGCGCATCGTCGCGATGTGCAACCAGAAGGGCGGGGTCGGCAAGACCACCACGACGATCAACCTGGGCGCCGCGCTGGCCGAGTACGGCCGCCGCGTCCTGCTCGTTGACTTCGACCCGCAGGGCGCCGCCTCGGTGGGGGTGGGCGTCAGCCCGCACGACCTCGACCTCAGCGTCTACAACCTGCTCATGGAGCGCGACGTCAGCTTCACCGACGTGCTGCAGCCCACGAACATCGAGGGCATGGACGTGCTGCCCGCGAACATCGACCTGTCGGCCGCGGAGGTCCAGCTCGTCGGCGAGGTGGCCCGCGAGTCGGTCCTCGCCCGCGCGCTGCGGCCTGCCCTCGACGACTACGACGTGATCCTCGTGGACTGCCAGCCGTCGCTCGGCCTGCTCACGGTCAACGCCCTCACCGCCGCGCACGGCGTGCTCATCCCGCTGGAGTGCGAGTTCTTCGCTCTGCGCGGCGTGGCCCTGCTCGTGGAGACGATCGAGAAGGTGCGCGACCGGCTCAACCCGGCCCTGGAGATCGACGGCATCCTCCCGACGATGTACGACTCGCGCACCCTGCACTCCCGCGAGGTCGTGGCGCGCGTGCACGAGGCGTTCGGGGACACGCTGCTGCACACGGTCATCGGGCGCACGGTGAAGTTCCCGGACGCGTCGGTGGCGGCCGAGCCGATCACCAACTACGCGCCGACCCACGCCGGGGCGGCCGCGTACCGGCAGCTCGCTCGGGAGCTCGTCGCCCGTGGTGACGCTGCCTGACGTCGCCCCGGAGCAGGGGGAGGCGGTCGACGCCGTCGACGGCTCCGACGCCCGGCCGGGGTTCGAGGTGCACCTCGACAACTTCACCGGCCCGTTCGACCTGCTGCTGTCGCTGATCGCGAAGCACGAGCTCGACGTCACCGAGGTGGCGCTCGCGGCCGTGACGGACGAGTTCGTCGCGCACATCCGCGAGGCCGAGGCCGCGTCCCGCGAGGCGACGGCCCGCGGCGAGGAGCACCCGTCGTGGGACCTCGGGACGGCGAGCGAGTTCCTCGTCGTCGCGGCCACCCTGCTGGACCTCAAGGCCGCGCGGCTGCTGCCGGGCGTCGTCGAGGAGGACGCCGAGGACCTGGAGCTGCTCGAGGCCCGCGACCTGCTGTTCGCCCGGCTGCTGCAGTACCGCGCGTACAAGGAGGTCTCCGGCCTCCTCGCCGAGCGGCTGGAGACCGAGGGGCGCCGGGTGCCGCGTTCGGTGCCGCTCGAGCCGCACCTCACGGCGCTGCTGCCGGAGCTGGTGTGGACCCTCGACGGCGCGCGTCTCGCCGAGCTGGCGGCCCGGGCCCTGGAGCCCAAGCCCCCGCCCGTCGTCGGGCTCGATCACCTGCACGCCTCCACCGTGAGCGTGCGGGAGCAGGCGGGCGTGGTGGCGCGCCGGCTGCGGCGCGAGCACGTCGCGACCTTTCGCGCGCTCGTCGCGGGGGAGGAGCGGCTCGTGGCCGTCGCGAGGTTCCTCGCCCTGCTGGAGCTGTTCCGCTCCGGCCGGGTGGCGTTCGAGCAGGCCACGGCGCTCGGCGAGCTGACCGTGCGGTGGACGGCGGACGACGGCGGCGACCACGGCCCGGACGAGGAGGACGACGGCGAGCTCGCGGCGGGCTTCGAGGAGTTCGACGGGACGCCCGGGCAGGACGAGGGGACCGGGGGGCCCGCCGCGGGCGCCGCCGGCGTGACGGAGGTCGTGGCATGACGCAGCAGACGGACGAGCAGACGGAGGCCGCCGAGCCGGAGCCGGCGGCCGCGCCCGAGCCGGTCGTCGACGTCGACTCCCTGCCGGGCGGGCTGGCGGCGGCGCTGGAGGCGGTCCTCATGGTCGCGGAGTCGCCGGTGGCGGTCGAGCGGCTCGCGGCCGGTGTCGCGCGGCCCGTGCCGGAGGTCGCCGAGGTGCTCGAGGAGCTGGCCGCGGAGTACCGCGGCGAGACGGGCGGGCGCCCGCGCGGCTTCGAGCTCCGCGAGGGCGCGGAGGGGTGGCGCGTCTACTCGGCGCGTGCCCAGGCCGACGTCGTCGGCGCCTTCGTGCTCGAGGGCCAGTCGTCCCGCCTCAGCCAGGCGGCCCTGGAGACGCTCGCCGTCATCGCGTACCGCCAGCCCGTCACCCGCGGGCAGGTCTCGGCGGTGCGCGGGGTGAGCGTCGACGGCGTGGTGCGGACCCTGCTGGCCCGCGGTCTGATCGCCGAGACGGGCCAGGACCCGATGACCGGCGCCGTGCTGTTCGGCACGACGGGTGAGTTCCTCGATCGGATGGGCTGGTCGTCGCTCGAGGAGCTGCCGCCCCTGGCGCCGCACCTGCCGGACGTCGCCGAGGCGATCGCCCTGGACCCGTCCTCGGCCCTCCGTCGCGGCCTGGCGGAGGACGGGCCCGACGCCTGAGGTCAGGCGACCGTCGCGTCGACCGTGACGTCGACGTTGCCCCGCGTGGCGTTCGAGTACGGGCACACCTGGTGCGCGGCGGCGACGAGCGCGTCGGCGGTCGCCTGGTCGACGCCGCCGAGCTCGGCGTGCAGCGCGACCGCCAGCCCGAAGCCGCCCTCGGGCGTCGGGTGCAGGGAGACCTCGGCCACGACGGCGGAGTCGCTCACGGTGGCCTTCTCCCGCCGTGCGACGAGCTTCAGCGCGGAGTGGAAGCAGGCGGCGTACCCCGCGGCGAAGAGCTGTTCGGGGTTCGTGGCGCCGCCCGCGCCGCCCATCTCCTTGGGGATCGCGAGGTCGACGTCGAGAAGTCCGTCGTCGGACCGCGACCGGCCGTCCCGTCCGTCTCCGGTGGCGGTCGCGACCGCCGTGTAGAGCGCGCTCATGCTGGTCCTCCTGGGTCGGATACCTAGTAGAGTTACTAGTTCGTCTACTAGACCACGCGACGCCGGTCGTCGCAAGCACCCCGGATCGCGTCGTGAGCCCCCCGGGGCAGGTCTCGACGTGAGAGGTTGGTGCGATGGGAACCAGGACGGCGGCCTCGCCCCCGGAGCGGCCGGCGGGGCGCGGGCGGGTGCGTGAGCGGATCCTCGAGGAGGGGAGCCGGCTGTTCTACGCGGACGGCGTCCGCGCCGTGAGCGCCGACAAGGTGATCGCCGCGGCGGGCGTGTCCAAGGTCACGTTCTACCGTCACTTCCCGACGAAGGACGACCTCGCCGTCGCCTACCTCGAGGCGATCGCGGACGAGGAGCGCGCGCTGCTCGAGCGGCTCCGCGAGGACCACGCCGGCGACCCGGCGGCGACCCTCGCCGCCCTCGCCGAGGCCCTGGGCGCCGTGGCCGGCAGCGCGCAGTTCCGCGGCTGCGCCTTCGTGAACGCCGGGGCCGAGTACGCGGACGCGACGCACCCGGTGCGCCGGATCGTCGCCGGCCACCGTGCCCGGTACGCGGGCTTCTTCGCCGACGTCGCGCGGGACGCGGGCGCCGACGACCCGCAGGCAGTGGCGGCCGAGCTGATGATGCTGCGCGACGGGGCCATGGTGTGCGGCGACGTGGACGACGCCCGCGCGGTCGCGCCCCGCCTCGCCTCGGCCTTCGCGGCGGTGCTCGCCGCCCACCGGGGGGCCGCGGCCGGCGCCTGAGGGCCGTGCCGGCGCACCGGCGCAGGGCGTGGTGCGGCGTCGTCGAGCAGGACCGGCCCGACCTGAGAGAATCGGGCACCATGAGCACCGAACGCCGCGGCGGGAGCCGCCGCACCAGCCATCCCCAGGGTCCCGCCGCGCGGCGCACGCAGCGCCAGGCCCCGCCCCGCCGTCCGGCGCCGCGCTCCGGCGAGCCGGACCGCGACGTGCACGTCGCGGACGGCGTCCGGCTGCAGAAGGTGCTCGCCCAGGCGGGCCTGGGGTCGCGCCGCAAGTGCGAGGAGCTCATCGCCGAGGGGCACGTCGAGGTCGACGGCGTCCTGGTCACCGAGCTCGGGCTGCGCGTCGACCCGGCGAAGGCCGTCGTGCACGTCGACGGCATGCGCGTGCAGCTCGACACCTCGAAGATCACCCTCGCGCTGAACAAGCCGCTCGGCGTGGTCTCCACGATGAGCGACCCCGAGGGCCGCCCCACTCTCGCCGACCTGGTCAAGGACCGGCCGGAGCGGCTGTTCCACGTCGGCCGGCTCGACGCCGACAGCGAGGGCCTGCTGCTCCTCACGAACGACGGCGAGCTCGCGAACCGGCTCGCCCACCCGCGGTACGAGATCCGCAAGACGTACCTCGTCACCGTGACGGGCGGCGAGTTCTACCCCCGCCACGCCAAGCAGCTCACCGACGGTGTCGAGCTCGAGGACGGCCTCGCCCGCGCCGACAAGGTGCGCGTGGTGGACTCCGTGCCCGGCGAGACGATGCTCGAGGTGGTGCTGCACGAGGGCCGCAACCGGATCGTGCGTCGCATGCTCGACGCCGTCGGGTTCCCGGTCACGCGCCTCGTCCGCACCCGCATCGGCCCGATCGTGCTGGGCGACCTGCGGGTCGGGCGCTCGCGGGTGCTCGGGCGCACCGAGCTCGGCACCCTCATGCGCGACGTCGACATGTGACGTCGTCGCACCCCGTCCAGCAGTCCCCGCAGCCCCCGCAGCCCCCGCAAGACCCCCCGCAGCCCCCCGCAGCCCCCCGCAGTCCCCGAAGTCCCGTAGTCCCGCGCGACACCCCGCGCGACAACAGAAGGTGAGCACTCGTGGTCGTCATCGCCGTCGACGGTCCCTCCGGGTCCGGCAAGTCCAGCGTCTCCAAGGCGGTGGCGGCCCGGCTGGGGCTCGCCTACCTCGACACCGGCGCGATGTACCGGGCCGCGACGCTGTGGTGCGTCGACGGCGGCACCGACCTCGCCGACCAGGCGGCGGTGGCCGACGCCGTGCGCGCCATGCCGCTCGAGATGGGGGTGGACCCGGCTGCCCCGACCGTCCGCCTGGGCGGTCGCGACGTCGCCGCGGCGATCCGCACCACCGAGGTCTCCACGGCCGTCTCGCAGGTGGCCACCAACCTCGACGTGCGCGCCGAGCTCCGGCGCCGGCAGCGCGCCGTGATCGAGACCGAGAGCGCTCCGGGCGGTTTCTCGGGCGGCAAGGGCGTCGTCGCGGAAGGGCGCGACATCACGACCGTCGTCGCCCCCGACGCGGACGCCCGCGTGCTGCTCACCGCGAGCGAGGAGGCCCGGCTGCGCCGCCGCTCGCTCGAGGTGCACGGCGCGGCCGACGAGTCGGCCGTCGAGGCGACGCGCGACCAGGTGCTGCGCCGCGACCGCGACGACTCCACCGTCAGCCAGTTCCAGGTCGCGGCCGACGGCGTCGTCACCGTCGACTCGTCCGACCTCGACTTCGACCAGACGGTCGACGCCGTCCTCGCGGTCGTCGCGCAGGTCACCGCCTGACCCGCCACCCGGCGCGTGCGCGCGGCACCGTCCGGACCCGGTGACGCGGGTCTCGTTCGTGACAGGCCGCTCGGCCTGGGAGAATGGTGCGCATGACCACTCCCGCCGACGGCTCCGTGCCCGCTGCCGAGCCCACCGACGAGCCCACCGCCCCGCCTGCGCCCGGCGTCGCCGCGGCGCCCGCGGACCATGCGGACACCGAGGGCCGTGACGCCGTGGCGGAGGTCCTCGAGTCCGACGGCGACGACGAGGCGCGCGAGCGCGCGCTGCGCGCCGGCCTGGAGGACTTCGAGCTCGACGAGGCCGACCGAGCGCTGCTGGACGCCGAGTGGGACGAGGAGGGCTTCGGCCCCGGCGAGGCGCCGCTGCCGGTGCTCGCCGTCGTCGGCCGCCCGAACGTCGGCAAGTCGACGCTCGTCAACCGCATCCTCGGCCGCCGCGAGGCCGTCGTGGAGGACACCCCGGGCGTCACCCGCGACCGGGTGAGCTACCCCGGCGAGTGGGCCGGCCGCGAGTTCACCCTCGTGGACACGGGCGGCTGGGAGGTCGACGTCGCGGGCATCGAGTCGAAGGTCGCCGAGCAGGCGGAGGTCGCCGTCGAGCTGGCCGACGCCGTCATCTTCGTCGTCGACTCCACCGTGGGCGCGACGTCGACGGACGAGCGCGTCGTGGAGCTGCTGCGCCGTTCGGGCAAGCCGGTCGTGCTGTGCGCCAACAAGGTCGACGGGCCGTCGGGCGAGGCGGACGCCGCCTACCTCTGGGCCCTCGGCCTCGGCGAGCCGCACCCGGTCTCCGCGCTGCACGGGCGCGGCACCGGGGACCTGCTGGACGCCGCGATGAAGGTGCTGCCCGAGGTCTCCGAGCACGGGGAGCTGCGGCCCGCCGGCCCGCGCCGCGTCGCCCTCGTCGGGCGCCCGAACGTCGGCAAGTCGTCGCTGCTGAACAAGATCGCCGGCGCCGAGCGCGTCGTCGTCGACGAGACCGCGGGCACCACCCGCGACCCGGTCGACGAGCTCGTCGAGATCAAGGGCGTGCCCTACTGGTTCGTCGACACCGCGGGCATCCGCCGCCGCGTGCACCAGACGCGCGGCGCCGACTTCTACGCCTCGCTGCGCACCCAGGCCGCGATCGAGAAGGCCGAGGTCGCCGTCGTGCTCGTCGACGCCTCGCAGCCGATGACCGAGCAGGACACGCGCGTCATCTCGCAGGCCGTCGACGCGGGCCGGGCGCTCGTCATCGCGTACAACAAGTGGGACCTCATGGACGACGACCGTCGCCCGTACCTCGAGCGCGAGATCGAGCGGGACCTGGTGCAGGTGCAGTGGGCGCCGCGCGTCAACGTCTCGGCCCGCACGGGCTGGCACACCGACAAGCTGACGCGCGCGCTCGAGACGTCGCTCGAGTCGTGGGACACCCGCATCCCGACCGGGCGCCTCAACGCGTTCCTCGGCGAGCTCGTGGCCGCCCACCCGCACCCGCTGCGCGGCGGCAAGCAGCCGCGCATCCTGTTCGGCACCCAGGCCTCGACGCGCCCGCCGCGGTTCGTCATCTTCGCCACCGGGTTCCTCGAGGCCGGGTACCGACGCTTCATCGAGCGCCGCCTGCGCGAGACCTTCGGGTTCGAGGGGTCGCCCATCGAGATCAGCGTCCGCGTGCGGGAGAAGCGGCGGCGCTGACGCGCCGGTGAGCCGCCGACGAGTCGCTGATGAGCAGCTGACGAGCCGCCGATGAGTCGCCGATGAGCCGGGCCCCGCTGGCCCGCCGTGGTCGCCTGCTGCGCCTGGGCGCGGCGCGCGACACGTCCGCGGTGCGCCACCTGGTGACGTTCCTGGTCGTGACGGTGGCGACGGTGCTCGTCACGCGGTTCCTGCTCGCGGCGTCCGGGTACCCGCAGGTGGGCGGCGGCGGGCTGCACGTGGCGCACGTCCTGTGGGGCGGGCTAGGCATGGCGCTCGCGGTGGTGGTGCTGCTGTCGTGGGTCGGGCCGGCGCCGCGGTCGCTCGGTGCGGTGCTGGGCGGCGTCGGCTTCGGGCTGTTCGTCGACGAGATCGGCAAGTTCGTCACCTCCGACAACGACTACTTCTACGAGCCGACGGCGGCGCTGATCTACGCGGTCGTCGTCGTGCTCGTGCTGCTCGTGGAGGCCCTGCACGGGCGACGGGCGCACCACCCCGCGGAATACCTCGCGGTGGCGACCGACCGCGCCGTGGCCGGCGTGGCGGGCGGCTTCACGGACGCGGAGCGCGAGGAGGCGCGGGCGCTCGTGGAGCGGGGCCGCGGCGAGCCGGCGGCGGAGGAGGTCGCCGCGCTGGTGGAGGCCGTGCCGCGCGACGACGTGACCGTGCCGGACCCCGTCCGGGCGCTGGTCGTCCGGGTGTCCGCGTGGTTCGCCGAGGCGATGGAGCACCGGTGGGCCGCCGCGGTCGTGACGGTGGCGGTGCTCGCCACCAGTGCCGGGTCGGTCGTGGTGGCGCTGCGGGTGCTGCTCGGCGGGATCGCGGTGCCGTCCTGGGTCGGCGTCGGGATCCTCGTGGCCGTCGCCGCGACCGTGGCGTGCGTCGTGCGGGCGCTCGTCGTCGGCCCGCGGGACCACCGCGCGGGGGCGGTGTGGGTGCGGCGCGGGGTCCTCGTCAGCCTGCTGGTCACCCAGCTGCTCGCGTTCCGCGCGGTGCAGTGGGTGGCGGTGGCGGGCCTGGTGGTGGATCTCCTCGTGCTCGTCGCTCTCGGCGTCGCGCTGGGGCGGGACGACGAGCGGCGCACGGCGCGCGGTCGCGGGTGAGACGTGCGCCACTCGGGCTTGCCACGCGGGCGCGGGGCGTGGCACGGTCGGCGATGACGAGCGAATTGCTCGCGTGCTCTGGGGTCGGTGAAATTCCGAGCCGGCGGTGAAAGTCCGCGACCCGGTCACAGCCTGTGACCGGTTGACCAGGTGGAACTCCTGGACCGACGGTCAAAGTCCGGATGGGAAGCGCACGCGACGGCTCCCCGTCCGGTCCGACCCCCGGCCCCTCGGCCGGTGTCGTCCTTCGTGACGACCGTCCGCGACCGGTCGGTGCGAGCACGTCCGACCCCGCCTTCCTGCCCCGGGGTCCGCGACCGGACGACAGGGGCAGGACGGATGAGCGCCACCACGGCAGAGCGCGCCGCGATGCAGCGTGCGCTCGAGCTGGCCGCGCAGGGGCCGGCACGAGGACCCAACCCGCGCGTCGGGTGCGTGCTCCTCGACGCCGACGGTGCTCCGATCGCGGAGGGTTTCCACCGCGGCGCGGGCACGCCGCACGCCGAGGTCGAGGCGCTGCGCCGCGCGACCGAGTCCCGCGGCCCGGGCGCCGCGCGCGGGACCACCGCCGTCGTCACGCTCGAGCCCTGCAACCACCACGGCCGCACCGGTCCCTGCGCCGACGCGCTGCTGGCCGCGGGGGTCGCGCGGGTCGTGCACGGCCAGCACGACCCCAACCCCGCCGCGTCGGGCGGCGCCGCACGCCTGCGCGCCGCGGGCGTCGAGGTCGTCGGCGGCGTGCTGGCGGACGAGGCGCGCGCGCTCAACGCCGTCTGGACGCGTGCGCAGGAGCTCGGCCGTCCCGTCGTCACCTGGAAGGTCGCGAGCACGCTCGACGGGCGCTCCGCGGCCGCCGACGGCACCTCGCGCTGGATCACGGGACGGGCCGCGCGCCACGACGTGCACCGCCTGCGCGCCGGGGCGGACGCCGTCGTCGTCGGCACCGGTACCGCGCTCGCCGACGACCCCGACCTCACCGTGCGGCACGCCCCGCTGACGGGGCAGCAGCCGGACCGCGTCGTCGTCGGGCTGCGGGACCTGCCCGCGTCGTCCCGGCTCGCGCGCGCCGCGGCGGCCGGCGAGGCCGTGATCCACCTGCGCACCCACGACCCGCACGAGGTGCTGGAGCTGCTCTGGTACCGCGAGCACCGGCACGTGCTGCTCGA
Source organism: Isoptericola sp. NPDC019571 (assembly GCF_044389385.1). Lineage (NCBI taxonomy): Bacteria > Bacillati > Actinomycetota > Actinomycetes > Micrococcales > Promicromonosporaceae > Isoptericola > Isoptericola sp. NPDC019571. Next base: position 244,371 of record NZ_JBIRXZ010000007.1, read on the forward strand.
GGGCGGGCCCGCGCTCGCCGCCGCCTTCTGGCGCGCCGGGCTCGTCGACGACGTCGTCGCCTACGTCGCGCCTGTGCTGCTCGGGGTCGGCGCGTCGGCCGTCGCCGACCTCGGCATCGGGACCCTCGCCGACGCCGCGCGCCTCGACCTCCTCGATGTCGCCGTCCTGCCCCGGGACCCGGACGACCCCACCGACATCCCCACCGTGCGGCTCGCCCTGCGGCCGCGGAAGGAGCGCTGAGCCATGTTCACCGGAATCGTGGAGGAGCTCGGCACCGTCGTCGCGGTGCGCGAGCACGCCGACGGCGCCCGCCTCACCGTCGCCGCCGACGCCGTGCTCGAGGGCGTCCGGCTCGGCGACTCGATCGCCGTCGACGGCTGCTGCCTGACAGTGGCGGAGACGGGGGTGCACGACGGCCGCGCCACCTGGACCGCCGACCTCATGGCCGAGACCCTGGCCCGTACGAGCCTCGGCGGGCGGCGAGCCGGCGACCCGGTCAACCTCGAGCGCGCGCTCGCGGCGGACGGACGGTTCGGCGGGCACGTCGTGCAGGGCCACGTCGACGGCGTCGGGACGGTGCTCGCCCGCACGCCGGGCACGCAGTGGGAGGTCGTCGACGTCGCGCTGCCCCCGGCGCTGGCGCGGTACGTGGTGGCGCAGGGCTCGATCGCCGTCGACGGCGTGAGCCTCACCGTCGTGGACGTCCGCGACGACGCGTTCACCGTGAGCCTCATCCCCGAGACCAGGGCCCGCACGACGCTCGGCTCCCGCGCCGTCGGAGAGCGGGTCAACCTCGAGGTCGACGTGCTGAGCAAGTACGTCGAGCGGCACCTCGCGGCGACGGTGGCGGCACGATGAGCGGCGCCGTCGAGCGCGTGGCGCGGGCGATCGACGACGTCGCGGCGGGCCGCCCCGTCGTCGTCGCGGACGACGCGGACCGGGAGAACGAGGGCGACCTCATCCTCGCCGCCGACGCCGCGACGCCGGAGCTCATGGGCTTCCTCGTGCGGCACACGAGCGGCCTCGTGTGCGTGGGCGTGGCGGGGGACTCGCTCGACCGGCTCGGGCTGCCCCTCATGGTCGAGGCGAACGAGGACGCCTACCGCACGGCGTACACGGTGACGGTCGACGCCGCCACGGGCGTCTCGACCGGCATCTCCGGCGCCGACCGCGCCCGCACCGCACGCCTGCTCGCCGACCCGGCGACCGGTCCCGCCGACCTCACCCGGCCCGGGCACGTGCTGCCGCTGCGGGCGCGCCCCGGCGGCGTCCTGGAGCGACGCGGGCACACCGAGGCCGCGGTCGACCTCGCGCGGCTGGCCGGGCGGGGCGAGGCCGGGGTGCTCGCCGAGCTCGTGCACGACGACGGCACGATGATGCGGCTGCCCGCGCTGCGGGAGTTCGCGGCCGAGCACGGCCTCGCCCTGATCAGCGTGGCCGACCTCGCCGCCTACCGGCGCGCCACCGAGATCCTCGTCGAGCGCGTCGCCGTCACGACCCTGCCCACCCGGCACGGCGACCTCGTCGCCGTCGCCTACCGGGACACCCGCACCGGGGACGAGCACGTGGCGCTGGTGGCCGGGCCCCTCGACTCCCTCGCGGACCCGGCGCACGGGCCGGTGCTCGCGCGCGTGCACTCCGAGTGCCTCACGGGTGACGCGTTCGGCAGCCTCCGGTGCGACTGCGGGCCGCAGCTCGACGAGTCGCTGCGCCGGGTCGCCGAGGCCGGCCGCGGCGTCGTCGTCTACCTGCGCGGGCACGAGGGGCGGGGGATCGGCCTGGCCGCCAAGCTCGCCGCCTACGCCCTGCAGGACGGCGGCCGGGACACCGTCGACGCCAACCTCGACCAGGGGCTGCCCGCCGACGCCCGCGACTACACCGCCGCCGCTCACGTGCTGCGCGACCTCGGGGTACCCGGCGTGCGCCTGCTGACCAACAACCCCGCCAAGGTCGACGGCCTCGTCGCCGGGGGAGCGGCCGTCGTCGAGCGGCTGCCCCTCGTCCTGCCCGCCCACCCGCGCACGCTGGGGTACCTGCGCACCAAGCGCGACCGCATGGGGCACGACCTGCCCCACGTGTCCGACGCCCTGCACGACATCCCGCACGACATCCCGCACGACACCGGAGGAACCACGATGGACCGCACCCCGACCGCCCCGATCGTCGCCGGAGCGGCCCGATGAGCGGCGCCGGCGCCCCCGCCGCCGCGCCCGTCGACTGCTCCGACCTCCGCGTCGCCGTCGTCGCGGCGAGCTGGCACCAGGTCGTCATGGACGGTCTGCTCGACGGCGCGCTGCGCGCCTGCGCCGACCACGCGGTCGCGGAGCCGCGCGTCGTGCGGGTGCCCGGCTCGTTCGAGCTGCCCGTGGCCGCCCAGGCGCTCGCGGCCTCCGGGTATGACGCCGTCGTCGCGCTGGGCGTCGTGATCCGCGGCGGCACACCGCATTTCGACTACGTGTGCGCGGCCGCGACCGACGGGTTGAGCCGGGTGGCGCTCGACCACACCGTGCCCGTGGGGTTCGGCCTCCTGACGTGCGACGACGAGCAGCAGGCCCTCGACCGCGCCGGGCTGGACGGCTCGCACGAGGACAAGGGGTACGAGGCCGCCGCCGCCGCGCTGGCCACCGCGCGGGTGCTCGGTGACGTCCGGACGGCCTCGGTCGGCGGTGCCCGCGTCGATGCAGGAGCAGTGTCCGACCTGGGGTAGTATTTCGGTCGGCCCTGCGGGGTGGCACCACGGTGCCACGTGTGGGGTCGACGGGCTGTGGCGCAGCTTGGTAGCGCACCTGACTGGGGGTCAGGGGGTCGCAGGTTCAAATCCTGTCAGCCCGACAAAAGCCCAGGTGAGAGCCATTTCTCACCTGGGCATTTGTCATTTGTGGTCGTTGTTTGACGGCAACTCGCAGGAAACTCGGGCCCTTGCCGGGTGGTCGGTCGTGGCGATGGCGCCTGATCTCACGGCGATGAGACTGCAGAATCCGGGGAATCCCGGGCTCCACATGGCGTAGGGCTGCGTGCGGCCATGTTGATTTGAACTGGGGTCGTTGTCGCAGAGATCAAGTCTCGTTGCGGTGGAGTCGGTCAGTCCGTCGACGTCGTGGCAGGTACTCCGGGATCAGGCTGAGATGCCGTCCCACATGCACTGCATGAACGAGCGAGCATCCAGGTCGGCATCCTCATCCCGGTCGATAGGCGAACCGCGAGGGGCTGCGGGGAGGCCCCCTCTGAGGGCCGGCGCCCATGGCACGATCCACACCGTTCTGCTTCCGACGGGGAGGGTGCGTGCCGCGGCCACGGTTCGCGACCTTGGGGGTGCTGCGCGCCGTGTGACGGTCCAGGGCGAGTCGGAGGAGCTCGCTGTCGCTGCCTTGCGCGGCAAGATCGCGGCGCTCGTCGAACGAGGCGTCGAGGGCGGGCTGACGCCTGAGTCGGAGTTTCGTCGGGCGGCACGCATGTGGCTCGAGGGCGCCAGGATGGACGCTGCCTTTGGCAACGGGCGTCACAACCCGCCAATGCTCGATCGGTATGAGCAGATCCTGCGCAGGCAGGTCGTGCCGCGGCTTGGTCGGCTTCGACTGTCTGAGGTGACCGTCCCGGAGGTGGAGGCTGCGGTCTACGAGATCGTGGTGGAGGGGCATCCCCGCAAGGCGCAGTTGTTCCGTGGCACGGTCGCCCTGGTGCTCGACATGTGCGTGCGCATGGAGGTGGTCAGCGACAACGCTGCACGCGAGTCCCGCAAGCCACGTGTTCCAAAGAAGCCGTCGGCGTCGGCGTCGGTGAAGCCTGCCGAGATTCACGCTTGGCGGGCCGCGGTGCGTTCCTGGCGTTTGGGAGAGGAGCGGCGTCCGGGACCGCGGCCCGACGGTCTCCTCCCGGTGATCGTCGATGTCATGCTCGGCACCGGGATGCGGCTCGACGACGTTCTCGCGTTGCGTTGGTCGGACATCCACCGCGCCCGCTCGCTGCACACCCTTGAAGCGGAGGCGTCAGCGGTGATGCGCGGCGGGGCGACGGTCGACCATGCGACGAACTCCGACGCGCAGGGGCTGCCGATCGTATGGCCGAGGTTTGCGTTCCGGGCCGTGATGGGGCTACGGCCCGCCGATCCTGATCCGGAGTCGTTCATCTTCGTCTCGCGGACCGGGAGGCCGTTGCAGCCGGGCAACGTGCGCCGTTCCCTGCGTGCCGCACTGAGGGAAGCGGGCATCGACCACTCGACGGTCCACCCTCATCTGTTGCGCTCCACCGTGAGCATGGCGATCGCGGATGGCCGAACCGTGGCCGAGTACGCGTTGACAAACCTCGGAGAGTCTTTCTCGGACCCGACTGGGACGGACGGCGTCGAGCGCAGGCTCCTGGCTCAGGACGTGACTCGTGTGCTCGAGTGTCTGGTCGATGAGTCGGAGGACGTCGAGCGTCGCGGTTGATGTCCCGGGACTCGAGCGCACCGGGGGCGTTGTGCTGGGTGGGGCTCGTCGGGGGTGAGAGCCTTGGCCGATGACGCTGAGGCCTGCCCTCGAACTCAGTGACCGGAGCCGGATCGTGGTCGCCGGCGACTGGCATGGGGACGCTCGCTGGGCGCGTGATGTGCTCGAAGCCGCGGCGGCAGCCCGCGTCGACTTGGTCATCCAGGTCGGAGACTTCGGCATCGGTGGCTTCGGCATGTCGGGTCCGAGCATGGTCAGACAGGTCGACAAGGCGTGCCATAAGTTTGGGTGCCGGGTTGTCGTCGTGCCGGGCAACCACGACGACTACGACCACCTCGCTCGCCGCCCGTTCGACGAGGCCGGGATGATCCACCTCGGCCGGTACATCCGCGCGGTGCCTAGGCCGTTCAGGTTCGAGGTCGGGCGGCGACGATTTGGTGCTCTCGGCGGGGCGGTGTCTGTCGACCGTGAGGACCGGGTTGAGGGCGTCGACTGGTGGCCGCAGGAGGCGCCGGCTTGGAGCGATGTTCAGAGTCTGGGGACCGGACCGCTCGACGTCCTCATCGGTCACGACTTGCCAGCGGAAGTACGGGTGACCCCGGGTGGGTATGACATCGACGCCGCGACGCTGGCGCGAGCGGCGGAGGTGCGGGCCATGCTCTCGACCGCTATCACGCAGACCCGACCCCAGGTGGTGTTCGGTGGGCACTGGCACGAGCGGCTTTCACACCACTACATGCTTGAGGACGGCACCGCGGTCCGATGCGAGGCACTCGACATGGAACGCACACCCGGGAACGCCGTTGTTCTTGACCTCATCAGCCTGTCGGTCTCGCCGCTCGAGCTCCACCCGTAGGCGTCCATGCACGACGTGGGTTGCGCTTGCGCGCTGTCCGCTCGTAGCGCTGTCGTCACCGAACGTCGCGAACTCGGCGGGGGAGTGGAACAGGCCCTGGGCTCTACCCACATGGAGTGCATGACTCACGACGAGTCATCCACTTAGCCGGATCCTCCGGCCCGTGCCAGGGCTCAGCCCAGAGAGCGAGACTGATCGCAGATGACCACCACCGAGGTTCGTCGCATGGCCCGCGAGACCCCGCTCGCGTTCTTCCCGGACGCCGAGCCGACGAACGAGGCGATGCTCCTCGGGGACTGCTGCAGGGCTGGTTGACACTCCATCTGTGGGACGCCGTCCCGCTGGAAGGATGTCTCTGTGCCCAAGAAGTTCCCGCCTGAGTTCAA
>NZ_JBIRXZ010000008.1:0-104115 GCF_044389385.1 Isoptericola sp. NPDC019571
TGCCGGCGGGGGGCCCCCGCTCCGGGCGCACCCCCGGTCGGTTTCCTCACCCTGGGGGGCCCCCCCCCGCGGCCGCGCGCCCCCGCCGGGGGGGGGGGGCCCCCCCCCCCCCCGCGGCCCCCCCCACCGCACCGCCCCCGCACGTCCCCCTCGCACGTACCTGGACGAAGGAGTCTGCGATGACGTCCACCGCCACGCCGGCCACGGCCGGCACCCGCCCCCCGGCGCCGGACCCCGCCCCCGCGCCGCCACGACGCGGCGGGACCTCGCGGCTCCACCGCACCGAGAAGAGGTGGGCGCTGCTGTTCGTCGCGGCGCCCGTGCTCGGCTACCTGCTCTTCATCCTCTACCCCACGCTCTTCGCGCTGTACGCGTCGCTGACCCGGTGGAACGGGCTGGGGCCGATGCAGTTCATCGGGCTCGACAACTACGTCGCCCTGCTGGGTGACGAGCGGTTCCGCCAGACCTTGTTCAACACGTTCTTCTACATGATCGGCATCCCGATCGGGCTGGCGATCTCGCTCGCGCTCGCCGTGATGATGAACCGGAAGATCTTCGGTCGCGCGGCGTTCCGGGCCATCTACTACGTCCCCGTGATCTCGTCCATCGCCGCGATCGCGATCCTGTGGCAGTGGGCCTACAACGGCGACTTCGGCCTGGTGAACCAGTTCCTGGGGCTCTTCGGGATCGACGGCCCGAACTGGCTGGCCGACCCGGTCTGGGCCAAGCCCGCGATCATCATGATGGCGGTCTGGAAGGGGCTCGGGTACTCGATGCTGCTGTACCTGGCCGCGATCCAGTCCGTGCCCCGCTCCCTCTACGAGGCCGCCGAGCTCGACGGCGCCGGCGGCTGGCAGAAGTTCCGCTCCATCACGCTGCCGATGGTGCAGCCGGTGACGTTCTTCCTCATCGTCACGCAGGTCATCGGCGGCGCGATGATCTTCATCGAGATCCAGATCATGACGCCCACCGGCGGGCCGGAGTACTCCACGGCCTCCGTCGTCTACCACATCTGGCTCCAGGCGTTCCGGTACCAGCAGATGGGCTACGCCACGGCGATGTCGGTGGTGCTCGGGCTCCTCATCCTCGTCATCACGCTCATCCAGTTCCGACTGAACCGGCGCAACGCCGGCTTCGTCGTCGACTGAGGCCAGGGAGACACCATGACCACCACGACGCCCGCTCCCACGACCGCCACCACGACCGGCGCCCCGACGGGCACGCGCCTCGGCCGCTCGGCACGCTCGCGCCTCACCGACACGATCGTGTGGGTCGTCCTCGCGGCGGGTGCGGTCTTCATGATCGCCCCGCTCGTGTGGATGCTCTCCACGTCCCTGAAGACGAAGCTCGAGGTCTTCGCCCTGCCCCCGGTGTGGATCCCGGAGGTCCCCCAGTGGGACACCTACGTCCGCATGTGGACGGACTCCTACGTCCTCGACGGCATCAAGAACAGCCTCGTCGTGTCGCTGAGCGTCACGGTGATCGGGACGTTCACCTGCTCGCTGGCGGCGTTCGCCCTCGCCAAGATGCGGATGCCGTTCAAGAACGCGATCTTCATCGGCCTTCTCACCGGCATCATGATCCCGTTCCCGACGATCATGATCCCGCAGTTCGTGATGTTCTCGAAGATCGGCTGGGTGGACACGCTGTGGCCCCTGATCGTGCCGGCGATCTTCGGCAACATCGTGATGATCTTCTTCCTGCGCCAGTACCTGTCGAGCGTGCCGGACTCCCTCGTCGAGGCGGCCAAGATCGACGGCGCCTCCTACTGGCAGATCTTCTGGCGCATGATCATGCCGATCATCCGGCCCGCCGTCGCCGCCCAGTTCATCCTGTGGTTCATGGCGGTCTGGAACGACTACCTGGCGCCGATCCTGTACCTGAACACCCCCGAGAAGCAGACGCTGCAGGTGGTCATCGCGAACATGAACGTCCAGTACGCGACCCAGCGCGACTACCCGCTGATCATGGCCGCGTCCGTCGTCGCCGTGCTGCCCATCCTCGTGGTCTTCCTGATCTTCCAGCGGCAGATCATCGAGTCCGTCGCCCTCACCGGCACGAAGGGTTGACGATGACGGACACCACGACGGACACCCCGACGGACACCGCCCTCGACACCGCGGCCTGGCGCGGCCGCCACGTGCACGACCCCACCGCCGTGCGGGACGACGACGGCGTCTACTGGCTCTTCTCCACGGACGCGCGCTCCGACGGCCCCGTGCGCGGGGGCGTGCAGGTGCGCCGCTCGACGGACCTCGTGACCTGGGACTTCCACGGCTGGGCGCTGCCGGGCGTGCCCGCGCCCGCGGCGGCGTGGTCGGGCGCCGAGGGCCTGTGGGCGCCCGAGGTCGTGCGGGTCGGCACCCCGGCGGGCAGCACCTGGCGCATGTACTACTCGGCCTCGACGTTCGGCTCGCGCCGGTCGGCGATCGGCCTGGCCGAGGCGCCGCACCCGGCGGGCCCGTGGACCGACCGCGGTGTCGTCGTGTCGAGCGACCACGCCGACCCGCCCGCGGGGCTCGGCCACCCCAACGCCATCGACGCCAACGTCGTGACCGAGGCGGACGGGACGCAGTGGCTCGTGTACGGGTCGTTCTTCGGCGGGATCCACGCGCTCCCCCTCGACGCCGCGACCGGGTTCGTGGCCGACGGGTTCGCGCCCGCGCCGGGCGAGCTGCACGCCGCGCCGGGCCGCCTCCTGGCGCACCGGGCGCGGGCGGCCGACGGCGCGGTCGAGGGGGCGTACGTGCTCCCCCGGCCCGGCGGCGGCTGGGCGCTGCTCGTCTCCTACGACTCGCTCGGGGGCAGCTATCACCTCCGGGCGGCCGTGGGCGACGCCGTCCCCGGCCCCTACCGCGACCGCGCCGGCCGCCTCATGACCGACGTCGACGCCGACCCGTGGGCCGTCGGCGTGCCCGTGCTGTCCGGGCACCGGCTCGCCGGAGGCCCGGGGATCCTCGCGCCCGGCCACGCGTCCGTGCTCACCGAGCGGGTGCCCGCCGCGGCCCCCGAGGCGGGCTCGCACGTGCGCCAGCTCCTGGTGCACCACGTCCGCGACGCCGACGCTCCCACCGAGCACCGGCTCCAGGTGCGGCGGCTGGTGTGGACGCACGACGGCTGGCCGCTCGTCGCCCCGCAGCCCTGGGCCGGCGCCGCACGGGAGGTGGACGACGTCTCGCGCTGGCCGGCCGACGCGGCCGTCCTCGACGGCACGTGGGAGCGCCTCACGCCGGGCACCGACCCGAGGCACGTGCAGGACGGCGTCGTCGGGCCGCTGGAGGCCCGGACCGCGGTGCGCGCCCTGGGCGGAGGACGCTTCGCCTGGACCGCCCCCGACGGCGCGGCCGTCTCCGCCGTCGTGCACCCGGCATGGGACGGCGTGCGCGGCCGCGCCACCCTGTGCCTCGAGGCGCTCGACGACACGGGTCGCGTCACCCTCGCGACGAGGCTCCCGTGACGGCCCCCGCACCGGCACCCACCGGACCTGCGGAGGGCGCCGTGCGCGCCGCCGTCGCCGAGGCGGAGGTGCCCGGCTGGGCGGGCGGCGTGATGCTCGCGCTGCGCTGGGCGACGCTCCTCGTCGAGGTCTCCGCCATGGTGGTGCTGGGCACCCTCGCCGGGGGCGTGCTGCTCGGCCTCGGCCCGGCGCTGCGCGCGGGCGGCGTCGTCGTCGCCCGGATGACGGCGGAGCCCGCGCCGTGGCGGACGTTCTGGCGCACGTGGCGCGACGGGTTCGGCCGCACCGCCGCGCTCTTCGCGCCCGTCTGGGCGGTCGCCGGGCTGCTGTGGCTCGACGGCGCGGCGCTGGGCCTGCTCGGCGGCTCGGGCCTCCTCGGCGGACCCGGTCGCGCGGTCCTCACCGGGGGCCTGCTGGCCGTCGGGGCGTGGGTCGCCGTCGTCCTCGCCTGCTGGCCGGTGGTGGTGGCGCGGTACGCGAGCGGGCCCGTGGCGACCTGGCGGCTCCTGCTGCTGCTCCCCCTGCTCGGCCCGGCGACGTCGCTCGCGGTCCTCGTGGTGGCCGCGGCCCTGCTCGCCGCCGCCTGGGCGCTGCCGCTCCTGGCCGTGCTGGTCGGCCCCGGCTTCTGGCTGTGGGCCACCGGCCGCCTCGCCGCCGACCGGCTCGACCGGATCGACGCCCAGGTCTCGGGGGGCCCCGCGGCCTGACCGAGTTTCACAAGAACTCTTGTACAACACCTCTTGTGGGTCTACGGTGGCGGGATGACGCACCCACCCATCCCTCCCGAGGGCACGCCGCAGGACGGCGCACCCGACCCGCAGCAGGGCGTGCGCACCGTCACCGAGGCGAAGGCGCTCGCCGCCCTCGCCCACCCCTACCGGGCCCGCCTCATGGACGCGCTCAAGGTCGACGGCCCCTCCACCGCGTCCACGCTCGCGCGCCGCACGGGGCAGGCCGTCGGCAGCGCCAGCCACCACCTCAAGGTGCTGCACGACGCCGGCCTCGTCGCTGAGGCCCCCGAGCTCGCCCGCGACCGACGCGAGCGCTGGTGGCGCCTCGTCGCGCCACGGCTCCGCTGGTCGCGTCAGGAGTTCGCCGCGGACGCCGCCGCCGTGACCGCCGCGCAGGCCGCCGAGGCGCTCCACCTCCAGCGCCAGTTCGACCGGGTCCGGGAGTGGCAGGCCAACGCCGGGTCGGCGCCCGAGTGGGACGGCGCCGCGTTCGCGACCGAGACGTGGGTGCACCTGTCTCCGGAGGAGCTCGCCGCGCTCGGCGAGGAGATCACGGCCGTCCTCGTGCGCTGGGCCGAGCGCCCGCGCCCGGACGACGGCGTCGAGCGCGAGCCCGTGCTCGTCTTCGGCCGCGGGTTCCCCGCCCAGCCATGACCGCCGCCACGGCCGACGCCGCCGTCGTCCCGCTCGCGCGCAACCGCGGCTTCCGGCGGCTCTGGGTGGGCGAGGGCGTCAGCGTGCTGGGCAACGCCACCACGTCGGTGCTGCTCCCCCTCGTCGCGGTGCTCGAGCTCGACGCCGGGGCCGCGGTGGTCGGCCTGCTCACGGCGGCGGCGTGGCTGCCGTGGCTCGTCATCGGCCTGCCCGCCGGCGCGTGGATCGACCGGCTCCCGGCACGGGCCGTGATGATCGTGGCCGACCTGGTGGCCGCCGTCGCCGTCGGCGGCGTCCCCGTCGCCGCCGCGCTCGACGCGCTGACCCTGCCGCACCTCGTCGGCGCCGCGCTCGCCGCGGGCGTCAGCACCGTCTTCTTCCGCACCGCGTACACCGTCTTCCTCCCCCAGGTCGTGCCCGACGAGCAGCTCGAGGCCGCGAACGCGCGCCTGCTCGGCACGGAGTCGGGCATGCAGGTGGCGGGGCCGGGGATCGGCGGCGCGACGGCGCAGGCGCTCGGCGCCGCCGCCGGGCTGGCCCTGGACGCGGCGAGCTTCCTCGTCTCGGCCTTCTGCCTCTGGCGCGTCCGGCCGGAGCGGCAGCCGGAGCGACCGCCCCAGGCGCCGCTGCGGGTGCGTATCCGCGAGGGCGTGGCGTTCGTGGCCTCCGACCGCTACCTGCGCTGGTTCGTCGTCGTGGGCGGGATCTCCAACTTCGGCCTCACCGGGTACACCGCGCTGCTCGTGCTGTTCCTCGTGGACACCGTCGGCCTCGGCCCGTCCGCACTGGGTGTCGTGATGACCGTCGGCGCGTGCGGCGGGCTGCTCGGCGCGACCGTGGCCACCTGGCTCAGCCGGCACCTCGGCAGCGCCCGCGCCACGGTGCTGCTCATCGTCGCCGGCGGGCCGCCCGCGCTCCTGGTGGGCCTCGGGGGCGGCGGCGCGCAGGTCGCGTGGACCGTCGCCGGCCTCTTCCTGGTCGGGCTCGCGGTGGTCTCCGGGAACGTGCTGCGCGGGGCGTGGCGGCAGCGCTACGTGCCGCAGCCCCTGATGGGTCGCGTCGTCACGACCAGCCAGTTCGTCAACTTCGGCACGATGCCGCTCGCCGGGCTCGCCGCGGGCGCCCTGGGCGAGGTGCTCGGCGTGCGCGAGACCGTGCTGCTCATGGCGGCGGTGCACTGCGCCGCCTGCCTCAGCGCGCTGCGCAGCCCGCTGCGCGGCCTGCGGGAGATGCCGGCACCGCGGGAGATGCCGTCGGTCGTCACGCCGTCGCGCTGACCGGCGACACGATCTCCTCGTTGCCGCCGGGCTGGACGGCCACCACCTTCTCCATCCCCTCCGCGGCGTCACCGGTGGACTCCCGGCCCACGACGCGCGAGTCGGGGATCACCCGGCGGAACGGACGCTCGTCGCCACCGGCGATCCGCTCGACGAGCAGGTCCACCGCCGTGCGGGCGATCTGCTCGCGCCCCGGGTCCACGGAGCTGAGGGTAGGCACGGAGTACCGCACGTCGTCGACGTCGTCGAAGCCGATCAGCGCGACGTCGCCCGGCACCTCGATCCGGCGGGCGTGCAGCGCGTGCAGCGCGCCCAGGGCCATCGCGTCGTTGAGGGCGAAGACGGCGTCGATCTCGACGCCGGAGTCGAGCAGCCGCGCCATCGACTCCGACCCGGTCGAGCGGTGCCACAGCCCGGCCTCGGAGACCAGCGCAGGGTCGTACGGGAGCCCGGCGGCCGCCAGACCCTGCCGGTAGCCCTCGGTCCGCAGGGCGGCGGAGCCGACCAGCTCGCCCTCGTGCGCGCCGACGACCGCGATCCGCGTCCGGCCCAGCGACGCGAGGTGCAGCGTGGCGGCGCGCGCCGCGGCCACGTTGTTCATCGTCACGTGGTCGGCCGGGGCGTCGAAGACGCGCTCGCCCAGCACCACCAGCGGGAAGTCGACCTCGAACAGCCCGACGTCGTCCTGCCCGAGCGCCAGCGGCGAGAAGATCACGCCGTCCGTGAGGTGGCGTCGGCGGCCGTCGAGCAGCTCGATCTCGCGCTCGCGCACCGACCCGGTCTGCTCGATGAGCACGGTGAGGCCCTGCTCCTCGGCCGAGCGGATCACGGAGTCCGCGAGCTCGGCGAAGTACGGCAGCCGCAGCTCCGGCACGGCGAGCGTGATCATGTCCGTGCGCTGCGTGCGCAGGTTGCGCGCCGTGGTGTTGAGGCGGTACCCGAGGTGCTCGATCGCCTCCTCGACGCGCCGGCGCGTCTCGGGCCGGATGTGCGGGTACCCGTTCACGACGTTCGACACCGTCTTGATCGACACGCCGGCCCGCTGGGCCACGTCGTGCATGGTCACGCGCATGCCGCTCACCTTCCCGACCGCCCTCGGTCGCCGGGCCGCGCCGATGCCGCGGCCGGGACCCAGACGCGCATCGGACCCTCTCCTCGATTGCCCCACACAGCGTAGGGCACGGCCCGGACCTGCAGGTCCACGGGGGCGACGGGCGCGTCGCCCTCCACGGCGCCGTCCACGGCGCGGTAGAGCGGGACCCCCGCGGACGACGTCGCGCGCCCGGAGCCGACCAGCGTCGCCCCGACGCCCAGGACGTCGTCCGCCGGCCCCACCTCGAGGCCGGCGGCGAGGTCGAGCGTCACGTCCTCGAGGGCGACCCCGTGGTCGACCTGCTCCAGGCAGTGCACCAGGGGACCGCGGGCCAGGGCGACGCAGCCCCGCACGGCGTCGACGTGCGGGTGCGCGGCGAGCGCGCGCGGCTCCATCGGCAGGCTCAGCCGCACGCGGCGCGCGCCGGCCCCGACCCGCAGGTAGCCGCGGGCGTCGAGCACCGCGGCGACGTCGACGGCGGCACCGTCCACCTCCAGCCGGGTGCGCGCGGCGTCCGCCCAGCCGGGCAGCCGCAGCGCGAGCGGCACCGGCGACGGGGCGTCCGCGGTGAGGACGACGTCTCCGTCCCACGGGTAGCCGGTCCGGATCCGCACGCGCGACCCGTCCCCGTCCTCGAGGTCGGCGTCGGCGTACAGGTGCACGGCGAGCGCGCCGTCGTCGGCGTCCCGGCTGGCGACCATGGTGTGCAGCGACGCGACCAGCCGCGCCAGGTTGGGCGGGCAGCACGCGCAGGCGAACCAGCCGCGCCGGCCGGACGCCTGGTACTCGTCCGCCCCGTCGTGGCCGGTGCGCACCTGCAGCGGGTTCGAGTAGAAGAAGGCCGTGCCGTCCGTCGACGTGGCCGCCGCGACCACGTTGAGCAGAGCGTGCTCGAGCGAGTCCGCGTACCGCGCCTCGCCCGTGGCGAGCAGCATCCGCCAGTCCCACAGCACGCTCGCCACCCCGGCGCACGACTCGGCGTACGCGCGGTCGGGCGGCAGCTCGAAGGGGTCGCCGAAGGACTCGTCCTTGTGTCGCGAGCCCATCCCGCCGGTGACGTGCGTGCGTCGCCCGTGCGCGTCGTCCCACTGCCGCGCGGCGGCCGCGAGCAGCGCGTCCTCCCCGGTCTCGAGGTAGAGGTCGACGACGCCGGCCAGCAGGTAGAGCTGCCGGACGGCGTGCCCGGCCACCTCGTCCGCGGCGCGCACCGGCGTCGCGTCCTGGTGGTAGGCGGGCTCGAACGGGCCGGAGCCGAGGCGGCCGTACCCGCGCAGGTCGAGCATCCGGCGGGCGGCCTCGCGGTACGCCGGGTCACCCGTCTCGCGGTAGAGCTCCACGAACGCCGACTCGACCTCCGGGTGCCCGCACACGAGCTCCTCGCCCTCGTCCAGGCGGGACACGACGTCGTCCGCCCACGCCGTCGCGACGTCGAGAAGGTCGTCCCGGCCGGTGGCACGCGCCCGCGCGACGCCCGCCTGCACCAGGTGGCCCAGCACGTACAGCTCGTGCCCCCAGCGCAGGTCGGCGTACGGCTCGGCGGACGCCGCCGCCCCGCCGAGCACGTGCGAGTCCAGGTAGCCGGACGGCGCCTGGACCCGGCGCAGCAGGCCGACGACGCGCCGCACCTCGTCCTCGTGCCGCGGGGCACCGGAGCGTGCCGACTCCCACGCGACCGCCTCGAGCGTCTTGTGCACGTCCGAGTCGGCGAAGTTGAAGCCGCGGTACGGGCCGTCGTGGTGCTCGGGGTCGGCAGGGTCGAGCAGGCGGCGCAGGTTGTCGAGGGCCCCCGACGTCTCCAACGCCCCGAGGCAGTGCGGGACCGTCGCGGCGGCGTTGCGCTCCTGCCACCGTCCGAGGAGCCCGGACGGCTCGAGCCGCGCCGCCCCGGCGGGCAGCGGGCGGGTGCGCGCCGCGGGCAGCGCACCGCCCACGGGCCCCGCCCCGGCCGGCGCGGCGACGGGCGTCACTTGATCGACCCGAGGGACAGGCCGCCCTGCCAGTACTTCTGCAGGGCGAGGAACGCCACGATCAGGGGCAGGATCGACACGAGCGCGCCGGTGGTGATGAGGTTCCACACCTGCTCGCCGCCCGCCCCCGCGTTCGACAGCGCCTGCCACTGGTTGATGCCCACCGTGACGGGCAGCAGCTGCGGGTCGCGCAGCACGGCCAGCGGGAGGAAGAAGTTGTTCCACGTCGCGACGGTCGTCAGCAGCAGGACCGTGACGAACGCCGGCCGCAGCAGCGGCAGCGCGACGCGGAAGAACAGGCGCAGCTCCCCCGCGCCGTCGACCCGGCCGGCGTCGAGCATCTCGTCCGGGATGGCGTCGACGGCGTACACGCGCACGAGGTAGACGCCGATCGGGCTGAGCAGCGACGGCAGGATCACGGCCCACATCGTGTTGATCATGCCGAGCTGGCTGAGCAGCACGAACGTGGGGATGGTCAGCGCCGTGAGCGGCACCATCACGGAGCCCAGCAGCATGGAGAAGTAGAGGTTGCGGCCGCGGAACCGGTACTTGGCCAGGGCGTACCCGGCCAGCACGGCGAGCACCGTGGACCCCACGCCGCCGACGATCGCGTACACGAACGAGTTGCGCATCCACGTCCAGTAGATGCCGCCCTGGTACGTGAACAGCTGCTTCACGTTGTCCCACAGCGCGAACTCGTCGTTGAACCACAGGGCGCCGCCGGAGCCCACGAACAGGCCGCTGTTCGACTTCGTGGACCCGACGACGAGCCACCACAGCGGCACGACGAAGTAGAGCACCGCGAGGAGCAGGAACACGTGGGAGCCGATCCGGCGCTGTCGCGGCCGGCGCGAGAGGGTCTGCTGCGTCGCCGTCGTCGTCATCACTTCAGTCCGCTCTGCTTGCGGGTGGCGTACAGGAACACGTACGACCCGATGAACACGAGGATCCCGAGCGCGAACGCGATCGTGGAGGCGTAGTTGAACTGGCTGTAGGAGAACGCCATCGAGTACGCGTACATGTTCGGGGTGTAGGTGGTGGGGATCGCGCCCTGCGCGACCGACCGCAGCACCGTCGGCTCGGTGAAGAACTGCAGGGTGCCGATGAGCGCGAACACCACGATCATCACCATCGACGACGCGATCATCGGGATCTTGATCCGGAACGCGATCGCCCGGTTCCCGGCGCCGTCGAGCCTGGCCGCCTCGTACACCGACGGGTCGATCGCCCGCAGCGCGGCGTAGACGATGATCATGTAGTAGCCCACCCACTGCCAGGTCACGATGTTGACCAGCGAGCCGAAGACGAGGTCGCGGCTGAGGAAGTCGGGCGCGGCCAGGCCGAAGAGCCCGAAGACGTCGTTCGCGGGGCCGAACCGCGGGCTGTACAGGAATCCCCACATCAGCGCACCGATGACGGCGGGGATGGCGTACGGCACGAAGACGAGCAGCCGCGACGCCTTCGACAGGCGGGTGGCCAGCGTGTCGAGCACGAGCGCGATCGCCACGGCGAGGCCGATCTGGATCGGCACCATGACGAGCACGAACCGGCCCACCCGCGCCATGCCGGACAGGAAGTCCGCGTCGGTGAACACGCGCACGTAGTTGGCCACGCCGGTGAAGACGCTCTCGCCCCCGGTCGCGATGCCCTTGGTGTGCAGGCCGAGCCAGAAGGCGTACCCGAGCGGCACCAGCAGGAACAGCACGAACACGACCGTGAACGGGGCGAGGAACAGCCAGCCCCACCACTGCCGCTTCGTGTCGAGCAGGCTCTGCCCGCGTCGTCCGCCCGCGGGGCGGGCGCGCTGCGCCGTCGCCGGCGCGGCGGAAGTCGTCGAGGTCATCACGGAGCCCCCTCCTATCGGTGCGGTGCTTGTCGACCCTGCGCTTGTCGATCCTGTGCGCGTCATCGGACCGTGAACCCCTGCTGCTCGGCGTAGCGCACCAGGCTGTCCTGGATGGTCGCCAGCGCGTCGGCGGCGGTCGAGTCGCCCTCGACCATGTCGTAGAGGGCCATGGTCTGGCGGTCGTACGCGTACACCTGGAACGGGCTGAACGTGAAGCCCGGGTACTGGGCCGCCGCGTCGAGGAAGACGTCCCGGTTGACCTGCTGGCCGCCGAAGAACGGGTAGCGGCGGTCGGTGAACCACGGCGCGTCGAGCGCGAGGTTCCACAGCGGGAACAGGCCGGCGTCCTCGACGCCGATCTTCCACGTCTCCTCGTCGTCGAACAGCTCCATCGCGACGGTGGCGGCCGCCTCGGGGTCCGTGGCCTGGGAGGTGACCGCGAGCGCCGAGCCGCCCTGGTTCACCTGGACCGGGTTCGCCGGGTCCCACTGCGGCAGCGGCGCGGCCTTCCACTCGGCGCCGGAGTCGGCGTCCGACAGCCCCTCGAGGTAGCCGGGGCCCCATGCGGCGGCGATGTAGACGGCGTAGGTGCCGTCCACCAGGGACGTGTTGTAGTCGCTGGTGAACGCGTCGTCGCTGGACACGAGGCCGCGGTCGATGAGGTCCTCCCAGTAGGACAGGACGTGCCGCGCCTCGGGGGTGTCGACGTCGATGCCGATCTGGTCGCGCCGTGCCGGGTCGTAGGCGAACGGCGCCCAGCCGGCCTGCGCGAACAGCGCGTAGTTGAAGGCGCCGCCGTTCGTGGCGTAATTGGTGATGTAGCCGTCGTAGCCGGCGTCGCGCAGGTCCTGCGCGGCCTGGGCGAACTCGTCCCAGGTGGTCGGCGGCTCGACGCCGTACGTCGAGAAGATGTCGGCCCGGTACAGCATGCCCACGGGGCCGCCGTCGACCGGGACGGCGAACACCGAGCCGCCGCTCGAGACGTCCGACCAGGCGCCGGCGGGGAACTGGTCCTCGAGGGCGGCGGCGCCGTACGGCGCGAGGTCGGCGAGCCCGTCGAGGATCGTGTAGGTCGGCAGGATCTCGGACTCGAGCTGGATGACGTCGGGCGCCCCGGTGCCCGCCTCGAGGGCGGTGGAGAACTTGCCGTACTCGTCGGCGCCCTGGCCCGCGTTGGTCCAGCAGATCTGGACGTCGTCGTGCTGGGCGTTGAACGTGTCCACGATCTGCTCGACGGCGGGGTACCAGGCCCAGAGGGTGACGCGCGTGGCGTCGGGCTTGGTGATCTCGTTGGTGCAGCTCGTGTTGCCCGCCGGGCCGGCGTCGTCGCCGGGAGCGCACGCCGCGAGCGACAGGCCGGCCAGACCGGCGGCCGTCGCCGCCACGGCGCGTCGCAAGCCTCTGCGCATGCCGATTCCTCCTCGAGTCGTCCGGACCCAGATCCTCCTGGGCCGATTGGTGCCGCGCGCGGCGACCGTGGTTGACTCTACATCGTTGTACACGGTGGCTTCACCATCGCCCACTTCGACGAGGAACGTGAGACCCATGACGGCTCCCCACACCGATGCCCGCCCCGCCCCCGCCGCTCCCGACCACGCCCCCGGCGCCACCGCAGGCGCCCGCGTCACCCTGCACCCCGACTTCCGCCGCGGCGCCGTCGACCGCCGCCTGTTCGGCTCGTTCGTCGAGCACCTCGGTCGTGCCGTGTACACCGGCATCTACGAGCCGGGTCACTCCGCCGCGGACGAGCACGGCTTCCGCCGCGACGTCGCGGACCTGGTCCACGAGCTGGGCGTGCCGATGGTGCGCTACCCCGGCGGCAACTTCGTCTCCAACTACGTGTGGGAGGACGCCGTCGGCCCGGTCGAGCAGCGCAAGCCGTTCCTCGACCTCGCCTGGCGCACCGTCGAGCCGAACCTCGTCGGCACCGACGAGTTCCTGCAGTGGGCGGAGCGCGAGGGCGTCGAGCCGATGATGGCGGTCAACCTCGGCACCCGCGGCGTCGACGCCGCGGCCGCCCTGGTCGAGTACTGCAACGGCGAGGCCGGCACCCGGTGGGCCGACCTGCGCATCGCCAACGGCCGTGAGAAGCCCTACGGCGTGACGCTGTGGTGCCTCGGCAACGAGATGGACGGCCCGTGGCAGATCGGCCAGAAGGACGCTCACGAGTACGGCAAGCTCGCCGCCGAGGCCGGCAAGGCGATGAAGCTCGTCGACCCGTCGATCTCGCTGATCGTGTGCGGTTCGTCGTCCATGCAGATGCCCACGTTCGGCGCGTGGGAGCGCACGGTCCTGTCGTACACGTACGACCTGGTGGACCACATCTCCATGCACGCCTACTACGAGGAGATCGACGGCGACCGCGCGTCCTTCCTCGCGTCGGGCACCGCCATGGACCGGTTCATCGACCGGGTCGTCGCCTCGGCGGACGCCGTCGGCGCAGAGCGGCGCAGCGACAAGGCCATCACCATCAGCTTCGACGAGTGGAACGTCTGGTACAACACCACCCGCTTCGGC
Organism: Isoptericola sp. NPDC019571; assembly: GCF_044389385.1. Classification (NCBI taxonomy): domain Bacteria; kingdom Bacillati; phylum Actinomycetota; class Actinomycetes; order Micrococcales; family Promicromonosporaceae; genus Isoptericola; species Isoptericola sp. NPDC019571. The sequence goes on from NZ_JBIRXZ010000008.1 coordinate 13,543, forward strand.
GGCGAGGAGAACCTGCCGATCCAGCGCGACGCCCCGCGCATCATCGAGGACGTCTACTCCGGCCTCGACGCCGTCGTGGTGGGCGACCTCATGGTCACCCTGCTCAACCACGCCGACCGCGTGCCCGTCGCGTGCCTCGCGCAGCTCGTCAACGTCATCGCGCCGATCATGACCGCGCCGGGCGGCGAGGCGTGGCGCCAGCCCACGTTCCACCCGTTCGCGACGACGTCGCGCCTCGCGCGCGGCACGGCGCTCGACGTGCGCGTGGACGCGCCGACGTACGACACCGCGCAGCACGGCGCCGCGCCGGTCGTCACCGCCGCCGCGACGGTGGACGACGACGGCTCGCTCGGCCTGTTCCTCACCAACCGGTCCGACCGGGTGGTCGAGGTCGAGCTGGCCCACGTCGGCGCCGCGCTCGGCCTCACCGAGGGCTGGCAGATGGTGGCGGACCACGAGCCCGCCGTCGAGGGCCCGGAGCACGCCGCGAAGGTCGCCGAGGCCTGCTGGTCCACGGTCGACGTCGCCTCCGCCGCGACGCCGGGCGCCGGCGGCACGACCCGCGTGCGGCTCGCCCCCGAGTCCTGGACCGCGTTCGCCGGGACGTTCGCCCGCGCCTGAGCCCCCGCTGACGCCGAACAGGCGGTTGACACCGTCATCGCGAGCGATCGCGCCCCCTGGTGTCAACCGCCTGTCCGACCTCAGGGCGGCCGGGGGGGCAACGTCGTGTCCGGTGGCCGACAACCGGCGGACCGGGCACTGTGACTCGCATGGGCGAGTCCCCCGCGGTCCCCCGCGCGTCGTGGCGCTGGGCCCTGGCCGCCGCGACGGTGGCCGGCGTGGCCGTGGCGGCCGCGCTCGGCGCGTACGCGGACGCGCACCCGGGCGACGGTGCCCCGCTGCTGACCCTGTGGTTCACCGACATGCTGGCGATGAAGGCGTGGCTGTCCACCGCCGCCGTGTCGCTCCTCCTGGTCCAGCTCGCCTCCGCCCTGGCGATGTACGGCCGGCTGCCGGGCGTCCGGGAGGCCCCGGGCTGGGTCGGCCTGCTGCACCGGTGGAGCGGCGTGGCCGCGTTCGGCCTCACGCTGCCGGTCGCCTTCGCGTGCGTCTGGTCGATCGGGTTGGAGGACGATCCCGCGCGGGCGCTGGTGCACTCCGTCGCCGGCTGCCTGTTCTACGGCGCGTTCACGGTCAAGATGCTCGCCCTGCGCGTGCGCGGCCTGCCGCCCGTCGTGCTGCCCCTGCTCGGCGGCTCGGTGGTGGCGCTCCTCGCCCTCGTCTGGTCCACCTCCGCGCTCTGGTACCTCACCGGGGGCATCGCGTGACGGGCCCCGCCGCTCCCGCCCCGGACGGTCCGGGACCGTCGCGACGCGACGTCGTCGAGGGCCTCGCCGTCGCGCTGCTCGCCGGCGTCGGCGGCTTCGCCTGGTTCTCCGCCTCCGGTCCGCCGTCCGAAAGCGAGCGCGAGGAGCTCGAGGACCAGCGCGACGAGGAGCAGGACGAGCTCGAGGACCAGCAGGACGACGAGCGTGACGACGACGAGGACCGGCAGGACGACGAGCAGGACGACGACGAGGACCGCAGCGGTCCGGACCGGGGGCGAGGATGAGGCGACCGTTCCGGCAGCGCCTGCCCACGCTGGTGCTGATCGCGCTGGCCGCCGCGACCGTCGGCGCGATGCTGGCCGCGCTGCGCTGACCGTCGCCCGACAGGGCTCAGACGGTGGCGTGCCGCCTCACGATGCGGCTCACCGTCGCGCGCGACACGTCGAAGCGCTCGGCGATCTCCCGGTGCGTGAGCCCGTCGTCGGCGAGCTCGACGATCCGGCGGTCGCGGTCGCCCCGGTCGTCGGGCTGCTCGTCGGCCGTCGCGGCCGCGGGCTCCTCCGCCGTGGCCGCGGGCGCCTGCGGCGCGGCGGGCTCGACCGGGACGTCGACCGCCGTGTCCTCCGTGGCCTCCCCGTCCGGCGAGGTGCCGTGGGCCGTGAGGAACGCGGACCGCTGGGCGAGCGCGCCGCCCAGCGCCGGGTCCGCCTGCCGGAGCAGGTCGAACACCTCGACCCGGCGGGTGTGGCCCGTCTCCGGCAGCGGCTCGCGCGTGCCCGGGAGCCCGCTGTCGACCTCCACGTCGGCGGGCCGGGGCTCCGGCTCGTCGCCCTCCTCGGCACCACGGCCCTGCACGGCGGGTTCGACCGCCGGGTCCGGCCCCAGGTCCTCGTCCACTTCGTCGAACCAGGCCTGCACCACCGCGTCGTCCACCGCGTCGTCCACCGCGTCGTCCCGGCGCCCGGCCGCGTCGACGACGGGCGTCGCGCCCGTGAGCGCCGCCTGGAGGTCGTCGGCGAACGCGTCGTCGGCGAACGCGCCGCCCTCCACCGCCGTCGTCGTGACGACCGGCTCGGGGGCTGGCTGTCGCAGGGCCGCCGGCGACGGCGCGACGAGCTCCGGCGCCGGTGCGGCGGGCGCCGGCAGCGCGCGCGGGCCCGTGGCGGCCGCACCGCGGGCGACGCCACGCTCGACGGAGCTCGCGCCGATGAGGTCGAGGCGGTTGCCGTGCCGCTCGGCGGCCTCGAGCCGCTCCACCCAGACCTGCATGCGCCGCTCGAAGTCCTCGACCGTGAGCAGCTTCAGCGCGGCGTCGCGGGCGGCCCGCTGGCGGCTGTGCGCCGTCCGCACCTTGCGCATGCCCGCGTGGTTCCCGGTGCTGTCGAGGCGCGCGTCGCGCCACAGCTCGAGGGCGGTGACGTACTGGTGCACGCGGTGCTCGCGGCGGCGCTCGTCGAGCGTGTGCCCCGTGACGAGGTGGCGCTCGCCCACCAGCGCCAGGTGCCACATGAGGGCGGCGACCAGCGGCGGCACGAACCGGAACGCGACCATGTACGGCGTGCTCGCGTCCGGCACGGCGATCTCGTGCAGCGCCGCGAACATGCCGGACGTGCCCGACAGGATCCACGTCAGGGTGAGGAGCACGCCGTACGGCCGCCCCTCGAGGGCGGCGTTGCGCGCCATGAGGGCGACGGCGACGAGGCTGACCTCGAGGAAGCCGGCGAGGGCGTACGCCTCGGCCGGGGACATCCCCGCCACCTCCAGGCCGAAGAGCACCATGCCGCTGTACGCCAGGGCGGTCGCGATGGTCGCGGCGACGACGACCGCGACCATCGGCAGGTGCCGCCCGCGGTAGCGCACCGTGGCGCGGGCGGGGCCCGTGGTGTCGGTCGTCGGGTCGTGCTGGGTCACGTCATTCCTCCGGGAGTCGCTGATCTGCGCGCATGTCAGATCTGCGCATATACCAGCATTGGGACGATCCAGACGTCAACGACACCGCGGGTGAACCCGTCAGCCCTTGACCGCTCCCCCGAGCCCGGCGCCGCGCAGGAACAGCCGCTGGAAGACCAGGAACATCGCCACCGGGAGCACGGTCGAGATCGCCAGGGCCGCGAGGAAGACGCCCAGCTCGGTGGACGCCTCGATCGCGGGCAGCCGCACCGACAGCGGCTGGATCGCCGGGTCCTTGAGCACCAGCAGCGGCCACAGGAAGTCCTTCCAGGCCGCGATGACGGCGAACACCGACACGACGCCGAAGATCGGCTTCGACATCGGCAGCACGATCGACCAGAACAGCCGGTACGGCCCGGCGCCGTCGACCCGCGCGGCCTCGAAGACCTCGCGCGGCAGGTTGTCGAAGAACCGCTGCACCAGCAGCACGTTGAACGCGCTCGCGCCGGCCGGGAGCCACACGGCCCAGAAGCTGTCGACCAGCGACCGGCCCAGCAGCGGCGGGTCGAGGATCGTCAGGTACAGCGGCACGAGCAGCACGACGGCGGGCACGAACATCGTCGACAGGACGAGCGCCTGCACCACCTTCCCGTAGCGCGGCCGCAGCACCGACAGCGCGTAGCCGCCCGTCGTCGCGACCACGAGCTGCACGGCCCACGACCCGAGCGCCAGCCACACCGTGTTCATGAAGTACCGGCTGACCTGGACGTCGTTCCAGGCCCGCTCGAGGTTCTCCCACGCGATGCCGTGCGGGAACAGGGCCAGGGGCGTGCGCAGGATGTCCTGCGTCGGGGTGACGGCGTACTTCGCCAGCAGCAGCATCGGGCCGAGCCCGACGACGGCGAGCAGCACGAGCAGCAGCACGTGCGTGCCGCCCATCCCCCAGCGGACCGCGGGACGGCGCCAGTCGGGCGCGGACAGCGCGCCGCGGTCGCCGTCGTCGGACGGGGTGGCGCGACGGCGCGCGCCGCTCGCCGGGGCGGGACGTGCGGTGGACGAGAGCGTCATGACGTGCTCCAGGACCGGGTGAGCCGGAAGTAGAGGACGGAGAAGACCGCGAGGACCGCCGCCAGCATGAGCGACAGCGCGGTGGCGGCGCCGTAGTCGCCGCCGAGGCTGTTCTGGAACGCGTACCGGTAGATGAGCAGCAGCACGGTCACGGTGGCGTTGTTCGGCCCGCCGCCGGTGAACAGGTACGGCTCGAGGAACACCTGCGCCGTACCGATGACCTGCAGGATCAGCGTGATGAACAGGACCCCGCGCAGCTGCGGCAGCGTGACGTGCCAGATCTTGCGCCACAGCCCGGCGCCGTCCACCTCGGAGGCGTCGTACAGCTCGGCGGGCACGCTCGTGAGGGCCGCGAGGTAGATGATCACGGTGCCGCCGGCGCCGGCCCAGGTCGCGGCGAGCACGAGGGACGGCATGGCCCACGACGCGTCCTGCAGCCACGGGTACGGGCCGAGGCCCACCCAGCCGAGGATCGTGTTGAACACACCGGTCGGCCCGCCCTTGTAGAAGAACTTCCACAGCAGGACGGCGACGACGGGCGGCACCACGACCGGCAGGTACGCGAGCGCCGAGTAGAGGCCGCGGCCGCGGCGCACCTCGCGCATGAGCACCGCGGCGACCAGCGGCACGGGGTAGCCGAACAGCAGGGCCAGGAACGCGAAGTACAGGGTGTTCTGCACGGCCTTCCACAGCAGAGGGTCGGCCAGCACGTGCCGGAAGTTGTCCAGCCCGACGAACGTCGGGTCGGTGACGAGGTTCGTCTCCTGCACGCTCATGATCACGGCGCGCACGATCGGGAACCACGAGAAGACGCCGAAGATCACCAGCAGCGGGAGCAGGAAGACGAGGCTGTGCAGCCCGCCCCCGCGCAGCCAGGTGGCCGGCCCCCGGCGCGGGCGGCCGGCACCGGCCGCCCGCGCGGGTGCGGCGACGTCGCCGCGAGGAGAGGTGGTGACGGTCACGGTCAGCCCTGGTCGAGCAGCGCCTGGGCCTGCGTGTTCGCGTCGGCGAGCAGGGCGTCGATGTCCGCGCCCTCGTCCGTGAGCACCGCCTGCACGACCGGGTCGAGCAGCGCGTACACCTCCTGCGTCTTCTGCGACGGCTCGCCGGCCAGCGGCAGGTCGAACATCGCGTCGGTGAACGCCGTCATCTGGTCGAGCGGCACGTTGACGTAGTCCGCGATCCACTCCTGGTTCAGCTCGTACTGCTCCTTCGAGAACATCGGCAGGACGGGCGTGCCCACGGGCTGGTCGTTCTTGGCGAGGGTCTCGGCGTCGGCGACGGCGCGGTCCTCGTCGACCAGCTTGTTCAGGTAGAAGAAGTCGATCCACTTGATCGCGGCGTCCTTGACGCCCTCGTCGACGTTCGCCGGGACCCCCGCGAGGGTGCCGCCGGTGAGCGTGGCCGACTCGGGGGCGTCGGACAGCGGGATCGGCGCGAGGCCGTAGGTGTCCGGGTCGACCGCGTTGGTCTGCACCAGCGAGGTGTAGATGTCCGAGCCCGAGGTGAACATGCCCACCTGGCCCGCCGCGAACTCCTGGTTGATGCTGCCCCAGTCGAGCAGGAAGTTGCCGCCCATCGACTCGTCCTCCCACCGCAGGTCGTGGAGGAACTGGAGCGTCTCCTGGGTGCCCGGGTTGTCGAGGGTCGCCGTGGCCTTCTGGTCCGCGTCGGTCTCGACGGTGCGGCCGCCGCGCGCGACGGTCTGCGCCGTGAGCTGCCAGCCGCCCGTGTTGTTCTGGGTCATCGTGGCGTAGCCGGCGACGCCCGGGTTGGCGTCGGCGATCTTCTTCGCGTACTCGCGCACCTGCTCCCAGGTGGTCGGAGGGCTGTCGGGGTCGAGGCCGGCCGACTCGAAGAGCTGGCGGTTGTAGTGCAGGGCGACCGGGTAGGCGTTCTTCGCCGGGATCGCGTACACGTGGCCGTCCTCGCCCGTGCCGGCCTCGAGGATCGTCGGGTTGAACTGCTCGGCGTACGGCAGGGCCCGGAACTGGGCGTCCATGTCGGCGAGCTGGCCGTTCTCCACCAGTCCCTGGGCGTCGGTGAACGGGATCTCGAAGACGTCGGGCAGCGTGCCGCCCGCGAGCTGGGCGGCGAACGTCGTCGCCTTCCACTCGTACTCCTCGGGCTGGACGTCGATGTCGGGGTTCGCCTTCTCGAACTCCGCGACCTGGTCCTCGAAGGCGGCGACCGCCTCCTCGGTGGACCCGGGCAGCAGGGAGACCACCGAGAGGGTGACCTGCCCCGCCGAGTTCGTGCTCTCGTCCTGCGGGTCGCCCCCGCCGGAGCACGCCGCGAGGGCGCCCGCCGTGAGCGCGCCCACCAGGGCGAGCGCGGCCGGCTTTCGTGTGGACTTCATCGTCACTCCCTTGTCGATGTCACCGTCGAAGGAATCGCGGTGGTGCAGCTGGTCGGTGCGGGCAGGAGGGGTTCAGGCGGGCCGGCTCACGGGCGGAGCCAGACCGCGACGTCGGTGGCGATCCGCGCGAGCGGCTCGCGGGGGTCGGCGCTGTGCAGCACGACGTCGGCGTCGGCCGGCAGCGGGACGGGCTCGGGCCCGAGGTTGACGACGCACACCAGCCCGGGGGTTCCGGGTCCGCCGCCGCGGGCGAACGCGAGGACGTCGTCGCCGACCGGGACGTCGCCGACGGCGTCGAGCCAGCGCAGGCGGCGGTCGTGCAGCGCGGGCTCGGTGCGGCGGGCCGCGAGCGCCCGGCGGTACAGGGCGAGCGTCGACGCCGGGTCCGCGTCCTGCGCCTCGACCGACAGTCCGCCCCACGCCGCCGGCTGCGGCAGCCAGGGCGGAGCGCCGCCGTCGGGGCCGAAGCCGAACGAGCTGCCGCCACGCGTCCAGGGCAGCGGCACGCGGCAGCCGTCGCGGCCGGGGTCGATGCCGCCGGAGCGGTCGTGCATCGGGTCCTGGATGAGCTCGCGCGGCAGATCCTCGACCTCGGGGAGGCCCAGCTCGTCGCCCTGGTAGACGTACAGGGCGCCCGGCAGGGCGGCGACGAGCAGTGCCGCGGCGCGGGCCCGGCGGCGCCCGAGGTCGAGGTCCGTCGGGGTACCGAAGCGCTTGGCCGCGAACGCGAACGACGAGTCCGCGCGTCCGTAGCGGGTCACCGGCCGGGTGACGTCGTGGTTGGACAGCACCCAGGTGGCCGGCGCACCGACGGGGGCGTGCGCGTCGAGCGTCGTCGTGATCGACTCGCGCAGCGCCTTGGCGTCCCACGGGCGAGCCATGAAGTCGAAGTTGAACGCCGTGTGCATCTCGTCGGGGCGCAGGAACCGCGTGAAGCGGTCCGTGTCCGGCAGCCACACCTCGCCGACCAGCACGCGCGGCTCGTCGTAGGAGTCGGCCACCGCCCGCCAGGCACGGTAGACGTCGTGCAGCTCGTCGCGGTCGACGTGCGGATGCTCCCCCGGCCCCGGGTGCTCCGGGACCTCGGGCAGCGCCGGGTCCTTGACGAGCAGCGCGGCGGAGTCGATGCGGATGCCGGCGGCGCCGCGGTCGAACCAGAAGCGCAGGATCTCCTCGTGCTCGCGGCGCACGTCGGGGTGGTCCCAGTTGAGGTCCGGCTGCGACGGCGCGAACAGGTGCAGGTACCACTCGCCGGGGGTGCCGTCCGGGTCGGTCGTGCGGGTCCAGGTGGTGCCCTGGAAGTCGGAGACCCAGCGGGTGGGCAGCTCCTCGCCGCCCTCCCCCCGGCCGGGCCGGAACCAGAACCGCTCGCGCTCCGGCGACCCGGGACCGGCGGCCAGCGCGTCGCGGAACCACGGGTGCTCGGCGGAGACGTGGTTGGGCACGACGTCGACGATCGTGCGGATGCCGAGCTCGCGGGCCTCCGCGATGAGCGCCTCCGCCTCGGCGAGCGTGCCGAACTGCGGGTCGATCGCGCGGTAGTCCGCGACGTCGTACCCCCCGTCCGCCAGCGGCGACACGTACCAGGGGGTGAACCAGATCGCGTCGACCCCGAGGTCCCGCAGGTACCCGAGGTGCTGCCGCACCCCGGCGAGGTCGCCCGTGCCGTCGCCGTTCCCGTCGGCGAACGAGCGCGGGTAGACCTGGTAGATCACCGCGCTGCGCCACCACTCGGCGTCCTGCCCCTTGCTCACCGATGAGCTCCTTCCGCGTCGTCGCGTCGATGAGCAGGACAGTAATGAGGTGACGCATAGTGCGCAAGAACTTGACATCAGCGTTATCGAACCGCGACATCAACACCGAACAGACGCGCGCACAGGAACGGCCGGCAGGGCGACACGAGTCGCCCGGCCGGCCGTCGAGAGGGCGGCGGCGCGGGTGTCAGCCCGCGGCGCGCGGGGCCGCCGCCGTCGACCGGCGCACGACGAGCTCCGGCTCGAAGAGCAGCTCGTCGCGCGACACGGTGGCGCCCGCGATCATGCTGGCCAGGATGTCGACCGCCGCGCGGCCCATCGCGTCGATCGGCTGCCGGACGGTCGTGAGCGCCGGATCCGTGGAGTTCATCAGCGCGGAGTCGTCGTAGCCGACCACCGACACGTCGCGCGGCACCTCGAGCCCGGCCCGCCGCACGGCACGCACGGCACCGAGCGCGAGCGGGTCCGACGCGCACAGGATCGCCGTCGCGCCGGCGTCGAGCAGGCGGCCCGTCGAGGCCTGCCCGCTCTCGAGGGAGTACTGGCTGTGCACCACGAGCTCGTCGGGGAGCTCGACGCCGTGCCGCTGCGCGAAGCCGCGCGCCGCCGCGAGCTTGCGCTCCGACGGCACGTGGTCGCGCGGGCCCAGCAGCAGCCCGATGCGCGTGTGCCCCATGGACACCAGGTGCTCCAGCGCCTGGTGCGTGGCGATCAGGTCGTCGCACGAGACGTGCGGGAAGTCGAGGCTCTCGATCGACGCGTTGATGAGCACCACCGGCAGGTTCAGCGCCTGGAGCCGCTCGTAGTGCGCGTGGTCGGCGTCGCGCTCCGCGTAGAAGCCGCCCGCGAAGATGACCCCCGACACCTGCTGACCCAGCAGCAGGTCGATGTACTCGGCCTCGGAGATGCCGCCCGCGGTGCGCGTGCACAGCACGGGCGTGTACCCCTGCTGCGCCAGCGCCCCGCCCACCACCTCCGCGAAGGCGGGGAAGATCGGGTTCGCCAGCTCCGGCAGCACCAGGCCCACCAGGCGCGGCCGGTCGCCGCGCAGCTTGGTGGGCCGCTCGTAGCCCAGCACGTCCAGCGCCGTGAGCACGGCGTCCCGGGTCGCCTGCGACACCCCCGGCTTGCCGTTGAGCACGCGGCTGACCGTCGCCTCGCTGACCCCCACCTTCGCGGCCACGTCGGCCAGTCGTCTCGACATGTCCTCGACTGTACACGCGACCACGCAAGCGGCTTGCGCTACTTGCAGCGTTTGCGCATCGGTCCTCCGGGAGTTGTCAGGGCCACGCGCGGGTCTCCCTGCACGTGGCCCTGACAACGCGCCGCCCGGGGCGCGTCGGTGTCGGTCCGTCAGCCGTTCGCGGACCGCCAGGGACCGTGGCGGTCGCCGGGCTCCTGGTTCCTGGTCCACCACCTCGCGGTGTAGACCCTGCCCTGGTGCTCGACGACGTCACCGGCGTCGAAGATCCGCGACGGCGTCCACACAGCGGTCCCGTCGGCGGTCTCGGCGACCTCCTGCCACGGGCCCCAGTCGGACTCGCCCGGCGCCTGGTCGCGGGTCCACCAGGCCGCCTCCCACACGGAGCCGTCGTGCGTGACGAGCTCGCCCGCGGTGTAGGTCGTGCCGGCGTCCCACGCGGGCACCTGGGGCGCCTCCGCCTCGGTGAGCCGCAGGAACGTGATGGAGTGCGCCGGGAAGTCGTAGGTGAACGACGTCCCCGCCCCCTCGAACGTCCGGTCCACGGGCACCACGCGCTCGGGCCGGGTCTTGGTGTTGGTCGCCGACGGGTCGGCCGTCATCTCGGTGACGGTCGCGGTCGTGGCCGGCTCGAAGCCGCCCGTCACCTCGACGTCGGTGCGCGCCACGGCGTCGCCGACGTTGACCACCTTGGCCACGAGCCCGCCGGTCTCCTCGTCGTGGGTCACGACCTGGAACAGCGACTTCGTCACCGGCTCGGTGTACGTGAGCTGCAGCTCCCCGTCGAGGTAGAGCTCGATGGTGCGTCCCTCGACGACGACCTTGATCCGGTAGTCACGACCGTTCTCCAGCGGCGTGAACGACTCCGCCGCGGCGACCTCGCCCTGGCGCGCGCCGTCGGCCCGCTCCAGCACGGACCGGGTGTTGCCCCACCCGCCGACGTTCCACCAGTAGAAGTCGTCGCTCGCGCTCGCGCCGAACCCGACGAGGAAGCCCTCGGTACCGCCGGTCTTCCGGGCCGTCACCTCCATCGTGTAGTCGTGCCAGTCCTCGTCGTAGGCCCCGGCGACGACGCTGCGCGCGTCCTCGACGCCCGCGTCGGACTGCACGTACGCGCCGTCGGTCACGGACCAGTCGCCGCGCTGCGCCTCCCACCGCGACGCGTCGTCGAAGCCGTCGGAGAACAGGACGTCGCCGGTCGCGTTGTCGGTGACCCGCACGTCGTCGTACTGCGCCTGCGTGAGCCAGGTCGACAGGAAGACGCCGCCGTCGACGTCCGGCGGGACGACGTCCGGACCGTCGCCGAGCTCCGACGGGACCACCTGGTCGCCGGCGTTCGTCATGAACATCTGCTGGGTGTAGTAGTTCACCGAGCCCCACGACTCGTCGTTGTCGAACCACATCATGTCCGGCGACCACTGCACGTAGTCCTCGTTGGCGAACATCGGCGCGTAGGAGGCCAGCTCGACGACGTCGGCGTTGCGCTCCAGCCCCGTCATGTAGGCCGCCTCCGCCAGCGCGTTGCCGAACGTGTTCCCCTTCGACGCGTACTCGCCGAGGAAGACGTGCGGGCCGCCCCGGTCGTACGTGTCGTACCGGGCGTCGTTCGTGAGGAACCATGACGGGTCGTTGTAGTAGTGCTCGTCGACCATCGCCACGCCCTGCTCGCGGTTGAAGTCCCAGAGCTCGTCGAAGCGGGTGCCCGCGTCGTCGGGCCCGGAGTTGGAGATCACCGTGATGTCCGGGAACTCCGCCTCGATGGCGTCGCGGAACGCCGGGAAGTTCTCCTGGAACTTCGGCGTGTTCTCCTCGTTGCCCAGGCCGATGTACGGCAGGTCGAACGGCTCCGGGTGCCCCAGCTCGGCGCGCTTCGCGCCCCACTCGGTGTCGGTGGAGCCCGTGGCGAACTCGATGAGGTCGAGCGCGTCCTGGATCCAGCGCGGGCGCTGGTCGTCGGTCATCTCCGGGATGCGCGACCCGCAGCCGTTGGCGCCCACCGACACGACGGGCAGAGCGAAGGCGCCGAGGTCCTCGGCGAACTCGAGGTACTCGAGGTAGCCGATGCCGTACGACTGGTTGTATCCCCAGAAGTTCCAGTTGGTGGGGCGCTCCTCGACCGGGCCGATGGTCTCCTTCCACTGGTACGTCCGCTGCCGGTCCTGGCCGTCGGACTCAAGGTAGGAGTCGAAGGTGCCCACGTTGGTGACGCAGCCGCCGAGGAACCGCAGGAAGCTCGGGTCGAGCGCCGCGACCTTCTCCGCGAGGTCCTTGCGCAGCGTGCTCCTGCCGTTGACCGGCCCCACCCACGTGTCCTGGGGGAACAGGGACACCATGTCGAGGCGCAGCGTGCTCGCGGCGCCCGAGGCGACCCGCAGGCGCGCGGCGTTCGTCGTCGCGGAAGCCGTCACCGTCGCCGTGTACCGCGCCCACTCGTCGGAGCCGTCGACCGCGACCGTCGCCGTCCCGTACGTCGTGGCGCCGTCGGCGGAGACGAGGGTCGCCGTGAGGTCCTGCGCGACGTCGCTGCGCGCCCAGACGGAGAAGTCGTACGACGCCCCCTCGCTCAGCGCGACGCCCTCGTTGTACGAGGAGTTCGAGACGCCGGTCGTGCCGTCGGACGTGACCGTGAGGTAGTGCCGGTTGCTGTCGTTGAGCCACTCGCCGCGCGCGGACTCGACGGCGACGTCGCCGCCGCCGGTCTGCTCCCAGCCCGTCAGGCCGGTGAAGCCCGCGTTGTCCTCCGTGGCGAACTCGAACGACCGGTTGCGCACCAGCTCGGCGTACAGGCCGCCGTCGGCGGCGTAGTTGATGTCCTCGTAGAACACGCCGTACAGGTCGTCGCTCATCTCGGTGCGCTCGGCCGCGGAGTCGATGGTGAGCCGCTGCTCGACGACCTCCGGCTCGCCCTCGGGGTACGCCTCGAGCAGCGCCTGCTGCTCCGCCGTCGTGATCGGCAGCACCGTGCCGTGCCGCGGGTGGCTCGGCAGCTCGGCGTCGGGCACCGAGGTCCAGTCCCCGCTCGCCAGGTCGTCGGTGCGGAACAGCATGTACCCCTGGCCGCCGTGGTACGACGGCTGGTCGATCATCATGAACCAGGAGTCGTCGGTGAGGGACGGGAAGACCGTCGGCCCCTCCCCCGCGGTGAACTCGCCGCCCCACGGGTTGGGCTCGCCCACGCCGACGTGCTCGGCGACCAGGTCCCACCCGTCACCGTCGGTCACGCCCTGCGTGCGGGACAGGTCGTCGGAGGACTCCTCGCGGACGGTCATGTCCGCCTCGTCCTTGGTGAACCGGTAGTAGGTGCCGTCCTCGACCGCCACGGTCGAGTCGATCATGCCCCGGCCCGCGCCGCGTTCCTCGTCGATCCACACCTGCGGCTCGGAGAAGCTGCCCGCGGAGAAGTCGGGCGTCGTGGCGGACAGCATCCGCTGGTACGACGTCGCGATGTCGCGATCCTCGGGGGCGACGTCGTCCGGGTACAGGGCGGACGCCCAGTAGACGACGAACTGTCCGGCCTCGGCGTCCCAGGTCGCCTCGGGGGCCCAGAGGTTGCCGGCGCCCGGCGGCGCGACCTCGACCTCCTGCTGGTCGGACCAGTGGATCAGGTCGTCCGACGACCAGACCATCATCGACCGGCTGCCGGTCTCCTGGGCGTCGCCGAAGTTCCCGCCGCCCGCGATCTTCAGGTCGGTGGCGAGCAGGTAGTACCTGCCGGTCTCGGGGTTGCGGGTGAGGAACGGGTCGCGCAGCCCCTGCGTGCCGAGGGTGGACTCGAGGACGGGCTCACCGCCGTTCAGCGTGGTCCACGCGGTGGGGTCGTCGGCCTCGCTGACGGCCAGGTAGATCTTCTCGCCGCCGTCCTGCTCGCCGGCGAAGTAGGGGAAGACGTAGGCGCCGAAGCCGTCGCCCGCCGCTGACGTGGCCGTCGACTGCAGGGCGGGGGCCGCCCGCGGCGGGACGGCCGCAGCCGCCGTGGCGGGCACCACGAGGGCGAGGGCCGCGGCCGCCAGGGGCCGCGACCATCGGGGCCCGTGCTGCCTCGATGGGATGTGCATCGTTGTAGAACCTCCGTGTCGTACGTCGTCGTACAGGTGCGGGGGGTGCGGAGGGGCGGCGGGGCCGACGGCGCGTGCCGCCGTCCCCGCCGCCCGGACGGGCGCCCGGCCGAGGAGGCTAGGAGCGCCGCAGTGCGAGCAGCCGCTGCAGGACCACGAAGACCAGCAGCAGCGCGCCGATGACGATCTTGGTCCACCAGGAGGAGAGGGTGCCCTCGAAGGTGATGATCGTCTGGATGAGGCCGAGCACGAGGACGCCGAGCACGGACCCGAGCACGAAGCCGGTGCCGCCGGTGAGCAGCGTGCCGCCGATGACGACGGCCGCGATCGCGTCCAGCTCCATGCCCACGCCGGTCAGGGAGTAGCCCGACCGCGAGAACATGGCGAACAGCAGGCCACCGAGACCGGCGCAGGTGCCGCTGATGACGTACACCAGCACCTTGGTGCGCGCGACGGGCAGGCCCATGAGCCTGGCCGACTGCTCCCCGCCGCCGATGGCGTACACGGTGCGGCCGAACTGCGTGTAGTGCAGCAGGTAGAACGCGACCGCCACCACGACCAGCGCGATCACGACGCTCGACGTGATCCGCCACTGCCCGCCGGCCCACGTGTCCCAGGAGGCCAGGGCGACGAAGGTCGGGTCGTCGATCGGGATCGACTCCGGCGCGACGAGGAAGCACAGGCCGCGGGCGAAGAACATCGCCGCGAGGGTCGCGATGAACGGCTGCACCTCGAAGACGTGCACCATCGCGCCGACGAGGAGACCGATCAGCGAGCCGATGAGCACGACCAGCGGGATCACCACCCCGGCGGGGACGCCTGCCTGCAGCAGGTACGCCGCCGTCACGCCGGACAGCGCCAGCACCGAGCCGACGGAGAGGTCGATGCCGCCGGTGAGGATGACGAACGTCATCCCGACGGCCAGCACGATGAGGAACGCGTTGTTGATGAACAGGTTCGCGAGCACGCCGACGGACAGGAAGTTGTCGTAGCGCGCGCCGCCCACCACGAGCAGCAGCACGAACACCACGAGGGTGCCGACCACGGGCAGGTAGCGGCGGTCGACGCGCAGACGGCGGCCGGCGGACGGCACGCGGCCCGGGGACGGCGCCCCGCGGCGCGAGGATGCGAGGGTCGTCATGAGGCCACCACCTTGTCCGTCGCCACGTCCGCGGGCTTGTCCGACGGCGTCACCGGCGCCGTCCTGCCGCGCCGTCGCGTGCGTTCCGAGAGCTTGCGCCGCATCGCGGGCGACTGGAGCAGCGTCACCGCGGCGACCACGAGCGCCTTGAACAGCGGCGTCACGAGCGGCGAGATGCCGACGTTGGTCACCGTGAGCGACAGCGTCGCGATGATGAGCACGCCGACGAAGGTGCCGGACAGCGAGAACTTGCCGCCGGCCAGCGACGTGCCGCCGATGACGACGGCGAGGATCGCGTCGAGCTCGATGAACAGGCCGGCGTTGTTCGCGTCGGCCGCCATGACGTTGGACGACAGGATCAGCCCCGCCAGCGCGGAGAACAGCCCGGACAGGGCGAAGACCGTCCACACGATGGTCCGCGCGCGCACGCCGGCGAGCCGGCTCGCGGCGGGGTTGATGCCGACCGACTCGACGAGCATCCCGAGCGCCGTGCGCCGCACCAGCAGCGCGACGAGCGCGAACACGCCGAACGCGACCAGGGTCGCGACGGGCAGCCCGAGCCAGTACCCGGCGCCGAGCATCTTGAACGGGGCGCTCGTGACCGTGGTGATCTGACCCTCGGTGATGAGCATCGCGACGCCGCGGCCGGCGGTCATGAGGATGAGCGTCGCGATGATCGGCTGGATCCCGAGCACGGACACCAGGAACCCGTTCCAGACGCCGAGCACCAGGCCGAGCGCGAGCGCCATCCCGATGGCGAGGAGCACCGTCGTCGTCGACGCCGGGTCCGGCGCGCCCGCGATGAAGGTGAGGGCCACCGCCCCCGAGATCGCGACCACGGCGCCCACGGAGAGGTCGATGCCGCGGGTGGCGATCACCAGCGACATGCCGAGGGCGACCAGCATGAGCGGCGCGCAGTTGCGCAGGATGTCGATCGGCGACCCGAAGAGGTGGTCGTCGAGGATCGACACGGACAGGAAGCCCGGTCGGACGGCCGTGTTGACGGCGAGCAGCGCGACCAGCGCGACCACGGGCCAGAACAGGTGGTGGCGCACGACGGCGCCGAACCCGCCGGCGGCCTGCGATGTGGGCATCAGCGGTCCCCTCCGCTCGCGATGAGCTCGACGACGTCGTCGACGCCGACGGAGTCGGTGTTGGTCAGCTCGGCGACCTTCTGCCGGTCGCGCATGACGGCGATGCGGTGGCTGAGCCGCACCACCTCCTCGAGCTCGGCGGAGATGAAGAGCACCGCCATGCCCCGGGCGGCGAGGTCGGACACCAGGCGCTGGATCTCCGCCTTGGCGCCGACGTCGATGCCGCGGGTCGGCTCGTCGAGGATGAACAGCTCGGGCGCGGTGGCGAGCCAGCGGGCCAGGAGCACCTTCTGCTGGTTGCCGCCCGACAGGTTGCGCAGCAGGGCGTCGGGGTTGGCGGGCCGGATGTTCAGCGCCTCGATGTACCGGTGCACGATCTCGTCGACCTGCTTGCCGGGCAGCGGGCGCAGCCAGCCGCGCTCCGCCTGGAGGCCGAGCACGATGTTCTCCCGCACGGTCAGGTCGCCGACCACGCCCTCGGCCTTGCGGTCCTCGGAGGAGAACGCGATCCTGCGCCCGATCGCCGTGCGCGGCGTGCGCAGCCGGGTCGGGGTCCCCTTGACGGACAGCGTGCCCGTGTCGGCCCGGTCCGCCCCGGCGAGCAGGCGGGCCACCTCCGTGCGGCCGGAGCCGAGCAGGCCGGCCAGACCGACGACCTCGCCCTCGTGGACGTCCAGGTCGAAGGCCTGCACGGAGCCGCGCCGACCGAGACCCACGGCCTGGACGAACGGCTTGCCCTGGGCCGCGTCGACGGTGTGCTCGGTGCGGACCTCCAGGTCCTCCAGCACCTCCATCGACCGGCCGATCATGCGCGAGACGAGCTCGCTCCGGGTGATCTCCGACGTCCGGTACTCCCCCACCCGCGTGCCGTTGCGCAGCACGGTCATGCGGTCGGAGAGCTCGAACACCTGCTCCAGGAAGTGCGACACGAACAGGATCGCGACGCCCTGGTCGCGCAGCCGGCGCACGACGGCGAAGAGCCGCGCGACCTCGTCGGCGTCGAGGCTGGACGTCGGCTCGTCGAGGATGAGCACCTTGGCGTCCACCACCATGGCCCGGCTGATCGCGACGAGCTGCTGCACGGCGATCGAGTGCGAGCCGAGCGAGGAGGCGGGATCGACGTCGAGCCCCATCGTGGCGAGGTGCTCGGCCGCCCGGCGGCGCGTGCGGGGCCAGTCGATGGCGCCGAACCGCCGGGGCTCGTTGCCGAGCATGATGTTCTCCGCGACCGTGAGGTTCTCGCAGAGGTTGACCTCCTGGTACACGGTGGCGATCCCCGCGGCCTGGGCCTCGCCCGGGCCGGAGAACCGGTGCGGCTCGCCGTCGACGAGGATCTCGCCGGAGTCGATGCCGTAGACGCCCGTGAGCGCCTTGATCAGCGTGGACTTCCCCGCGCCGTTCTCGCCCATGAGGGCGTGCACCTCGCCCGGCAGGAGCCGGAGGTCCACGCCGTCGAGGGCCTTGACGCCCGGGAACTCGATGGAGATCCCGGTCATCTCGACGACGGGGCGCACGTCCTGGGGCCGGGCGTCGGGGGTGCTGCCGGCGTCGCCGGCGTCCGATGGCGTCATCCTTGACCTTCCGTGGAGCGCGGTGGGCGCGGCGCGGGCGTCCCGCACCGCACCCACCGCGGGTCTCGTGGAGCGTACCGACGGTCGGTGCTGACGATCAGTACCGACGATCAGTACCGACGATCAGTACCGACGATCAGTACCGACGATCAGTACTGACGGTCCGGCAGCGCGGCCTTCGCCGCCTCCTGGTCGAACGCCTCGTCCTGGGTGACGATGCGCTTCTCGACCTCCTCGCCGGCCACGACCTTCTTCGCGATCTCCGCGAGGTCCGGGCCGAGCAGCGGGTTGCACTCGACGATGTAGTTGATCTTGCCGTCGGCGAGCGCCTGCATGCCGTCCTTGACGCCGTCGACCGTGATGATCTTGATGTCCTTGCCCGGCACCTTGCCCGCGGCCTCGATCGCCTCGATGGCGCCCAGGCCCATGTCGTCGTTGTGGGCGAACACCAGGTCGATGTCGTCGTACTTCTGCAGGAAGCCCTCCATCACCTGCTTGCCCTCGGTGCGGGTGAAGTTGCCGGTCTGCGAGTCGATCATCTCGATGTCGGAGCCCGCGATCGCGTCGGCGAAGCCCTGCTGCCGGTCGATCATGGGCGCGGCGCCGGTGGTGCCCTGCAGCTCGACGGCCTTGTAGCCCTCGCCGTCGTACTGCTCCACGGCCCACTCGCCGGCGCGCTTGCCCTCCTCGACGAAGTCGGACCCGATGAACGACTCGTACAGGGTGTCGTCCTCGGAGTCGACGGCCCGGTCGGTGAGGATCACCGGGATGTCCGCGGCCTTGGCCTCCTCGAGCACGGCGTCCCAGCCGGTCTCGACGACCGGGGAGAACGCGATGACGTCGACCTGCTGCTGGATGTAGGACCGGATCGCCTGGATCTGGTTCTCCTGCTTCTGCTGCGCGTCGGAGAACTTGAGGTCGAAGCCGTTCTCCTTCGTGAGCGTGTCCTGGATGGACTTGGTGTTGGCCGCGCGCCAGCCGGACTCCGCCCCGACCTGCGAGAAGCCCAGGACGATCGTGTCCGAGGCCGCGGCCGACTCGCCGCCGCCGTCCCCGCCGCCCTGGGGCGCCTGCTCGCTGCTGCACGCGACCAACGAGGCCGCCGTGAGCGCCGTGACGAACAGCGCCGCACCGGCGCGCCGGAAGTTCTTGCTCATGATCTCCTCCTCGAGACGCCGGCCGACCGGGAGACCCGGTCCGTGGGTCTTCTCTGACCCTCCGGCAACGCTTGTGTGACCGCTAACATAGCGGAGATGTGACCGGTCACAATAGAGGTCGTCCAGGAATCCACGTCACGATCGCGTAACGCACCGGGAGGGCTCGCCGTGCGTCAGTCGCCAGGCTCGGGCTCGTCCAGCTCCGCGGCGATCATCTCGACGATGGTGTCGACGGTGACCCCGGGCCCGTTGCTCAGCTCGCCGATCTTCTCGCGGTCCTTGAGCACGACGATGCGGTCGGCGAGGCGCACCACCTCCTCCAGCTGGGAGGAGATGAAGACGACGGCGACGCCCTCGCCCGCCAGGCGTGCGACCCGGCGCTGGATCTCGAGCTTGGCCGCGATGTCGATGCCGCGGGTCGGCTCGTCGAGGATCAGGACGTGGGGCCGCGTGGCCAGCAGCCGGGCGAGCAGCACCTTCTGCTGGGTGCCCCCGGACAGCTCGCCGGCGGGCCGGTCCAGGTCGTCGGCCGACAGGTGCAGCGCGTCGAGGTACGTGTCGACGACGGCGTCCTGCTCTCCCCGCGACAGGGGCCGCGACCAGCCCCGCAGCGCCTGCAGCGCCAGGACGATGTTCTCCCGCACCGTGAGGCCCGCGACGATCCCGTCGTCGCGCACGTTCTCGCTCGACATCGCGATCCGGTACCGCAGGGCGGCCCCCGGGCTGCGGAGCTGCACCCGCACGCCGTCGAGCCACAGCTCGCCGCCGTCGGCGCGCTCCGCCCCGCTCATCAGCCGGGCGAGCTCGGTGCGCCCCGACCCGCGCAGCCCCGCGAACCCGACGACCTCGCCCCGGGACAGCTCGAGGTCGGTCGGCTCGAGGACGCCGTGGCGCCCGAGGGACGACGCCCGCAGCGTCGCCTCGCCCGTCCCGGCGTAGTGGTGCGCGAGCCGCTGCGAGCGCAGCGCCTGGAGCGCGTCGATGTCCTCGCCGAGCATCTTGGAGATCACCTCGGCGCGCTCGACGTCCGCCGTCCGGAACTCCGCGACGACGCGGCCGCCCCGCAGCACCGTCATCCGGTCGCTCACCTCGAAGACCTGCTCGAGGAAGTGCGAGACGAACAGCACCGCGACGCCCTGGTCGCACAGGCGGCGCACGACGCCGAGCAGGCGCGCGGCCTC
Source organism: Isoptericola sp. NPDC019571 (assembly GCF_044389385.1). NCBI lineage: Bacteria > Bacillati > Actinomycetota > Actinomycetes > Micrococcales > Promicromonosporaceae > Isoptericola > Isoptericola sp. NPDC019571. The sequence continues at coordinate 33,342 of NZ_JBIRXZ010000008.1, forward strand.
GTCCGCGTCCAGGCTCGACGTCGGCTCGTCGAGCACGAGCACGCGCGGATCGAGGACGATCGCCCGGGCCACCGCCACGAGCTGCTTGGTCGCGGGCGACAGCGCCGAGAGCGGGGCGCGCGGGTCGATGTCCTCGATCCCCAGCGCGGCGAGCGCGGCCGACGCCCGCGACCTCGTCCGGCCCCAGTCGATGCCGAGCCAGCCGCGCACCTCGTGACCGATCATCACGTTCTCGGCGACGGTCAGGTGCGGGCTCAGGTGCGTCTCCTGGAAGACGGTCGCGATGCCGTCCGCGCGGCTCTGCGCGACTCCCGTCGGCGGGCTCTCGACGCCGTCCACCACGACCGTGCCCGCCAGGATCGGCAGCGTCCCCGTGAGCGCGCCGATGAGGGTCGACTTCCCCGCGCCGTTCTCCCCCATGAGCGCGTGGACCTCGCCCGGCCGCAGCGCGAGGTCCACGTCGTCGAGGACCCGCACCCCCGAGCGCTCCACCGTGATCCCCCGCAGCTCGACGACGGGGGCCGGCGCCCCGGGCCGCGAGGTCATCGGGTGGCCTTCCGCGGCGCGGCGCTCGACGCCCGCGCGATCATCTCCGGGGGGATCTTCGTGACCGTCGGGATCTCCTGCTCCTCGATCGCGGCCCGCAGGACGTCGACGACCGACACGCCGAGGGCGTGGAAGTTCTGCCGCACCGTCGTCAGCGGGGGGATGACGTGCCGCGCGAGGGGGATGTCGTCGAAGCCGACGACGCTCACGTCGTCGGGCACCGAGAAGCCGCGGTCGTGCAGGCCGTGGACGAGGCCCACCGCCATGTCGTCGTTCGCGGCGAAGATCGCCGTGTACTCCGGGAGCTCGCGGATCCCGCGCGCGAAGTCGTACGCGAAGTCGGCCGTCCAGTCGCCGACGACGATGGGGCGCTCGCGCAGCCCCCACGACTTCGCCCGGGCATGGAAGGACCGCTCGCGCGTGCGGGCGTCGAGCCAGTCCAGCGGGCCGGCGAGGTGCAGGATGTCGCGGTGCCCGAGCGAGACGAGGTGGTCGACGGCGAGCGCCGTCCCCGCCTGCTGGTCGACGGTCACGGTGAGGAACGTCGGGTCCTTGTCGGGCTTGACCACCAGCACCGGGACCCCGACGGCGATGCGGCGCAGCGCGGCGATCGACGACGACCGGGGAGCCACGACGCAGAGCGCGTCGACGCCCTGCGCGACGAGGTGGTCGACGGCCTCCTGGGGGGTGATCTCCTCCCCCGCCCGCAGGAGCACGGAGCTGACCACGTACCCCGACGCGCGGGCGGCGGACTCGACGGCGTACAGCGTGCTGGTCGGCCCGAACGTCGCGGCGCTCTCCACGAGGACGCCGATGCGCCGGCTGCGCTGGGTGGCGAGGGCCCGGGCGACCATGTTCGGCCGGTAGCCGAGCTGGTCGATGGCCTCCTCGACGCGCCGCCGGGTGGCCTCGCGGATGTTCGGGTGGTCGTTGAGCACCCGCGACACCGTCATGTGCGAGACGCCGGCGAGCTGCGCGACCTGCCGGATGTTCGGCTTGTCGGCGGGACTCGCCATGCGGGGCCTCCACGGGATGCGTCCACCGGCCGGCCGGCGGCTCGGCGGCGTCAGCCTACCGAACCGCCGGCCGCTCGCCGGTGGTCGTGCTCAGAGCCCCTGGGCGAGGCGGTAGTACACCTGGTTCCACCGCACCTGGTCGGCGAAGCCGCGGCGCGTGGTGTCCTCGTCGATGACGAGCAGCTCGGTGCGCGCGATGTTCGCGAACACCTCGAACGCCTCGACGCCCGCCGCGGTCGACATCACCGTGTGGTGCGCGCCGCCGGCGGTCAGCCAGGCCTCGGCGGAGGTGGTGAAGTCGGGGCGCGGGGCCCAGACGGCGCGGGCCACGGGGAGGTTCGGCAGGTCCTGCGTCGGCGGCACGACGTCGACCACGTTCGCGGTGAGGCGGAAGCGGTCGCGCATGTCGGCGAGCGAGACGACGACGGCGCCCTCGGTCGCGTCGGCGTCGAACACCATGCGGACCGGGTCCTCCTTGCCGCCGATGCCGAGCGGGTGGATCTCCACGCGGGGCTTCGACGTCGTGAGGGAGGGGCAGACCTCGAGCATGTGGGCGCCGAGGATGAGCTCGGAGCCGGGGGTGAAGTCGTAGGTGTAGTCCTCCATGAGGGAGGCGCCGCCGGGCAGCCCCTCGCCCATGACCTTGGCCGCGCGCACCAGGACGGCCGTCTTCCAGTCGCCCTCGGCACCGAAGCCGTAGCCCTTGCTCATGAGGCGCTGGACGGCGATGCCGGGCAGCTGGCGCAGGGCGCCGAGGTCCTCGAAGTTCGTGGTGAACGCCTTGGCGCCGCGCTCCACGAGGAACGCCTCCATGGCGATCTCCTGGCGGGCCGCGTAGCGCAGCGACTCGTGCCGCTCGCCGCCCTTGCGCAGCTCACCGGCGACGTCGTAGAGCTCCTCGTACTCGGCGACCAGCGCGTCGACCGCGTCGTCGGCCACGGCCTCGACGGCGTCGACCAGGTCGTTGACGCCCCACGTGTTCACCGAGACGCCGAAGCGCAGCTCGGCCTCGGTCTTGTCACCCTCGGTGACGGCGACGTTGCGCATGTTGTCGCCGAAGCGCACCAGCTTCAGCTCGTGCGTGGCGGCCCAGCCCGCGGCGCCGCGGACCCAGGTGCCGACGCGGCGGGTCACGGCCGGGTTCGACGCGTGCCCGACGACGGTGGTGCGCGCGACGCCCAGGCGCGTGGCCAGGTAGGCGTACTCGCGGTCGCCGTGCGCGGCCTGGTTGAGGTTCATGAAGTCGAAGTCGATGTCCGCCCACGGCAGCTCGACGTTCGCCTGCGTGTGCAGGTGCAGCAGCGGCTTGCGCAGCGCGTCGAGGCCGGAGATCCACATCTTCGCCGGGCTGAACGTGTGCATCCACGTGATGACGCCGAGCACGTTGTCGTCCGCGTTCGCGTCGAGCATCGCGCGGCGGATCGAGCCGGCGTCCTTGAGCACGGGCTTCCAGACGACCTTCGCGGGGACGTCGGACGACGCGTCGAGCGCGCGGGCGACCTCCTGCGACTGCTGGGCGACCTGCTCCAGCGTCTCGGGCCCGTACAGGTCCTGGCTGCCGGTGAAGAACCAGACCTCGCGGTCGGCGTACGGCTTGCTCATGGGGTGTGTCTCCTTCGGAGGTCTGCGTCGGTGGTCGAGCCTGGCGGAGCCCTGACCGGGCTCAGTGCTGGCCGTAGACGTTCTGGTAGCGGGCGTACAGGGAGTCCACGTGCTCCTGCGCGATGGGCAGCGGCTCGCCGAGCTGGCGCGACACGTGCACCGTGCGGGCCACCTCCTCCACCATCACGGCGGCCTTCACCGCGGCGCGGGCGTCCTTGCCGATGGTGAACGGGCCGTGGTTGCGCATCAGGACCGCCGGGCTCCGGTGACCGCGCAGGGTCTCGACGATGCCGCGGCCGATGGAGTCGTCGCCGATGATCGCGAACGGCCCCACGGGGATCGGGCCGCCGAACTCGTCGGCCATCATCGTGAGCACGCAGGGGATCTCCTCGGCGCGGGCGGCCCACGCCGTCGCGTAGGTGGAGTGCGTGTGCACGACGCCGCCCACCTCGGGCATGTGCGAGTACACGTAGGCGTGCGCCGCGGTGTCCGACGACGGGGACCGGTCGCCCTCGACGAGCTTCCCGTCCAGGTCGCAGACCACCATCGACTCGGGCGTGATGTCGTCGTAGGAGACCCCGGACGGCTTGATGACCAGGAGGTCGCCGGAGCCGTCGGGGGTGCGGTCGTCGCGGACCCGCTCGGACACGTTGCCGGCGGTCCACACGACGAGCTCCCAGCGGGGCAGCTCGGCGTGCAGGGCCGCAACATTCTCCTTGGCGGCGTCGACGGCGGCGCGCAGGTGCGCGGGGACCTCGGTGGGGGTGCTCATGTGCTTCTCCAGTGCGGGGGTGCGGTGCGTCGGCGACGCGTGTCGTCAGAGGGCTGCGGTGGCGGCGCGCTCGACCGCGAGGCCGGCGGAGTACCGCTCCAGGTAGGCGGCGAAGCCGGCGACGTCGTCCGCGTCGGGCTCGGCGACGTCGAGCCGGGCGTCGGCGAAGACGCGCTCGGCCAGGTAGGCGTCGAGGGCGGGAGCGCCGGCGCCACCGTCGGCCTCGGCCCGGGCGGCGGCATACGCCGCGAGGACGGCGATGCCCCAGGCACCGCCCTCCCCCGCCGTCTGCCCGACGGCGACGGGGGCGTCGATCGCGCCGGCCAGCAGCCGCTGGGCGACGCCCGCCGTCTTGAACAGGCCCCCGTGCGCGAACATCGTGTCGATCGCGACGCCCTCGCCGTGCAGAACGCGCATGCCGAGCGCGAGCGTGCCGAAGACGCCGTAGAGCTGCGTGCGCGCGAAGTTCGCCAGCGTGAGGCGGCTGTCGGGGGTGCGCACCACGAGGGGGCGCCCCTCGTCGAGGCCGGTGATGGGCTCCCCGGCGAGGTAGTTGTAGGCGAGCAGCCCGCCGCCGTCCGGGGCGCCGTCGAGCGCGGCCCGGAAGAGCGCGCCGAAGACGGCGTCGGGCTCGACGGGCTGCCCCAGGGCGGCCGCGAACTGGCCGAAGACGCCGGCCCACGCGTCCAGCTCGCTGGCGCCGTTGTTGCAGTGCACCATCGCGACGAGGTCGCCGGCGGGCGTGGTGACGAGGTCGAGCTCGTGGTGCACGGAGGTCAGCGGCCGCTCGAGCACGACCATCGCGAAGATCGACGTGCCCGCGCTGATGTTGCCGGTGCGCGGCGCGACCGAGCCCGTGGCGACCATGCCGGTGCCGGCGTCGCCCTCGGGCGGGCAGAGGAGCACTCCGGGCTGCAGGGCGCCCGTGGGGTCGAGCAGCGCGGCGCCCTCGGCGGTGAGCCGACCGGCGTCCTCGCCCGCGGTGAGCACCTGGGGCAGCAGGCCCTCGACGTGCAGGCCCGGGCGCTTGGCGGCCGCGAGGTGCCGGAACTGCTCCAGCATCCGCGCGTCGTAGTCGCCCGTGGCGGGGTCGATCGGGAACATGCCCGACGCGTCGCCGACGCCGAGCACGTGCCGACCGGTCAGCGCGCGGTGCACGTAGCCGGCCAGCGTGGTGAACGACGCGACCTGCGGCACGTGCGGCTCGTCGTCGAGGATCGCCTGGTAGAGGTGGGCGATCGACCAGCGCAGCGGGACGTTGTGCCCGAAGAGGGCGGACAGCTCGGCGGCCGCGGGGCCGGTGCTCGTGTTGCGCCAGGTGCGGAACGGGACGAGCAGCTCGCCGTCGGCGTCGAACGGCAGGTAGCCGTGCATCATCGCGGAGACGCCGAGCGCGGCGTAGCTCGTGGGGCGGACGCCGTAGCGCTGCTCGACGTCGGCCACGAGCGCCGCGTACGCGCCCTGCAGGCCGGCGTGCACGGCGTCGAGCGCGTAGGTCCACACCCCGTCGACGAGCTCGTTCTCCCACGCGTGCGAGCCGCTCGCGAGCGGTGCGTGGTCGGGCCCGATCAGGCACGCCTTGATGTTGGTCGAGCCGAGCTCGATGCCGAGCGTCGTCCTCCCGGCGGCGATCGCGTCCCGGATCTCCGTCACGTCGCCCGTGCCCTGCTCCGCCATCCCCTGCTCCGTCCCCGCCCGGTCGGGCGTCGTGGTGGTCGATCCATGTTAGCGCTCACAAATCGGGAGACCCAACCCGCGAGGTAGTGCCGGTCCCGCCGAGGTAGTACCAGCCGCGCCGAGGTAGTCACGGCCGCGCCGAGGTAGTGGACCAGTCCACTACCTCGGCACAGCGGGTACTCCCTCGCGGAGCCTGGTACTACCTCGGCACGGTGGGGACTACCTCGTGGGGCGACCGGGCGTGACGACGTCGAGCCGTGCCGGCTCGCTGCGCACCTCGCCGTGGGCGTTGGCGACGACGGCGCGCACGAGCAGGCCGTCGGGCTCGCGCCCGGCGTGCTTCAGGGTCCAGCGGGCGGTGCCCTCGACGGCGCGCGTCGCGGCGGCCGGGGCCGCCGACCAGGTGGCGCCGTCGTCGTCGGAGACCTCCCACGTGACGACAGGGACCGGGGTGCCGGACACGCGGACCTCGAACGTCGCGGGCCGGTTGCCGCGCACGGTCACGTCGCGCGGGTCCGCCGTGACGGCCGGCTCCTCGACGGCCTGGTCCACCACCGGCCAGCCGTCCTTCCAGGCCAGGCGCTGCAGGCCGAGCGTCGGGAAGCCCGGGATCTCGGCGTTCGCGCCGTCGTAGTAGTGGAAGGCGAGCACGCCGTCGGACACCGACTGGCCGCCCGGGCCCACGACCGCGCCGTGCGACGAGAGCAGCACCGTGCCGCCGCCGTCGGCCAGGTCCTTGCCGTCCTGGTCGAGGTACGGCCCGGCGACGTCGCGCGACCGACCGACCGCCACCTGGTAGGTGCTGTCGAGGCCCTGGCAGCACCGGTCGAACGAGACGAACAGGTAGTACCAGCCGTCGCGCTCGACGACGTACGGCGCCTCGACGGGGTTGCCCGGCATCATGCGGTCCACCAGGTGCGTGGCGTTCTCCAGAGCGCCGTCGGCGAGCTTGCCGCTGGGCCACTCGAGCTCGACGAGGAAGACGCCGTACCAGTACGACCCGATCGCCATGTACGGGGTGCCGTCCTTCCCCTCGACGATGCCCGCGTCGATCGCGTTGAACGTCTTCCCGCCGGCGATGTCCTGGGGCGAGTCGATCACCGGCCCCTGGTCGACCCACTCGTAGTCCGGGTCGTCCGGGTCGAGGGTCGTGTTGGTCGCGAGCGCCGTGACCGAGGTGTTCGTGCCGAAGCGCGACGCCGAGTAGTACAGGTAGTAGGTGCCGTCGTGCTCGTAGACCTCGGGCGCCCACAGGTTGTCGGGCAGCACCCCGTCGCCGTCCGCCGCGAAGCGCTCGTCGATCCAGGCGGGGATCTCGTCCCAGACGGTGCCGTCGTAGACCCAGGTCACGCCCTCGTCGTGGCTCGACCACATCTGGATCGTGCCGCCGTTCTCCCGGTTCACCAGCCCCGTGGTGTACACGCGCCAGGTGCCGTCGTCGCCGACGACGAGCGCCGGGTCGTGCACCGGAGAGGTCTCGCCGGTCACGGAGAGTCCGCCGGTCGGGGCGGTCGGGGCGTGGCGGCCGCGCTCGGCGGCGCCGGGCGTGGCGGTCGCCGGACCGACGGTCGTGGCGGCGACCAGCGACGCGCCCAGCAGCGCCGTCGTGAGCACCCCCGCCGCCGCGGCGCGGGCCCGCCTGAGAGATCTGCGCATCGTGACTCCTCTACAACGATGTAGAACTGCGAACGCGCCGAATCTACCCAGCCGCCACGACGGCGGTCAACGAGGGTGGTCGACGAGCCTCGGTCAGCGGGCGGGCGGCGGCGCCGTGCTGGAGCGCACCACGAGCTCGGGCACGATCCGCTCGGTCGGCACGGTGCCGCCGGCCAGCGCGGCGACGACCATCGCCACGCTGCGCTCCCCCAGCACCCCGAACGGCTGCCGCACCGTGGTCAGCGGCGGCACGAAGTACGCGGCCCCCGCGACGTCGTCGAAGCCCACCACCGACACGTCGTCGGGCACGGAGAGGCCCCGCTCCCAGAACGCGCGGAGGATGCCGAGGGCGAGCTGGTCGTTCCCCGCGAACACCGCCGTCGGGCCCTCGTGCGCCACCACGGCCTCGGCGAGGTCGCGGCCCGCCGTGTACCCGTCCTCGGCCGACCAGCTGCAGTACCGCGGCCGGCTCGGCGCGATCCCGCGCGCCTCGAGCGCCTCCCGCCAGCCGGCGGCGCGCTCGCGGGCGTCGAACCAGTCCTGCGGCCCGGCGACCTGCAGCACGTCGCGGTGCCCCAGGTCGAGCAGGTGCTCGGTCGCGGTGCACGCCCCGGCCCGCTGGTCGACGGCGAGCGACAGCGTCGTCGGGCCCGCCGCCGTCGTGCCCGCGTCGCGGGGCAGCTTCTCCAGGGCGGCGACGACGAGCACCGGCACCGGCGCGCGGAAGGACTCGACGGCGGCCGCGACGTCGTCCTGCGGGGCGATGACCACGATCGCCTCGACGCCCTGGTCCATGAAGTGCTCCAGGGCCTCGTGCATCGCCTCGGCGTCGTAGCGTCGCAGCGTCGCGACGGAGACGAAGTACCCCTCGTCCCGCGCCGCGCCCTCGATCGCGATGAGCGTGCTGGTCGGGCCGAACAGCGCCGAGCCCGTGGTCACCACGCCGAGCGTCGCCGAGCGCGCCGTCGCCAGCGCCCGCGCGGCGCTGTTGCGCCGGTAGCCGAGGGTGGCGATGGCGTCCAGCACCCGCTCGCGGGTCTCTCCGCGCACGCTCGGGTGCTCGTTGAGCACCCGGGAGACGGTCTGGTGGGAGACCCCTGCGACGGCAGCGACGTCGGCCATGGACGGGCGGCGCGACCGAGGACGCGTCGCCTGCCGGCCGGCGTCGGTCATGACTCCTGCGCCGCGTTCCTCGCGTCGACCTCGTCGAGCACCCGGCGCAGGTAGGTCAGCGTGAGCTTGCCCGCCGCGCGGTCGTACTGCTCCTCGTAGCCGTGCTTGGTGTACATGGCGAGGTTCTTCTTCGAGTCCTTGCCCGTGAACGCCCACACCTCCGTCACCTCGGACGGCAGGAACTGCAGGATCGCGAACATCAGGGACGTGCCGATGCCCTTGGCCTGCTGGTCCGGCGCGACGGCGAGCCGCCCCAGCGTCGCCTTCGGCCCCTCGATCTCCAGGCGCAGCGACCCCACCAGGCGGTGCCCCTCCCACGCGCCCACGGTCACGACGTCGTCGCGCGCCATGTCGTCGCGCAGCTCGTGCAGCGTCTGCGTCAACGGCGGGATGTGCGGGTCGTCGTACAGCTGCGCCTCGCTGACGAACGCCGCCCGCCGCAACGTCAGCAGCTCGCCCGCCTGGTCGTCCTCGACCAGCGCGATCCGCAGCGTGTCGTCGCCGCTCTCCTGCTGGACTTCCTGGGCGTCAGTGCCGCGTGCCTCGCTCATGAGGACATCGTGGCAGACCGACGGCGGACGTGTCGTCGCGCGCCCGGGGCCGTCGGTGACAATGGGCGGGTGACGACCGAATGGGTGCTGACCCTCTCCTGCCCCGACCGCCCCGGGATCGTGCACGCCGTGGCGGGCGTGCTGGCCGAGCACGGCGGCAACATCACCGAGTCGCAGCAGTTCGGGGACCCGGCGTCGGGCCTGTTCTTCATGCGCGTGCAGGTGGCGCTCGACGTCGAGGAGGCGGCCGGGCGCGACGCGCTCACGGCCGCGGTCGCGCCGGTGGCGGAGCGCTTCGCCATGACCTGGGAGCTGGACGTCGTCGGCCGCCGCCTGCGCACGCTGGTGCTGGTCAGCAAGGCGCCGCACTGCCTGGTGGACCTGCTGTACCGCGAGCGGTACCAGGGCATGCCGGTCGACGTCGTCGGCGTCGTGGGCAACCACCCGGACCTCGAGGACATGGCCGCGTTCTACGGCAAGCCGTTCCACCACGTGCCGGTCACCAAGGAGACCAAGGCGCAGGCCGAGGACCGGCTGCGCGAGCTGGTCGACGAGCTCGACGTGGAGCTGGTGGTCCTCGCCCGGTACATGCAGATCCTGTCGGACGAGCTGTGCCGCGACCTGCAGGGCAAGGTCATCAACATCCACCACTCGTTCCTGCCGAGCTTCAAGGGCGCCCGCCCGTACGCGCAGGCGCACGACCGCGGCGTCAAGCTCATCGGCGCGACGTCGCACTACGTCACGGGCGACCTCGACGAGGGCCCGATCATCGAGCAGGACGTCGAGCGCGTGGACCACTCGCGCGCCGTCGCGGACCTCGTCGCGATCGGCGAGGACGTCGAGCGCCGCACCCTCGCGCGCGCCGTGCGGTGGCACGCCGAGCACCGCGTGCTGCTCGACGGCCACCGCACCGTCGTCTTCCGCTGACCTCCGCCGACCCCGCCCGCCGCCGAACCGGCGCCCGGCCGGGTCAGCCGACCGACACCTCGACGAGCGTGTTCCACGGGTCGTCGAAGCGCAGGGTCCGGCCGTCGTCGCGCGTCGCGACGCCGGAGTGCTTCAGCCGGTCGGCGAGCGCGCCGACCTCGTCTCGCGTGGGCACGGTGAGCGCCACCTGGCCGAGGCCGAGCGTGGCGGCCCGCGGCCCGGCGCCCGCGCTGTTCCAGGTGTTCATCGCCATGTGGTGGTGGTACCCGCCGGCGGCGACGAACAGCGCACCGTGGAACGTCGCCATGATCTCGAAGCCGAGGGTGTCGACGTAGAACCGCTGCGCGGTGGGGATGTCGCCCACCTGCAGGTGGACGTGACCGACCTGGGCCGCCTGGCCCGCGGTGCCGGCCAGGGCGTCCTCGGTGAGGTGCCGCTGCAGGAACTCCTGCGGGTCGAACCAGTCGGAGCCCATCGCCACGCGCCCGCCGTCGTCGTGCTGCCAGACCTCGCGCGGGCGGTCCCAGTAGAGCTCGATGCCGTTGTCCTCGGGGTCCGTGAAGTAGAACGCCCGCGACACCCAGTGGTCGGAGTTCCCGGCGAACCGCGACAGCGGGTGCTGCGCGGCGTGGGCGACGGCGGAGGCGAGCGCCTCCTCGGTGTCGAACAGCACGGCCGTGTGGAACAGCCCGGCCTGGTTCCGCGACGTCGCCGGCAGCCCCGGTGTGTGCTGCAGCGCGACGACGGGCACGCCGCCGCGCCCCAGCACCACCCGGCCGGGGGCGCCGAGGGCCGGGATCTCCTCGAGCGCGATCGCCTCGCGGTAGTAGGCGCTCATCGCGCCGAGGTCGCCCACGTGCAGGGTGACGGCGCCCATCGCGGTCTCGGCCGCGAGGAGGTCGGACGTGCGGGTCATGATCGGCTCCTGGTGCTGGGACGGGCGGGTGGCGACGGGGGTCAGAGCAGCGCGAACCCGGTGGTCCACTGCGTCCGCTCCCCCGCGGCGAGGGTGAGCTGCAGGAACCCGAGGGCCTCGAGCTCGCGAGCACGCTTCAGCGACCCGGCGTCGACGACGCGGACGGTGGAGCCGTCGAGAGCGGCGGCGAACGCGGCCTTGGCGGCGGCGTCGTCGCCCGCGACGAGGACGGTCGTGGGCACGTCGCCGACGGTGCCGCTCACGAGCGTCGCGGCGAAGTTCGTGTTGAACGCCTTGAGCACCGTCGCGTCGGGGAGCTTCTCCGCCAGCCCGGCGGCGGCGGAGGAGTCGGCGGGCACGACGAGCGCGTCGAAGGTGGCGAAGTCGAGCGGGTTGGTGAGGTCGACCACGGTGCGGCCGGCGAGCTGGTCGCCGTAGGTCGCGACGACGTCGTCGAGCGCCGGGTACGGCAGCGCCAGCACGACGATCTCGCCCGTGAGCGGCTCGCCGAACGCGGTCGCGGTGACGGCGGCGTCCACGGCCGCGGCCTTGGCGACGTCGCGGGCGACGACCTGCACGTCGTTGCCACCGGCGAGCGCGAGCCCGGCGATCGCGGTGCCCATGTTCCCGGTGCCGATGATGCTGATGGTGGCCATGGTTCCTCCTGGGGTCCCGCGCCGACCCTATTGGTTGACGCTACAACCAACATAGACCGCTATAGTTGTAGCGTCAACCTTAGTTCGAGGGTGACGGACCAGGAGGACGATCACGTGACGACGACCCGGCGCACGACGGCGGCCGACGACGAGCCGCGCTGGCTCGACGCCGAGCAGATGCGCACGTGGCTCCGCCTCCAGGCGGTGATCGAGCTGCTGCCCGCCGCGCTCGACCAGCAGCTGCGCCGCGACGCCGACCTCACCCACTTCGAGTACATCGTGCTCGCCATGCTCTCCGAGGCGCCCGAGCGCGCCCTCCGCATGACCGAGCTCGCCAGGCTCACCAGTGCCACGCTCCCCCGGCTCTCCCACGTCGCGCGCCGGTTGGAGGCGCGCGGCTACGTCGAGCGCTGCACCGCCCCCGACGACCGCCGCGCGACCATCGCCCACCTCACCGACGAGGGCTGGCGCAAGGTCGTCGCGAGCGCCCCCGGCCACGCGCGCACCGTCCTCGAGGACGTGTTCGACGACCTCGACCCCGATGAGCTGCACACCCTCGCGGGCGCGCTCGACAAGGTCCTCGCGCACATCGACCCGCACGACCGGTTCGGCCGGAAGGACCGCCGCTGAGGCCCTGCCGGCTCGAAGGTGGGACCAGCGGGTGAATCTCAGGCCGCGCCGGTGATCGCCGCGAGGATCTCCTCGTGCGCGGCCGTGGCCGGGAACGACCCGTTGTTCCGGCCGTGCCGCAGCACCTCGATGCGGTCGGAGACCGCGCGCACGTCGTTGAGGTTGTGGCTGATGAGGATGACGCCGAGCCCCAGCTCGCGCAGGCGCTGGATGTGCGTGAGCACCTCGGCGGTCTGCGCCACCGAGAGCGCCGCCGTCGGCTCGTCGAGCACCACGATGCGCGGCTGGCCGATGAGGGTGCGCGCGATGGCGACCGCCTGACGCTGCCCGGCGGACAGGTGCCGCAGCGGGGTCCGCACCGACGGGATCCGGATCGTGAGGTGCTCGAGGAGCGCGCGGGTCTCGGTCTCCATGTCGCCGTCGCGCAGCAGCCCCGCCCGCCCGCGCAGCTCCTGCCCCAGGAACACGTTCGCGGTGACGTCGAGGTTCTCGCAGACGGCGAGGTCCTGGAAGACGCTCGCCACGCCGAGCTGGTTCGCCGCCGAGGGCGACGGGATCGACACGGGCTCGCCGTCGATCTCCAGCTGCCCCGAGCTCGGGCTCAGCACGCCCGCCACGATCTGGGCGAGCGTCGACTTGCCCGCCCCGTTGTCCCCGACCAGGGCCACCACCTCGTGCGCGTGCACCTCCAGGTCCACGTCGACGAGGGCCTCGACGGCACCGAAGTACCTGCTGACCTGCCGCAGCGCGAGCAGCGGCGTGCGTCCCCTCACCGGTTCCCCTTTCCTGTGCGGACCTGGCCCACGGCGACGGCGCCGTGCGGTCCGTCGTCGGGCTGCTCCAGCAGGTCGGTGTGCTGCAGCGCGAGCGCGAGGGCTCCCTCCAGCTCGGCGCGCGTCCCCAGCGCCGCGGGCACCACCTCGAGAGGCGTGACCTGCTGCAGCAGGGTCCGGCGGCGCAGCGCCTCGCGCAGCGGCCCGAGGAAGACCTCGCCCGTCGCGGCCAGCGCTCCCCCGACGACGACGAGCTCCGGGTTGAGCGACGTCGCCAGCCCGGCCACGACGCCGCCGACCACCGTACCGGCGTCGGCGACGATCTCCCGACAGCCCGGGTCGTCGTCGTTCGTCAGGCGCACGACGTCGGCGAGGGTGAGGTTCCCGTGGCTGCTGCGCAGCGGCTCGAGCAGCGCCCGGTCCCCCACGACCGTGTCCAGGCAGCCGCGGCTGCCGCACGAGCAGATGTTGCCGGCCGGGTCGACCTGCACGTGCCCGATCTCGCCCGCCGTGCCCGCGACGCCGCGGTGCACGCGGCCCGCCAGCACGATGCCGGCCCCGACGCCGTGGCCGGCGCGGACGTACAGCGCGTCGTGCACCTCGCGGGCGGCGCCGACCGTGCTCTCGGCCAGGGCACCCAGGTTCGCGTCGTTGTCCACGAACACCGGCCGGGCCAGCCGCTTCGACAGCACCTGCGCCACGGGCACGCCGTCCCAGCCGCGCAGGATGCCGCGCACGGTGACCTGGCCGCTGGAGGCGTCGACCGGCGCCGGCAGCCCGAGGCCGATGCCGAGCACCTCGTCGAGCTCCGAACCGACGCGCTCCAGCAGGTCGACGACGAGCAGGGCCGCGCGGTCGAGGCTGGTGTCGGCGCGGTGCTCCGCCGGCAGCGGCAGCACCTGCTCGGCGAGGACCTCGTGCGACACGTCCGCGATCGCCACGGTGAGGTGCCGCGTCCCTACCAGCACGCCCGCGACGAGCCCGACACGGTGGGCGAGGGTGACGAGCTGCGCGCGCCGGCCCGAGCGGATCGTGTTGCGCACCTCGACGAGCTCGGCGGCGACGAGCTCCTTGACGATGGTCGACACGGTGGCGGGCGAGAGCCCGGTGGCCCCCGTGAGCTCGACCTGCGTCAGCCCGCCGTGCCGCTTCACCGCGTCGACGACGCGCGCGCGGTTCGCCTCGCGCAGCGACGACTGCGATCCCACCATCGGCAGCCGTCCTCTCACGCCGGGGAGTCTATGGTGCGACGACGCGCGGGGCGGCGGTCGTCCGCCGCCCCGCGCTTGGTGGCGGGATGGTCCGGCCCCGGCCGGACCCCCTTGGTCAGCGCAGCACCGAGGCGCGACGCTTGTTGTAGATGTCGAACGCGACCGCGAGCAGCAGCACCAGACCCTTGACGACCTGCTGCATCGACTGCGGCACGCCCATCAGCTGCATGCCGTTGGACATGACGGCCATGATCAGACCACCGATCATGGCGCCGCCCACGCGGCCGACGCCGCCGGTGGTCGACGCGCCGCCGATGAAGCACGCGGCGATCGCGTCGAGCTCGAACATGTTGCCCGCGCCCGGCTGGGCGCCGTTCATGCGCGAGGAGTAGACGATGCCGGCCACCGAGGCCAGGACGCCCATGTTCACGAAGATCCAGAAGTTGACCTTGCGGACCTTCACGCCGGACAGCTCGGCCGCGTGGCGGTTGCCGCCGACGGCGTAGACGTGCCGCCCGAAGACCGACTTCTGCGTGACGAGCGTGTACGCGATGATCAGCACCGCGAGGATGATGAGCACGATCGGCAGGCCGCGCGAGATGGACAGCTGGAACCCGAACCACATCACCACGGCGGCGACCGCGACGAGCTTGACCACGAACAGCGGCATCGACTCGACCGTCTGCTGGTAGGCGATCTTGCCCTGGCGCGTGCGCCACTGGCTGACGCCGAAGCCGACCACGGCGATGCCGAAGATCACCAGCGTGAAGACGTCGAACCCGTTGCCGCCGAGCAGCCCGTTGAGGAACCCGTTGGCGATGTCGTAGTACGTGCCGCCGAACGGCGACAGCGACTTGTTGTCCAGCACGAGGAACGTCAGGCCGCGGAACAGGAGCATGCCGGCCAGGGTCACGATGAAGCCGGGGATCCCGACGTAGGCGACCCAGAAGCCCTGCCAGATGCCGACCAGGAGGCCGACGACCAGGGCGGCGAGCACGCCCACGTACCAGGGCATGCCCTGACGGATGACGACGACGGCGCTCACGGCCCCGGTGAGGGCGACCACCGAACCGACGGACAGGTCGATCTGCCCCGCGACGATGATCATCACCATCCCGATCGCGAGGATCAGGATGTACGAGTACTGCAGGACGATGTTCGTGAGGTTCGTCGGCGAGAGGAAGTTCGGGTTCAGTGCGGCGAAGAGCACGACGATCGCCAGGAAGGCGATGACGATGCCGCTCTGGCGCATGTTCCGGGTCAGGATGTCCCGGACCGAGTCGATGGCGTTCATGAGGCGGTTTCCTTCGTGGGCAGGGGCTGGTCGCGCTCGATCGTCATGAGCTCCATGAGGCGCTCCTGCGTCGCCTCGGCGACGGGGAGCTCACCGGTGATCCGACCGAAGGCGAGGGTGTACACGCGGTCGCAGATGCCGAGCAGCTCGGGAAGCTCGGAGGAGATGACGACGACCGCCTTCCCCGCCGCGACCATCTTGTTGATGATCGTGTAGATCTCGAACTTGGCGCCGACGTCGATCCCGCGGGTCGGCTCGTCGAGGATGAGCACGTCGGGGTCGGTGTACAGCCACTTGGACAGCACGACCTTCTGCTGGTTGCCGCCGGAGAGCTTGCCGACGTCGACCAGGACGTTGGGCGTCTTGATGTTGAGGGAGCCGCGGTAGTCCTCGGCGACCCGGAGCTCCTCGTTGCCGTTGACCCAGCCGCGCGGGGCGAGCTTGGGCAGGCCGGCCGCGGAGATGTTGTGCCGGATGTCGTCGATGAGGTTGAGGCCGTAGTGCTTGCGGTCCTCGGTCGCGTACGCGAGGTTGTGCCCGATCGCCTCGGACACGGTGCGGACCTGGATCGGCTTGCCGTCCTTGTAGATCTCGCCGCGGATGTTGCGTCCGTAGGTGCGGCCGAAGATGCTCATCGCGAGCTCGGTGCGCCCGGCACCCATGAGGCCGGCGATCCCGACCACCTCGCCGGCGCGCACGTTGAACGACGCGTCGACGATGATCTGCCGGCCGATCTGCGTGGGGTGGTCGACGCTCCAGTGCTCCACGCGCAGCACCTCGTCGCCGACGACGGACGCGCGCTCGGGGTAGCGGTGCTCGAGGTCACGGCCCACCATGCCGCGGATGATGCGGTCCTGGGTGGAGCCCGGCTCGGACATGTCGATGGTCTCGATGGTCCGGCCGTCGCGGATGATCGTCGTGCGGTCGGCGATCTCCTCGATCTCGTTGAGCTTGTGGGAGATGATGATCGACGTGATGCCGTGCGCCTTGAGCTGGCGCAGCAGCTCGAGCAGGTGCTCGGAGTCGTCGTCGTTGAGCGCAGCGGTCGGCTCGTCGAGGATCAGCAGCTTGACCTCCTTCGAGAGCGCCTTGGCGATCTCGATGAGCTGCTGCTTGCCGACGCCGAGCTGGCCGACGGGCGTCGTCGGGTTCTCGTCCAGGCCGACGCGCTCGAGCAGGGCGTGGGCCTTCCGGTTCGCGGCGTTCCAGTCGATCATCCCGAACCGGTTCCGGGTCTCGTTGCCCAGGAAGATGTTCTCGGCGACCGACAGGTACGGAACCAGGGCGAGCTCCTGGTGGATGATGACGACGCCGCGGTCCTCCGAGTCGTTGATCGACCCGAACTCCGCCGTCGTCCCGTCCAGGATGATCTCGCCGTCGTAGGTGCCGTGCGGGTAGACGCCCGACAGCACCTTCATGAGCGTGGACTTCCCCGCGCCGTTCTCGCCGCAGATGGCGTGGATCTCGCCCTGCTCGACGGTCAGCGTGACGTCGGACAGCGCCTTGACGCCGGGGAACTCCTTGGTGATGGAGCGCATCTCCAGGATCGTGCTCATCTGCGCCCTCGTCCCTCCTTCGGTGGGGTGCGCCGCCGTCGGACACGTCCGCGGCGGCCCCGGGGGCGGGCCCGCCCGTCGTCCGCCCCCGAGCGGGAGCGGCGACGGACGGGCCTGCCCGTGCGGGTCATGACCTGCGGATCAGTCGTCCGCCTGACCGGCCTTGACCTCGTCGGCGGTGTAGTACCCGGCGTCGATCAGCACGGGCTGGATGTCGTCCTTGAACACCGTCTGGACCTCGAGCAGGTACGACGGCACGACCTTCACGCCGTTGTCGTACGTCTTGGTGTCGTTCGCCTCGGGGTCGTTGCCCTCCACGAAGGACTGCGTGGCCTTGACGGCCTGCTCGGCGAGGAGGCGCGTGTCCTTGAAGATCGTCGAGGACTGGACGCCGTCGTCGATGAGCTTGATGTTCGCGATCTCGGCGTCCTGACCGGTGACGACCGGCAGGCCCTTCTCGAGGGTCGGCCCCATGCCCGCGCTCTGGAGCGCGTTGATGATGCCGCGGGAGAGCACGTCGGCCGGCGCGAGCACGCCGTCCAGCTTCTCGCCGCCCTGGTACGTGGAGGTGAGCAGGTCCTCCATGCGCTTCTGGGCCGTCTCGAGCTCCCAGCGCTGCGTCGTGACCTGGCCGAAGTCGGTCTGGCCGGACGGGACGACGATCGTGCCGTCGTCGATGAGCGGCTGCAGCACCGACATCGCGCCGTCGAAGAAGAACCCGGCGTTGTTGTCGTCCGGCGAGCCGGCGAAGAGCTCGATGTTGTACGGGCCCTTCTCGCCGGTCTCCTTGCCGTCGGCGTCGAGGTAGCCCAGGCCGCGGAGCAGGGCGTTGGCCTGCGCCACGCCGACCGCCTCGTTGTCGAACGTCGTGTAGAAGTCGACGTTCTCGCTGTCGCGGATCAGGCGGTCGTACGCGATGACCGGGATGTTCGCCGCGGCGGCCGCGTCGAGCTGGCTGGTCAGCGCGGTGCCGTCGATCGAGGCGATGACGAGGACGTCGACGCCCTCGGTGATCATCGAGTCGATCTGCTGCGTCTGGGTCGGGATGTCGTCGTTGGCGAACTGCAGGTCCACGGAGTAGCCGAGGTCCTCCAGGCCCTTCTTGACGTTGTTGCCGTCCTGGATCCAACGCTCGTAGGTCTGCGTCGGCATCGCGACGCCGATCTTCACGTCGTCGTCGCCGTTGCCCGCGGCGCCGTCGGCACCGCCGCCACCGCCGGCCCCGGAGCCGCCGCACGCGGCGAGTCCCAGCGTCAGCGCCGCACCGGCGGCCACCGCGCCCATCGTCTTGGCGAGTCGCATCCTCGCGCTCCTTCTCGTCGTCGAGTGTCCCCCGGCAGCGACCTTCGCCGCCGGCGCCCGGACGCCGAGGTCTTCCTCGGACGGCCGAGCCGGTCCGCGGTACAGACTGCTGCGTTCGAGTTCCGAAGTCAAAGCCTGGGCGGGTGGAAACCGATAACGATCGTGTCACGCCGCACCGTTGTCACAGCGAGAGCGCGAGAAGGGCCGCGGGACGGCGTTCCGTCCCGCGGCCCTCCGGGTCCCGCCCCCTCGACAGTTGGTTCGTACGTCGAACACAACCGCGAGGGCGTGCGGTGGCTCAGCGCTGCGGGTCCTCCAGCACCGCCACGGTCCGGGCGGGCACGGTGACCGTGCCCGTGCGCGCGTCCCACCGGGTCCGCTTGACGACCGCGTCGCTCCCCGAGCGCTGCACGCCCGAGAGCCGGAAGTCCCGGCCGCGCAGCCCGGCCAGCTCGAGCGTCACGGGCTCCGGCGACGCGTTGAACACCGTCAGCAGGCCGTCCAGGCGACGGTCGGCGTCACGGCCGACGGTGTCGTCCACCGCCATGGCGACGACGCCGGGCTGCGCGTCCGGCCCCGCCCCCGGGAACGACACCTTCTGCTCGATCGCCGCGGCGCTGCCGAGGCGGAACAGCCGCGTCGAGGACCTCAGCTCGAGCAGCTCGCGCGCCGCGTCGGAGGCCGTCGCGATGTCCGACGGCGCGGGCTTGAGCGCCGGGTCCGCCAGGAGCGGCGCCATCACCGGCCACGCGTCCTCGTTGTCCGCCGCCGGCGGCAGGCCGCGGCCGAAGCCGTTGTCCTGCCCCGACCAGTCGATCGCGTTGAACCAGTCGCCCGAGTCGTAGGAGTTCCGGTCCAGCGACTTCGAGCGCAGCAGGTCCGTGCCCGCGTGCCAGAACGACGGGGTCTGGGCCAGCGCCGTCGTCGCGAGCGACACGGTGTTCATCCGGACCCGGTCCGTCATCGCGGTGTCCTGCGGCAGCTTGAGCGTCAGCAGGTCGAAGAGCGTCTCGTTGTCGTGCGCGTCGACGTACGTGACGACCTCCTCCGGCGAGTCCGCGTACCCCGCGGGCGCGCCGCGGTAGTCGAGGTCCTCCCCCCGCGTCGTCTCGCCGGCGCCGTCGTCCGCCGCCCGGAACGCGTAGTCCCGCAGGTTGCCCGCCAGCCCGAGGCGCACCAGGTCGGTCTGGTGGCCCAGGTCGGCGCGCTCGTCGTCGGAGCCGTCGTTGACGCTGCCGGCGTCGCCCTCGCTGGCCTCGCGACCGTTCGGGTCGGTGAACAGCCCCGTGCCAAAGCCCTGGGTGAACCGCGACGCGGCGTCCACCGGCGACCCGCCGTGCACGGCGTCGCGCAGCCTGTCGCTGAACGTGCCGATGCCCGTCCCGCCGAGCTGCCCCTGCGTGGCCTGCGTGAACAGGGCGTTGTCCGCCACCTCGCCGAAGTTCCAGCCCTCGCCGTACAGGTAGACGGCGGACCCGTCGACGCCGTCCTTGCGGACGGTCAGGGCGTCGAGCGCCTCGCGCACGGCCAGCATGTTCTCCTTCGAGTGGTGGCCCATGAGGTCGAAGCGGAAGCCGTCCACCTTGTAGTCGCGGGCCCACGTGACCACCGAGTCGACCATGAGCTTGCCCGCCATCGCGTGCTCGGTGGCGACGTTCTGGCAGCAGGTGCTGGTCTCCACGGCGCCCGTCGTCGGGTTCAGCCGCTGGTAGTAGCCCGGCACGACCCGGTCGAGGACGCTCTTCGCGTCCTGCCCGCTCGCCGCGGTGTGGTTGAACACCTGGTCGAGCACCACCTGCAGGCCCGCGTCGTGCAGCGAGCCCACCATCGTGCGGAACTCGGCCACGCGGGCACCCCCCTCGGCATCGACGGCGTACGAGCCCTCGGGGACCGAGAAGTGGAACGGGTCGTAGCCCCAGTTGAAGCCGTCGCTCGCCGCGACGTCGCCGACCGCCGCCTGCTGCTCCTCGCCGTCGGGCGCGAACCCGGACAGGTCGGGCGTGGTCGCCTGGTCCGCACGGTCCTCGGGGATCGTCGCGATGTCGAACGTCGGCAGCAGGTGCACCGTCGTCATGCCCGCGTCGGCCAGCTCGCGCAGGTGCGCCATGCCGTCCGAGCGCCGCTGCGCGAACGCGAGGTACGTGCCGCGCTCCTTCGCCGGCACGGTCTCGTCGGAGATCGAGAAGTCGCGCACGTGCAGCTCGTAGATCGTCTGGTCCACGGCCCGGTCGACGACGGGCTGGCGCGCGTGGCGCCAGACCTTCGGCTGCCAGCGCTTGTCGTCCAGGCCGACGACGACCGAGTGCGTCGAGTCGAGCGTGAGCCCGACCGAGTACGGGTCGGTGACGACGTTCGTCTCGACCTTCCCCGTGCCCGGCACGTAGACCGTCACCGCGTACCGGTAGCGGGCGCCGTCCCAGGCGAGCCGCTTCGCCGCCCGCTTGCCGTCGAGCGTCCACGAGCCGTCACGCTCGCGCACCGCGTCGAAGCGCTCGGGGTCCTCGGCCAGGTCGCGGCCGGCGGGCCACACGAGGAGGTCGACGTCCTGCGCCGTCGGCGCCCAGAGCGCGAACGAGGCCCACCGGCCGCTCGGGTGCCGCTGCGCGCCGAACGTACGCTTCGACGCCTGCTCGCTGTACAGGTCGTCGAGGACGCCGGGCACCTGCACGCCCGTCGCCGCGGACAGCCCCTCGCCCGAGGCCCGGGTGACCAGCAGCTGGCCGGTCAGGAGCTCCTCGACCGCCGCGCGGCCCAGCGGCTTCCCGTCGTCGCCCACCGGCGCGAGGGCCGTGTGGCCCGCGAGCGCCGGGAAGTCGCGCGCGACGTCGTCGGGCACGTCCCCCGCGGGGGCCAGGTCGTAGGACGCGGCACCCTCCGGCAGGTCGCCGCCGTCCGGCCCCCGCACCTCGCCGTCCGCGACCGCCAGGCCGCCGTCGGGCGCGGTCCACAGGGTCCAGTCGGCGCCGGAGCCGAGGTCGCCGGGCGCGAGCACCACGCCCTGACGGACCCAGTGCGCGGCCTGCTGCCCCGTGCCCGGCAGCGGCGGGTTCTCCACGCCGATCGTCAGGACGTGCGACGCGAGGTCGTAGGAGAACGCCACCGTCTCGCCCTCGCCCACGCTGAAGGAGTAGTTGGCGCCGTCGGGCGCGCCGCCGACGCCG
Source organism: Isoptericola sp. NPDC019571 (assembly GCF_044389385.1). Taxonomy (NCBI): domain Bacteria; kingdom Bacillati; phylum Actinomycetota; class Actinomycetes; order Micrococcales; family Promicromonosporaceae; genus Isoptericola; species Isoptericola sp. NPDC019571. Next base: position 54,761 of record NZ_JBIRXZ010000008.1, read on the forward strand.
TAGTTCTCGGCCCAGCTCAGCCCGTGCGCCACCTTCGCCTCGTACGCGCCGGCGGCCAGGTCGTCGGTGGACCAGGTGTACGTGCCGTCGCCGTCCGGGTCCTTGAGCCACGACGCGAGGCAGTCGGGCGCCCAGGAGGAGGAGCAGCCCACCTGGTCCTGGAACGACCCGGCCAGCGTGACGACCGGGCCCTGCGCGGTGGACGAGAAGTCGTGGCTCACCGGGTCCCAGTAGAACGTGACCTCGCCGCCGTCGTGCGAGTACGTGGCGTTGCCGCCGTCGCGCACTCCCCCGACGCCGTAGTTGACGTCCCACGACCCGTTCACGGCGACCTTGTACTCGTAGTCGCCCTCCGGCAGGTCGAAGGTGCCCTCCCACACGCCGTCCGGGCGCTCGGTGAGGCGCGCGCCCTCGCAGTCCGGGGTCCAGTCGCCGGCGCAGCCCATCTCGCTGTTGTGGCTGCCGGGCACGGTCACCAGGTCGATCTCGGGCTCGGGCTCCTCGTCGCCGACCACGCCGGACACGTCGACGCCGACGGAGGCGAAGGTCGAGGCGGCCGCGCGCTCGCCGTCGGCGTCCTGCGTCACGGCGCGGTACTCGACGAGGGTGCCCTCGGCCAGGCCCTTCGCGTCGTGGAAGACGCGCGGCGTCGTGTCCTCGGCCGTGCCGAGCGGGTTCCACCCGGACGTGCCGACCTCGCGCCACGCGAAGGACGTCTCCGCCCACGCGTCGTCGTCGACGTCCGCCGCCACCGCCGCGGTGCCGGTGACCGCCGCGCCCGCCGCCGGGACGGCGACGTCCAGCGTGCCGTCAGAGTCCGCGCCCACCGTGCGGTCGGCGCGCAGCACCAGGGCCGACGTCGCCGGGACGCTGACGGTGACCTCGCCGGCGTCGTCCGCGGTCACCGGCTCCCCGTCGCCGTACAGCACCTCGTACGACGCGCCCGGGGTGAGGGTCGTGAAGGTCGCGTCCTTCTCCTGCGCCGCGTTGTTGACGGCGACCAGGTGCTCGACCTTCTCCGTGCGGTCCACGCGGCTGAACGCGTAGATCCCGGCGCCGTTCTCCGCGTACCGCTCGACCTGTGCGCCGGTCGCGAGCGCCGGGTGCGCCTCGCGCAGCGCCGCCAGCTCGGCGATGCGGGAGTACAGCGGCGCGTCGGTGGCGTAGCGGTCCACGCTGCCCGCCTGCTCGCCCGTGACGAGCGGCTGGTCGGCGTACTCGTCGACCTGCGTGGCGAAGAGGGTCTGCCGGGCGTCCTTGTCCCCTCCGGTGCCGGCGAAGCCCTGCTCGTCGCCGTAGTACACGACCGGCTGGCCGCGCGTGAGGTACATGAGGTCGTGGGCCAGCTCGTCCCGGGCCAGCGGCTCGTCCGTGCCCGCGAGCATGTACCCCACGCGGCCCATGTCGTGGTTGCCGAGGAAGGTGGGCAGCGCGGACGCCGACCTTGTCGGGGTCGTGTACCGGTCGTCGCTCGCGAACAGGCTCGCCAGGCCGCGCGCGCTGTTGCCGCTCGCGTAGCTGGTCGCGGCCGCCTGGAAGGAGAAATCGAGCACCGAGCTCATGTCGGTGTCGCGCACGTACGGCGACGTCTTGGCGGCGTCGGCGTCGTAGACCTCGCCGAACATGAAGAAGTCGTCCTTGCCCTGCGCGTGGGCGTAGTCCATGACCTCGGCCGACCACGTCTCCCAGAACTCCGGGTTCACGTGCTTGACCGTGTCGATGCGGAAGCCGTCGATGCCGAGGTCGATCCAGTCGGAGTACACGCCGACGAAGCCCTGCACGACGCGCGGGTCCTCCGTCATGAGGTCGTCCAGGCCGTCGAAGTCGCCGTACGTGACCGACTCCCCCGTCCACGTCGAGTTGCCCCGGTTGTGGTACAGCGTCGGGTCGTTGAGCCAGGCCGGGACCTTGACGTCGGAGTCCTCGGGCGCGATCACCGGCGTGTACGGGAACGACGTCGCGGCGTCGAGCTCGGGGAAGTCGTCCGAGCCCGCGACGTCGCCCGGGTCGAAGGTGTTCCCGGCGGCGTCGGTGTAGGGCGACGTCGCCTGGTCGACGTACCCGTACTCCCCCTCGGCGTAGTCGATGACGTCGGCCGTGTGGTTGGTGATGATGTCGAAGTAGACCTTGATGCCCTTGCCGTGGGCCTCGTCGATCAGTGCGCGCAGCTCGTCGTTGGTGCCCAGGTGCGGGTCGATCCGCGTGAAGTCCGTGATCCAGTAGCCGTGGTAGCCCGCGCTCGCGTCGTCGCCCGTGCCCTGCACCGGGCGGTTGAGGAACGACGGCGTCAGCCAGATCGCGGTGGTGCCCAGGCCCTCGATGTAGTCGAGCTTCTCGCGCAGGCCGGCGATGTCCCCGCCCTGGTAGAAGCCCTTGTCGGTCGGGTCGAAGCCGGTCGCGAGCCGGTCGCCGTCGATCCCGCCGGTGTCGTTCGAGTCGTCGCCGTTCGCGAAGCGGTCGGTCATGACGAAGTAGAACCGCTCGTCCGAGCCCGCCTGCCGCACCGGCGGCACCACCAGGTCGGCGTCCGTCGCGTCGTCGTAGGCGCCGGCCAGCGTCAGCGGCGTGAGCGCGACGCGGTGCGTGGTGTCGTCGTAGCTGACCCGCACGCGCGCGTCGCCGCCCAGCACCAGGGGCGCGTTCTCGCCGGTGCCCTCGCGCCCGTAGGACTCGTCCCAGGCGCCGTCGAGCGCGACCTTGTACTCGTACGTCCCGGCCGGCAGGTCGACGTCGGCGCCGAACGTGCCGTCGCCGGCGGGCGCGAGGGTGGTGGCGGCACAGGTCGGGTCCCAGTCCTCGGCGCAGCCGAGCTCCGTCTGGAGGCTCCCGACCAGGGTGGCGGTGCGGTCCGCGGCGCCCGCCGGGGGCGCCGTCGTGAGGGCGAGCCCGCCGAGGCCGGCGGACAGCGCGGGGACGGTGAGCGCGACGGCGGTCAGCGATGCCGCCGCGCGACGGGTCGGGCGCCTTCGGGGGGCGCGGGCCTGGGCAGCACGAGGCATGGAGGACTCCTTCGTCGTCCGGGCGCGCGGAGGTCGCGACCCGCGGCGACTGTACCGTTGCAGCAACCTTGCAGCAATAGGTCCGCCGACACCTGTGGGCGCCCGTGTGGCGCCATTCCCAGGGGAATAGCGCCGCACGAACGCCCACGACGGAACGACGCTCAGCCCGCCAGGTGCCCCCAGCGCGGCGCGAGCTCGCGCCACGGCCCGACCTCGGCGATCTCGCCGTCGGCGAGGACGACGACGCGGTCGGCACGCGACAGGGCCGCGCGTTTGGACGTCGCGCCGACGACGGTGGTGCCGCGCTCGCGCAGCGACGCCCACAGCTCGATCTCCGTGGTGGCGTCCAGCGCGCTGGAGACGTCGTCGGCCAGCAGCAGCTCGGCGTCCGTCGCCAGCGCGCGGGCGAGCGCGAGCCGCTGCACCTGGCCGCCGGACAGCCGCACCCCGCGGTGGCCGACCAGCGCGTCCGGACCACCAGCCTCGTCCACGTCCTGCCCCAGGCGCGCGGAGGCGACCGGGCCGTCGACGTCGCGCTCGTGGTCCAGGCGCACGTTCTCGCTGAACGTGCCGGACAGCACGCGCGGCACCTGCGCGACGTGCGCGACCTGCCCCGGGCGCAGGAACGCCTGCGCGTCCTCGACGTCCCGCTCGTTCCAGCGGATCCGACCCGTGTGCTCCATGAGGCCGCTCAGCGCGGACAGCAGGCTCGACTTGCCCGAGCCGACCTGGCCGAGCAGCAGCACGAGCTCGCCGCGCCGCACCTCCAGGTCCACCCCCGACACCCCGATGGTGCCGTCGTCGTGCACGGCGGTCACGCCCTCGAGGCGCAGCCGCTCCAGCGCCTCGCGCGGGCCCGCGGCCGGTCGGGGCGCGTCGCCGGTGAGCAGGTCGACGCCCGCGGGCAGGTCCATGAGGTCGGCCCCCGCGGCGAACCGGCCGGTGGCCCGCTGCCACGACCGGGTGCCGGGCGCCTCCGTCACGACCGCCCCCGCCACGACGCCGAACCAACCGAACCCGTTCACGGCGTTCGCGACGAGCAGCGCGGTCGCCAGCCCCCACGTGCCGGTGAGCAGGCCCGCCCAGGCCGCCACGACGCCGAGCTGCACCATGATCATCGGCACGCCGTCGAGGGCGGCCTGGATCCGGTGCTCGAAGATCGCGGCCCGGACACGGCCGCCGTCCACCTCGCGCAGGTGCGCGTGCACCTGCGGGGTCCGCGCGGCGAGCTTCACCGTGCGCGCGGAGTCGAGCGCGGAGACGAGGGCCCGGCCGAACCGGGCGCGAGCGGCGGACGACCGGGTGGCCGAGCGGCCCGCGATCGGCCGACCGACCGCCGACGCGGCCGCCGAGACCACCATGACGGCCAGCAGCACGCCGCCGGCCAGCCACGACCCGCTGAGCAGCGCCGTCACGCCGGCGATGACCAGGCCGTTGACGAAGTCGACCCAGCGGTCCGAGTAGCGCACGAACCGGTCGGAGTCCATGGCGCGGGCCACGACCTCGCCGGGCGGGGTGGCGCGCAGCCGCTCCTGGCGCGTCTGCCCCACCATCACCGCCATCCGGACGCGCAGCAGCACCTCCACCCACCACCGCGGGTAGACGTACAGCGCCCACGCGAGCGCCAGCGGCGCGACGACGAGGAGCACCGCGAACGCGACCATGAGCGCGGTGGGGAAGCCGGCGTCGAGCCCCTCGACCGCCCGCCCCCAGAGGAACCCGGTGAGGGCACCCTGCGCGGAGACGAGGCTCGCCACGAGGAAGAGCGCCGCGCCGACCGCGCCCCACGCGGGGCGCACGAACAGCGCGTGCAGGACGCCGCGCGCCAGGCTCGGGCCCTCGCCCGGGTCGGCGAGGTCCGGCGCCGCGCCGCGGCGGCGCTTGCCGCCCACGTCGTGGGACGCCGCCTGCGCGGACTCCACCGTGCTCGGCGCCGTGCCCGACGGCGCGCTCGACGGCGTCGACCGGTGACCGGTGAGCCCCGACGCGACCTCCTCGGCGGCACCGGCGCTCGCGACGGGTGCGTCCGCGGCGTCGCTCGCCAGGAGCAGGTCGCGGTACGGGCCGTCCTCGCGGGCGAGCCTCGCCCGGGGGCCCTGCTGCACGACCCGGCCGTGGTCGAGCGCGGCGAGCAGGTCCGCCCGCTCGATGGTCGTCAGCCGGTGGGCGACCAGCACGCCCGTGCGGCCGGCGAGCAGCCGCTCGGACGCCGCGACCACGCGGGCCTCGGTGAGCGGGTCCATGCGCGCCGTCGCCTCGTCGAGCACCACCACCTGGACGTCGCGCACCAGCAGGCGCGCGAACGCGACGAGCTGCTCCTCCCCCGCGGACAGCGACGTGCCGCCCGGACCGAGCAGCGTGTCGAGCCCGTCGGGCAGGCCCGACACCCAGGCCTCCAGGCGCAGCTCGCGCACGGCCGCCTCGACGTCCTCGCGCGGGACGTCGGCGAACAGCGCGACGTTCTCGGCGAGCGTGCCGGCGAGGATCTCGGTGCGCTGCGTGACGACGCCCACCGCGGCGCGCAGCTTCTGCAGGTCGAGGTCGCGCACGTCGACGCCGCCGAGGAACACCGTGCCTGGCTCCGGCTCGACGGCGCGCGACAGCAGCGACGCGAGCGTCGACTTCCCGGAGCCGGTGCGCCCGACGAGCGCCACCGTCTGCCCCGCGGGGACGCGGAGGTTCACGCCCTGCAGCGCGAAGGTGCCCTCGGCGTACGAGAAGTGCAGGTCGCGCAGCTCGATGCCCACCGGGCCCTCGGGCAGGTCGCGCCCGCCGCTCGGCTCCGGCTCGACCGACAGCATCTGCCGGATGCGCGTGATGGCGCCCAGCCCTTCCTGGATGTCCGGCAGGTGGTGGATGAGGTTGTCCACCTGGCCCACGAACATCGACGTGACCAGGAACAGCGTCACGAGGTCCTGGACGGCGAGCGTGCCGCCCGACGCCAGCGCGGCCCCGGCCACGGCGACGCCGGCGAGCAACGCGGCGAGCACCAGGCCGGCCCGGCGCAGCATCTTCGACTCGACGACGACCACGTCGCGGAACTTGCGGTGCACGTCCGCCGAGCGCTGCGCCAGGCGGCGGATGGCGAACGGCTGGCCGAGGCTGGTGCGCAGGTCGTCGCGGGCGGCCACCGACTCCTCGAACGCGGCCGCGTGGTCGGTCCAGGCCGCCTCCTCGATCACCTTGCGGCGGGCGATCTCGCCCAGCATCGGGCGCACGAGGACGCCCGCGAGCGCGCCCAGCAGCGGGAACAGGATCCACGCCGGCCACCAGGTGACGCCGGCGACCACGTACATCGGCACGACGCCGACCACCGTGCGGCCCGCGCCCCACAGCTGGCGGCGCACGAGCGTTCCGACGGCGTGCGTGTCGTCGTCGACCCGGTCGAGCACCTCGCCCACGGCCTGCTCGGTGAGCGTGCCGAGCGGCTGGTGCAGCGCCGCGGTGAGCAGGTCGCCGCGCAGCCGCCCCTCGGCGCGGTCGACGACGCCCGCCCACACGACCTGCCCGGCCGTGTCGAACAGGGCGGCGCCGACCACGCAGAGCGCGAGCAGCGTCAGCAGCGCCCCCGTCGGGTCCTCCGCGAGGCGGCCCGCGACGACGGTGCCGAGCGCGGCACCCACCGCTCCGAGGGTGAGCGCGACCATCGCGACCGCGGCGACGGGCCCGCGCAGCCTCCGCCAGTCGAGGCGGCGGGACGGGTCCGTCGGCGTGGTCGTGGTGGAGGTGTGTTCCGCGCGCGCGGCAGGGGCGTCGATCATGGCCCGAGAAGCCTATGCGGCGCCCCCGACGCTCCGCCGCAGAATTTCCGTCAGATCAGCCCGAGGGCGCGCACGGCGTCCCGCTCCTCGGAGAGCTCCTGCACGCTGGCCGCGATCCGCTCGCGGGAGAAGTCGTCGATCTCGAGGCCCTCGACGACCTCCCACGCACCGCCCGACGACGTCACCGGGAACGACGAGACGAGGCCCTCCGGCACCCCGTACTGCCCGGTCGACCACAGGCCCGCGCTGGTCCAGTCGTCCTCGGGCGTGCCCTGCACCCAGTCGTGGACGTGGTCGATCGCCGCGTTCGCCGCGGACGCCGCCGACGACGCCCCGCGCGCGTCGATGATCGCGGCGCCGCGCTTGGCCACCGTCGGGATGAAGTCGTCCGCGAGCCAGAGCTTGTCCTCGTCCGCGTACCGGGCGCCCGGCGTGCCCGCGACGTCCGCCCGGAACACGTCCGGGTACTGGCTCGCGGAGTGGTTGCCCCAGATCGTCACGCGGCGCACCTGCGAGACCGGCACGTCCGCCCGCTTCGCGAGCTGGGAGAGCGCGCGGTTGTGGTCGAGGCGCGTCATCGCCGTGAAGCGGTCCTTCGGCACGTCGGGCGCGTTCGACGCCGCGATCAGCGCGTTCGTGTTGGCCGGGTTGCCCACGACCAGGACCCGCACGTCGTCGGCCGCGCCCGCGTTGATGGCCCGGCCCTGCGGGCCGAAGATGCCGCCGTTCGCCTCGAGCAGGTCCGCCCGCTCCATGCCCGGGCCGCGCGGCCGGGCGCCCACCAGCAGGGCGACGTTCGTGCCCGCGAAGCCCGCCGTGGGGTCGTCGTGGATGTCGATGCCGGCCAGCAGCGGGAAGGCGCAGTCGTCGAGCTCCATCGCGGTCCCCTCCGCGGCCTTCACCGCCTGCGGGATCTCCAGCAGCCGCAGCCGCACGGGCGTGTCGGGGCCGAGCATCGCGCCCGACGCGATCCGGAAGAGCAGCGCGTACCCGATCTGGCCCGCCGCCCCGGTGACGGTGACGTTCACTGGTGTGGTCATGCCCCTACTCTGACGCAGCCGGGCGCCGGGGTCGACCGCCACCCCGGCCCGGCCCTCGACGTCGCCGCCGCCCGGCGCGCCGACCGTCGTGGTGGAGCGCGACCTGGGACGACGCGCGGTAACGTGCCAGGAGCGCCACCGTCGGCCCGCGCTCAGCAACCGTTCAGACCACGGTGGAAGCATGCCCGCGCAGCCGGCCGTGAGGCCGGTCACGCACGACCGGCCCTCCCACCGCGGGGGGCACACCGAGACGCCCGTCTCCCGAGCAGAGAAGGACCCTCATGTCCCAGGACATCGCCGCCGAGGGCGGTACGGCTCCGGCCGACGTCGACACGGCGGCAGGAGCCCCGCAGCACGGCCTGTTCGCCCGGCTCGCCGCCGAGGCCTTCGGCACGTTCGTGCTGGTGCTCGGCATCGTCGGCACCGCCACTTTCAACCTGTTCAACAACGGTCAGATCATCACCGTCGCGCTCGCGGGCGGGATCCTCGTCATGGGCGCCATCGCCGCGGTCGGCGGCGTCTCCGGCGGCCACTTCAACCCCGCCGTGACCTTCGGCCTGACGCTCGCCGGCCGTTCCGCGTGGCGCGACCTGGTGCCGTACTGGGCCGCCCAGCTCGTGGGCGGCACCGCGGCCGCGGCCGTGATGTTCTCGATCATCCCGGAGTCGGTGCTCCCGTTCGCTCAGGCGACGAGCAAGGCCGAGCTCTTCCAGGGCACGGCCAACGGCTTCGGATCGCACGCGCCCGCCGCCACGCTCACCGCCGCGGCGGCGCAGCAGGGCGGCGCCCCCGTCGAGTTCACGATGTGGGCCGCGATCCTCGTCGAGGTGATCGTCACCGCCGTCTTCGTGGGGATCATCCTCGGCGTGACCAGCAAGCGCACGTCGGTCACGTTCGCCCCGGTGGTCATCGGCCTGTCCCTCGGCGCGCTGATCATCGTCGCCTGGCCGGTCACCAACGCCTCGCTCAACCCGGCGCGGTCGTTCGCCTCGGCGGTGTTCGGCGGAGGCTGGACGTGGGGCCAGCTGTGGGTGTTCGTCGTCGCCCCGCTGGTGGGAGCGGCACTCGCCGCCCTGTTCGCCCGGGCGTTCCAGCCGGTGCCCGCCCTCGCGCTGACCGAGGTCGAGTACACGGCCGTGACGGTCGAGGAGCGGACCGCCCCCGAGCACGACGTCGTCGACGACGGCGCCCTTCCGACGGCGTCGGAGGTCGACGAGAACGAGGGCGAGTGGGACGGGCAGGACGTCGACGACGCCAAGCCCGGCACCGACGAGCCGAAGGGCGACGCGCCGCGCGCCTGACGCACCGCGCGCCTGACGCACCGACGCACGAGGGCCGGTACCCGCAGGGTGCCGGCCCTCGTGGCGTCCGCGCAGGATTTCACCCGCGGGGCGGAGAGCGCGAAGTCGGACCTCTGGTACAAATGGCGCGCCGCTGATCGCTGCGGCCACCGATGGCTCGGTGCCCGTTCCCCGATCGGAGTCGCCGTTGACCCCGTCCGTACCGCCGTCGTCCGTCCCTCCCGGGCGCGACGTGCACCACGCCACCGGCTGGGCCGTGGCCGCCGCGATCCTGTGCTGGCCGCTCGGCGTCCCGGCGCTCCTCGGAGCCCAGCGGGCGGCCCGGGCGATCGGCTCCGGGGACCTCGCCGCCGCGACGACGCACGCCCGGGCCGCGCGACGGTTCGGGATCGCGGCCGTCGTCGTCAGCGCCGTCGTGAGCGTGGTGCTCTCGGCCGCACTGATCGGGCTGATGGTGACGGTCCTTCTCGACCTGGGCTGGCCAGGACTCGGTACCACCGCGCCGCCCGGGAGCCCCCGTGGCTGAGCCGACGACGGCGTCCGCCCCCGCGCGGACCGGCACCGGCTGGGCGGTCGTGGCCATGGTCTGCTTCTGGCCGCTGGCGATCGGCGCCGTGCTCGCCTCCGTCCGCGCGTCGCGCGCCCTCGGCGCCGGCGACGTCGCCGCCGCCGCGACGCAGACCCGCCGGGTGCGCACGGCGGGGATCGTGGCCGTCGTCGTCGGTCTCCTGGCCCGCGCGGTGAGCGTGGTGGTCCTCGTCGCCGCCGTCGGACTGGTGGACGACGTGCGCCCGCTCCTCACCGCTCTGGCCGGCCCGCCGTCGTCATCGACGTCGTCATCGGCGTCGTCATCGTCGACGTCGTCGGCGGACCCGTTGACGCTGCCCCCGGCGAAGGGGGCCGCACCGGCCGGCCTCACCGGGGACGTGACGTTCGCGGACGCGAAGCCGTGGCGGATGCTCGCCCCCGGCGACTGCTTCGCGCAGGCAGAGCTCCACGGGATCGTGCCGCTCGTCCCGTGCGGGGACGACACCGCGTCCACCGTGTTCTACGCCGGGCCCTCCGGTCCCGCCTGGCCGGGCGACGAGGTCGGCGGCCAGATCGCGTCGGAGGTCTGCGACGGTGCCCTCGAGGACCTGGGGCGGAGCCCGCTGGAGGTGCCCTACGCACGCTGGTTCACGGCGAAGGACGGCTGGGACTTCTGGCCCCACCTCGTGTGCGCGGCCGCGCCGGCCGCGGGCGACCCCGCGCCCGCGCCGCCCCCGACCGACACCCGCGCGCCCGCGGACGGCGGCCCCCGTCACCTGAGCATCGCCCTGTCCCCCGCGTGCTTCGACGCCACCCGGTTGACCAGGTGGGGCGACCTCGTGGTGCCTCTGGTCGAGTTCTGCGACGAGCCGCACACCGGTCAGGTGTTCGCCGAGCACCGCATCGGCGTCGAGGTCGCCGAGAACGACGCCACGATCTGGGCGGCGGGGCGCGCCTCCTGCGCGGAGGCGTGGGCCGAGTTCGTCGGCGGCGAGTACGCCGGTCCGCCGCTCGAGGTGTGGACGGTGGTCCCCGAGTTCAGCGAGTGGGGGGACGGCTGGCGCAGCGTCACCTGCGCGGTCACCTCCGAAGAGCCGCTCACCGCGAGCCTCGCGGGCTCGGCGGGCTGATCGCGGGCGCTCAGCCCAGGCCGGGGGCGGTCAGGGCCAGCACGCCGATGACGACGGCGCCACCCCAGCACAGGAAGACGTCGAAGCCCCGGCTCCGCACGACCAGCCCGACCGGCCCGGTGGCCGACGTGGCCCGCCACGTGCCCGCGACGGCGAGGGTCAGCGCGATGGTGCCGGTGCCGACGCGGGCCCCGACCAGCACGCCGAGCACGACGGCGAGCACGATGCCGGCGAGCACGGTGACGATGGCGCGCTCAGGACCGGGCAGAGGGCGCGCCGGCTCCTCGCCCTTCGCCCCGACCGTGTGCCACGCGGGCGCGGGCTCGGCCCCTCCGGGGTCACGCGGAGGGTCGGGCAGCGCACGGGGATCCACGGCAGCCGAGCCTACCGTCGCGCGACCGCGGCGAGCGTCGGACCTCCACGCCCACGGGGTCTCGCCGAGAGCTACGGTGAGGACCGTGCCCGAGCCGACCTCCGACGTCTCTCCCCGTCCGCCCCTCCGGTCCGTCGTCGTGGTGGGCGCCGGCCTCGCCGGCGCGCAGACCGTCGCCGCGCTGCGGGCGCACGGCTTCGGCGGGCGGATCACGCTGCTCGGCGCGGAGGGCGTGCCCCCGTACGACCGCCCGCCGCTCTCCAAGGAGCTGCTGACGCGGCCCGAGCCGGTGTGGCTGAGCGCGGACCTCGGCGTCGACGTCGAGGCGCTGGCCGACGACGTGCGGCTCGCCGAGCCCGCCCTGTCGCTGGCCTCGCGGCCGGACGGCGTGGTCGTCACGACCGCACGGGGCGAGGTCGCGGCCGACGCCGTCGTGCTCGCGGTGGGCTCCGTCCCGGTCGTCCCGCCGGGGTTCTCCGCGTCGTCGCTGCTGCACACGGCCGCCGACGCCGACCGCCTGCGGGCGGCCCTGCGCGCCGACGACGGGCTGCGCCTGGTGATCGTGGGCGCGGGCTGGATCGGCGCCGAGGTCGCGGGGGTCGCCGCGGGCGCCGGGGCGGACGTCACGGTGCTCGAGGCGGCGGACGCCCCGTTGTCGCGCCAGCTGGGCCGCGACGTCGGGGCGCTCCTCGCGGGCTGGTACGGGGCCGCCGGGGTGCGCCTGCGCACGGGCGCCGCGGTGACGGCCGTGGAGGGCTCCGGCGTGGTCCTCGCCGGCGGCGATCACGTTCCGGCGGACCTCGTGCTCACCGCCGTGGGCGCGCGGCCGGCGTCGGGCTGGCTGGAGGGCACGCTGCCCCTGGACGGGCGCGGCGCGCTCCTCGTGGACGGCGACGGCCGCGTCCCCGGCCATCCCCGCGTCTGGGCGGTCGGCGACGTCGCGTCGCGCGCGCACCCCGTGTTCGGCACGGTGCCGGGCGGGCACTGGTCGGCCGCGCTGCACGACCCCGACCCCACCGTGCGCGCCATGCTCGGCGTCGAGGCGGCCGGCACCGGGCACGCGCCGTACGTCTTCTCGCAGCAGCTCGGGCACGACCTGGCGCTGCTGGGCCTGCCGACCACCGCCGGGCCCGACGCCTCCCCCGTGGTGCTGCGCGGCACCCCCGGCGAGGGCCCCTGGGCGGCGCTCTACCTGGACCCGGCGGAGAGCAGGGGGCCCGACGACGCGCCCGACGGTGTCGCGACCGTCCGGGCCGTCCTGCTCGTCGACTCGCCCCGCGACGTCGGCGGCGTCCGGCGCCTCATGAGCCGCGGCGAGCCGCTGCGACTGGACCTGGCCCGCGCCACCGACCCCGCCATCAAGCTGAAGGACGCCGCGAGATAGAGAACCCCGGACCGGGGGGTAGAGAGGGGGGGGGGGGGGGGGCCCCCCCGGGGGCCCCCCCCCCCCCCCCCCTCTCTACCCCCCGGTCCGGGGTTCTCTATCTCGCGGGGTCAGTGCGCGAAGTGGCGCGTCCCGGTGAGGTACATCGTCACGCCGGCGGCCTGAGCGGCCTCGATCACCTCGGCGTCGCGGATGGACCCTCCGGGCTGCACGACGGCGCGGACGCCGGCGTCGAGCAGCACCTGCAGGCCGTCGGCGAAGGGGAAGAACGCGTCGGACGCGGCGACCGCGCCGCGCGCCCGCTCCGCCCCCTCGGCGAGCGTGTTCGCGCGCTCGACGGACAGGCGGCAGGAGTCGACGCGGTTGACCTGGCCCATGCCGATGCCGACGGCGGCACCGTCGGCGGCGAGGAGGATCGCGTTGGACTTGGCGGCGCGGACGGCCTTCCACGCGAACGCGAGGTCGGCGAGCGTGGCCTCGTCGGCGGCCTCGCCGGCGGCGAGGGTCCACGACGCGGGGTCGTCGCCCTCGGCCTGGAACCGGTCGACCTCCTGGACGAGCATGCCGCCGGAGATCGGACGGTTCTCGGCGACGGCGTGCGGCGGGGTGTCGACGACGAGCAGGCGCACGTTCTTCTTCTTCTGCAGGATCTCGAGCGCCTCGGGCTCGAATCCCGGTGCGACGACGACCTCGGTGAAGATCGGCGCGATCCCCTCGGCCGCGGCCTTCGTGATGACCCGGTTGGCCGCGATGACGCCGCCGTACGCCGACACCGGGTCGGTGGCGTGCGCGCGGGCGTGGGCCTGCGCGATGTCGTCGCCGACGGCGATGCCGCACGGGTTGGCGTGCTTGATGACCGCCACCGCGGGGCCCTCGTGGTCGTGCGCGGCGCGCCAGGCGGCGTCGGCGTCCACGTAGTTGTTGTAGCTCATGGCCTTGCCGTGCAGCTGGGTCGCCTGGGCGAGGCCGGTGCCGCCGTCGGTCCGCGTGTACAGCGCGGCCTTCTGGTGCGGGTTCTCGCCGTAGCGGAGCACCGCGGCGCGCTCGAACGCCGCGCCGGCGACGTCGGGCATGTGCGACTCGAGGGCGGTCTCGTCGGGCGCGTAGACGCTGGCGAACCAGGAGGCCACGGCGACGTCGTACTGCGCGGTGTGCGCGAACGCGGCGGCCGCGAGGCGCTTGCGCTGCGCGAAGGTGAAGCCGCCGCCCTGGACCGCGGAGACGACGTCGTCGTAGCGCGCCGGGTCGACGACGACGGCGACGCTCGGGTGGTTCTTCGCCGCGGCGCGGACCATCGACGGCCCGCCGATGTCGATCTGCTCGACGACCTCGTCCGGGCCGGCGCCGGACGCGACGGTCGCCGCGAACGGGTACAGGTTCACGACGACGAGCTCGAACGTCTCGATGCCGAGGTCGGCGAGCTGGGCGAGGTGGTCGGCCTTGCGGGTGTCGGCCAGGATCCCGGCGTGCACGCGCGGGTGCAGCGTCTTGACGCGGCCCTCGAGGCACTCGGGGAAGCCGGTGAGCTCCTCGACGCGCGTGACGGGGACGCCGGCGTCGGCGATCGTCGTGGCGGTGGAGCCGGTGGAGACGAGCTCCACGCCCGCGGCGTGCAGGGCGGTGGCGAGCTCGGTCAGGCCGGTCTTGTCGTAGACGCTGAGCAGCGCGCGGCGCACGGGACGCTGGGCGTCGTCGGCGAGCTGGACGTCGGGGGCGGTGACGTGGGCGGCGGAGTGTGCTCCGGACATGAGTGTGTTCTCCTCGGGCGGGTTCTCTCGCGGAAAGACCCTCGCACCCAGGCGGGCGGCGCGCATGGCGGGACGTGTCGGCCGCTCCCCGGTGGTGACCCACCCTCGCCAGTCACGGCCGCGGCGAGTCTACCGAACGTCGTCGGGACCGGTCACTGCAGCGGTCACGGAGCGCGGTCACGGCAGAGCGACGTCCATGCCGAGCAGGCGCCAGGCCCGGGCCGCGGTGTCCGCCCGGTCCGCCGCGGGGCGTCGGGTGAGGGCGCCGGCCACGAGCTCGACGCCGAGCATGAGGTCCTCGACGGAGGTGCCGGCGGGCACCTGGCCGGCCGCGAGCGCCGCGTCGCGGTGCGCGGCGAGCACGGCGGCGACACGGTCGCGCAGCTCGAGCATGCGCCCCGGCCGGTCCTCGACCAGCAGGTCGACCACCCCGACGGACTCGATGGCGTGCCGCGTCACGAGGCCGAGGAGCTCCGGCAGCGCGGCGCCGGCGGCCGACGCCGCCTCCAGCGCGTCCACGTTCTCCTCGACGACGGCGGCCACGAGGGAGACGCGGTCCGGGAAGTGCCGGTAGAGGCTGCCCTGCCCGACGCCGGCGCGTCGCGCGACCGAGCTGAGCGGTGCGGCCGTGCCGGACTCGGCGAAGACGGCGTGCGCCGCCTCCAGGAGCGCCGCGCGGTTGCGGGCCGCCGCCGCGGGGCCGGGGTTGCTCCGGGTGGACGGGCGCGGGTTGCTCCGGGCGGTGGGCACCGGAATAGACTACCAACCGGACAGTGTTGTCCGGTTAGTACGAGAGCCCGTGAGGGACCAGCCAGCAAGGAGAGCACCATGGCCCTGTCCGCATCCTCGACCGTCGGCGAGTGGCTCGACCACCCCGTCGGAGGCCGCATCCTCGGCGCCGTCCTCGAGCAGGCCGGCGCGTCGGCCGAGGCGCTCGCCCCGGCGCGCAACCTGCCGCTCGAGCAGCTCGTGGCGCTGTCGAACGGGCAGTTCCCCGCCGAGATGGTCGACGGCCTCGTCGCCGCGTACCGCGAGCAGGCGCCCGACGACACCGGCGCCGACCGCGCGGACGGCGGCTCCGCCGCCCCCGCGCCCTGGGCCGAGCAGGTCACGCCGGGTCGCTTCGCCGGCCAGACCGTCGTCGTCACGGGAGCGGCCTCGGGCATCGGCCGCGCCGTCGCGTCCCGCGTGGCGCGCGAGGGCGGCCGCGTCGTCGCCGTCGACCTGGCGAAGGAGAAGCTGGACGAGCTCGCGGCGTCCCTGGCCGGCGTCGTGCCTGGCGCCGAGGTCGTCACCGTCGCGGGCGACATCACGTCGGCCGAGTCGGTCGAGGAGATCGTGCGCGCCGCCGGCGAGCGCGTCGACGCACTCGCCAACGTCGCCGGGATCATGGACGACATGGGCGCCGTGCACGAGCTCACCGACGCGACCTGGGAGCGCGTGATGCGCGTGAACGTCGACGGCACGATGCGCCTCATGCGCGCCGTCCTGCCCGGGATGCTCGCCGCGGGCCGCGGCCGCATCGTCAACGTCGCCTCGGAGGCCGGCCTGCGCGGGTCCGCCGCGGGCGCCGCGTACACGGCGTCCAAGCACGCCGTCGTCGGGCTCACCAGGTCCTCCGCCGTGATGTACGCCGGCACGGGCGTGCAGGTGAACGCCGTCGCGCCCGGCGGCGTCGCCACCGGCATCCAGGTGCCCGCGCAGGCCGAGTTCGGCGGCGCGCGGCTGGGCCGCTACATGGGCAACATCCCCGGCATCGCGACGGCGGAGCACCTCGCCGCGTCGATCACGTTCCTGCTGTCCACCGACGCGGTGAACCTCAACGGCGCGATCCTCGCGTCGGACGGCGGCTGGTCCGCCGTCTGACCCCGACCCGTCAGAGCCACGCGGGTACCGGTACCCACGTGGCCCTGACGGCCCTCGAGGTCACTCGGCGGGCATCGGGAGGACGTCGTCGGCCCAGGTGTCGGGGGTGCCGACCCGCCACAGCGACCGCACCAGGGCCAGCCCGACGACGGTCGCGGCGAGCAGCGCCACCAGCGTCCACAGCACGACGCCGATGCCACCGGCCTCGAGCAGGGTGCCGCCGACCAGCGGGGCGAGCGGCATCGCCGCCACCCCGCTGAGCCCGAGCACGGACGCGAGGCGACCCTGCATCCGGTCGGGGGTGATCGCGGCCGTGTAGCCCGCCATGGCCGAGTTCACCGCGGGGACCAGGAGCATCCCGATCCCGACCAGCACCACGTACGCGACGTAGGTCTGGAGCAGGGCCATGCCCACGAAGGCGAGCACGACCGGGACGAGCGCCAGCACCGTGAGGACGCCGAGGCGCAGCCGCGCGACCAGGGCCGGGGCCGCGAGAGCGCCCAGCAGCATCGAGCCGGCGGCCACGGTGCCGACGACGCCGATGAGGACCGGGGGCGTGCCCGTGCGCGCGAGCTCGAGGTTGATCCCGACGAGCATCCCGTTGACGGCGACGTTCACCGCGACGAACAGGCCGAGGCTCGCCCGGAACAGCGGCACCGCCCAGACGTACCTCAGCCCCTCGCGCAGCGCGGCGAGCGGCCGGGTCGCACGCGCCTCGGTCACGTCGTCGTTCAGCGGGGCGCGCACGAACCACGCGCACAGGGCCGTCGCGGCGTGCCCGACCACCGCGCCCACCAGCGGCAGCGCCGCCGCGACGCCGTAGAGCAGGCCGCCGACCGGGCCGCCGGCGATCCCCGCGACGGCGTCGCGGCCCTGGGCCGTCGCGTAGGCGGTCGGCAGCTGTGCGGTCGGCACCACCGCCCGGAACGCGCCGCTGATCGCCGGGTCGAGGAAGGCCGCCGCGACGGCGGACCCGCACAGGACCGCCGCGAGGTGCCACGCCGTCAGGCCGCCGAGGGCCGCGGCGACGACCGCGGACGCCCACAGCACGGCCGCCACCGAGGCAGCGGCGACGACCAGCCGACGACGGTCCGTCCGGTCCGCGACGACCCCCGCCGGCAGCGTGGCGAGGAGCGCACCGGCCTGGCCCACCGCGGCGATCGTGCCCGCGGCAGCCGCCGAGCCGGTGAGCCCGAGCGCGAGCAGCGGCACGGCGAACCGGGCGACGCTGCCGCCGAGCGACTGGGTCGTGAGGCCGGACATCAGCAGGACGTACGGGCGGTTGCGGCGCAGCGGCGCCGGACCCTCGGCGGCGCCGGCCGCCGTTCCGACGTGGGGCGTCTCACTCGAGGGAAGCGGCTCCGCGGCCGCCGTGGTCTGCGTCATGGGCACGACCGTAATCCCGCAACATCTATTGCGCAATAGTCATTGCGCACTGAATCCTGCGGGATCTTGCTAGGCTCGCGCACGTGCAGGAGACGATGGAGATCACCGAGCCGGAGGCGCTCCGCGCTCTCGCCCACCCCGTGCGGCAGCGGATCCTCATGCAGCTCTCGGTGCTCGAGCACGCCCGCGCCGCCGACCTCGCCGAGGCGATCGGGCAGCCCGCCAACTCGGTGAGCTTCCACCTCCGCGTGCTCGCCAAGGCCGGGATGATCGTCGAGGCGCCCGAGCACGCGCGCGACAAGCGCGACCGGGTCTGGACCAACGTGGCGCAGAGCTACCGCGTGAAGTCGGACTCCCCCGGCGCCGGGGAGGCGATCGTCCGCCCCGCGCTGCAGTGGACCGCCGACGTCTTCGCGCACCACGACGGCGACGACGACGACGCCAAGCGGCAGTTCATGCTCCTGACCATGCTGCTCACGAAGGAGCAGGCCGACCAGATGGCGCTCGAGGTCGCCGAGCTGCTGAGCCGCTGGGCCGACCGGAGCCACCAGGAGGCGCGCGACGAGCCCGGCGTCGCCCGGGAGGTCTACCAGGTGCTGAGCGCCTTCGGCCCGCGCGACGACGTCAGCGGCGAGACCGCCCGCGAGCCGACCGTCTGACGTCCCCGCGGTCGACGGCCGTCGTCAGCCGACGAGCGCGCGGCGCCCGTCGACGCGCAGCCCCTCGCGGGCGACGCGACCGACGGTCTCGACGAGCAGCGCACGCTCCGCGACCTTGATCCGCTCGTGCAGGGCGGACTCGTCGTCGCCGTCGAGCACGGGGACGACGGCCTGCGCCAGGATCGGCCCGGTGTCGACGCCGGCGTCGACGACGTGCACGGTGCAGCCGGTGACCTTCACGCCGTAGGCGAGGGCGTCCCGCACGCCGTGCGCGCCGGGGAACGACGGCAGCAGCGCGGGGTGGGTGTTGACGATCCGCCCCGCGAAGCGCTCGACGAACGAGGGCGCGAGGATCCGCATGAACCCGGCGAGCACCACGTAGTCGGGCCGGAAGACGGCGACGGCCTCGGCCACGCCGACGTTCCACGCGGGGCGGTCCTCGAAGTCCTGCGGGGCGACGACGACGGACGCCACGCCTGCGTCGCGGGCCAGGTCGAGCGCCCCGGCACCGGGCTTGTCGGAGACGACGCCGACGACGCGGGCGCCGTAGGCCGGGTCGTCGTGGGCGGCGAGCAGCGCCGCGAGGTTGGAGCCGCCGCCGGAGGCCAGGACCACGAGCCTGGCCTGGGCCGTGCCCTGGGCGGACGTGGACGCGACGGGGTGGCCGGACGGGGTCTGCACGACGTCACCCTACCCGCGCGTCCCCGCCGTCCGTCGCGCCCGGAAGGAGGCCGCGGCCTACTCCCGCCGCAGCCGCGCACCGACCTGCAGGTGCGCGCACGCCAGCACGACCGCCGCCCCGACGCCGACCTCGACGGCCACCATCGCGCCGGTGAGCAGGGGGTCCGCGCCCACGTGCGCCAGGCGTCCGGCACCGACCGCTCCCCCGGCCCAGTGCTGCAGCAGCCCGGTCGTGACGCCCGCGAGCAGCACCACGCCCGCGAGCACCTGGGCCAGGTCGGCCCAGCGGACCCGCTCGGGGTCGAGCCGCCGCCACGCGAACCAGCCCGCGAGCGCGCCGCAGGCCACGACGGCGAGCGGGCCGGCGACCGCGGCCGTCGGGCCGGACCAGTCGGGGCCGGGCAGCGCGCCGAGCAGGGGCACGGCCGGCAGCGGGCCCGCCTCGGTCCCGCCCGGGGCGAACACGGTGTCCTGCCCGACGGCGAACCCCGGCCCGGCCAGCCACGACGTCGCCCACAGCACCAGGTTGGGCAGCAGCGCGAGCTGCGCGACGGCGAACACGATGCCGCCGATCCAGCCCGGGTCGAGGCCGGTCACCACGTCCTCCGACGTCGCCCGCCCCGCCACGACCCACACGAGGGTGAGCGCGGCCCCCAGCCCGGTCAGCGCGGCGAGCGCGACCGTGCCCGCCCGCAGGCCGAGCCGCGCGACGTCGGGCACCGCGCGGTCGAGCAGACCGCCGGGGACGACGACCTCGGGCCGGTCCGGCGGGACGAAGATGCCGAGCGCGGCGCCCGCCCCGCCCACGACGGCGCCGCCGAGCGCCGCGAGGCCGAGCCGGGGGGCGGCGGCCGCGAGCCCCTCGCCACCCGCCACGCCGGCGGTCGCGGCGGCGAGGGCGACGGTCGCCGCCGCGTAGGTCACGGTCGCCGCGACCCAGGCGGACGGCATGGGCAGCGCAGAGCGCTTGACGGACACGTAGGTCGTGAACACGGCGAGGGCGCCGATGCCGAGCGGCACGAGCGTGATCACGCCGCCGCCCGCGTCGATCGGCACGCCGTGCCCCATCAGCCACAGCCCCGTGGCGACGCCGACCGCCCCGGTCCAGGCGGAGTCCGGCGACCCGCCGAGCACCCCGACGACCGCGAGCAGCACGACGACCGCTCCGGACAGCACGACGCCCTGCACGGTGGCCCACGCGCCCGAGGTGGCCGCGGCGAAGCGCTCGCCCCCGCGGCCGAGGCGCCGCGCGGGGCCGTCGCCGTCGACGGTCCTGGCGGTGCGGGGTCGGGTGCCGGGTGGTGCGCTCACCGGCCCATCGTCACCCGCGCGCCGGGCAGAACCCGGCAGACACACAGACGGCGCCCGCCCCGGTGGGGGGACGGGCGCCGTCTGTGTGTCGTGCGCGGCGCCGGAGCGCCCTCAGGTCAGAGCGACTTGAGGATCTCGCGCATGAGCTCGGCGGTCTCGGACGGCGTCTTGCCAACCTTCACGCCCACGGCCTCGAGGGCCTCCTTCTTGGCCTGCGCGGTGCCCGCCGAGCCGGAGACGATGGCGCCGGCGTGGCCCATGGTCTTGCCCTCGGGGGCGGTGAAGCCGGCGACGTAGCCGACGACCGGCTTCGTCACGTGCTCCTTGATGTACGCGGCCGCACGCTCCTCGGCGTCGCCGCCGATCTCGCCGATCATGACGATCGCGTGGGTCTCCGGGTCGTTCTCGAAGGCCTCGAGCGCGTCGATGTGCGTGGTGCCGATGACCGGGTCGCCGCCGATGCCGATGGCGGTCGAGAACCCGAGGTCCTTCAGCTCGTACATCATCTGGTAGGTCAGGGTGCCCGACTTCGACACGAGGCCGATCGGGCCCTTGCCCGTGATGGTGTGCGGCGTGATGCCGGCCAGCGACTCGCCCGGCGTGATGATGCCGGGGCAGTTCGGGCCGATCATGCGGGTCTTCTTGCCCTGGAGGTAGGCGAAGACCTCGGCCGAGTCCTGCACCGGGACGCCCTCGGTGATGACGACGATCAGCGGCATCTCGGCGTCGACGGCCTCGATGGCCGCGTCCTTCGTGAACGCCGGGGGCACGAACAGGACCGACACGTTCGCGCCGGTCTCCGCCATGGCCTCCTTGACGGTGCCGAAGACGGGCAGCGTGACGTCGTTGCCCTCGTGGTCCTTGTGGGTCACGGTGGTGCCGGCCTTGCGGGCGTTCACGCCGCCCACGATCTGCGCGCCGGAGTCGAGCATCAGGGCGGTGTGCTTGGCACCCATCCCGCCGGTGATGCCCTGGACGATGATCTTGCTGTCCTTGTTCAGGTAGATCGACATTGTTCTCGAATCTCTGCTTTCGACGTCGGCGGGGCGCTCAGAGGTGGGCGAGCTCGGCGGCCTTGGCCGCGCCGCCGTCCATGGTCTCGGCCAGGGTGACCAGCGGGTGGTTCGCCTCGCGCAGGATGGCGCGGCCGAGGTCCACGTTGTTGCCGTCGAGGCGCACGACCAGCGGCTTGGTGGCCTCGTCGCCGAGGATCTCCAGCGCGCCGACGATGCCCTTGGCGACCTCGTCGCAGGCGGTGATGCCGCCGAACACGTTGACGAACACGCTCTTGACCTGCGGGTCGTTGAGGATGACGTCGAGGCCGTTGGCCATGACCTGGGCGTTGGCGCCGCCGCCGATGTCGAGGAAGTTCGCCGGCTTCACGCCGCCGTGCTCCTCGCCGGCGTAGGCGACGACGTCGAGGGTGCTCATGACGAGCCCCGCGCCGTTGCCGATGATGCCGACCTCGCCGTCGAGCTTGACGTAGTTGAGGCCGTTCTCCTTGGCCTTGGCCTCCAGCGGGTCCGCCGCGGCCTTGTCCTCGAGCGCCTCGTGGTCCGGGTGACGCACCTCGGAGGCGTTGTCGTCGAGCGAGACCTTGCCGTCGAGGGCGACGATCGAGCCGTCCTCGGTGCGGACCAGCGGGTTCACCTCGACGAGCGTGGCGTCCTCGGCCGTGAAGACCGTCCAGAGCTTCTGGATGACGTCGGCGACCGGGGCCTTGAGGTCCTCGGCGAAGTTCGCGGCGTCGACGATCTCGCGGGCCTTGTCCGCGTCGATACCCACGATCGGGTCGACGGCGACGCGGGCGAGGGCCTCGGGCCGCTCGACGGCGAGCTGCTCGATCTCCATGCCGCCCTCGACGGAGCACATGGCGAGGTAGTTGCGGTTCGCGCGGTCCAGCAGCACGGAGAAGTAGAACTCCTCGGCGATCTTGGCACCCTGCGCGATCATCACGCGGTGGACCGTGTGGCCCTTGATGTCCATCCCGAGGATCTCGCCGGCCTTCTCCTCGGCCTCCGCCGGGGAGTGGGCGAGCTTGACGCCGCCGGCCTTGCCACGGCCACCGGTCTTCACCTGGGCCTTGACGACGACGGTCCCGCCGCCGAGCTTCTCTGCACCCGCGCGAGCCTCTTCGGGCGTCGTCGCGACGACGCCGCCGAGCACGGGCACGCCGTGCTTCTCGAAGATGTCGCGAGCCTGGTATTCGAACAGGTCCACCCTGCTGCGTCCTTCCATCGGTGGTGCCCCTGGGTCGGCAGAGGCCGGCACGAACGGATGTCTCGACATCAAGACATCCCCGAACAGGGTAGTCCGACCCGCACGACGCCGGGAACCGCGGCCCTGCAATCCCCCGCCGCAGGTGACCGATCCCACACGCCGCCGCCCGAGCGCGTCAACCAGGGTTGACAGAGGCGGGAGGCGTCAACCATAGTTGACGGCATGACGGAGAAGACGCTCGTCGGCGCGGCCGCCGGCGACGACCCCACGGAAGGGCTCCGCGCCGTCCGCGCGCTGCGCGACCTGGCGGACCGGCTCGAGACGCTCCAGGTGGAGCGCGCGCGACAGCTCGGCTGGTCGTGGCAGGACGTCGCGGACGCGCTGGGCGTGAGCAAGCAGGCGGTCCACAAGAAGCACGGCAGGAGGATCTGATGTTCGAGAGGTTCACGAAGGACGCCCGCGCCGCGGTGCAGGGCGCCGTGGAGGTCGCGGAGCGCGAGCGCTCCGAGTCGATCGACACCCGGCACCTGGTGGTCACGCTCGCCGAAGGGGCAGGACGTGCGCCCGCCGCGCTGGAGGCCTGCGGCGTCCGGCCCGACGACGTCGCCGCGCTCGCCCGCGACGCCGTCCGACGGGGCGAGGTGCTCGACGCCGACGCCCTCTCGGCCGTCGGGATCGATCTCGACGCGGTCAGCCGGCGCGCCGACGAGACCTTCGGCGCGGGAGCGCTCGACCGTGCCGCCCGGCGCAGCACGCGACGGCGCAAGCACTGGCCGTTCACCGCCGACGCCCGCAAGGCGCTCGAGCTCTCGCTGCGCGAGGCGATCCGCCTCGGCGACAAGGGCATCGACGACCGCCACCTGCTCCTCGGCGTCCTACGTGCCGACTGCCCCGGCGGCCGCCTCCTCGAGTCCGCGCTCCACGACGCCGGCAGCGACGTCGCCACCCTCCGCGCCGCCGCCGAGCAGGAGACCCGCGCAGCCTGACCCGCGCGAGCGCTCACGGCACCGGGTCTGCGCCCCGCGGCTCGGCGGTGGCGGTCAGGTAGGCGCGGCCGCGCGGCGACACGCGGTACCCGACCTCGAGGCTCTCGGTGAGGCCCAGCTCCTTGAGCCGGCGCACGCGGATCTTGAACGGGTCGCGCTCCATGCCCAGGCCCTCGGCGAGGGTGCGCGCGACGACGCCGGGTCGCGCCGCGATCAGCTCCAGGTAGGCGCGGGTCCACGGCTCGGGCGCGGCGCGGTCCATCCGCGCGAGGCGGGCTCGGATCGCGTCCACGGCCGCGGCGTCGAGATCGTCGTCCTCGCGCAGCGCGACCCGCGGGTCCGGGCCCGCCAGACGCAGGCCCACCCGGTACAGCTCGCCCTCGCCCCGGCGCTCGATCCAGTCCCGCGCGGCCGCGCCCGACCGGAACCCGGCGCCGCGGGCGGCGTCGTCGTCGACGCCCTCCGGCCCCACCGGGTCGACGGCCGTCACCTCGACCACGCCGACGCGCGTGCGCATCGTCGACCCCGGCCGCACCCGCACCACGGACCACCGGCGGTAGGTGTGCGAGACCGTCCCGTCGGCGAGCCCGCGCAGCGTCCTGGCGTCGAGCAGCACACCGTCACGATGCCAGCGCACCACCCCGCCCGCGCGGCGACCCCGCGAGGGCCGTCAGAGCTTGGTGACCGGCGAGTACCGCAGCAGCAGCCGCTTGGTGCCGTCGGCGCCGAAGTCGATCCGCGCGACGGAGTTCGGGCCGCTGCCCTCCAGCGAGACGACCGTGCCGAGGCCGTACGCGTCGTGCGTCACCTTGTCGCCGACGTCGAGCGACGGCACGTCCGCGTCCTTGCGCGGGGTGGCCGATCCGAAGGTCGCGCCCGTGCCCGCCGTCGTGCCCGCGTCCTTCGGGCGCCCGATCCGGCCCCCGACGCCCTCGGACGGCGACGTCCGCTGCGGCGACCAGGTGCCGCCCGACGAGCCGGCGCGGGCCCCGCCGCGCGCCGACCCTCCCCGTGCCTGACCGCCCCACGCGGACCCGCCGCGGCGCAGGTACTGGGTGGACGACTCGCGCCGCCGCCAGTCCCACAGCTCGTCGGGGACCTCCTCGAGGAACCGGCTGGGCGGGAACTCGTTGGGCGCCCCCCACGCGGAGCGCACCGCCGACCGGGAGATGTACAGCCGCTGCCGGGCGCGGGTGATCCCGACGTACGCCAGCCGCCGCTCCTCGGCGAGCTCGGAGTCGTCGTGCAGCGACCGCATGTGCGGGAACGTGCCGTCCTCCATGCCGGTGAGGAAGACGACGGGGAACTCGAGGCCCTTGGCGGTGTGCAGGGTCATGAGCGTGACGACGCCCTGGTCCTCCTTGGGCTCCTGCTCGGCCTCGCCGTCGGCCACGTCCTCGTCGGGGATCTGGTCGGCGTCCGCCACGAGCGACACGCGCTCGAGGAAGTCGGCCAGGTCGCCCTCCGGGTCCAGCTCGCTGAACTCCGCCGCGACGGCGTGCAGCTCGGCGAGGTTCTCCACGCGCGACGCGTCCTGCGGGTCGTCGGACGCGCGCAGCTCCGCGAGGTAGCCCGTGCGGTCCAGGACGGCGCTGAGGATCGTGGCGGGCGGCTCACCGTCGTCGACGAGGGCGCGCAGCTCGCGCATCATGTCGCGGAACGCCGTGAGCGGCTTGGACGTGCGGGAGGTCATGCCGCCGATCTCGTCGGCGCGCTCGAGCGCGGCCCCGAACGAGATCCGCTCCCGGTCGGCGAACGACGCCACCAGCGACTCCGCCTTGTCCCCCAGCCCTCGCTTGGGCACGTTGAGCACGCGGCGCAGGTTCACGTCGTCGTCCGGGTTCGCCAGCGCCCGCAGGTAGGCGACGGCGTCCTTGACCTCGCGGCGCTCGTAGAACCGGGTGCCGCCCACCACCTTGTACGGCAGGCCGACGCGGATCAGCACCTCCTCCAGCGCGCGGGACTGCGCGTTGGTGCGGTAGAACACCGCGACGTCGCCGGGGCGCACCCCGTCCTTGTCGCCGAGGCGGTCGATCTCCTCGGCGACGAACCGCGCCTCGCCGTGCTCGTCGTCGGCCACGTAGCCGACGATCTTCTCCCCCGCGCCGGCGTCGGTCCACAGCCGCTTGGGCTTGCGGTCCGGGTTGCGCGAGATGACGGAGTTCGCGGCCGTGAGGATCGTCTGGGTGGAGCGGTAGTTCTGCTCCAGCATGATCGTCGTGGCGTCCGGGTAGTCCTCCTCGAACTCCACGATGTTGCGGATCGTGGCGCCGCGGAACGCGTAGATCGACTGGTCGGCGTCGCCGACGACGGTGAGCTCGGCCGGGTCCAGGCCGTCGACGCCGGGCCCGTCCACCGTCGCGCCGGCCAGCTCGCGCACCAGCATGTACTGCGCGTGGTTGGTGTCCTGGTACTCGTCCACCAGGATGTGCCGGAACCGGCGGCGGTAGTGCTCCGCGACGTTCGGGAACGCCTGCAGCAGGTTCACCGTCGTCATGATGATGTCGTCGAAGTCGAGCGCGTTCGCCTGCGCCAGCCGCTGCTGGTAGCGCCGGTAGACGTCCGCCAGCACGGTGTCGAACTCCGGTGCCTGCGCCGGCAGCGAGCCCGACGACGCCGCGCGGGCCGCGCGCTCGCGCCAGCCCTCCTCCGTGGCGTCGGCGCCCGAGCTCTGCGCGTACGCGTCGGGGTCGATCAGCTCGTTCTTGAGGTCGCTGATCTTGTGCGCCAGCGAGCGCGCCGGGTACTTCTTCGCGTCGAGGTCGAGCTCGCGCGTCACCAGCGTGATGAGGCGCTGGCTGTCCGCCGCGTCGTAGATGGAGAAGCTGGAGCGCAGGCCGAGCGTCTTGGCCTCCTTGCGGAGGATCCGGACGCACGCGGAGTGGAACGTCGAGACCCACATCCGCCCGCCCGCCGGGCCCACCAGGTGCTCGACGCGCTCGCGCATCTCCGCCGCGGCCTTGTTGGTGAACGTGATCGCGAGGATCTCCCCCGCCCGGGCCCGGCCGGTGGCGAGCAGGTAGGCGATGCGGTGCGTGAGCACGCGCGTCTTGCCCGACCCGGCGCCCGCGACGATGAGCAGGGGCGAGCCCGCGTGCTCGACGGCGGCCCGCTGTTGCGGGTTCAGCCCCTCCAGCAGGGCCTCCGGGTCCAGGTGCGAGAACGCCCCGCGCGAGCGCGGCCGACCCTCGCCCGACCCGCCGTCGTGGGCGCCGTCGTGGGCCTCGGCCGCGGCGTCGCGCACCCAGGCGGGCGCGCCCGACGCCGGGTCGGCGGCGTCGTCGTCCCAGCGCGGGGCGGTGGACGGCAGGCGTGCCGTGTCGTCCTTCGCGGCATGGTCGAAACCGGGCAGGGACAGGCTGTCGAACAGGGAGGTCATCGTGGACCAAGCCTAGGCTCCGCGGCCGACACCCGAGAACGGGCGCGCCCTGCCCGCCGCTCTCACCATGGAACCGCGCGGGGGGCTTGCCGCAAGGCCCCCGTCGCGCCCGAGACTGACCCGTCAGGCGAGCGACGCAGGGGGTTCACGATGCACGACGTGGCGGTGATCGGCGGCGGCCCGACGGGGCTCATGCTGGCGGGCGAGCTGCGCCTCGCGGGGGCGGACGTCGTCGTCCTCGAGCGACGCGAGTCGCAGGACCTCGTCGGCTCGCGCGGCGGCGGGATCCACGCCCGCACGATCGAGCTGCTCGACCAGCGCGGCATCGCCGACCGGTTCCTCGCCGAGGGGACCACGATCACCGCGGTGACGTTCGGCGGCACGCGCCTCTCCCTGGCGGGCCTGCCCACGCGCCACCCGTACACGCTGGCGCTGTTCCAGAACCGCATCGAGCGGCTGCTCCTCGCGTGGGCCCAGGAGGTGGGCGTCCCGGTCCGGCGCGGCGTCGAGGTCGAGGGCGTGGTGCAGGACGACGACGGCGTCGACGTGCTGCCCCGTGCCGGCGACCCGGTGCGGGCGCGATACGTCGTGGGCGCCGACGGCGGTCGCAGCGTCGTGCGGAGGGCCGCCGGCATCGACCTCGTCGGTCCGGACGCGACCCGCACCACCCTCATCGCCGACGTCCAGGTGGACGGGGACCTGCAGCGCACCGGGACCGTCGACGAGCGCGGCCCGCACGGCCTCCACCGGACGGACGACGGCACCGTGCGCGTGGTGCTGACCGAGGCGGCGCCGTCGACCGACGAGCCCACCCTCGACGACCTGCGGCGGGGCCTGGTCGAGGTGTTCGGCACGGACTTCGGCGTGCGCGACCCCACGTGGCTGTCGAGGTTCACCGACGCCACCCGCCAGGCCGCGTCGTACCGCGCGGGCCGCGTGCTGCTCGCGGGCGACGCGGCACACGTGCACTCCCCGACGGGCGGGCAGGGTATCGGGCTCGGCCTCCAGGACGCCGTGAGCCTCGGCTGGAAGCTCGGCCAGGTGGTCCGTGGGGTGTCGGACGACGCGCTCCTCGACTCGTATCACGCGGAGCGGCACCCCGCGGGCGCCCGCGCGCTCGGCTACACGATGGCGCAGTCCCTGTTCCAGCGCGCCGACCCGCGGCCTACGACCTCGGCGAGGGACACCCGCTGCTGGGGCGGCGGGTGCCGGACCTGGACCTGGCGGGGATCGCTCCGGCAGCCCGGGTGTTCGAGCTGCTGCACCCGGCCCGGCCCGTGCTCCTGGAGCTCGGCGGCCCGCCGCTCGACGTCGGCGCGTGGGCCGACCGGGTCCGGCACGTCCGGGCCACGACCACCGGCCCGTGGGTGCTGCCGGTGCTCGGCGAGGTGCCCGCGCCGAGCGGCGTCCGGGTGCGCCCGGACGGCCATGTCGCCTGGGTCGGCGAGGGCGCGACGGACGGGCTCGCCGAGGCGCTGTCCGCCTGGTGCGGGCGGCCCTACCGACGCAGCCGCATCGGCGTGTGCGGGATGTCGTCCTCCAGGTACTCGGGCCCGTCGGGGGCGAAACCGAACCGCCCGTAGAAGCCGGTCAGCGGCGACTGCGCGCCGAGGACGACGTCGGCCTCCGGTGCGGCGGCGGTGGCGACCTCCACCGCGGCGCGCATGAGCACGCCCGACGCCCCCGAGCCGCGCACGTCCGGGTGGCACACGACGCGGCCGATGCGCTGCACGTCGCCGTCGTCGAGCACCCGCGCCGTCGCGACGACGCGGCCGCCCCGGTCGCCGTCGAGCAGGACGACGTGCCGCGCCGTGGGCTCGGCGTCCCGGCCGTCCAGGTCGGGGTACGCGCACTCCTGCTCGACGACGAACACGTCCTGCCGCAGCCGCCACGCCGCGTACGCGGTCCGCGCGTCCAGCTCGTCGAGCGTCGCGACGCGCACCGTCCACCGGTCGTCGTGCCGCTGCCGGGCGTCCTGCTGGGTCATGGTTCCTCCGAGCTGCCGTGCCTGCCGCCCGACACCCTAAGCCGCGCGCCGATGAGATCCGCCCCCGGCGGCCGTCCCACCCGTACCGCACCCGGGCGCGACCGGCGCCGGGTCGTCGCCCGAGGAGGAACCACCGTGGCCGCAGCACGATTCACCGGGGTCCACACCGTCGCGGTCCCCGTCCGCGACCAGGACGCCGCGCTCGCCTTCTACACCGGGCCGCTGGGGTTCGAGGTCCGCTTCGACGCCGAGCTGCAGCCCGGCTTCCGGTGGGTCGACGTCGCCGCGCCGGGCGCCGCGACGTCGCTCGCGCTGGTGCGGGCGGGCGACGCGCTGCCCGCCGGCGTCGACACCGGGATCCGCCTCGTCACGCCGGACGCCCGGGCCGCCCACGAGGCCCTGACCGACGCGGGGGCCGACGTCGGGGACCTCCTGCTGTGGGAGCAGGCGCCGCCGATGTTCGAGTTCCGGGACCCGGACGGCAACACGCTGTACGTCACCGAGAGCTCGGCAGCCTGACGGGCGCGGGCTCGCGGCGGGGCCCGTCGGCGCGCGAGACTCCTGCGCATGACCGTGCTGCGCTCGATCCTGCTCTTCCTCGCCGCCGCCGTCTTCGAGATCGGGGGCGCCTGGCTCGTGTGGCAGGGGGTGCGCGAGCACCGCGGCTGGATCTGGATCGGCGCGGGCGTCGTCGCCCTCGGCGCGTACGGCTTCTTCGCGAGCCTGCAGCCGGACGCGAGCTTCGGCCGCATCCTCGCCGCGTACGGCGGGGTCTTCGTGGCCGGGTCGCTCGTCTGGGGCATGGTCGTCGACGGGTTCCGGCCCGACCGCTGGGACGTCACCGGTGCGCTGCTCTGCCTCGCCGGCGTCGCGGTGATCATGTACGCCCCACGTCACGGCGTCGCGTGAGCCGCCACGCCGGGTCGCGGCACGGGGGTCGCGCGCCGGCTCAGGTGAGGACGAGCCCGACCACCCACGCGAGAGTGGCCACGACGCCGCCCGCGAGCTGCACGCCGATCGTGATGAGCGTGGCCTTGAGCGCCGCGCGCGTGGCGGTCCAGGCGACGGCCGCGTCGCGCCGTCGGGCCAGCTCCACGAGGAAGACGGCCCCGGCGAAGAAGAGGAAGAGCCCGACCACGGGCACCACGAAGAACCCGACCACCCCCGCGACGCCCGCCAGCGCGAGCGTGCCCCAGGGCACGTCGGCCCGGCGCATGTGACGCCCCGCGAGCAGCCACTGACCGGTCTCGGCGGCCACGACCGCCAGGGCGGCGACGGCGAAGCACACCCACGCCGTCGTGCCGCCGGTGACCCACGCCCACACGAGGATGCTCCCCAGCACGAGCACGTTGCCGGGGAGCACCTGGACGACGATGCCGACCAGGCCGACGGCGATCGCCAGCCCGACCAGCACCTCCCCCAGGACGCTCATCGCGACCGACCCGGGGCCACGTGGACGGTCACCAGAAGACGGCGACCAGGATGTTGACCAGCGTCAGGGCGCCGATCGAGTGCTTGAGGCCGGGGGCCACGGCACCCGTGCCGTTGTCGCCCTTCGAGCCCTGCCGCTTGGCGACGAACGCGAGCACGGCGATGATCAGCGCGATCACGAGCTTGACGCCGATCTTGGCCATGCTGGGGCCTCCGTCGGCCCACAGGTCGCCCATCTCGGCGATGCCGACCATGAGGATGCCGGCGACGAGGGCGGTCGCGGCGCCGTGGAAGACCCCGCGGTAGAGGCCGGGGCTCTTGATCGACGCGATGTAGCCACCGAGGACGATCGCCCAGCCCACGAAGTGGAGCGCGACGAAGACGTGGTAGAGGAACTCCATGCGGGCAGCCTAGCCGCGCGCGGAGCGGGATCTGACACCGGTGTCCGCAACCGGTCACACATCACACCCGGACAGACCTCCGCAAGCCGGCCCCGCATCGTCCCACCATGTGGTCCCACCATGTGGACGTCGTCTCGCGCGCCGGCGCCCGGAGCGGTTACGGTCATCCCCATGACCACGGCCGCGCACCGCCTCCTCGTGACGACTCGTCACGAGATGCCGGCGTGCGTGCGTCGCAGCATGCGCAGCTGTCTGTGCTGCTGTCGCTGATCGCGCCCTACCTCAGCCCCGCCGCGGACCCGCGGCTCCTGAGCACCGGCGCGCGCCGTCGGTCCTCGGCCCACCCCCGCTGAGTCGCTCGTCGTCGCGCGTCCCGCCCCCGAGGACCCGAGGAACTCCCCCAGATGACGACGCAGACCACCGCACCCGCCCCGACCAGCGACGACGCCCCCGCCCGCGTCCGCCCCCCGCGCGCGACGCGGCCGAACGGGCAGTGGAAGGTCGACGGCACCGATCCCCTCAACCACAACGAGGTCTTCAAGCAGGAGGCGGCACCGCTCGGCGTCCGCGAGCGCATCGAGTCGACCTATGCGCGCGAGGGCTTCGACTCGATCACCGACGACGACCTGCACGGCCGCTTCCGCTGGTGGGGCCTGTACACGCAGCGCAAGCCCGGGATCGACGGCGGCCGCACCGCGACGCTCGAGCCGCACGAGCTCGAGGACCGGTTCTTCATGCTCCGCGTCCGCTCGGACGGCCAGCCCCTGTCGCCCGCCGCCCTGCGGGTGCTCGGCGGCATCTCGGCCGACTTCGGGCGCGGCTCTGCCGACATCACCGACCGGCAGAACATCCAGTACCACTGGATCGAGATCGAGAGCATGCCGGAGATCTGGCGCCGCCTCGACACCGTGGGCCTGGAGACCACCACGGCCTGCGGCGACTCCCCCCGCGGCTTCCTCGGCAGCCCGGTGGCGGGCATCGCGGCCGACGAGATCATCGACCCCACCCCCGTGATCCTCGAGATCAAGCGCCGCTACATCGGCGACCCGGAGCTGGCCAACCTGCCCCGCAAGTTCAAGACGGCGATCACCGGCCACCCGAGCCTCGACGTGGTGCACGAGATCAACGACATCTCGCTGGTCGGCGTCGTGCACCCCGAGCTCGGCCCCGGCTACGACCTGTGGGTGGGCGGCGCGCTGTCCACCACGCCGCGGCTCGGCGAGCGTCTCGGCGTCTTCGTCACCGAGGAGCAGGCGCCCGACGTCTGGCACGGCGTCATCCGCATCTTCCGCGACTACGGCTACCGGCGGCTGCGCAACAAGGCCCGCCTGAAGTTCCTCCTCGCCGACTGGGGCACGGAGAAGTTCCGCGAGGTGCTGGAGAGCGAGTACCTCGGGTACGCGCTGCCCGACGGCCCGGCCCCCGCGCCGGCCACCCGGCCCGGCGACCACGTCGGCGTGCACGAGCAGAAGGACGGCCGGTTCTACGTGGGCGCGGCCCCCGTCGTCGGGCGGGTCGGCGGCAACACCCTCACCGGGCTGGCCGACCTCATCGAGCGGGTCGGCGCGGACTCCGCCCGGCTCACCGCGCACCAGAAGGTCGTGATCCTGGGCGTGCCCGCCGACCGCGTCGACGAGCTGCTGGACGGGCTGGAGCCGCTGGGCCTCACCGCCCGACCGAGCCTGTTCCGCCGCTCGACGATCGCCTGCACCGGCATCGAGTTCTGCAAGCTCGCCATCGTCGACACCAAGGACACGGCGGCGCGCGTGATCGGCGAGCTCGAGGACCGGCTGGGCGACGTCACCGGGCGTCTCGACCGGCCCATCGAGCTCAACGTCAACGGCTGCCCCAACTCCTGCGCCCGCATCCAGACCGCCGACATCGGGCTGAAGGGCCAGATCATCACGGTCGACGGCGAGCAGATGCCCGGCTTCCAGGTGCACCTGGGCGGCGGCCTGGTCGGCGAGGGGCGCGACGCCGGCGGGCTGGGCCGCACGGTGCGCGGCCTCAAGGTGCCGGCGTCGGAGGTCGGCGACTACGTGGAGCGCGTCGTACGGCGGTACGACGCCGAGCACGACGGCGGCGAGACGTTCGCCCAGTGGGCGCACCGGGCCGACGAGGAGGCCTTGCGGTGACCGCCGTCGAGATCTCCTCCCCGGTGACGCTGCTCGCGTCCCCGGCCGGCGGCGGCCGGCTCGCCGAGGTGCGGGCCCGGGCGGCGGCGCGCGAGGAGTCGCGCCAGGCCAGGCAGCGCGCGCGTGCGTCCCGGCACCGGCGCTCGGTCGAGGAGCTGCGCCACGTCGTCGAGCGCGGTCAGGCGCAGCTGCACGCCGACGGCGACCGCCCCGAGGCCACGGCCGTGGAGGTCGTCGCCTGGGCGGTGCGCGAGTTCGGCCCGTACCTCGCGGTCGCGTCGTCGATGCAGGACCTCGTGCTCGCCCACCTGGTCTCCCGGCAGCTCCCGTTCGTCGACGTGCTGTTCGGCGACACCGGCTACCACTTCGCGGAGACGCTCGGCACGCGCGGCGCCGTCGAGATCGAGATGGACGTGGACGTGGTCGACGTCCGCCCCGCGCTCACCGTCGCCGAGCAGGACGCGCAGCACGGCCCCCGCCTGCACGACCGGGACCCCGAGGCCTGCTGCGCCATGCGTAAGGTGGCTCCCATGCGGCAGGCCCTGCAGGGCTACGAGGCCTGGGCGACCGGCGTCCGCCGCGGCGAGACCGCGGCCCGCGCGAACGCGCCCCTGGTCTCGTTCGACGAGCGCAACGGCGTCGTGAAGATCAACCCCCTCGCGGCCTGGACCGACGAGGAGGTCCAGGAGTACGCCCGGACGCACGGCGTGGTGGTGAACCCGCTGCTCAGCGACGGGTACCCGTCCGTGGGCTGCGAGCCCTGCACCCAACGGGTCGAGGCCGGGCAGGACGCCCGCGCCGGTCGCTGGGCCGGCCGGGACAAGGACGAGTGCGGGCTGCACGTATGAGCCGCCGCAGGACGTCCTCGAACGGGTCGCGCTCCGCCCGCCCCGCCCCGCCGCACGACACGTACCCGCTGGGCCTGCGGGTCGGTGGCCGCCTCGTCATCGTCGTGGGCGGCGGCCCCGTGGCGCTGCGCCGCGTGCGCGGACTGCTCGCCGCGGGGGCCCGCGTGCGCGTGATCGCGCCCGACGTCGTGCCCGAGCTCGCCTCGCTCGTCTCCGCGGGCTCGATCGAACGGATCACCCGCGGGTACTGCGACGGCGACCTCGACGGCGCGTGGCTGGTGCACACCGCCACCGGCGACCCCGACGTGGACGCCCGCGTGGCCGGCGACGCCGAGCTGCTGCGGACCTTCTGCGTCACCGCGGGCGACGCCGAGCTCGGCTCCGCGTGGGTGCCCGCCGTGGCGCGCACCCCCGTGACGGACGCCGCCGGCCGGCCCGCGGGCGACCTCGCCGTGGCCGTCACCGCCGGGCGCGACCCGCGCCGCGCCGTGCGGGTGCGCGACGCCGTCGTGGCCGGGCTCGACGACGGCAGCCTGCCGTTGCGTGCCGTGCGCCCCGCGGGCGACGACGACGGACGCGCGACGCGCCCGGGCCGCGTCGCGCTCGTGGGCGGCGGCCCCGGGGACGCGGGCCTCATCACCGTGCGCGGGCGGCGGCTGCTCGCCGCGGCGCACGTCGTCGTCGTCGACCGCCTGGCACCGCGCTCCCTGCTGGCCGGGCTGGGCGACGGCGTCGAGGTGGTGGACGTCGGCAAGACGTCCGGGCACCACCCCGTGCCGCAGGACGAGATCACCGCGCTGCTGGTGCGGCACGCGCTCGCCGGGCGCGACGTGGTGCGCCTCAAGGGCGGCGACCCGTACGTCTTCGGCCGCGGGGGCGAGGAGCTGGACGCCTGCCGCGCCGCCGGGATCGAGGTGGAGGTCGTGCCCGGCGTGACGTCGGCCGTCTCCGTACCGGCGGCGGCCGGCATCCCGGTCACGCACCGGAGTCTCGCCCGCGGGTTCAGCGTGCTCACCGGGCACGACGACGTCGGCCAGGTCCCGGGCGGTACCGACCACACGCTCGTGCTGCTCATGGGCGTCACCCGGCTCGCGGACACCGCCCGCGCCCTCGTCGCGGCGGGTCGCCCGGCGGACACGCCGGTCGCCGTCGTGGAGGACGGGTTCGGCGCCCGCCAGCGCACCACCGTCGGCACCCTCGCCGACATCGCCGACCGGGCCCGCGCCGTGGGCGTGCAGGCGCCGGCCGTGACCGTCGTGGGCGACGTCGTGCGACGCAGCCCGGCGTGGACCGGGCCGGCGTCCTCCCACGGCTCCGCTCACACCGTCGCAGCGCCGGCCGTGAGGTCGTCGTGACGACCGTTCACGCGGGCGCAACGTCGCAGGACGCCGCCCGCCCTAGGGTCGCGGCATGACCGTCCCCGCGCTCCTCGCCGTCTCGCACGGGACGGCGTCCGCCACCGGCGCGGGCGCCGTCGCGACCCTCGTCGAGGCCGTGGCCGCCCGCCTGCCCGGCGTCCCCGTGCACGCGGGCTTCGTCGACGTGCAGCAGCCCGACGTCCCGACCTGCCTGACCGGGCTGCGTGGCCTCCGGGCGCCGAGCGTCGTGGTGCCGCTGCTGCTGTCGGCGGGGTACCACGTGCACGTCGACCTGCGCGACGACGTCGACGCCGCCGTCGCGGGCGGCGACGACGTCACGCTCGGCGGGGCGCTCGGGCCCGACGACCGCCTGGTCGACGTGCTCGAGCAGCGCCTCGCCGAGGCGGGCCTGCGCGACGACGACACCGTGGTCCTGGCCGCCGCCGGGTCGAGCGACGCGCGCGCCGTCGCCGACTGCGAGACCACGGCCGCCCGCCTGGCCGGGCGCCTGGGCCGCCCGGTCGCCGTCGGGTACATCGCGAACGCCACCCCGCGCGTGCACGAGGTGGTCGACGCCGCCCGGGCCCAGCACCCGGGCCGTCGCGTCGTCGTCGCGTCCTACCTGCTCGCGCCGGGGTTCTTCGCCGACCTCGCCGCGCGGGCGGGCGGGGACGTCACGACCGCACCGCTCCTGGTCGCCCACGAGGACGCGCCCGCCGAACTCGTGGACGTCGTCGTCGAGCGCTACCGCGCCGCTGGTCGCGCCGACCCGCTCACAGCAGCCGGCGCGCCGCGGCCCACCGCGTGAGCTCGTAGCGGCTGGAGAGCTGCAGCTTGCGCAGCACGGCGGACACGTGGGTCTCGACCGTCTTGATGGAGATGAACAGCTCGCTCGCCACCTCGCGGTAGGAGTAGCCGCGCGCGATGAGCCGCATGACCTCCTGCTCCCGCTTGGACAGCCGGTCCAGCTCGTCGTCCGCGACGGCGACGTCGCCCGCGGAGGTGCCGAACGCGTCGAGGACGAAGCCCGCGAGCCGCGGCGAGAAGACGGCGTCCCCGCCGGCCACGCGGACCACGGCGCCCGAGAGGTCGGACGCCGAGATGTTCTTGGTGACGTAGCCGCGCGCCCCGGCGCGGATGACGGCCACGACGTCCTCCGCGGCGTCGGAGACGGACAGCGCGAGGAACTTCGTCTCGCCGAGCAGGTCCGCGCAGCGCCGTACCACCTCCGCCCCGCCGCCGCCGTTGCCTCCCGGCAGGTGCACGTCGAGCAGCACGACGGGCGGGCGGTGCTCGTGCACCACGGCCACGGCCTGGTCGACGTCCGCCGCCTCGCCCACCACCTGCACCCGGCCGTCCAGGCTGGCGCGCACGCCGGTGCGGAACATGTGGTGGTCGTCGACGAGCACGACGGGGACCGGCCCCGTCGGCTGCGGCGTCGCGTCGGTGGGAGTGGTCACGTGCGTGCTCCTTCGTCGGCAGTGCTCGGGTCGTTCTCGTCGGTGGGCCCGGCGGCGGTGGGGCCGGCGGCGGTGGGGCCGGCGGCAGGCTCCGCCGCCGGCGCGGCCGACCCGTCGCGCGGCATGCGCAGCCGCACCTCGGTGCCCCAGCCGGGCCGGCTGGTGACGTCGGCGGTGCCGCCGCGCCGGTGCACGCGCCCGAGGATGGACTCCCGCACCCCGAACCGGTCCGGCGCGATGTCGTCCATCTCGAACCCGTCGCCGCGGTCGCGGACGAACACCTCCACGGCGGCGTCGGTCACCTCGAGGTAGACCGTCACCGGCGGGCGGCCGTGCACGACGGCGTTCACGAGCGCCTCGCGCGACGCCTGCAGCAGGGCCGAGGTCTCCTCCGTGGGGACGCAGTCGCCCACCATCACCGACTCGACCTCGACGGCGCGGCCGTCCTCGACCTCCGCGACGAGGGCGCGCAGCTCCGCAGCGAGCGACGTGCCCGGTGCGGTGCGGTCGGTGTACAGCCACTCGCGCAGCTCCCGCTCCTGGGCGCGGGCCATACGGGCCACCGCCTCCGGGTCGTCGGCACGCGAGCGGATGAGGGCGAGGGTCTGCAGGACGGAGTCGTGCAGGTGGGCGGCGATGTCGGCGCGCTCCGCCTCGCGCGCACGGGCGGCGCGCTCGTCGCCCAGCTCGCGCACCAGCCGCAGCCACCAGGGCGCCAGCATGAGCGCCGCGCCCGCGAGGACGGCGAGCGACGCCACGGCCGCCTGCAGCAGCACGGGCACGGGGGCGTCCTGGCCGATGAGCAGCAGCACCCCCACCATGACGAGGACGACGCCACCCACGAGCCGCAGCACGAGCGTCGAGCGGCGGGTACCCGAGCCTGCGTCCCCGGCGCGGCCGCGCTGGGCGGCGTCGAGCTGGCTCCACGCCAGGGCCAGGCCGCCCACGGCGACGAGCGCCGGCAGCACCCACGACGCCCCGACGTCCCACCCCGCGCGGATCGCGACCAGGATGAAGGCGCCCGCGATGAGCGCCGCCCCGATGAGGACGTCCCGCACGGGCAGGGCCGCGACCGGCCCCCGCAGGCGCAGCCGCGGCGCGAGCCGTTGCATGGACGTGGGCCTGGTGTCGGCGGCCTGCCGCGGGTCGCCCGACGGCACGGTCACCCACCAGAACACGTACGCCACCGCGCCCGCGCCCGCCACCAGCGTGAGCAGGAGGAGAGCGAGGCGCACCACGAGGACCGGGAGGCCCAGGTGCGCGGCGAGGCCCGCGGCGACGCCGGCGAGCACCCGCCCCTGAGGGGGCCGGCGCAGCGGGAGGCGCGGGGGTCGCTCGGTGGTCATGCTCCCGATCCTGGCACGTCAGGGGCGCCCCGGGGCGCGGGATCCCGAGGTTTCAGGGTGGCTCGACCCGTCGAATCAGGGTCGCGTCAGGGCAGCACCCGATGCCGCGCGGGCTCCCCGATCGCCAGGATGGAGCCATGAGTACCGACGACCTCCCCCAGCCGCCCGGGCCGCAGCCCGGACCCGGCGGCGCCCCCGCCGCGGGCGGCACCCCTCCGCGCCGCTCCGGCGACGGCTTCTTCGACTCCATCCGCCGCATGGGCGTCACCCGGTCCGACAACCGGTGGGTCGGCGGCGTCGCCGGCGGCGTGGCCGAGCGCTTCGGCCTGGACCCGCTGCTGGTGCGCGGCCTGCTGATCCTCAGCTTCTTCCTCACCGGCGCGGGCATCGTCATCTACGCGATCGCGTGGGCGCTGCTCCCGGAGCGGGACGGCCGCATCCACCTGCAGCAGGCGTTCCGCGGGGACTTCGACGTCGCGCTCCTCGGGGCGGTCGTCGCCCTGATCGTCGGCTTCGCCTGGGGCGACGGCCTGAGCTGGTGGGGCTTCGGGATCGAGTGGATCGGCGCCCTCCTGTGGGTGGCCGTCTGGGTCGGGATCGTCTGGCTGGTCGT
This sequence comes from Isoptericola sp. NPDC019571, assembly GCF_044389385.1. NCBI lineage: Bacteria > Bacillati > Actinomycetota > Actinomycetes > Micrococcales > Promicromonosporaceae > Isoptericola > Isoptericola sp. NPDC019571. Next base: position 93,092 of record NZ_JBIRXZ010000008.1, read on the forward strand.
CAAGCTGATCCGCGACCGCCGCCCGCGGAACGGCGGCCCCGGCGCCCCGCCCGCGCCGCCGTACCCCGCGGCTCCCCCGTACCCGGCCGCGCCCGCGCCGGGCACGACCGACGACCCCACCACGGGCGGGCCGTCGTCCACGGGCTCCTTCACCCCGGCGCCGCCGGCGCCCTACCTGACGACGCCGCCGGCGCCGCAGCCGCCGACCGAGCCCTCCAGCCCCTCCGGCTCCTGGGCCGCGGCGCCCGCCGCGCCGGCCGGCGCCTGGGCCTCCGCGCCCGCCGCTCCCCCGGCGGCCCCGGTCGTCGCACCGCGCCCGCCGCGGCCCCCGCGTCCCGTGCGGCGCGGTCCCGGCGCCGCCGCGGTCGGCATCGTCCTCGGGCTCGTGCTGCTCGGTGGCGCGCTGCTCCTCGTCGCGGACCGCACCGGGAACCTCGACCTGCCCCTCGGGCCCACCTGGCTGGGCGCGTCGATCGTGGTCCTCGGGCTCGGGCTCGTCGTGACCGGCCTGCGCGGCCGGCGTGGCGGCGGCCTGACGTTCCTCGCGATCCTCGCGCTGATCGCCGGCGTCCTCACCTGGCCCTTCGCCGGGGACCGCAGCTCCTGGGAGTTCTGGGACGCCGCGCCGCAGCAGTCCGGCGCGGCCGCGGTCGTCAGCGACGGCACCCTGCACCCGACGACGACCGCCGAGGCCGAGGAGGGCGTGCACGTGCGCTTCGGCGACGCCACGGTCGACCTCACCGACCTCGACCTGTCCGACGTCCCGCTGGACGACCCCGTCGTCGTCCCCGTCACGATCTCCGCCGGCAACGCGACCGTCCTGATTCCCGACGGCACAGCCGTGGAGGCCGACGTCGAGGTCATCGCGGGCAACGCCGAGTGGTTCGTGGACGGCCAGGACCGCTCCGTCAACACCTACACCAACGGTCCCGTGCGGTTCACCAACGAGGAGGCTCGCCAGGCCGATGGCGCCCGCCTGCTGCTCGACGTCGGCGTGCGCGCCGGCAACCTGACCATCGAGGAGTCCTGATGAGCGACGACAAGTCCACCACGCCCGGCCCCGAGCCGGACGAGACCCAGGCCCTGCCGGCCGCGGACGAGACGCAGGCCCTGCCTGCGGCCGACGACACCCGGGCGCTGCGCGCGGCCGACGAGACCCAGGCCTACCCCGCCTCGGGCGACACCCGCGCGTTCCCGGTGGCGGGGCCGGACGACCCGCTGTCGATCTTCGACCAGCCGGAGCGGCCCGCGGAACCCGCCGTCACCGAGCACGGGCCCACCCAGCCGGCGGCGACCGCGCCGGAGACGCCCGCCCCCGGCTACGGCGCCGCCGCGCCCGAGCCGACGCTCGAGCCGGCCTCGTCGGGGTGGGCCTCGTCCGAGCCGGCGGAGGCGGCGCCCGCGCCCCCGGTGGCGCCCGTCCCCGTGGACGAGCCGCCGGCCAGCACCGGCCCGCGGGCGAGCACGATCGTGTGGGGCTTCCTCGTCGTCGCCTTCGGCGTGGGCCTGGTGGCCAACGCCGCGGGCGCGCACATCGACGTCGAGCTGGCCGCGATCGTGCTGCTCGCCGCGGCGGGCGCCCTGCTGGTGATCGGCTCCGTGGTGAGCGCGGTGCGCCGCCGACGCCGCGCGACGACCGCCCGCTGACGCGCACGACGACGCGGCGGTGACCATCGGGTCACCGCCGCGTCGTCGTGCGGGTCGGGCCTCAGGCCGACGGCGAGCCGCTGCCCCCCGCCGGCGGCGCGGCCGGAGGGTTCTCCGGCGGCGTCGAGGGGGACGCAGACGGCGGCGTCGAGGGAGGCGTCGACGTCCCGGCGGAGGGCGCCTCGGGAGCCGTGCGCGTGCTCGGCCGCTCGGGCGGCGCGGCGGGCGTCGTCGGGGCCGACGGCCGGTCGGGCTCGACCGGGTCGGCGCGGTGCGCGGCGTGCGACAGCCCGCCCTCGGACGTGAGCGAGGGCGAGTCGATCACCACCTGCGGCCCGCCGGCGAGCTTGCGTAGCGCGCTCCCGAGCAGGATGAACACGATGCCCAGGCCGATGACGAGGGCGCAGACGCCGAACGCCACCACCGACGTGAACAGCGACGCGCGCAGGAACGACGCGTCCATCACGCTGTCGCGGACGGGGTCGTCCTGGTCGAGCTGGGCATAGGTCTTCCCGTCGGCCATCTCGGTGGCGTGCTTGTCGATCACCTCCGCCTGCGCGTACGCGGTGAACGGTCCGGCGACGTGCTGGCCCGCGAACATGTTGGCGTCCTCGGAGACGGTGATCTCCTCGGCGGAGAGGGTCTGGGAGACGACCACCCAGACGCCCACGCCGAGCACGATCATGACGATGCCCGCGATGACGGTGATCATCCCGATCCCGCGGACGCCCTTGGTCGGATGAACGGTGACAGTGCTCGACATGTCGCACCTCTCCTCAGGTGTGTGCCGTGGCGCGTGCGCCAGAGGTCCCGCTCCTCGCACGGTAGCGCCAACGCACGCCCTCGGCTCGGCGAAGCCGCAGGTGGCCGCGCCGCTGCCGATGGCAGGATGAGCCGGTGCGCATCGTCCACGTCTCCGACTCCTACCTGCCGCTGCTCGGCGGCATCGAGACCCAGGTGGCCCGGCTCGCGCGCCGGCAGGCGGAGGCCGGGCACGACGTCGAGGTCATCACCACGACGCCGGCCGCCCCCGGCGACCACGGCCTGACGACGTCGACCGACGGCGACGGCGTCGTCGTGCACCGCGTCGCCGCCCGCGTGCCGGGGGGCTTCCCCGTCCACCCGCGCTCGACGGCGCACGTGCTGGCGCGGCTGCGCGAGCTCGAGGGGGACGGGCGGCGCCCGGACGCCGTGCACCTGCACATGGGCGTGCTCGCCCCGACGGTCGAGCTGGCGCTCCGCCCGGTGACCCGGCTCGGGCTGCCGGCGCTGCTCACCGTGCACAGCGTGTGGGGCGGCTGGGATCGCGCGTTCGGCGCGCTCGACCGCGTGACCCGGTGGTCGTCGTGGCCGGTCCAGTGGTCCGCGGTGAGCGAGCTGACCGCCGCTCCCCTGCGCCGTGTCGTCGGGCGACGACTCGCGCCCGACGCGGCGGCGGGTCGCGTGTCGGTGCTGGGCAACGGCATCGACGTCGACGCCTGGCGGCTGCCGCGCGTCGAGCGGGGCGAGCGGGCGGAAGGGCGCGAGGTGCACGTCGTGTCCGCCACCCGGTTCGCGCCGCGCAAGCGGGTGCTGCCGATGCTGGAGGCGATCGCCGCCGCGATGGAGAAGGCCCCCGGGCGCCTGGTCGCGACCATCGGCGGCGACGGCCCGCAGCTCGCCGACGCCCGCCGCTGGGTGCGCGAGCACGGGCTGGCCGACACGGTGCGGCTCGTCGGCCGCCTCACCCCGACCGAGCTCAAGCGCCTCTACGTGCGCGCCGACGTCTTCGTCGCCCCCGCGGTGCAGGACGCGTTCGGCATCGCGGCGCTCGAGGCCCAGGCCGCCGGACTCGCCGTCGTCAGCCGGTCGCAGTCGGGGGTCGCGGAGCGCCTGGTCGACGGGCGCGACGCCCTCCTCGTGGACGACGACGCGGCGATGGCCGGCGCCCTCGTCCGCCTCGCCGACGACCCCGCCCTGCTCGACGCGATCATCGCCCACAACCGCTCCGCCGAGCTCGCGACGTCGTGGCCGCGCGTGCTCGCCGACGTCGACCGCGCGTACGAGCGCGCCGCATCGCTCGTCCGCTGACCGAGGCGGCGTCACCGCAGGTCACGGGCACGTCGTTGCTCGGGCGTATCAAGATCGCCCGCTCCGCGCTCCCCCCACACCGTGACCGGCGACGAGGGGATCGCCGGCAGACGTGAGGAGCGAAGATGACCATCACGACGCAACGACGCAACGTCCGCGCCCGGCTCGCCGCCGTCGTCGGCGGGCTCGCCGCGATCACCGCGCTGGGGGTCGCGGGTCCGACCGCGACGGCCGCGCCCGCGGACGACCTGGCGCCGGTCCAGGTGCAGCGCGTGGACAGCGACGCACCGGTCATGGTCGAGGACCTGAAGATCTCGGCCACGGCTGCCAGCACCACCTACTACTGCGCCGTCCTCGACGGGACCTTCGGCTGCAAGAACGCGAAGCCGGGGACCGGGCTGGTCGTCGCACGGTTGTACCAGAACAAGGACTACGGCGGCTTCCAGGTCGTCGTGTTCAACCCGAAGTACAAGGTCGGCTGCACGTCGGGCACCGGGGACAACGAGGGCGGCGCCAACCTCGGCACCGCGCTGTCCAACCGGATCAGCTCCGTCAAGACCTACAACGGCTGCGACGTGCGCCTCTACAACGGCAACAACAAGACGGGGGCGTACACCGGGTTCATCGACAAGGACAGCTACCTCGGCAGCTTCAACGACCGGGCGAACTCGTTCCGCATCTCCTGACACATCCACCAACGGGAACGGCGGCGGGCACTTCCGCCGCCGCCCACCCGTGTCGGTGGGGGCGGGACGTCGTGTCGTGAGAGCCGAGCGAGGAACGAGCGAATCATTCGAACGACACGACGTCCCGCCCCCGCCGACGCTCGACCACACTCACTCCCACTCGATCGTGCCCGGCGGCTTGCTCGTCACGTCGAGCACCACGCGGTTGACCTCGCTCACCTCGTTGGTGATGCGGGTGGAGATGACGGACAGCACGTCGTAGGGCAGGCGCGTCCAGTCGGCCGTCATGGCGTCCTCGGAGGACACGGGGCGCAGCACGATCGGGTGGCCGTAGGTGCGGCCGTCGCCCTGCACGCCGACGGAGCGGACGTCGGCCAGCAGCACGACGGGGCACTGCCAGATCTCGTCGTCCAGGCCGGCCTTGGTGAGCTCGGCGCGCGCGATGGCGTCCGCCTGGCGCAGCGTCTCGAGGCGCTCCGCCGTCACCTCGCCGACGATGCGGATGCCGAGGCCCGGACCCGGGAAGGGCTGGCGGGAGACGATCTCCTCCGGCACCCCGAGCTCGCGGCCGACCGCGCGGACCTCGTCCTTGAACAGGGTGCGCAGCGGCTCGACCAGCTCGAACTGCAGGTCGTCGGGCAGGCCGCCCACGTTGTGGTGGCTCTTGATGTTGGCCGCGCCCTCGCCCCCACCGGACTCGACGACGTCCGGGTAGAGCGTGCCCTGCACGAGGAACTTGACCTCCTCGCCGTGGGCGCCCGCCTCGGCGACGATGTCGCGCTGGGCGTCCTCGAAGACGCGGATGAACTCGCGGCCGATGATCTTGCGCTTCGTCTCGGGGTCGCTCACGCCCGCGAGGGCGGTGAGGAACCGCTCCTTCTCGTCGCGGATGATCAGCTTCACGCCCGTGGACGCGACGAAGTCGCGCTCGATCTGCTCGACCTCGCCCTCGCGCAGCAGGCCGTGGTCCACGTGCACGCAGGTGAGCTGGTCGCCGACGGCGCGCTGCACCAGCGCGGCGGCGACGGCGGAGTCCACGCCGCCGGACAGGGCGCAGATGACGCGCGCGTCGCCGACCTGCGCGCGGATCGCGGCGACCTGGTCGGCGATGACGTTGCCGGCCGTCCAGTCGGGCGCGAGCCCCGCGCCCTCGTAGAGGAACTTCTCCAGCACGGCCTGACCGTGCGCGGAGTGCTTGACCTCGGGGTGCCACTGCACGCCGTACAGGCGGCGGCCGGTGTCCTCGATCGCCGCGACGGGCGAGCCTGACGACGTCGCGAGCACCGTGAAGCCCTCGGGCGCCGCGTGCACGGAGTCGCCGTGGCTCATCCAGGTGGTCTGGTGGTCGGGGGTGCCCGCCAGCAGCACGCCGGCCTCGCACACCTCGACCTCGGTGCCGCCGTACTCCCGCTGCCCCGTCTGCGCGACGGTGCCGCCCAGCGCCTGCGCCATCGCCTGGAAGCCGTAGCAGATGCCGAGCACCGGCACGCCGGCCTCGAACAGCGCCGGGTCCACGAACGGCGCGCCGGTGGCGTACACCGACGACGGGCCGCCCGACAGGATGATGGCCGCCGGGTTCTTGGCGAGCATCTGCTCGGTGGTGAACGTGTGCGGCACGATCTCGGAGTAGACGCGGGCCTCGCGCACCCGGCGCGCGATGAGCTGCGCGTACTGGGCGCCGAAGTCGACGACGAGGACCGGTCGCGGCGTGGGCGCCAGGTCGGCGGTGGTGGGGGTGTCGGTGGCGGGAGACGTCACCGAGCCATCGTAGCCGCCGGACGGTACCGCTCCCGGGCCCGTCCCACGGGTCACGCGGTGGGGTAGGTCACCTCGACGCGGCGGTTGAGCGCCCGCCCCGCGGGGTTGTCCTGGCCGTCCACCTCGTTGTCCGCGACCGGGTCCGCCTCGCCGTGGCCCTCCACCTTCAGCGTGAGGTCCGGCCGCTCCGCCGCGAGCACGTCGGCGACCGCGTTCGCGCGCTGCCGGGAGAGCGTGAGGTTCTTCGCGTCCGTGCCGATCGAGTCGGTGTACCCGTCCACGCGCACCGTCGCGTCCTGCGGGATGTCCGCCGCCAGCCTCGCGACCGCCTTCGCCGCCTCCGGCGTCAGCGTCGCCCTGCCGAAGTCGAACAGCAGGTCGGACGTGAGCGTGACGACCGTGTCGTCCTTCTTCTCCTGCCTCTGCTCCAGAGTGATGGTGGAGTCCGCGGCGTCCAAGGCGAACGTCGAGTCGCCCGCGCGCAGGTCGACCGTGGCGTCCGTGCGCATCGCGTCGGTGGTCTCCGCGGCCTCGACGGTCGCGTCCTGCTCCGCGAGCGCTGCCCGCGCCTCCTGCATCAGCTCCGGGTCGGCCGTCGGAGCGGCGCCCGACGACGGGCTCGGCGACGCGCTCGGCTCGGTCCCCGCCACGGCCGGGCCGGCAGCACCCGGGGCGAGCAGCGCGGCGAGCAGCGCGGCGAGCAGCGCGGCGAGCAGCGCGGCGAGCGCCGCGACCACCGTCCCCCGCTGCCGTCGAGCCGTCACTTCGCGGCGCCGTCGACGTAGGTGACCGTCACGTCCGTGAACAGCGGCAGCCCCTCGGCGGGCAGGACGTCCACCGTCGCGGGCTCCCCCTCCGGCGCGGGCAGCACGGCGGACACCTCGATGGTGCCGTGGTTGGGGAACTTGAAGGCGTGCTTCTCGAGAGGGGACACGAGCATGGACTCACGGCACTTGATCTGCGCGACCGCCGCCTTCGTCGAGTCGTCGGTGTCCTCCTGCCAGGCACCCTCGGTGCAGAACGGCCGGTACGCCTTGAGACCCGCCCGGTCCGTCATGGTCGTGCTGGGTTCCACGCTCATGTCGTACCAGCTCGCCCCCGCGTCGGCGGGCGACGCGTCGTCGTCCCAGCGCAGCGCCCAGCGCACCGTCGTCGTGCCGCCGGCCACCTCGACCGCCCGCAGCGACACGGTCACCTCGCCGCCGAGGGCCGCGTCCGAGCCGTGCGGCGTCGCGATCTTCTGCTCCGCCATCACCTGGTCGGCGACGGACGCCGTGCCAGGATCCGCGGCCGCCTCGGCCTCCGGGGTGGCCGATGCGGCCGTTCCAGACGTCCCGCCCTCCTCCTCGGCGCCCCCGCCGGTGCACCCGGACAGGACGAGCAGGGCGCCGGCGAGCAGCAGGGCGGACGTGCGGGCACGAGGGGACATCGACTTCTCCAGGGCTCGGGGGGCGCGACTCGCCCCGGCGCGAGGCGGGGCGAGCTCACTGTGGCACACGCCACCCCCGCCGGGTATCACCCGCGAGGGGGAGCACTCCCCATCCCGGGGCGTGCCCGGATGGGCCGGCGGGTCAGCCCAGCCGCTCGCGCAGCTCGCGGGCGGCGCGCTCGGGGTCGGGCGCCTGCGTGATCGCCCGCACGACGACGACGCGCGACGCTCCGGTGTCGAGCACGGCGTCCAGGCGCTCGCCGTCGACGCCGCCGATGGCGAACCACGGCGTCGTCGGGCGGGTCGCCGCCACCTCGCGCAGCAGGTCGAGCCCGACGGCCGCGCGGCCGGGCTTGGTGGGCGTGGCCCACAGCGGGCCGACGCAGAAGTAGTCGACGTCCGGGTCGGCCTCCGCCGCGGCGGCCTGGTCCGCGGAGTGCGTGGACCGGCCGAGCACCGGCGCCGGCCCCAGCAGCGACCGCACGGCGGGCACCGGCAGGTCGCGCTGCCCCATGTGCACCACGGGCGTCCCGGTGAGCTGCGCGACGTCGGCCCGGTCGTTCACCGCCCAGAGCGCGCCGTGCTCCGCGGCGACGCGGGCGACCACCTCCTGCAGCTCGAGCTCGCGCGCGACGTCGAGCGTCTTGTCCCGCAGCTGCACGACGTCGACGCCGCCCGCGAGCGCTGCGTGGAGGAAGTCCTCCAGGTCGCCGCGCTCCTCGCGGGCGTCGGTGCACAGGTACAGGCGGGCGTCGGCGAGGCGGGCGCGGGGCGCGTCGGGAGCGGTCTCCGGGGCGGCACCGTGGTCGGGCGCGGTCGTGGTCACGCCGGTCAGGGTAACCACGGCCCGGGTTACAGTGGCCGCGCACGGGAGCCCCGCTCGGGGCTGAGAGGGCGTAGGAGCCGACCGTCGAACCTGATCTGGGTCATGCCAGCGAAGGGAGCGCACATGCCCACGCCCAGCAGTCCGTCCGACGCCCTGTCCGGCACCCTGTCCGGCACCCTGTCCGACACCCTGTCCGACATGGTCGTCGTGGGCGGCGGGATCGTCGGCCTCTCCGTGGCCTGGCGCGCCGCAGCGAGCGGTCTGTTCGTCACCGTGCTCGACCCGTCGCCCGGCGAGGGCGCCACCCGCGCCGCGGCGGGGATGCTCGCGGCTGTCAGCGAGTCCGACTTCGGCGAGCGGGAGCTCGCCCGCCTCAACGTCGCCTCGGCCGCGCTCTGGCCCGACTTCGCCGTCCGCCTGGCCGCGGCGACCGGGCGCGACGTCCCCCTGCTGCGCGCCGGGTCGCTCGCCGTCGCGTACGACGCCGACGACCTCGCCCTGCTGCGCCGGGTCCTGGCGCTGCACCGGGAGTGGGGCCTCGCCTCCGCCGAGGTCTCCGTGGCCGACGCGCGGCGGCGCGAGCCGTACCTCGGGCCGCGGCTCGCCGGGGCGGCCGTCGTCGAGGGCGACCTCGCCGTGGACCCGCGAGGGGCGCACGCGGCGCTCGTCCAGGCTCTCGGCGGCGCCCTCGTGCGCCGCGCGGCGGCGCGGCTCGAGCGCGACGGCGCGGGCCGCGTCGTCGCGGTGCACGACGACGCGGGCGCGCGCCACGCCGCGGGCGCGGTCGTCGTCGCGACCGGCGCGGTCGCGACGGCGTCGCTGCTCGACGGCGTGCCCGACGTGCGTGTCCCGGTGCGGCCGGTGAAGGGCGCCACGCTGCGCCTGGACGCCGGCCCGGGCCTCGCGCTCGAGCACGTGGTGCGGGGCACCGTGCAGGGGCGGCCGGTGTACGTCGTGCCGCGGGGTCCCGGTACCGGCGCGGGGCCCGGCACCGGGCCGAGCCACCGGGAGATCGTCGTCGGCGCCACCAGCGAGGAGCGCCCCGACGACCGCCGCGCCGAGGCGGGCGGCGTGTTCGCGCTGCTGCGTGACGCCCGCGCGCTCGTGCCCGGCATCGACGAGGCCGCGCTGGTCGACGTCACGCCGCGCGCCCGCCCGGCCACCCCCGACAACCTGCCGCTCGTCGGCGCGACCGCGGTGCCCGGCCTGCTCGCCGCCGTCGGGCACGGGCGCAACGGGGTGCTGCTCGCCCCGCTCACCGCCGACGCGGTCGTGGCCGTGCTGACCGGAGCGCCTCCCCCCGACCCGGCGCTGTCCGCCGCCGACCCGCGCCGCTTCGCGCCCGCCGCCCGTCTCCCCGAAGGAGCCGCCCGATGACCGCCGCCCCCGCCACCCGCACCGCCGTCGTGAACGGCGAGGCCTACCCGCTCGACGGGCCGCACGGCGACGGCGTCGAGGCCGTCGTCGCGGCCCTCGTGCCCGCGTTCGTCGCCGACGGCTCCGTGCAGGGCATCGCCGTCGCCGTGAACGACGCCGTCGTCCCCCGCGGCCTGTGGGCCGGCACCCGGATCGCTCCCGGCGACCGGGTCGAGATCGTCACCGCCGTCCAGGGCGGCTGACCACGAAGCCTGACCACGAAGCACGGAGGAAGCATGACCAGCACGCACGCCGCGGCCACGTCCCGCCCGCTCGCGCACCCGCTCGTCGACCCCCTGGTGGTCGCCGGCACGGAGATCGGCTCGCGCCTCGTCATGGGCACGGGCGGCGCGTCGAACCTCATGACGCTCGAGGACGCGCTGGTCGCGTCGGGCACCGGGCTCACCACGGTGGCGATGCGCCGCGTCGCGGTGCGCCCGGGCGGCGCGGGCGCCGAGGACGGCGGCATCTGGGGGCTGCTGGAGCGGCTCGGCATCCGCGCCCTGCCCAACACGGCGGGCTGCTTCTCGGTCACCGAGGCCGTGCTCACCGCCCAGCTCGCGCGCGAGGCGTGCGGCACCGACTGGGTCAAGCTCGAGGTCGTCGCCGACGACGTCACCCTGCTGCCCGACCCGATCGGCCTCGTCGAGGCGGCCGACCGGCTCGTGCGCGACGGGTTCGTCGTCCTGCCGTACACGAACGACGACCCGATCCTCGCGCGCCGGCTGGAGGACGTCGGGTGCGCCGCCGTCATGCCGCTCGGCGCCCCCATCGGCACCGGGCTGGGCGTGCTCAACCCGCGCAACATCGAGGCGATCGCGAGTGCCGCACGCGTGCCCGTCGTCCTCGACGCCGGGGTGGGCACGGCGTCCGACGCCGCCCTCGCGATGGAGCTCGGCTGCGACGGCGTGCTGCTCGCGACCGCCGTCACGCGCGCCGCCGACCCGGTCCGCATGGCGCACGCCATGCGCCTCGCCGTCGAGTCCGGCCGCCTCGCCGCCGGGGCCGGCCGCATCCCGCGCCGCGAGGGCGCGCTGGCCAGCTCCTCCCCCGACGGCCGCCTCGACCTCGCCCTCTGAACCCTGCCGAGATAGAGAAGGCTCCTCGCCGAGATAGAGAGGGGGGGGGGGGGGGGGGGGGGCGGGGGGGGCCCGGGCCCGGGGGGGGGGGGGCCGGCGGTATAAGGGGGGCA